>JADLFM010000065.1 GCA_020845495.1 Chloroflexota bacterium
CCGAGGCCTCGGCACCCCAGGCGGAGCGGAAGCCGCCGATGACCTTGCGGTGGATGACCGAGGGGCGCAGGTCGCGCTCGGAGCTGTTGTTGGTGGGCTCGACGCCGTCGCGGTGCAGGAAGACGTACAAGCTGTCGCGGTGGGTGCGGTAGCGCTGCTGGAGCCGTGCGGCCTCCGTCTTTGGCGCGACGTAGCGGTCGAACACCAGCCGATCGGTGGCGTTCTCGATGAGCAGCCGGCGCCGTGCAAAGGTCTGCGGGGTGACCTGCGTCCGTTCACGGTGCAGGCCGATCGCGCGTCCGAAGACGTGTCGGAGCTCGATCGCCCACAGCCACGCCTCGCCGGTGTCCGCCTCGACGGCGAAGGTCAAGTCGCGCTCCTGGTGGCTCAGGCAGATCTGGTGCTCGGTGGCCGGGGTCAGGATCTGGGGAGCCCAGAGGTCCGCGCCCCAGACCTCCGGCTCGGCCCCGGCCAGGAACGCGTCGATCACCTCGCCGCCACGGCTGGGCGCGATGACGTGGTAGCTGGCCTCGGCTGTCTGGAAGACCCACTGCCAGTGATTGCGCCCGGCCACCCGCGCTGGTCTCATCCGAGTTGATGACCGGACTGCCACGGACCTGTTCCCGGATGGCGGTGTACGTCGGCCGGGCACGCTCGACCCAGCGCCGCAGCGCGTTCTCCACCCCGCCCTGACTGATCGCGAGCCCAAACACGTCCCGACAGACCTCCACCAGCCGCTCGTAGCCGACGTGATGCCGCTCGTGGAAGTACGAGAGCAGCGCCTCGACATTGGGCCCGAACGTCCGCCGCGGCTCCAGTCCGGCCGGGTACGTGCCGGCCGTCTGCTCGCCACACTGCTCGCAGGCCACGCTGTACTGCCACGCTTCGACCACCACCGGCGCGAAGACCGGCAGCTCGACGACCTGGCTGCGTCCCACCCGGCGCCCGCCCAGCTGGGGCAGTTCGTGGCCACAACCCCCACACACGCGCGGCCGGCATGCGATGACGACGTCCGGCTCGCTCCGCACCCGGCTGCTCCCGACGTGGCCGCGCTTCGGCCCCAGCTTCCGCCGCCCCGCCACGCGGTTGGCCTTCCGAGCCTGCGACGGCGGCACCGACGAGTTCTCCGGCGTCTTCGCCGGCTGCCGGAACTGTGCCAGCTCCTCTTCCAGCTCCCGGATCTTCTCGTCCCGCTCCGCCAGCTCCGCCAACTGGCGCTGCACCAGCTCCAGCAGCTCCTCGCGACTCAGTCCGGCCAGTTCATCGTCCGCCATCGTGTCAGCAGGTTAACAAAACCACCACTCACGCCGCGACTCGCACGGCCGGTCGGCGTAGGTGTGCAGTTACCAGTTACGGTCGGCTGCTGTTTCACCGTTTCAGGTGGACGGTCGTAGCCTGGGACGGAGTGGGAGACGTCAGGCACGGGTGGCGAGCCAGCGGACGGCATACGGCTCGAGGATGAGTTGACGGTCGGCGACGACCTGTTCGTCGGCCAGGAGATCGTGCCAGGGCGCACGTGTGGGTAGGCCGAGAGGGGTGGGGTCCACGCTCGCTGGTGCGCCCGATACGTTATGAAGCGCCACAACCACCTCGCCGTTCTGAGGGCCGCGTCGGAGGCCGAAGACGCTCGGACCGAGCGCGAGAATGGCCTGGGGCGCGTTCGGGTGGAAGGCCGGGTGAGTGCGTCGTGCCCGGAGCAGGGTGACGTAGCCCGCAAAAACCCGAGCCGCCTCGGAGGACGGGTCGGCGAGGCGTCGCTCGACGTCGGCAAGCCGAAGCTGCTCGTGGTTCAGGTCGCGCTTCCAGCCTGAGCGCTCGAACCCAGCCCGATCGTTGTGCGATCCGAACAGGCTATGAAGGTAGATACCGGGCACGCCGGCCAGCGCGAGCATGATTGCCTGCGAGCAGAGGAAGCGGCCGCACTTCGTCTCCCAGGGCTCGGACCGGTCATGTGGGTCAGAGAGGGCGTCGAACAGTGTGGCGTTCAACTCGTAGGGGCTCTCACTGCCGTCCGGATTCGTCTTGTACGAGACGGCACCGCCGTGGGCTTCCACACGGGCGGCCAACCCGCGAACGTCGTCGTCGGAGAGGTACCCCTTCGCCGGCACGACCCCGATGCCGTCGTGCGAGGCTTCGAAGTTGAAGAAAGTCGTCTCAGCCGAAGGGGGCTCGAGCCCGCTCGCCCAGGCAGATAATCGCCGTGCGTCGCCGCTGGCCAGGGCGTGCAGCACCAATGGCGCGAGCGGGAACTGGTACACCATCTGGGCCTCGTCGTGGCCGTTCCCAAAGTAGCTGATGTTGTCACTATGCGGAACGTTTGTCTCGGTCACGATCGCCACGTCAGGTGCGACCACGTCGAGGACGTCGCGGAACAACTTGACGACCTCATGGGTCGGGCGCAGGTGTATGCAGTTCGTGCCGATCTCTTTCCAGAGGTAGCCAACGGCATCCATCCGCACGAGCGACGCCCCCCGCTCGACATACCCCAGCAGCACCTCGATCATTCTGAGCAGTACGGCTGGGCTGGCGTAGTTCAGATCGACCTGATCGGGGCCGAAAGTGGTCCAGACGTGGCACAGTCCTGACACCGTCTCCACCTGAGTCAACAGCGGTGTGGTGCGGGGGCGCGTGACCTCAGAGACGTCGAGGGCCGGATCGACCGTGATGAAGAAATCGTCGTATGGCGCCGCACCGCGTAGAAACGCCTGGAACCACGGACTGTGGGCCGAGACGTGATTCAGCACGAGATCGAACATCAGGCCGAAGCGACGGCCGAGCGCGGACACATCGTCCCAGCCGCCAAGCTCCGGCCGGACCTGTTCGTAGTCGATCACCGAGAAGCCGTAGTCGGAGGAGTAGGGGGAGAACGGCAGGATATGGATCGTCGAGACGAGGCCGCTCAGGTGACGCTCGGCGAAGCGGCGTAGTGCGGCAAGAGGTGGCAGGTCGTCGGCGAGGAGCGAGTCGCCGTAGATGATGAGGACGACGTCCCGCTCGTCGAACCGGTCTTCTGGCGGGCGCGTTCGTGGTTTAGGGGGCGTCTGGTCGAGCAGTCGCCCGAGTGTGGCGAAGGTGCGATCTCCGATGTCCGCACCGTAGAGGAATCGCAGTCGCTCGCGCATTCGTGCCCGCGCGGCCTCTGCCGCCGTCGCCATGCCGTCCCCTCCCGCCCGGTCCGTGCTCCGCAAGCCGAGCACTCCGTCGCTCGCCCACGTCCTGCTGATGCCCATCGTGCCCGATACCTATCTGCCACGTCAGTATCGCGGATCGCACCCGGCTGGCCAAACTGACGCCGTGGCACGCACGGGACACCGGCTCGGTGTGGAGTGTTGCACTCCAGGACGCTCAGGCGATGGGGACCTCGGTTGACTCCCGCGAGCGATGAGCGCCGACGGCCAGGTGCCGGGTAACCAGGAGGCGTACATGCTCGACCAGCCAGGTGACGGCGCCGGCCGCGAGTACCGCCACGAGCGGATCGACCGGGAAGCGGTACCGGGCGACGTTACCGACGATGGCGGCGCTCACGAACAGCAGCGTCACGGAGGCGAGACCAACCACGACCGCCGGCCGCCAACGTCGACGGACCAGCGCGGCAAGGGTTCCGAGGAGTGCCAGGAGCGGAAGGATCGGGCCAACGTACCCCGGCTGCCAGAGCGAGACGAGCGCCGACCCGGTTGGGGCAGCCGCGTCTTCGGCAGGCGTGGCCGCTACGAGCAGGTGGCCTGAGCCCTCGTCCTCCCAACGTTGGCGAGCAGTATCGGCGGTGTTGCGGTAATCGCGCAGCCGCTCAACTGACCCGTCCGCGAGATTGAAGAAGCGCTGCAACGTCCCTTGGAGGTAGTATCCAGGCCGACGCAAGATCGCCTCGATGGCGAGGTCGCGCATCAGACGGTCGGCTTCGGCCGGGCTGATCCCAAGCTCGCGACGCAGGCGGGTATGGATCGCCTTGCCGGACGACCCGTTGTCGGCGGCCTGCTGGAGAATCTTGCGTGCCATCAGCCGGTCGGGCGGCTCGTTGGCGTGCAGGGTCGGGTCGTAGTAAGTCCAGGCGCCTCGGTCGTGACGGGCCGTCCGACCCACCAGACTCTGTCCGAGGCTCCCCACTGAGGCCGCATCGTGCTCGGTGGCGGAACGCACGAGCCACGGTAGTAGCAGCAGGCCGAAGGCGCCGATCCCAACCGCCGACGCGACGAACGTGTGACGCCAGGAGCGCGAGACGAGCAGCGCGCCGAGAGGGATGAGTGGCACGAGCGCCTGGGCGACCGGGCGTGTCAGTGTGGCGGCGCCGACCAGCAGGCCGGCCAGAGCGTAGAGAGCCAGCCGGCTGCGCCTGCCGCCAGCGTGTCGGAGCGCCGCCACGAGCGCCGTCATTGCGCCGACCACCAGCGGCACGAACAACGCCTCGGTCATGATGCTGTGCTCGACCAGCACGAGCGCACCGTCGAGCGCGGCGAGCAGCCCGGCCACCACTCCGACCAGTCGCCCGAGCCTCGCCGGCGGGAAGCAGAGCCGCCCGAGCAGGACGGTCAGCCCGGCCGTCGCGACGCCGAGCAGGTGCTGAAGGAAGACGACCGAGCGCAGATCTTCGCCGCCCGCCGCGATGGCGAACCCCACAAAAGCCGGGTAGGCCGGCGTACGCTTCGAGGACAACTCGAGGTCGTTGCCGCGCGCTAGCGCGTAGGCAGGTGCGAGATACCCCTCGCTGTCGCCAGTGGCGAAGACCGGAGCCCGGTAGAGGAAGGCCGCGCGCAGCCCCCCGGCTACCAGGACCACCAGCAGCAGCATGGCGAGATCGGGGTGGCGGCGAATCCAGCCCATGAAGGCCGTCATCAGCCGACTCGCCCGGGGCGAGCTTGCGTGGTGCGCGGCCGTTCGTCACACGTCCGTTCGTCGTGCTCCCGGCCCGCCGTGACCCGGCTGCTTCCAGACTCCGCCTGGCTCGCGTCGGCCGCGGCTCCGTCGACTCCGCGTGTCCTGGCAGCCGCGCGAACGGCGGGACGTGCACGGCGTATCAGGAGCAGCCCGAGGCCCACGGCGCCGCCGACCGCCACGACGGTAATGGCCGGATCCACTGGGTAGCGGTAACGCTCCTGGGGGCCGTTCAGGGCCGCGCTCGCCAGGACCAGGACGAGCGCGCTCCCGCCAACAAACAGGCCCGGGCGCCAATGGGGGTGCAGCCCGCACGCAACCAGCCCGAGCGCGAACAGGATGAGCGGCAGCGGCGCGTAGTCGGCGGGCTGATAGAGCCGCAGGCGCTGGCTGGCGAAGCGTCCGTCGTCGTCCGAGCGGGCGCTCGCGAGCAGCGGTCTCGTTCGCTCCTCCCAGACCACGTCCTTGCGCTCGGCCTCGTGGTCGCGCAGTTTGACGTCAGCGCCACTGAAGATGCGCTGCGCGAACGCTAGCGAGCCAGTAGCGAAGTAGAGCGGCTGGCGCTCGATGGCGCTCAGCGCGAGATCCCGCATCAGGCCGTTCACTTCGACCGGATCCAGCGCGAGCTCCTGGCGTAGGCGCTGGGCGATGGTCCCGTCCGAGTCGCCGTGTTGCGCGCCCTGCTCCACGATCTCGATGGCTCGCGCCCGGAGTGGATCGGCCTCGGCGCGGCCAGGATCGGCGAAGGCGAAGCCTCGGTCATAGGTGGCCGTCCGAGCGATCAGAGTGCGGCCGAAGGTGCTGGGCGCCGACAGGTCGTGCTCCAGGCGATTGCGGATCGTCCAGGGAGCCACCGCCATCGCGTACCCGGCGAGCAAGGCTCCGAGGGCCACGAGCGCGGTGCGCGTTGGGGCTGGCCAGGCGAGCGCGCCGGCGCCGAACCGTGGGTGAGGGTCGGTGCCCCGACGAAGGAGCGGATGCCAGGACGCCGTGACCGTATAGACGGCGAGGACGGCGAGCGGCAGGAACGCTTGCGCGATCGGCTTGACGAGCGTCGCGATGCCGAGCAGCAGTCCGCCGAGGAGCCACGGTCCGGCCCCACCCCAATCAACCCCGCCTCGCCTGGCAGCAGCCCGCTCCTCGGTCGACGGCGTCTCCCCAACAGAGAATCCCATCGCCGTCATTTCGTGGCGTCCGCTGAGCCGCCAGGCCCAGACGAGTGTGACCAGCATCCCCGTCGTGACGAACGCCAGGAGACATTCCGCGAGCAGGTAATGTTCGTAGACGACGAGCGGCGCCGATACTCCGACGAGCAGCCCGGCGAACAGTCCTACGCCCCGCCCGGCAACGTTTCTGCCGAATGTCAGTCGTCCGAGCACGCAGGTCAGCCCCGCCGTCCCCGCTCCGAGCAGGTGCTGGAGCAGCAGGATGCCGCGCAGGTCGTTGCCGGTCAGCAGCAGGCTGCCAGCCAGGAAGAACGGATAGCCGGGCGTCCGACGTAGTCCCAACTGAAGGTCGCCGGAGTGGATGAGATCCCAGGCCGGTAGAAAGTACGCCTGGCTGTCCTTGGCAATAAATGGCGGGATCCGGAGCGCGAATCCGAGCTTGAACGCCAGCGCCACAGCGAGCACGATGGCCACGATCACCGCATCAGGGTGCCGCCCGGCGACCGCGCGAAGGCCAGCGATGCGAACGGCTCGACGGCCGCCCATGCAGTGGTCACTCGACGTGCGTGCCGACGTGTTCACTGCCACGCGCGTGGATTCCGGCGGCTCGACTGCATCGGTGGTCGGAGATGTGGCGGGCGCGCTCACTGCCCGGCCTCAGCCACGGGGGTTACGCCGGTTAATTGCCGGCCATCGGGGCGCGGCCGGACACGGCGGACCGCGAACGCAACCCAGCGGGCCAGCACCACGACTGCGCCGGCCCCAAACAGGGCGATGAGCGGATCGAGAGGGTAGCGGTAGCGCGGGACCGGACCGTCGAGCGCCGCCGACGCAAGCAGCAGCCCGAGGCCGGCCAATCCGGGCACGAGCGACGGCGGCGCCGCAACCGCGCCAAGTAGCAGCCCCACCCCAGCCAGAATCGGGAGGATCGCCCCGACCGTCGAAGGCTGGAAGATACGAGTGATCTGCTCGGCCGTCTCGACGCTCTGCTGTTCGGCCCTGGTGGCAGGCACGAGCAGGTGATCGAGGCGGTCTTCCCACTGCTCGCCCCACTCCTTGTCTCGCCGCATGACCCATCGGTCCGAATAGGTATCTTCCTTCTCCTTGCCGACGGTGATCTGGCCGGCCATCTGAAGGCTGCCGATAACGTAGTAACCGGGATGCTCGGCGATCGCTGCCAGCGCGACGCGGCGCATCACCCGATCCGATTCGGCCTCGGTCAGCCCAAATTCTTTCATCAAGCCAGCCTGCGTCGAGCGGACCGAGCGGCTATTGCGGATCGTGTTTCGCTTGCCTCGAATAAACTGACGCGTCTGCCCGTCGAGATCGTCGGTCGCGTGGCTCGCGGCGTTCTCGCCATCGAAGTAGCCTTCGTCGTACTTGATCGTTCTTGCGATCAGGCTGCGCCCAAGTCCCCCCGCTGCCGAGAGGGTGCCGTGCTCGCTCAGGTTGCGCAACATCCACGGCCCCATGACCACCACCAGGCCGAGCCCAACGAGCAGCGTGCCGCGCATGGACGCCAGGAGGCCGGATGGTATCCCCATCCTGGTGCGGCCAGCGCTCCGGATGGCTGCACCGCCGAGCAGGAACGCCACCGGCACCAGTGCCACCAGGGACTGAGCGACCGGGCGGGTCAGGCTGGCTGCGCCGAGCAACAAGCCGGCCAGCACCGTCCAGCCCCATTGGCGAGTCCGTGCGGCGAGCGAGAGCGCCGCCAGCGTCCCGAGGAGCAGCGTCGTGAAGAGCGTCTCGGTCATGACGCTCTGGCCCGACAGAATCAATGCGCCGTTCAGTGCGACGAGCAGCCCCGCAATGACGCCGGCCGTCCGGCCGAACGTCAGTCGACCGAGCAGGTAGGTCAGGAGTGCCGTGCCGACGCCAAGCAGGTGTTGGGCGAAGGCGAGACCGCGCAGATCTTCGCCTAGCAGCAGGATCGTCGCCGCGACGAAGACCGGGTACCCGGGAGGCCGGCGTAGCTCTGGATCGAACTGGCTGCCGTGAATCAGATCGAAGCCCGGCAGGTAATGGGACTGGCTATCGCCGGTCAGGATGACGGGTACGCGATACAAGAAGGCGAGCCGTAGCAGCAGCGCGAGCGTGCCGATCGTGACGAGCGCCACGGCGTCCGGGTGTCGTCGGACCTGGACCCAGGTGCGGCCGAGCATACGTGCCACGTCAGACGCTCTCCGGCGCCGTGCCGGCGGCTGGCGTCGGCGTTCGGTGTGCGACCGTTCGAGTGGCTGATGGCGTCGCTCGTCGGGGCCGCGTCCATGATAGCAGCCAGGTCAGCCCCCATATGAGGCCGCCGGCCGCTGCCAGTGCGACGAGCGGATCCGTCGGGTAGCGGTAACGGGTGACCGGGCCGTCGAGTGCCGCCGACGTGACGAGCAGAGCCGCTGTCACCAGTCCGAAGGTGAGGGCTGGTCTGAGCCTCGGCACGGCGACGGCCACTACCATCCCGAGTAGTCCGAGCAGCGGCAGGATCGGCCCGAGCGCGGCCGGCTGCACCAGCCCGACCACCGCGCTCGCTCGGTCGAGTTCGTTTCGCTGCGCGTCGGTCGCGCGGCTCAGCAGGTACTCGACCCGGTCGTCCCACTCCTCCCGGCTGAGGCGGGCGTTCTGGGTCTTCCAATCCGTAGAGAGCTTCTCGACCTCACCGAGCAGCAATCGCCAGGTCATCTCCGCCGTGCCCCGCAGGTAGTAGCCCGGTTGCTCGAGGATCACCTTGACGGTCAGGTCGCGCATGAAGTGGTTGACGTCGGGGTCGCTCAGGCCGAGGCGGTCCTGGACGCGCCGGTAGATGACACCGTCGGAGAGGCGTTGTTTGATACCGCTCTGCACGATCTGGCGCGCGATGCCCTCGCGGCGCTCGTAGGCAGCAGCCTGGCGCGCGTCGTACCACGTGAAGCCGTCGTCGTGCTTCGCGGCCCGCGCGACGAGCGTCTGCCCGAGCGCGCCGGCCGTCGTGGCGCTCCCGTGAACGGCGGCGTTCCGAGCCATCCAGGGCACAATGACCGCCAGGACGCCGGCCCCAATCAGGGCGCTCGGCACGATCGCGCGCCGCAATGAGCCACGGCTCGCCAGGACGATCAGCGGCAGCACCGGGACGAGTGCCTGCGTGACCGGCTTACAGAGGATGCACATACCAAGCAGCAAGCCGGTCGTGAGAAAGCTCCGGCGGTTGCTATGCCGAATCGCCAGCAGCAAGGCGTACAGCGTGACCAGCAGCAACGCCAGCAGGACGGCTTCGGGCATCACATAGTGCTCGGCGACCAGGAGCGCACCGTTCAGTGCCGTGAGCAGCGCCGCGAGCAGCCCGGCTGCGCGCCCGAAGGTCAGCCGACCAAGGAGGTACACCAGCACGGCGGTGCCGATCCCGAGCGCGTGCTGAGCCAACGCCACGGCGAGCAACTCATCGCCAAAGAGCGTCATCGCGCCGCTCAAGAACCAGGGGTAGACCGGCGTCCGGCGCACGCTCAGGTCGAAGCCGAGGCCGTGATTCAGATCCCAGGCCGGCAGGAAGTAGCTGACACTGTCCCGCAGGAGAAAGACTGGTACCCGGAACGCGAAGGCGAAGCGAATTGCCGCCGCGACCACGACGATGAGCCCGATCGAGAGGGCATCCGGGTGCGCGAGGACGAACGCTCGGAGACGCCCGAACGATGCAGGTCGCGCCGACGTTACGGCCACCGACACGGGGCCGGGCTTAGCCGTGGCTCCTGGCGCCACTGGCACTGGCGGCGCTCGCCAGGACCGGCTCGGGTACGGTGTTGACCGGCCGTGGCTGCCCGTTCATGCGGATGCCGTAGCGGGTGTAACGGTTACGATGTCGCCCGCCACCCGTTAAGCCGCGGCGACCGTTCAGCCCTCGCCCGATAACGGTGCGGATGACGTAGGTCGGTTTGCCCTGGGACTCGAAATAGGTCCGGGTGACCAGTTCGGCCAGGAGCCCCTGGGTGATGAACAGCAGGCCAGCCAGGAACATGAACACGCCCATCAACAGGATCGGGTTGCGGTTCGCGCGTACCCCCTCGAAGAAGCGCGCGTACAGGACGACCAGGAACGACAGAATGCCAAAGAGGAAGCAGAGCGCCCCGATCAGCCCGAACGCCTGGATCGGTTTGGTCGAGTAGGTGCTGAGGAACTTCAGCGTCATCAGGTCTAGCAGGACCTTGATCGTCCGATTGATCCCGTACTTCGAGCGGCCGTACTTTCTGGCTCGATGGTTGACGGGCAACTCGGTGACGCTGGCGCCGGCCCAGGCCGCGTAGGCCGGGATGAAGCGGTGCATCTCGCCGTAGAGCCGGACGTTCTTCAACACGTCGCGGCGGTACGCCTTCAGGGTGCAGCCGTAGTCGTGGAGCTTGACGCCGCTGACCTTCGAGATCAGCCAGTTCGCGATACGCGACGGCAACTTTCGGTTCAGTGCGCCGTCCTGGCGGTTCTTTCGCCAACCGCTCACCACGTCGTACTCGCCCTCTTCGAGGGTGCTGACGAGGCGCGGGATCTCGGCCGGGTCGTTCTGAAGGTCGCCATCCATGAAGATGACGATCTCACCGCGCGAGGCTTCGAGGCCGGCCGCGAGCGCGGCCGTCTGCCCGAAGTTGCGTCGGAACTGGAGGACGACGACCTCAGGGTGCCGATCCGCGAGTTGCTTCAGGAGGGGGAAGCTGCCGTCGCGGCTCCCGTCGTCGACGTAAATGATCTCGTAGGGGCGTCCATACCTGACGAGGACGTCCTGTAGCTCGGCGTGGAGTTCCGGGAGGTTCTCCACTTCGTTGTAGATCGGGATGACGATGGAGAGCACAGGAAAACGTCCGGTCACGGTCGGAAGATGGGCGGAGTATAGCGGAAGGCCCGCGCGGCCGGCCCACGCAGCAAGCGTGCCGGCCCCCTGAAATACGAGCCGTTCGAGCCTGCGGACCGCGTATCATGACCCGAGGGGGCGGCGAGTACGCGATTGATCCTCTCGGCGCCCGGAGGACCATGTCAGTATGAACCGCTCCGCTGACGCGAGGGGCCGCGGACCTGTCTGGCGCGGCCGAGCTCTGGCGGCCGCTCTGCTCCTGGGTGTCATCGCAGTGGTCGTGGCACTGGCGCCCTCGACTGTGCTCGCGCCGCTCTATGGGGACGATGCCCCCGCTGTCGCCGCCAAGGAGACGGCAACACAGACATCGACACCCGCGGCAGCGAGCGCCGTAACGCCAACCGCCGTAACGCCGGTCGATGAGGCGACAGAACGGCCGGTCGTCGCCGATGCCAGGGGCGCGCCCGCTGTGTCGGTCACGGCGCCCGGCTCCGCCTCCTCGAACCCCGAGCTCGCACAGGGGGCCGCGTCGAAGCAACCATCCGTCCAGGCAGCGGCTGCCTCAGACGCCCGCACTCGAGCCTCGACCACTCAGGCGCCGGCCGCGCGGCAGGCTGGTGCCACCACGAACGATCCGGAGCCAGGGCTGGCGCTGATTGCCGCTGCCTACAATGCCATCGAAGACCGGTTCTTTCGCCCGGTCGACTCGAAGAAGTTGCTCGGTGCGGCCTGGGACGGTGCGCGGCGCGGCCTGACCGAGCAGCGGCGGTCGGCCGGTAGCGTTGCGCCACCGGAGTTGACGGGTGACCGGACTGGTGACCTGGCCGCGTTCCAGCAGCAGTACCGTGTCCTTATCGGCGCTGCGGGCGACGTCGACGCGAACCGTATCGCGATGCTGGCGACCGATGCCCTCGCCGATAGCCTGGCCGAGCAGCACACCGTCTTCTTGCCGCCGGACGCGTTCGCGCGCTTCAGGGCCGGCCTCACGAGCGAGCAGGGCCGCGTCGGACTGGGGATCGTCATCCAGGGGCAAGCGGCGCCCTTCACCATTACGCAGGTGGTCACTGGCGCCCCCGCCGACAAGGCCGGCGTCCTGGCTGGCGACCTGATCGCGGCCGTCGACGGCCAGGATGTCAGCAGCTTAGATCTGCGTGAGTTGTCTGATCTGCTGCGCGGCGACGCCGGACAGCCGGTCACGCTGACTCTTCAGCGTGGGGTCAGCGCGGCCCAGACGCCCGCGCCGGCGACTTCTGGCGACCAGGCTGGCCTCGTCGACGTCACGGTCATTCGAGCGCGCTTCTCTGAGCCGCCCCTGACGATGCGGGTACTCCCCGAGGGCGTGTGCTATCTCCATCTGAGCGCTTTCCCGGTCTCGTTCATCGTCGGTCCGACCGGCCGGACGATCGGCCAGGACATGGACTACTACCTGGAGCAGTGCGAGCAGGCTGGCGCCAAGGGCTGGATCATGGACCTACGCGGGAACGGCGGTGGCAACGCCCTCGCTGAGGTGCTCGGCCGATTCATGAATCAGGGGCCAATCCTGGTCGAGCGCGACCGTGAGGGCGGCCGATACGAGCAGGCGACCGATGGGCACCTGTTTCGAGTCCAGCGGCCGCTGGTCGTGTTGATCGACAGCGGCTCAGCCTCGGCGTCGGAGGCGTTCGCCTCGGCGATTCAGGAGTACCATCGCGGCGTCGTCATGGGCCAGCGGTCGGCCGGAGCACTCAACACGGCCAACATCATCGAGTTGCCGCTGGATGCCGGAATGGAAGTCGCCATTCGTGAGGTCTTTACTGGCATCCAGGAGAAGGTGGTCGACGGGGTCGGGGTCACGCCGGACGTGGCGTTGCGCTTCGATCGCGGCTCCTCCACCATCCCTCAGGAAGCGATCGATGCGGCACTGAATCCGCCGGCCGGAGTTGGGCCGCTCCCGGAGGGGCCATCGCAGACTGAGGGCGTGCTCTCGGACGATGAGTTGAGAACGCGCATCGACCCGGTGCAACTTCAGGCAAGCGACGCTGAGCAGCCTGAGAATCAGGTGATCCGGGGTGAGATGCTGGTTGACACCCTCAACTACTACGTCAGCGACTTCCCAAGCCTGACGGCCGCCCGTGAGCGGGCGCTTCGCCTCGGCTGGCAGGGTGGGCTGGTACGCTGGCTTGGAAAGGGATTCCCGCCGCCATTCGCACTGAGCGTTCAGATCTATCGGGATGCTGACGGCGCACACAAGGATCTGAACGAGATCTACGAGCCTGGCGAGCCCCAGAACCCGAAGCAGTATCGGATCGTCGACTCGCCAGTTCAGCTTGGCGATGAGACGCTGGCCCAGATTGGGACCGGGACGAACGATGGCCGCATCTGGATCGCCTGGCGCCGCAATAATGCCGTTTACGTGGTGTCGCAGACCCTGCCGCCGGGCGCCGCGCCAATCTTCGACTCGGTGGCGCGCCTGGCCACGATCGTGGATGCGCGGGCTCAGCAACACGCGCCCTGACCAGGCCCTCGATCCAGCCCACCCGGTAGACGGCCTTCGTACCTGAAACCGTCAGGTACGAAGGCCGTCCGAGCTCTCAGGGACGTGCGCAACCGCTGGTTCGTGACGATGCTCGACCGACTCGGGGCACTGTCCTCGTCCGCCGACCATCGTCACCATCGGCATGCTTTCTGCACCAACCCTTCCTGGCCCATCGACACGGCCTGCCGAGTCTCGTAGCAGCGCACGCCCGGTGTGCGTGCTGCCGTGCCAGCCCCTCCGGGAGGATTTCAAGCATGGTGGAGAGCAAGAGCCACGACGCCATCAAGGCGTACGTGAGTGACATGTACTCGCTGGAGAGCCACATCGAGGAAGCGCTCGATAGCCAGCTTCAAAAGAGTGCCGGCAACCCCAAGGCGAACGCCGCAACGCGACGCTTCCATAGCATGGTCAAGAGTCAGCGCGACGAGATGAAGGCGCACCTGGCCGGCCTTGGCGGTGAGGCCGGGGGAACGCTCCGGAACGCGATCTCGGCCGTGTTTGGGCTGGCAGCCGGCGTCGTCGGTAAGGTGCGCCCCGAGGATGTCTCGAAGAACCTGCGCGACGACTATACGGCCTTCAATCTCGCGGCGATGGGCTACCACATGCTCTACGGCACTGCGCTGATGCTCGGGTTCTACGAGACGGCTATCCTTGCCGAGCGCCACCATCGTAACTACACCGATGCGATTCAGGACATCAATCAGATCATCCTCGACGTCATCGCCTGGGAGTTGAAGCGGGATGGCTATACCATCGACGAGAAGGCGATGGACTCGGCGACGAACCAGATGAACGAGGACTGGCGGACCACGGCGCCGAAAAGCGGAGCGATCGTTGTGCCGTCGGTCGACGCCTCAACGATGACCGATATCGAACAGCCTAACCCGGCGAGTGGCACGTTCGGGGCTGGTGAGACGACGACGCCAGACAGTCCACCCCCGACAGACCACGACGCGCCAGGCTGAAGCGGCGGAACTGCCTCAGCCTCCCTGAGGGGAACCCCCTCACCTCCGGGCTTCGCTCCCGCGTTCGGGAGCGAAGGCGTGCGTCGCCCGGCTCAGCCCGGCGGCCAGGTGAACGCGCGCCCGCCCAGGATGTGGACGTGCAGGTGTGGCACGCTTTGCTGGGCGTTCGGCCCGGTGTTCACCACCAGCCGGTAGCCTCCTTCGGCAATACCCTCCTGACGGGCGATCTGGGCGGCCGTCCGAAGGAGCCGGCCGACCAGGCCGTCGTGGCCGTCGTCGAGGTCGTTCGTCGACGGGATATGCTCGGTCGGAACGACCAGGACGTGGACCGGCGCCTGCGGCTCGATGTCTCGGAAGGCGACGATGGTCTCGTCACGCCAGACGACGTTGGAAGGGATGGCGCCCGCTACGATGCGGCAGAAGAGGCATTCGTTCACGCGATCTCTCCACGAATCCCATCGCCGCTAAGGTCGAGCAGGCGAACGGGCGTGATGGTGCCTTCGAGGGCGTCGCCGGGCGCGAACACCCGCAGGTAGTTGTCGGTCAGACCGGACCAGACAGCCGGGTGCATGCCAGGCTCGCATCCAGGTAGATGCGCGTGCTCCTCCCAGAGGACGTCCAGCGTCTGACCGAGGAACCGTTGCCGGTAGGCGGTCCGTAGCTCGGCGTCGAGGGCACGCGCCTCATCGCTGCGGCGCTTCTTGACCGGTGGCGGCACGTCGTCCGGGAGGCGCGCGGCGGCTGTACCAGGACGGGCCGAGTAGCGGAAGACGTGCTGCTCGGCGAAGGCAAGTTTGCGGACAAGCGCCAGGCTGTCGCGGTGCTCGGTGTCGGTCTCGCCCGGGAATCCGATCATCAGGTCGGCGGTGATCGCCACCTCAGGCATCAATCCCCGGAGCTCCTCGACGAGGCGGTAGAAGTCGCTCGCTCGATACCGGCGTACCATCCGTCGCAGCACGCTATCCGAACCGCTCTGAAGCGGCAGATGCAGGTGGCGGCACATCCGTCCGTCGCGCCAGAGATCCAGGAAGCCAGCTGGCCAATCCTGAGGTTGAATCGAGGATATCCGGATACGCGGCATCGACGTCTCCGTCAGGACGCGCTCGACGAGGTTGGTCAGGGTCGGGCCGCGCCCGCGCGTGACGCGGCGAGTGCTCGCATCCCAGTCCGAGCCATACGCACCGATCTGGACGCCGGTCAGCACGGCCTCACGGTAGCCGAGGTGATAGAGCACGCGAATCTCGTTGACGATCGCGTCGATCGGGCGGCTCCGCTGCGGGCCGCGCGCTCGTGGGACGATGCAATAGGTACAGTGGCTGTTACAACCGTCCTGCACCTTGACGAACGCCCGCGCCCGTCGTTCCAGGGCCGGCAGCAGCGTGATCCAGCCCGGCCGCTCCGACGGGTGGGTCCAGCGGTCCGGCTGCGCGGGGAGCGGCGGCACCACGCCGATATCCGCGAGCCGGCGGATGAGATCGTCTTTGTCGGCGTTCGGGACGATGAGATCGACGCCGTCGATGGCGGCGACCGCTTCCGGATCGACGCTCGCCGAGCAGCCCGTCGCGACCACGAACCTCGAGGCGCCGTCAGCACGGGTTTGTCGAATGACGTGGCGGATCGCCTTGCGCGAGGTCTTGTCGCCGTCGGAGGTGACGGTGCAGGTGTTGACGATGGTCAGATCGGCGGGCGAGCCGCTGGGGACGATCGTCACGCCAGCCGCTTCGAGGGCCGCGCCCCACTGGCGTAGCTCGCTCTGGTTCACCTTGCAGCCGACCGCGACGAGCGCGGCCGTCCGGGCGAAGGGGTGAGCGGGTTGCTTGCTCTCCATCACGCCGAAGATCGTATCAGGAGCGCGTCAGTACCGGGTGAAGGGGCAGACGCACGTATACAGCGAGCCAGGACTCCGGCAGGCGCTGTCGGGACACGCTTCACGTCGAACTGCGCGTAGCGACGGCAGCGCCGATTCCCACGTCCAGGATCGCTGCCGCGCTGCCGTTCGGAGCGGCAATCTCGAGGAAGCCGCTGCTGCCGATCAACGCCACGAGGTCGGTGGACCCCTGAAAGTGCGAGGACAGCCCGACGATCGCGTGCCCGGCGACGTGAATGACCGGTTCGGGCGGCAGAGCGGCGGCAGTCAGGTTGGTGACCAGAGTGCCGAAGTGGTCGACATGAATGACCTCACCACGCCCCGCGTCGCCTTCGCGGGATGGGTAGGGGAAGGGGAGCGCCTGGATGGCGTCGACCGCAGTCCCAAGTTCCGCCAGCGCGATACCGCGTGCCAGATGCGCCGCGATCGGACCGAACAGGTCGCGGCCGTGGAAGGTGGTGCTCACGGTCGGGAGCCAGTAGCGCGGGCAGTCCAGCCTGACCGCGCGAAGCCCGGGGCCGGTCCGAAGCGTCTCGCCGCCTGCCCCATTGCTGCCTGCCCCATTGGCTGCCGCGACCGCTGGCGCGCCACCCACCCCAGAATCGGACGCCGCCAGAAGCGAGTTGGGCGGCGGTGACAGGAGCCGCTGGATCGCCCAGGTGAGCAGCCCATTGTCCGGCCCGACGAACGCGCGCCCCGCGACATCGGCGGCGATGGCAGGCCGACTCGTGCCGACGCCCGGATCGACCACGGCAAGGACCACGGCGTCGGCTGGCAGGTACGGAGCGGCGGCCAGCAGCGCGAACGCCCCGGCCCGAACGTCCTGGGCCGGGATGTCGTGGGTCAGATCGACGATGGGGGTGCCCGGCGCAATGCCCAGGATGACCGCCTTGACCACGCCGACGTAGGTGTCGGTCAGGCCGAAGTCGGACAGGAAGAAGAGCGGGCGAGTCACGGGACCGGCTCCATGTCGCCGGCTTCATAGAGCGCGAGCGCGGCGATGACGGGACCGGCCGTCTCGGTCCGCAGAATACGGGGTCCGAGCGAAGCCGCGATCGCTCCGGCATCCCGCGCCGCATCGATTTCGAGGTTCGAGAAGCCGCCCTCGGGGCCGACGAAGATCGAGAGGGTGCTTCCTCTTGGCAGTGTGTCACGGAGGGCTGCCCGCAGCGATCGGGTCCGCTCCCGCTCCCAGGCGATCAGTGTCGGCCCGCTCGCCAGAGCATGGGTAAGCGCCGCCTGAAACGGGAGCGGCGGCTCGACGGCGGGGATCGTGCCGCGCTCGCTTTGCTCGGCTGCCTCGGTCACGATCCGCCGCCAGCGCTCCAGGCGGCGCTCGTCGATGGCGTCACTCTTGGACACGATGCTCCGCTCGCACCAGACGGGTACGAACGTGCTTACTCCCACCTCAGTCCCCTTCTGGAGCACGACCTCAAACTTCTCACGCAGCACAAGCGCCTGATACAGCACGACCCGCAGCCCTGGCTCGGGGCGGCTCGGTCGTCGCGACTCCATGTGGCCGCTGACGGCCTGCCCTGAGACCGCCTCCAGGCGCACGATCGCCTCGTTGCCAGTGCCGTCGACGAGCATCACCCGGTCGCCCGTCTGTAGCCGCAGGACTCGGGCCATCTGATGAGCGAGCGGCCCGGCGAGCGTCACTGCATCGCCGTTCAGGAGGCCCGGTGCAACGAAGAAGCGGTGACGAGCGCGGCGCTGGATGCCAGCACCGTCGGCCGAGCGCCGAGCGGACGCGCGCGGCCCACGGGCCACGTCAGAGTACTCCGCTGACCCCGTCATCGCGGCGCACGACCATCGCGATCCAATCGCCCTCAGTGCGCGTCTCGACGTACTGCCAGCCGGCTGCCGTGTACGCCGCGCGCACTCCGGCTTCGCCGGCTGCCAGGATGCCCGAAAGGATCGCGTAGTGGCCTGGCTTCACGGCGTCACGCAGGCCCTCGACCGCCCGCGTCAAGACCAATGCGCTGATGTTGGCCACGACCAAATCGAACGGTGCGCCCTTGATGGGGATACCTGGCTCGATCGACGAGGGATAGATCCGGACTTTTCGGACCACCGTGTTCCGCCGGACGTTCTCCTCGGCGACGCGCACGGCGACGGCGTCGACCTCGAGGGCAGTAACGCGTGCGGCGCCGAGCCGCGCAGCGGCAATCGAGAGGATCGCTGAGCCGCAGCCGAAGTCAAGGACGGCATCGCCAGGGCTCAGGTGCTCCTCGAGGAGCGCCATGCACATCCGGGTCGTCGGGTGCAGGCCGGTCCCGAACGCCATGCCGGGGTCGAGCCGGACGATCACGTCGTCAGGCCGTCGGGCCTGCCGCCGCCAGGACGGCACGACGACGAGGCGGCGCCCGACCCGGTGCGGGTAGAAGAATCGCTTCCAGGCGTTCGCCCAGTCCTCTTCGGCAAGCGTCCGCGTCTGAAGCGGCTCGACGTGGCGGAGCCGTCCGAGGTGCCAGGCCGCCTCTTCGAGCAGACGCCGCTTGTCCTCGGCCTCCGCGTCCAGGGGGATGTAGGTCTTGACCACCACGTTCCGCTCTGGATCGATCCAGCCACCGTCACCGTCCGGTGCGTCGAGCACTGGCTGATCGATCGCGACACCACGCCCCCAGCGCCCGAACACCTCGGCGACGGCGTCGGCGGCCTCGGGCTCGCTGACGGCGCTCAACTCGAGCCATGCCCCAGACCCCGCCGCGCCAGATGCGGAGTCGCCAGCCGCCGCTGTATGTGCCCTGGTACGTCTTGGCATGACCCGGCTAGCCAAGCAGATCCTTGACCTTACCGAAGAAACCCTTGTTCTCCTGGGGTGTCACGTCGCCGTCGAACGTCTCAGCCAGCTTCTTGAACAACTCGCGCTGGCGGGCCGTCAGGTCGGTCGGAATCGCGACCTTCAGCCGAACCAGCAGGTCACCCCGCCCTTGATCCCGCAAGTACGGCACACCCTTGCTGCGTACCCGGATCGTGCGGCCATTCTGGGTTCCGGCCGGCACTTTGACCCTGACGGGGCCGTCGAGTGACTCGACGTCGAACTCGTCGCCAAGCGTCGCCTGGGCCACGTTGATCGGGATCTCGACGAGTAGATCGTTGCCCTGTCGGTGGAAGTAGCGGTGTGCTTGAACGTGGATCATCAGGAAGAGATGACCCGGCGGGCCGCCGCGCGGCCCCGGCTCGCCCTCATTCGAGAGGCGGATCTGTGAATTGTCGTCGATGCCGGCCGGAATCTGAACCCGCAGCGTCTTGGTGGTCCGCACGACACCTTGCCCACGGCACTCGGCGCACGGATCCTGGATGATCGTGCCCTCGCCCCGGCAGCGGTCGCACATGCTGACGTTGACCATCTGTCCGAAGATGGACTGATGATTTCGGCGCAATTCGCCGGTGCCGTTACAGCGGGGACACGTCACCGGCTCTTTGCCCGGCTCGATACCCTTGCCGGTGCAACGCGCGCACGCTTCGTGCTTCGGGTACGAGATGTCCTTCTCGCAGCCGAAGACGGCTTCTTCGAGCGTCAGGGTGATATCGGTCCGGAGATCCGCGCCGCGCTGGACGCGCGAGCGCCGTCCGGTGCCGGAGCCGGCCGCCCCGAAGAAGCTCTCAAAGATGTCTTCGATGCCGAAGCCCGTGAAGCCGCTAAACCCCCCGTTCGTGAAGCCGCGCTCGCCCGCGGCATGCCCGAAGCGGTCGTACAGCGAGCGCTTCTCCGAGTCGGAGAGTACCTCGTACGCTTCTTTGACTTCCTTGAATTGCTCGGCTGCCCCCGGATCCTTGTTGCGGTCCGGGTGGAACTGGAGCGCGAGCCGGCGATATGCCTTGCGGATGTCGTCTTCAGACGCGCTCCGGCCGATGCCGAGCACTTCGTAGTAGTCTCGCTTGGTCGTGGGCATGGGCCTCGTTCGGGACCTCCGGCACTAGCGGGGGTGGCCGCCGCTGTCGTCTATGATGCCACAGGATGGCCGCGCCACCCCGGAAACCGTGGCGCCTTCCAGCGCCCTGACAGATGTCAATTTCGAAGCTCTTTGTCGTCTGTTCGTGCGCTCGTGCGGGCTGAGGCCCTCGTTCGCCTGCCCCCAGCGCCCTGCGCCCAGTGTCCCGTCCTCGTCACCCTCTCACGGGTACCCTGCCACGTTCTCCTGTCGACGTGGGTCCAGCCGTGTCAGCCTGGCGCCGCGTCGGTCGTCGCGCCCGCCTGGCCCCCGCCGTCTGCCGGCGCCTGGTTCGAACCCCGCTCGTCCTCGGCCGGCTCGCCTTGCGACGATCGATCGGTCCCGCGCGCTCCGACCTTGACCATCGTCGCACGAATCACTCGTTCGTGGAAGCGGTAGCCCCGCTGGAGATCCTGAACGACGACGAGATCGTCGCTCCCTTCAGAGCCCTCTTCTCGCAAGACGGCCTCGTGCAGATGTGGGTCGAAGTCCTCGCCGAGCGCCTCGATCGGGTCGAGGCCGCGCGCCTGGAGGAGCGCAAAGAGCTTCTGCCCGATCAGATACATACCCTCGATCCACGTAAACGAACGAAGCTCGGGTGGCAGGGACGTGAACCCTCGCTCGAAGTCGTCCAGGACGGAAAGCAGCGCGCTGGTGAGACCAGCCTCGGCGAGCCGGCCCAGTTCGGCCTTCTCCTGATCGGTGCGCCGCTTCCAGTTCTGGAAGTCGGCTGCCGAGCGCTGCCAGTTCGAATGGAAGCGGTCTGCCCGCTCGCGGGCCTCGGCCAACTCCCGCTCGAGGCGGGCGATCTGCTCGCGCAGCCCGGCTACGTCCTCGGCATCGTCCACGACGGTCGCGCTCGTGCGTGCCGCGTCGGGCTCGCCCGAGCCAGCGGCACGCGCGGCAGGCGCGCCTTGATCGGCGGCTGGCTGCTGGCCGGTCGCGCTGCCGCCCCCCGTGCTCGCCGCGCTCGAACGGCCTGCCTCGTCGGTCGCCTCGTGTCGCTCCTGCTCAGGCGCCATGCGTTCCTGGCTCCTCTCCCGCTTTCCCTTGCGATACGTCGTCGCTGGCAGGACCGTCGGCCCGCGTATCGGCGACGAGTAGATCCATCAGGTCGGCGATGAACTGGACCATCGCTACCGCTCGCCAGTATGGCATCCGAGTCGGACCGAGGACGCAGAGTACCCCTTGCGCGTCGGTGCCGGTGCCGTAGCGCGCCAGCACGGCGCTGGTGTCGCGCATCTCTTCGAGCAGGTGCTCGGCGCCGATGATGATCTGCACCCCGGACGCCGTGAGCGCCTGGGAGAGCACCTGGCCCAGCATCTGACCCCGCTCCAGAACCTGGACCAGCGGGACAGCTTTCTGACTGTACGTGAATTCGGGCTGGCTCAGGACGTTGCCCAGCCCTTCGTAGTAGATATCTTCGAACGCCTGGCGGTCCGCCTGCTCCAGAATGCGGCTCACCGCCAGCGCAACCGTCCCCTCAACGCCTTCGAGCGTGGTCGAGATCCGGGCCGTCTGCTCGGCCGTCGTCCCATCGAGCAGGGCGGTTAGACGATTACCCAACTCGTCGAGGTCGCGCCGCTCGGCCGGCTGCTCCAGGTGAAGTACCTGTTGACGCACGGCGCCGGAGTGGAGCATGACGGTGACCAGCGCAACGGTGTCCTGGACGTAGACGAGAGCGATTCGGCGGACCCGCGCCTGCGCTGACGTCAGCGGCGTGACAACGGCTGCCGCCTGCACCGCGTTCGCGAGTACTGACGATGCTAGATGCGCCCAACGGTCTACATCTGGCTCGACCTGGTGGAACTGGTGCCGAATCTGCCGCTGCTCGCTGGCCGTCGGACCTTGGTTGACCATCAGGTGCTCGACGAAGAAACGATAGCCGCCGTCCGTTGGAACGCGCCCGGCCGAGGTGTGAGGGTGAGAGATCAGGCCGACGTCCTCGAGCTGCGCGAATTCATTCCGAACCGTCGCGGAGCTGACGCTCGGCTCGTACCGGCGCACGATCGCTTCGGACGAGACCGGCATGGCCGTCCGCACGTATTCTTCGACTACGTACTTGAGCATGCGCCGCCGTCGCGAGGTAAGCTCCACGCCTCTCCGCTCCATACCATGACCCGCGCGGCTCAGGCCGCCCTCTCATGGTTTTAGCACTCTCTAGGCGTGAGTGCTAATGTCGCCCGTAGGGTATCAATACCATCGGCTTCCGGAACGTGTCAAGACTCCTTCTGGCGTACCTGATGTTGGCCGGCGCGTCTGTCGGCTGGGGTGTCGGCGCGACGATGACCCGCTTCGCCGTCGCCGAGATAGCTCCATTCACAACGGCGAGCGTCCGCTTCGCGGCCGGCGCTCTGCTGCTGCTCGTCGTGCTCGTCTGGCGCGGCGAGGCTCGCCGCCTCCCGCCCCCTCGGGACTGGCCGTTTCTCGCGCTGCTAGGCTTTGTCGGTATCACCCTGTTCGGCTCACTCTACACGATCGGCTTGCAGTGGACCGGTGCGGCTGAGGGTACGCTGATCCAGGGGATTAGCCCGCTCGTGACGGTCGGGCTGGCGGCGCTGGCGCTCGGTGAGCCGATTCGTCGGTCACAGCTTGTCGGCGGGGTTGTCGCGTTCGTCGGGCTGGCGGTGCTGGTCGTCGGCGGCCCTGCCAGCATGGGCGTCGGCGACGATCGTCGGCTCGGCAACGGCTTGCTGCTCGTGAGCGCGATCTGTTGGGCCGGATATACGGTCGGGGTGCGGATGGCAGCCGGACGCTTCCAGCTTGCCGAGACCAGCGCATATTCGGTGCTGGTCGGCGCGGCCCTGATGGCGCCGTTCGCGGCGACAGAGCCTCTCAGGGTGCCATTCGCGTCGGTATCGGGCGCGGCGTGGCTGGCAATCGGATATCTGGCCGTGGTGTCGAGTTGCCTCTGCTACCTCGGCTGGAACGAGGGTGTTCGGAGGATCGGGGCCGGGCGAGCGGCCGCCTTCAGCTTTATCGGACCGATCGCGGCGATCTTATCGGCGGCGCCGCTGCTGGGCGAGCTGCCCACAACACCCCAACTGCTCGGGGGCGCGCTCATCCTGAGCGGCCTGTGGATCGCGAACCGAAAGTGACGGCGGCGCCCGGCGAACGACGGTGGCGAGTTCCAATGGCATGCTTCCATCTTGTTCAGCCCGCCTGGACCTGCTGTGAGCTCGTGCGGCCCCACACCTCTCCAAGCGGAAGAGGTCGCGCGCAGCGCGGGTGAGGGTTCAGCAGCGCTTCAGCGCGTAGACGTGACGACCGTCGAGGTACGGGACGACGCTGACGACGTGCTCGGGGCAAGCAGCGGAAGGATCCGGGCGGAAGTCGACGTACCAGGGCATGTCAGACCGGGCTAGCTCGTTGTAGAAGCCTTCGAGGTAGGCCGATGGCGAGCGCCGCCGGGCGCGCTGGCGTCCCTTCTCGACAGCCACATCCTCCCGATACCAGCCATTCCACTCATAGCCGCCGTCGACGTACCGCGGGCGCGCACCCCGGTCGACGAGCGTTTCGGCCGCCTGCCAGATGGCCGCCTGCCGTGCGAGGTACTCGCGCTCCCAGGACAGGCTCCAGGCGCCGAGCAAGAGCGCGCAGACGACGCCGAGCGGAACTAGCAGCCGGGTTCGAGGCGCCGCAAGCGCACCGAGCAGGAGCAGGCTGGGGGTGAGCGGCAGCAGGTAGCGATCCTGGACCCCTCGATAGAACGAGAGCAGCAACACCTCGGCCAGCACCAGTGCGCCAAAGATCAGCACGCCGACCGCGGCCGGGGAGAGCGCGGCCGGGGAGAGCGCGGCCGTGTCGATTCCGCGCGGAGTGCCTGCCGGAGTGGCGACCGCGGCCGGCGTGGTGGGGCGAGCAGAGCGCCCAGCGCCCTGCCCGAGGACACGTACCAGGGCCGCCAACAGGAGCGGAACGCCGAGCAGACCCAGGCCGCTCACAGCGGCGCGTACGGTGTCGCCGACGAGCGGAGGCGGCGGCTCACGCCAGAACATAGTGTTCGTCTGGAAGCCACTTGGTGAGAGAGTGTAGCCGAGCAGGGGTGGGACGCTCCCGCGCGCAGCCGTCAGATGCGGAATCGCCTCGGCCGCGAGCACCCCTGCCACCACGAGCAATCCAGCGCGGAGCGGCACGTCGAGCGTGCGACGGGCCGGCCAGGGCGCCAGGATCGCCAGTCCGAGCGGCAAGAGATAGGCGCCCTGGAGCACGTCGCCGGCCCACTGCGACAGGAGCGCCCACCACCCGGCCAGCCCGCCGATCACGACTCCACGCTCGACCCGGCCCCTCATGTGCGCGCTGCCGAGCACCATTGCCACGGAGGCCGGCAGGCCGATCAATCCGAGATAGACCATCGTCGGCCGGAACCAGAGTAGGAAGCGCTCGGTCAGAAACGGTACGTCGTGCTCGGCGAGGTACTGGAACACGTCTAGCTCGCTCGTCGCCGCGATTTCGACGATCGCCGGGCGCGAGATCTGCCACGCCCCAACGGCCAGCAGCATCGGGCCCACGACCGCTAGCGACACGCGCGGCCGGAGCGCACCCCGCCAGCCGAGCGCGGCGACCGCTGACGCCAGGATTGCCGGTGCGGTGACAATTCCGAACTGCCGGATCAGGTAGCCGAGGCCGGCCAGGATGCCGGCGGCGATTAGCCAGCCGAGCCGGGGTGTAGGGCCGTCGAGACCGCGTGCCGCCGTGGCCAACGCAAGCAGCGTGGCAGCGAGGAACGGGACATCCGTCCGAAAACTGTAGGCTGTGGTCACGAACAAGGGGTTGACCAGGAGCAGCACCGCGAGCAGCAACCCCAGACACCGGCTAAGCGCCCGGCTCACCAGATCGTGGAACGCCAACACGGCGACTATCGCCAGCACCAGCGTGGAGACCCGCAGGACCGTGTGGGAGAAGCCGAAGACTGCCGCGAAGATGGCACCCCAGGCAACCTGGGCGACCAGGCTCGGGCCGGTCCCCGGGATGAACCGAAGCGATCCATCCGTCAACAGCCGCAGAACCGGCCGCGCGTACCACCAGTCGTCGTCGAGGGGAAAATCCCCGACCGGCGAGACCGCGGCCACGATGAGTACGCCGAGCGCAAGCAATGCCAGGCGGTCGGCATGCGGCCGGCTCACCAGCCAGCCAGTCAGCCGGAAATGCCATGCAGGCGTCATGGCGCCCACGCCCGTATGACTGCCGGCGTGCACCCCTGGCGTCACTCGCGCATCGCCAACTGGCGACAGTGCCACATCGGCGGCCGCCCCTGACGCCGTCGTTCCAGCCCCTCGGAATCCATGGCTCGGCAGGTTAACAGAACTGCCTCGTCCCGCGCGACGGGCAGCGTGCGTCGCGCGGGATCTGGCGCTCGCGCATGCCTCCGGACACGCCGATGGACACCGCGACCGGGGTGGAAATTCGCGTACCAGCGAATGGCCTGCTACGGACACCGCTACCAGGATTGCGAGGCGCCCCGGTGCGTGCTATGCTAGCCAGGATATGAGCGTTCATAATCGGCAGGCACCGGGGCAACAGGCGCGCACCCTGGAAGAGGTGGCTCGTCTTGCCGGCGTCTCGCGGAACACCGTCTCACTCGCCATCCGCGATGACCCACGCGTCAATCCGCGCACCCGCGAGCGGGTGTTGGGGATCGTGCGTGAGACCGGCTACCGGCCAAACCACGCGGCGCGGGTGCTCGCCGCACGGAAGTCGTCGACGATCGGACTGGTGCACTTCGGGAACATGCCCGAGGCCGACTCGTACTACGACCCGATGATCGCCGGCATTCACCACGCGCTCGGTCCGGCCGGCTACGACCTGTTGCTGGTGTCCCCGCGCCGTGCGACGAACGGGCTCGACCTGCTCGAACCCGCCATGACCGGACGAGTCGATGGGCTCGTCGCTATCGGGACCAGGACCGACCGCGCGGCCATCGCGTCGGCGGTCGCGCATGGGGCCAGGATCGTCCACATCGGGCGGCGCGACTTCGGCGATGTGCGGGTGCCGTACGTGACGGCCGATGAGGTCGGCGGGATGGAGCGGGCGCTCCGTCATCTGCGCGAGCATGGCCACTCCCGGATCGCCGTCGTCGGCGAGGACGTGACGCTCGAGCCCACCCGAGACAAGATCGAAGCGTGCCGTAAGCTGCTCGCGGAGGGCGGCGGAGCCGAGGCTGACGCGGTCATCGTCGAGGCGCCGCCCTACGATCCCGCCCGCGTCCGCGCTGCCGCTCGGATGCTCGTTGAGCGTGGCGTGACAGCAGCGGTGACGACCCGCGACCCGCTCTCGGTGGCGCTCGTGCGGGCACTTGCCGAGGCTGGCCGATCGGTGCCCGCTGACTTCGCCGTCATTGGCTACGGCAATCTCGAATGGACTCCACTGACTGAGCCGCCGCTCACCAGCATTAGTCCGCCGCGCTTCAACATGGGCTACGCCGCTGGACGGATGGTGATCGATCTGGTCGAGGGCCGGCCAGTTCCCACGGCGCGGGTGCTGCCGGCGCGCCTGACGATTCGGCGGTCGTGCGGCTGCTCCTGGAGCCCGCTGGATGAAGGAAGGGAAATATTCGAATGGCTGAGACGCTGAGCTACCTCCGGGACATCCCGGTCGCGGCGACGGCTGACGTGCTCGTCGTAGGCGGCGGGCCAGCCGGGATCGCGGCGGCCGTCGCCAGCGGACGCAACGGCGCGAAGACTGTGCTCGTCGAGCGGTTCGGGTTCCTCGGCGGCAACGCGACGGCCGGGCTGGTCGGACCGTTTATGACTTCGTATAGCCTGGACGGCAAGATCCACGTGATACGGGGTATCTTCGACGAGCTCGTGCAGCGCGCCGAAGCCCTCGGCGGCGCCATCCACCCCTCGAAGGTGGAGGCTGGTACCGATTACGCCGGGTTCATCGTCCATGGCCACCATCGCGTGACCCCATTTGACCCCGAAGCCGTCAAGCTCGTGGCCGCCGAGATGTGCCTGGAGGCCGGCGTCGAGTTGCGGCTGCACACCTTCGTCGTCGACGCGCTGGTTGAAGGCGACCAGGTGACCGGCGTGGTGGTGGCGAGCAAGTCCGGCCTCGAAGCGATCCGCGCGAAGGTCACCATCGACTGCTCGGCCGACGCTGACATCGCCGCCCGGGCTGGCGCGCCGTTCCACAAGGGCCGTGAGTCTGACGGGCTGATGCAGCCGATGACCCTCTTCTTCCGGATCGGTAACGTCGACGATGCACGAGTCAACGAGTATATCGCGACGCACCCCGAGGACCGGCGCCCGTTCTCTGGTGTAGTCATGGCTGCTCGTGAGAGGGGCGAGTTCCCGATCCCGCGCGAGGGTATCGGCATCTACAAAACACCCCAGGCTGGCATCTGGCGGGTCAATACCACCCGCCTTCAGCGGCTCGACGGTACCAACGTCCAGGATCTGACCCGCGCCGAGATCGAAGGGCGGCGTCAGGTCATGTTCCTGATGAAGTTCTTCCGCGAGTACTGCCCCGGCCTCGAGAACTGCATCCTGCTCGACACAGCAGCCACGATCGGCGTACGCGAGACCCGGCGGATCGTCGGCGAGTACACGTTGACGGCCGAAGACCTGGCGTCCGGCCGCGACTTCGACGACACGATCGCGCTGTGTGGCTACCCCATCGACCTGCATCCGCCGGAAGGGGCAGGCAGCGGGCTACGGCCGGATCTGACAGTCGCCAACGTCTACCAGATTCCGTATCGCTCGCTCGTGCCAGTCCAGACCGATCGCCTGCTGGTGGCCGGGCGCTGTGTCTCGGCGACGCACGAGGCATTGGCGGCGATCCGGGTGATGCCGCCGGCTTTCGCTATGGGGCAGGCCGCCGGAACGGCCGCCGCACTCTCGGTAGCCGAGGGTGTGGAACCTCGCAAGGTGCCGGTACCGTGGCTTCAGGAGACGCTCGTCAAGCAGGGCGCCTATCTCGGTGACCGTGTGGCCCGCCGCGTCCGAGACGCCGATGCTCGTAGCGATGGCGGCTCGGCGCGAACGCCAGCCTCCAGCGACGCGCCCTGATGCGCTCGTATTCGGGCTGCGCTGCTGACCAGACGCGCTGTGTGACCGCAGATGCCCCCACGAACACCACGCCCCATGTCGTCGGTCCCTCGCTCGACGTCCTTCTACAAGGGAGGTGCGCACCATGACCAGGAGAATGACCCGCCGGCAGGTTCTCGTCCTCGGCCTTGGACTGGCCGCCGTGCCGCTCGCTGCTGCCTGCGGCCAGTCGGCGGCGCCTGCCGCGACGTCGAAGCCGGCCCAGCAGGCGCCGGCCGCGACGACCGCGCCGGCGACCGCAAAGCCCGCGGCGGCGTCATCGCCGGCTGCCGCCGCATCGCCGGCCGCGGCCGCGTCCCCGGCGGCCAGCGCATCGCCCGCGCCTGCCGCATCGCCGGCGCCCGGCGCATCACCGGCCGCCGCCCAGCCTGCCGCCGCTTCGCAGCCGGTCTCGCGGACTCCGGCCGGCGACCTCACCATCGGCCTGTATGCCAAGCTGACGACCCTCGACACTCAGGCCGCGCAGTCCGTCGACCAGACCACCCACACGGCCATGGATCACGTGCTCGAGCCGCTCGTCGGCCGCGACCCGGCCACAGGTAGCCCGATTCCGGGGCTGGCGCTCTCCTGGCAGGCCGTCGACCCGACCACCTGGGACTTTAAGCTACGTCCGAACGTGAAGTTCCACGACGGCAGCGCCTTTACCTCGAACGACGTGAAGGCGTCGCTTCAGCGGATCATCGACCAGAAGGGACCGCTCGCGCCGCTCTTTGGGGGAGTGGGCACGCTGGAAACTCCGGACCCGCTGACCTTCCGGATCAAGACGAAGCAGCCGGTCGGCACGATCCCGATCAACACCACCCTGGTGACGGTCGGCCCGGCCAGCCAGCTCAACAACGAGGGCTTCTTCACCAAACCGATCGGGACCGGGCCGTTCAAGTTCCAGTCCTGGCGCGCCGACGCAGACCTCAAGCTCGAAGCAAACTCCGACTACTGGAACGGCCCGCCGGCCGCGAAGACGCTGACCTTCCGGTACATCCCCGAGATCGCCGCCCGGGTGACGGCGCTCGAGACTGGCGAGATTGCCTTCACCTGGCAGTTGCCGCCGGACCAGATCCCGTCGCTCCAGAAGAGCCCGGACCTGACCGTCCAGAACATCCCCTCCTACCAGTACTACTTCATCTGGTTCAATTCGAGCCGCGAGCCGTTCACCGACAAGCGCGTCCGCCAGGCGATGTGGTACGCCCTCGATACCGACGCGATGGTGAAGGATCTGCTCGGGAACGTCGGGCAGCGGGCGACCGCCCCAATCCCGCCGACCGTGTTTGGCTACGCACCGCAAACGCCGTACACCTACGATCCGGCTAAGGCGAAGCAACTGCTGGCCGAGGCTGGCAAACCGAACGGCTTCTCGACCAGTTACATCTCCTACGACGGCGCCGGCCCGCAGGACCGCGAGATCGGCCAGGCGCTCATCGCCTACTGGGACGCGATCGGCGTGAAGGTAAAGTATGACCAGCAGGAGCGGGCCACCTGGCTCGACAACCTGATCAAGCTGAACTGGGACATGGACTTCCAGACCAATTCGGTCACCACCGGCGACGCCGACTTCACCTTGCGCCGGCTGTACCTCTCTTCGGCGAACCGGAACGGTTACAAGAATCCGGATCTCGACAAACTCCTGCAAGCCGCTGAGGCCGACACCGATCAGAACAAGCGGAAGGACCTGTACGCCCAGGCCGAGAAGATCATCTGGGATGAGGCCGTAGGCATCTTCCCGTTCGACCTGTTCGCGTCGTTCGCCTGGCGCAAGGGGGTGGAGGGCTTCGTGCCCACGCCAAGCGGCTTCCTGAACTTCTACAATACGACCCCGCCGAAGCGGTAACGAGGGAGTGAGCCGGTTGGGGCTGGCCGGAGCCAGCCCCAACCGACCGCTTGATGACGATCGACGATGAGCCGGTACATCATTCGCCGCTTGATCTACTCGGTGTTCGTCCTCTGGGGCGCACTGACGATTGTGTTCCTCGTTGTCCGGGCGATTCCGGGCGATCCGGCCCAGATGATGCTTGGGACGAACGCCACTGCCGAGGATGTCGCCGCCCTCCGGCAACGGCTGGGCCTGGACCGGCCGCTGATCGTCCAGTACGTCACGTACATCGAGCGGGCGCTCCAACTCGACCTGGGCCAGTCGATCCGCCTCGATCAGCCGGTCGTCGACATCGTGAGCGAGCGACTCCCGATCACGGGGCAACTGGCGATCACCGCGATGGTTATTGCCGTCGTGATCAGCTTCCCACTCGGCATCGCGGCAGCCCTCCGACCCGGCACCGCCGTCGACGTTACCGTGTCGTTCGTGTCGTTGCTCGGGCAATCGATCCCGGCCTTCTGGGTCGGCATCATGTTCATCCTCGTCTTTGCCCGCCAGCTTCGGCTCTTACCGAGTAGCGGCTATGGAGGGTGGGATAACCTGCTCATGCCGGCCGTGACGGTGGCGCTTCCGCTCGTGGGGGTGCTGACGCGGCTCGTGCGGAGCGGCCTGCTCGACGTGCTCTATGAGGACTACGTGCGAACGGCGCGGGCCAAGGGCCTGCCGCCGCGCACCGTGATGTGGCGGCACGTCATGCGGAACATGCTCATCCCGGTCGTCACCGTCGTCGGATTGCAACTCGGGCATCTGCTCGGCGGCGCGGTCATCACCGAGACCGTCTTCGCGTGGCCAGGCGTCGGGCTGCTCCTCATCGATGCGATCACCAACCGCGACTACCCGCTCGTGCAAGCGGCGGTGCTGTTCATCACAGCCGTCTTCATTGCCATCAATTTCCTGGTAGACCTGAGCTACGGTGCACTCGACCCCAGGATTCGGCTCCAATGACGAGCCAGTTGACTCACCCTCCAAGTGGACCGCTGTCGTCCACTCCGGCCGTCTCCGATGCCGACACCCCCGGCGCGCTCATCGCCGCTGAGCGGGCGAGGCAACGACGCCGACGTTTGACCCGCTACCTCATCCTCGGAGCGCTGCCGCTGGTGTTGTTCCTGCTCGTAGCGGTGATCGGTCCGATCCTGATCCCGTACGATGCGGTGACGGTGCGGCTCAGCGACCGGCTCAAGGCGCCGCTCACCGAGCTCCGTGACGGCACAACCACATTGCTCGGGACCGATCAAGTCGGCCGCGACTTGCTCCCACAGGTGTTGCAGGGCGCTCGCATCTCGCTGCTCGTCGGACTGAGCACCGTGCTCGCGGCCGGCGCGGCTGGCCTGCTGATCGGCGTGCTCTCCGGCTACTACGGCGGCTGGTTCGACACCGTTGCTATGCGGCTGGCGGACATCCAACTCGCCTTCCCGTCGATCCTGCTGGCAATTCTCATCGCTGCCGTGCTCGGCCCGAGTGTGTTGAACGTGATCTTGACCCTGTCGCTCACCCGCTGGGTCACGTTCGCCCGTGTCGCTCGCGCGGCGACCTTGTCCACCCGCGAGCTAGAGTACGTGCACGCCGCGCAGGCGCTTGGCGCGACAGATGCGCGGATCATCAGCCGCCACGTCCTGCCCTCGACGATCGCCCCGCTGGTCGTGGTGGCTACGGTCGAGGTCGGGCTGGTCATCATCGCCGAGGCGTCGCTGAGTTTCCTGGGCCTGGGGACGCCGCCAGACCAGCCGTCCTGGGGCGCGACGATCGCGAACGGCCGAGCCTACTTGAACATCGCCTGGTGGATCTCGACGATGCCGGGCATCGCGCTCAGCCTGGTGGTACTGGCCGTGGGCCGGTTCGGCGATCAACTCCGCGACGTGCTCGACCCCCGCTCGCTCAGCCGCATCTGAGCGAGCGGGCCCGGGCTCAGGCCAGATCGAGGAGGAGCCGAGCCAGCGCGTCGGGCACGCAGAACATCCGTCAGCGATTCGTGCCCGGCTCCTTGCCGCCCCAGCCCGAGCCGGAGCGGGCGCCCTCCACGCGCTCGGTCCGGCGACCGAGCGCGTCGGGGCCTGGCCGCCGTGCTAGACTCGAAGAAGAGCCAGGGTTGGTACCAGGGGGATGGCGATGGTGGAGAGCGCGGCGACCACACGACAAGGTCCGGCCAACGACGACATCGTCTGGGTGCCGTCCGAGGAGTACATCCGGCGCAGCCGCCTGCGGCGTTTCATGGACCGCCACGGTATCCCCGACGTCGAGACGCTCCAGGCGCGCTCGACGACCGATCTGACATGGTTCTGGGATGCCATCTCCAAAGACCTCGATCTCGAGTGGTATCGGCCCTACGAGCGGATCGTCGATCTCTCGCGCGGGATCGCGTGGCCGCGCTGGTGGGTCGGCGGCCAGTTCAACTACGTTCACAACGCGCTGGACAAACACGTTCTGACGCACCGCCGCAACACGCTCGCCGTTATCTGGGAGGGCGAAGACGGGGAGCGCCGCGCCCTGACCTACTGGGAACTGTGGGTCGAGACGAACCGCCTCGCGCACGCGCTCCGCAACCTCGGCATCGGCAAGGGCGATCGGGTCGGCATCTTCATGCCGATGGTGCCTGAGGTCTGCATCGCGTCACTGGCGTGCTCCAAGATCGGCGCGATCTTCACCCCGATCTTCTCCGGCTACGCGCCGCACGCCATCGCCGACCGTCTCAACGACTGCGACGCCCGGTTGCTTCTCACTGCCGATGGCTTCTTCCGTCGCGGTCAGGTCGTGCCGATGAAGGAGACCGCGGATCGCGCCGTCGCTGAGGCGCCGAGCGTCGAACGCGTGCTGGTGTACCGGCGGATCGGGCGGGATGTGCCCTGGACCGAGGGGCGCGACATCTGGTGGCACGACGCGCTCGCGGGGCAGCCCCGGATCTACGAGACCGAGCGGACCGATCCCGAAGACCCCTATATGCTGATCTACACCTCGGGCACCACTGGCCGCCCGAAGGCTGCCGTCCACGTCCACGGCGGCTTCCCGATCAAGGCTGCCCAGGACATGGCCCACTGCTTCGATGTGGGCGAGCGGGACATCATCTTCTGGTTCACCGACATGGGCTGGATGATGGGGCCATGGCTCTTCGAGGGGGCGCTGACGCTCGGAGCCACGACACTCTGCTACGAGGGCAGCCCCGACTACCCACATCCTGACCGGGTCTGGGAGATGGTCGAGCGCTACGGCGTCACCATCCTGGGCATCGCGCCGACCGCGATCCGAGCGCTGATGCCGCGCGGCACTGAGTGGGTGACGAAGCATGACCTGTCCACGCTGCGGGTGCTGGGCGGCACTGGCGAGCCATGGAACCCGGAGCCGTGGCGCTGGTACTTCGAGCATGTCGGCGGCGGGCGCTGTCCGATCATCAACTATAGCGGCGGCACTGAGATCTCCGGCGGCATCGTCGGCTGCACCACGATCCAACCACTAAAGCCGTGCTCGTTCTCCGGCCCGGTGCCGGGCATGGCCGCTGATGTGGTCGACGAGGCCGGTACTCCGGTCCGAGCAACGGTCGGCGAGTTGGTGATTCGGGCGCCCTGGCCGGGCATGACGCGCGGCTTCTGGCACGACCCCGCGCGCTACGAGGCAACCTACTGGTCGCGCTTCCCGAACGTCTGGGTACACGGCGATTGGGCGACCATCGACGACGACGGCTTCTGGTTCATTCAGGGGCGCTCAGACGATACCATCAAGGTCGCCGGCAAGCGGCTCGGGCCGGCCGAAGTTGAGTCGGCGGCGGTCAGTCACCCGTCCGTGACCGAAGCCGCGGCTATCGGGGTGCCTCACCCGGTCAAGGGTGAGGCAGTGGTGGTGTTCGCGGTGCTCCGGCCGGGCCACAACCCGACTGACGCGCTCCGCGAAGAGATCAAAGACACGGTGGCTGGTGCGCTCGGCAAGCCGATGCGGCCCGAGGACGTTCGCTTCGTCGCCGAGTTGCCTAAGACCCGCAATGCCAAGGTGATGCGGCGGGTGATTCGCGCTCGCCACCTCGGCGCCTCGGACCTCGGCGACTTGTCCGGCCTGGAAAACCTGCGCGCCATCGAGGAGATCGCCACGGCGCGTTAGCGCGCCTACGTCTGTCCTCAGCGTCCGAGCACGATCGTCAGCACCCCGATTGAGCTGATGACGACACCCAGGACGAGCCGCACGGTGAGCCGCTCCCCAAGCGCCAGCACCGCGATCGACGCCGAGAAGATCGGCGACACAGCCGACAACGCCGAGGTGCGCGCCGCCCCGATCAACTCGACCGACCACAGAAACAGCGTCGCGGACACCACGGTGAGCAGTCCGCCGCCGATCAACCAGATCACCGTCTTTCGCTTCAACTCGAGGCGGCGGCTGTCGATCATGCTCGCTCGACTGGCAGCGGCGACCAACACGACCGCCGCGAACGGCAACCGTATCGTCGAGGCGAGGATCGCGTCGATCTGCTCCATGGCCGGTCGGACCAACGCCGTTGCCGACGACCAGCCAAGCGCAGCCAGAAGCGCCAGTCCGACGCCAATCAGGACGTCTCGGCGCCCCGTAGCTGCCGTGGTGGCATGCGGCCGGGCGCTGTCGAGCGTGATCAGCCAGACACCGCCGACGATGACGACGATTCCGGCCAGCAACCCGACCGTCACCGGTTCCCCGAGGAACGCAACGGCCAGAACGGCGGTGAGCAGCGGGTTCGCGCCGGCGATGGGCGCAGCCCGCGCGACGCCGATCCGGCGCATGCTTTCGAAGAATGCGGTATCGCCGATGCCGAAGCCTACCAGGACCGACAGCAGCAGCAGGACGAGCACCTTCAGGGACAGGCCGCTCATGTCTGCCTGGGCGAGCGTCCAGGGCAGGATCGCCAGCATCGCGACCGATGCGACGACGATCCGCAGCGCGTTGTACCAGAGCGCCGGAATCCAGCGGGACATCACCCGCGCCAGGACACTCGTGCCAGCCCAGCCGATTGCCCCGGCCAGGGCCACCAGATCTCCCAGGTCTACCGGCATGTTGGTGTCGTCCTTCCCAGGTGCGGCCAGCCTGGCCGCGCCTGGGGAGGATACTCGGTCAGCGGCTGGAGCCGTCAGTTACGTCCAGCGGGCGTATGCGCCGTGGCGCCACCAGGGTAGCGTGCGCCCCAGGTGGCGCCACGGCGCTACTTCACGTCGAACGTGATCGACTTCTGGCCTTTCAAAGTGCCCCGGCTATCCTCGATCCGAACAGTCGCCTTCGCGTCTCCGAGCACACTTCGACTGCTCGGAACGTCGAAGGAGAAGGTGCAGACCTTGTTCGCGTCGGACAGGACGGCGTCGGGGGAGTCTTCGTTTCCGTTGACGTACTTCAGCTTCAGGCGGCAGGTCCGGCCAGCGGCGTCCACCGTCGCCTCGACGAGCACGTTATCCTTGCCCCGCTTGACGTTGCCGATCTCACGGATGCTGATCTTCGACGAGTTGTCCTTCGACTTCTTCTTTTTCTTGCTCGCCTTGTAGATCGCCCCATCGTGGCCGGTCACCACCCCAGGTGTCACGGAGGCGCCGGCGATGGGCACGTCACGAGCAGGCCCAAGCGTGGAGGCGGCCAGCGCCAGACTGAGAGCGAGTAGGAGCGCGCGCATCGAACCCTCCGGCTGTCGGTTGGGGCGCCAGTCGACGGGTAGTCGCGACGCCTCGCCGTGCGCTCACCGAGCGCGTTGCCATTCTCCTGGCTCTCGCGCCCGGTAACCTGAAGGGTTCGTTAATTCGTCATCTCAGCCACGCCACAGGTCCGGCGAATCGCTGCGACTCTGTCAAGAGCCTCGACTCACTACTTGTCGTGCTTCCGGTTGGTGTTGTTGTCCTCGTGCTTGCCGTTGTCGCGCTGGTGGAGGTCGCTCGTGCGGTGCTGCTGGGCCAGCGCCTCATCATCGTCCGGTACGTTGCCGACACCTGCCTGGATCGAGTCGTTGCGGACTTCAAAGCGCTCTTGCACCCCGAAGTCGGCGCCGTTCACGAAGGGGCTTTCGCGAACGATGCCGATCGCCAGGTAGGAATCCGACTCGCGGGATCGGATCGTCAGTTGGATGGGGGCGCCCGTGGCGATCTGGAGATCGGGAAGATAGGAAACGTCGACGGTGATCGCCTGCGGCTTGCCAATCACGTCGGACGTCACGATGGTGAGCAGGTGGCCGTTGACCGCATAGACGGTGCCGGTGATGTCGAACGTCTGCTCGGCGGCCGCCGCCGGCATCGCGAAGCCAGACATCGCGATCGTCGTCGCCGCGCCGAGCGCGGCCAGCGCACGCCGAATCGAGAAGAAGCGCTGCTGTACCATGGTGGGTGCCCTTCCAACTCGCTGAGCCTGGAGTCCGCCAGAGTTCAGTATATGCCTGTGCAAGCGCCCGCGGATCTTAGACTTCCCTGAGCTCGAGTGTGAGTACCGGCCTCATCACCTGGACGGCCTGGCTCCGGGCGGGTTGGTCGTTGCCGCTCGCCGTCGACGGCGCGACGATTGAGGCTCTTCGTGTGGGGGTCCGATGGCGTCGTGGCGCCCTTGACTCTGGCGCGGCTCGAGCGGGCGCGCTACTGTCTGAGCAGTCTGCCGCGCAGGGAGGTCCCGTGAACGCTCCGGCGATCGTGACTCGACTGGCGCGGCGCGACGACGCGGCGGCCATTGCACGCATCTACAACCAGGGCATTGAGGAACGCATCGCGACCTTCGAAACCGAACCGCGTGGCCCGGAGCAGATCGCCGCGCTGCTCGCCGAGAAGGGCGACCGCTACCCGACGGTCGTCGCCGAGCGTGACGGCCAGGTGGTAGCGTGGGCGGCGGCCAGCACCTACCGAGGCCGCCCCTGCTATGCGGGGATCGGCGAATACTCAGTCTATGTGGACCGCGCCGCGCGCGGCATTGGCGCTGGTAAGGCCGTACTGGAAGCGCTCTTTCGAGCATGCGAGGCGCGTGGCTTCTGGAAACTGGTGTCGCGGATCTTCCCCGAGAACGCCGCCAGCCTGGCGCTCTGCCGCGCGACTGGCTTTCGTGAGGTCGGCGTCTATCGCCGCCATGGGCGCCTCGATGGCGAATGGCGCGATTGTGTGATCGTCGAGAAGTTGCTCGGTGAGGCTGCCGAGAGCGTGCGTGACACGCTGATCGAGGGTGCCCCCTGAGCGCGCCGGCCAGCAGGGAAGGGCGTGCATTCCTGCGCCAGTACTACCCTCCCCCCGTATACTTCAGGGAGCAGGCCGTAGACGGGGCCAGGCTGGAGGCAGACGTTGGCGACGCGGGACGATTCTGAGCGGGCAATTCAGGCGCGGCTAGCCCGCATCGAGGGGCAGGTCCGCGGTATCCGGAAGATGATCGAAGACGGGCGCCCCTGCGACGAGATCGTCACCCAGGTGCTCGCAGCCAGGACGGCGCTCGAACGCACCGCCGCCGAGATCGTGGACGTCTACCTCGACGAGTGCCTGCTGATGCAGCCCGATGAGGCACGCAATCGGATCGGGCGCACCGTCAAACTGCTGACGCGCGCCTCCTGACCCGCGCTCGCGGCAACGGGGGCGTGCGGACTCTCGGAAGGGCCGCCTACCAGGTGAGCGGCCCTTCCGAGAGTCTAGCATCACTGGCGGCCGTCGCCTCAGAAGCGGCCACCCGACGTGCTTCCCTGTCTACCCTTTCGCTGCTGCTTTCGCTGCCGCGACGATGTGTTTGGCGTTGATGCCGGCCGCGTTCAGGAGTTCGGTTGGCGTGCCCGAGTGAGGCATCCCTCGGACGCCGAGTTGGTGAACGGGCGGGATGGGGGTGTCGGTGGAGGCCAGCGCCTCCAGCACTGCCGACCCGAGTCCTCCCTGCGGCCAGTGATCTTCGACGACGATCAACCCACGCGTCTCGTGGGCCGCTCGCGACAGCGTCTCGAGGTCGATCGGCTTGACCGAGTAGGCGTCGATCACGCGGGCGGTGATACCGGCCTTCTTCAGTTCGTCGTACGCTTCGAGCGCCTCCGGAATTGTGATACCGGCCGCCACGATCGTCACCGCGTCGTCGCTCGACTGGCGCAGCACTTTGCTGCCGCCGACGGGGAAGGTGTCGCTAGCGTCGTAGAGGACCGGAGTTGCGGCGCGCGTCGCCCGCAGGTAGACGATGCCGTCGGTATCGGCCATGGACGCGACGAGCTGCGCCGTCTGGTTCGCGTCGCAGGGATAGAGGACGGTGCTGCCGTTCACCGCCCGCATCATGGCGAGGTCTTCGAGCGCCATCTGGGATGGTCCATCCTCGCCAATCGAGACGCCGGCGTGCGAGCCGCACAATCGGATGTTCGCCCGCGAGACGGCCGCCATCCGGACGAAGTCGAAGGCGCGGGTCATGAACGCCGCGAAGGTCGCGGCGAAGGGTACGTAACCGCGTACGCTCATCCCGACCGCGGTGCTGATCATCTGCTGCTCGGAGATGTACGTCTCGAAGAAGCGGTCGGGGTGCGCCTCCTCGAAGAATTCGGTGTAGGTCGAGTTGCCGACCTCGGCATCGATGGCGACGACGTCCTGACGCGCATCGCCGAGCGCACGGAGCGCCTCGCCGAACGCATGCCGTGTCGCCACCATCTTGCCCCGCTCCCAGGATGGGAGCTGGGGCTTCGCCGCGGGCGGCGCGCCTCTGTGGCCGTCCGGAGGCGGCGCGTGCACCGCGACGTGGACATTTCGCTCGCCGCCAAGCTCCTGAATTGCGCGTTTCGCCAGGTCTTTCGGCAGCGCCTTGCCGTGCCAACCCTCCTTGTTTTCGACTTCGGCGACGCCCGCGCCCTTCTTGGTCCGCGCGACGATCATGGTCGGCTGGTCGCTGGCGCGCTCGGCGTCCGTGAGGGCGGCCTGAATCTGCTCGTAGTCGTGGCCGTCGATCTCGAACGCACGCCAGCCGAAGGCCCTGGCTCGGTCGACGTACGCGGCCGTGTTCCACTGGAGAGCGGTCGGTCCGCGTTGACCGAGCCGGTTGACGTCCACGATAGCGATCAAGTTGCCGAGCTTGTCGTCGGACGCCCGGCCCATCGCCTCCCAGATACTCCCCTCGGCCATCTCGCTATCGCCAAGGAGCACCCAGACCCGGTAGGGCGCCTGCTCGAGCCGCTTGCCGGCGAGGGCGATCCCCACGCCGATGGGGAGCCCTTGCCCGAGTGAGCCGGTCGCGACGTCCACCCAGGGCAGCGCCGTGGTCGGGTGGCCTCCGAGGCGGCTCCCGAACTTGCGGAGCGTCATGAGTTCCTTGTCGTCGATGGCACCGACCGCCTTGAACATCGAGTACAGGAGCGGTGAGGCGTGCCCCTTCGACAGAATGAAGTGGTCGTTGTTCGGGTTCTTGGGATTCGAGAAGTCGTACCGAAAGTGGTCGGTCAGGAGTACCGCCGCGATATCGGCCGCCGACATCGACGAGGTGGGGTGGCCAGAGCCCGCTTCAGTCGTCGCCCGGATACTATCGACTCGAAGCTGCTGAGCGAGCTCATGCCACCGATCGATGCGGCTGGCCGTCTCAGTCGCCATGTCCCCTCCCCTGCGTGGCCGCCTTTCGTATCGCGGTCCGCATGTCCAGTGTGGTGAGTACGGGCCGCGTGACCGATACCGTCGCGCGGCCAAGAGCAATACGTACGTGTGCCCGTCCACAACGCGCGTAGGTCTGGCTCAGGCGCCAGCCTGCCCGAAGCAGGTAGGCAGACTCCTTACGGCAGGAATCGGGCCGCGCTCCGCTGCAATCCCAACAGTGGGGTGCGGCGCACGCCAGGCGGACGATCTGCCATCATTATGGCAGGGGCTGGAGAGCCGAGGGCCGGATCTCCGGACGGTGGGGGTGCGGGGCCGATCGCTCTGGTGAGGCGATACCGCGGCGATATCCGGCCGCTCGTGGCCGCGACCGGGTCCGATTCTGGGTATCCTGTCCCCACCGCATCGACGCAGCTATTCAGAGCCGTTCTTACTCAGCACGATAGGAGCACGCATCGACGTAGACTACCGATCGCTGCCGCCAACGTTCGACGATCGCGGCGATCCGACGCAGGAGGCGTCCTGATGGCAAATCCACTGGTGGAGCTACAGCGTTTCGGCCAGAGTGTCTGGCTGGACTACATCCGACGTAAGTCTCTTCTCGACGGCGACGTTCGCCGACTCATCGACGAGGACGGCCTGCGCGGGATGACGGCCAATCCGACTATCTTCCAGCAGGCCATCGCGGCCGGCGATGACTACGATGAGAGCATCGTGCGGCTTCTTCACGAGGGGAAGGATCCAACCGCTATCTACGAGGCGGTGGCGTTCGAGGACATCCAGACGGCGTGCGATCTGTTCGCCGGCACCTACCAGCAGACGGAAGGGACCGATGGTTTCGTGTCGCTGGAAGTCTCGCCGTCGCTGGCACACGACACCGAAGGCTCGATCGAGGAGGCCAGGCGCTACTGGTCGGCAGTGAACCGCCCGAACCTGATGATCAAGATCCCCGGCACCGATGAGGGCGCGCCGGCGGTCGAGCGGCTGCTGGCAGACGGCATCAACGTCAACATCACCCTGCTCTTCTCGATCGCGAACTACGAGCGGGTCGCCTGGGCCTACATCGACGCGCTGGAGCAGCGGGTGGCGAAGGGCCAACCAATCGACCGGATCGCGTCGGTGGCGAGCTTCTTCGTCAGCCGGGTGGACACGCTCGTCGATCACCTGCTTGATGAGAAGGCAGCGAAGGCGCCGGACCCGGGCCAGCGCGCTACCATCGAGCGGCTACGCGGCCGGGCCGGTGTGGCGAACGCCCGATTGGCCTACCAGAGCTTCGAGCGTATCTTCGGCGACGAACGCTTCAAGGCGCTGGCCGCTAAGGGCGCACGAGTGCAGCGGCCGCTCTGGGCGAGCACCAGCACCAAGAACCCGGCCTACTCAGACCTGCTCTACGTCGATTCGCTGATTGGGCCGCACACCGTCAACACGTTGCCGCGCGAGACGCTCGAGGCGTTCCGCGACCACGGCATCCTGAAGCGGACGGTCGACGAGGACCTGGACCAGGCCCGCGCGACGTTCGACGGGCTCCGTGATGCCGGGATTGACTTCAAAGCTGTGACCGCTGAGCTCGAGCGGGAGGGGGTCCAGAAGTTCGAGAAGTCGTTCGTCGACCTGACCGCCGGCATCGCCAAGAAGCGTGACCTGCTGAAGGCAACCCGAGCGTAGCCGTACCTTCGTACGACGTACGCGCGATGCGAGGCATCCCGGGCACTCTGGCGCGGCTCACCGTGCGCAACACGGTGAGCCGCGTCGTGCCGACGGGTGCGCTGTGGCCGAACGATGGCGGCTCTGCCGGCGCCTTGCGGCCACCGATCGACGACGCCTGAGGCATCGCGGCCGAGGCTGGCGGGCATCGTGGCCGGCCCTGCCGCCGCACGAGCCGGGGAGACCCGGGGCTGATACCATGCCTCGGCCGGCCAGTCAGAAGGCCAGGCAGCGAACGGCGCTGCCGCACACATCTCACCAGCGCGATGTACGCGCTCGCCAATGACATGCTCGCATCGCCATTGACGCGGAGACGGTCCGCGTGAACTGCCCGACGATCCCAACTTCCGAAGTATCAGAGGGGCTGAGAATCATGGGTGCGCACGTAGGGCTCATCGGGCTGGCCGTCATGGGTCAGAACCTGGCCCTGAACATCGAGCGAAACGGCTTCCCGATCGCGGTCTTCAATCGGACGGCTGCCCGAACGAAGGAGTTCGTGGACGGCCCGGCTGCCGGCAAACAGTTCACGCCCGCCTATACCCTCGAAGAGCTGGTACGAGCGATCGACCGGCCGCGTCGGATCATCATGATGGTGAAGGCTGGTCCGGCCGTCGACCAGCAGATCGCGGCGCTCCGACCGCTCCTCGACGAGGGCGATATCCTGGTCGATGGCGGTAATTCTCTGTTCATCGATACCGAGCGCCGCTCGGTCGAGTTGGAAGGGAGCGGCTTCCACTACGTCGGGATGGGCGTGAGCGGCGGTGAGGAAGGCGCGCTCTGGGGACCGAGCATCATGCCCGGCGGCTCACGAGAGGCGTACGCCGAACTGCGCACGATGCTCGAGGCCATCTCGGCGAAGAGCGAGTACGGAAACTGCGTCGCCTACATCGGACCGCGCGGCGCGGGCCACTATGTCAAGATGTGCCACAACGGCATCGAGTACGGCGATATGCAGTTGATCGCCGAGACCTACGCGTTGATGCAGCATGCCCTCGGGCTGACCGCGCCCCAGATGGGGGAGGTCTTCGCCCGTTGGAACAGGGGCGACCTGTCCTCGTACCTGATTGAGATCACCGCGAATGTTCTCGGCTTCGTGGACGAAGAGACTGAGAAGCCAGTGGTGGACCTGATCCTCGACACGGCCGGCCAGAAAGGCACCGGCCGTTGGATGAGCCAGGATGCGTTGGAGCTTGGCACGCCCATCCCGACCATTGACGCCGCCGTCTGGTCGCGCAGCATCTCGTCGTTCAAGGACCAGCGGGTCCGCGCCAGTGAGGTCCTGACCGGGCCAGCAGACTCGCCCCGGCCGCTCGACGTCACCTGGCTCGAGCGAGACCTGGAGCATGCGCTCTGGGCAGCCAAGGTGAGTAGCTACGCCCAGGGCGTTGCGCTGCTCCAGGCGTCGTCTCGGGAGCGTGAGTACGGCCTGGACATCGCTGAGGTCGCGCGGATCTGGACGGGCGGCTGCATCATCCGGGCGCGGCTGCTCGGCGAGATCATGTCGGCCTACCGCGCAAATCCGGATCTGCCGAACATGATGCTGGCTCCGGAGCTCGCGCCACGCCTCAACGAGCGGACGAAGGCGCTCCGCGAGGTCGTCCAGCTTGCGCGCGCACTCGGTATCCCGTGCCCGGCGATGAGCGCGGCACTGGACTACTTCGACAGCTATCGTGCGGCACGACTCCCCGCGAATCTGATCCAGGCCCAGCGCGACTACTTCGGCGCGCATACCTATCAGCGGGTCGACCGCCCCGGCGTGTTCCACACCGAGTGGCCGTTCGAGCGGCAGACCCACACGACGTCCGGATCGTACAACGCCTGACGACGGCGAGCCCCCCTCGCTCGGCTCCGGAGTGGGGCACTCCGGAGCCGAGCGAGAGGCTTCGTCCTTCGCTGGCCGCCCCTCTCGAAGCGCGGGTACCATTGTAGTAGCCGAGCGCCGGACCTCCACTGTCCCTCTGCGCTCGCCTGAAGCGGGCGCAGAGGCCCGTTACCGATCCTGGGGAGGTTCGTATGGCGATCGCCGCGGAAATGTCCGCGCTGACGCGCGAGCAGATGCTACACATGTTTCGCCAGATGTCGGAGATTCGCGCCTTCGAGACGAGGGCATACGAGTTGTACCGCGAAGGCGTCATGCGTGGAACGACCCACGCCTACGTTGGTGAGGAGGCGATTGGAGTCGGCATCTGCGCGGCACTGCACCAGGATGACACGATCACCAGCACCCATCGCGGCCACGGGCATTGCATTGCCAAGGGCGGCGACGTGGCGATGATGATGGCCGAGTTGCTCGGCAAGGATACCGGCTACTGTCACGGGAAGGGCGGTAGCATGCACATCGCCGACGTCGACAAGGGCATCCTCGGCGCGAACGGCATCGTCGGCGGAGGTATGGGCATCGCGACCGGTGCCGGCCTCTCGGCCAAGCTGCTCGGCAATGGCCGCGTCAGCGTCTGCTTCTTCGGCGATGGCGCGCTCAACCAGGGCATCCTGCACGAGTCGATGAACCTGGCCGCGATCTGGAAACTGCCGGTCATTTACGTCTGCGAGAATAACCAGTACGCGATGTCGTCGCGGGTGCAAGACATGACGGCGGTCGCGGACCCGTCAGTCCGGGCGGTCGCCTACGGCATCCCCGGCGTCAACGTGGATGGGATGGACGTGCTGGCCGTCTACCGCGCTGCCGCGCAGGCTGTCGAGCGGGCGCGGGCCGGCGAGGGGCCGAGCTTCATCGTGGCGACCACCTACCGCTTCCTCGGCCACCATGTCGGCGATCCGTTGAACTACCGGACCAAGGAAGAGGTCGAGGACTGGCGCGAGAAGGACGCCATCGAGCGCTTCAAGTCCTGGCTGGCCGACCATGGCTTGCTCTCCGACGAGGAAGCCGACCAGATCACCCAGGAAGTCCAGGCCGAGGTTGACAACGCGTCTGACTTCGCGAAAAAGTCCCCTGAGCCTGTCCCCGCTATCCTGATGGACGACATCTACGCGTAGCAGTCAGCGTCCGGTGCTCAGGGATCAGCACAGACTCGTCGAGATCGACGAAGCTCCTGACACCTGAGCACCGATGGTTGACGACTCAGGAGTACGCTCATGGCAGTGGCAACGCCCCCAGTGACGGGGACGAGAACGATGACGTACGCGGAGGCGCTCAACGAGGCGCTCCGCGAGGAGATGCGCCGCGACCCGACGGTCTTCGTTATGGGCGAAGACGTGGCGATCTGGGGCGGTGGCGGTGTCTTCGGTGTGACCAAGGGGCTGGTCGAGGAGTTTGGCCCCGAGCGGATCCGCGACACGCCGATCTCGGAAGAGATCATCGCGGCTGCGGCCGTCGGCGCGGCTGCGACCGGCACCCGGCCGGTCGCGGAGATCATGTACGTCGACTTCATGGCGCTATCCATGGAGCCGATCGTCAATCAGGCCGCTAAGATGCGCTACATGTTTGGCGGCAAGATCAAGCTGCCGCTCGTCATTCGGGCGCAGGAGGGGGCCGGGCGCGGCAATGCCGCACAGCATAGCCAGTCGCTGGAAGCCTGGTTCGCCCACATTCCGGGCCTGAAGGTCGTGGTCCCGTCGACGCCGGCCGACGCTAAGGGTTTGCTCAAGACCGCGATCCGCGACGATAACCCCGTCATCTTCCTCGAACACAAAGTCCTCTACTTCACCAAGGGTGAGGTACCGGAGGGCGACTACACCATTCCGTTTGGCGTCGCGGACGTCAAACGCGAGGGCACTGACGTCACGGTCGTCGGCATCCATACCCAGGTGCTGGAGGCGCTCAAGGCCGCCGACGATCTGGAGCCCGAAGGGATCAGCGTCGAGGTGATCGACCCGCGGACCGTCTCGCCGCTCGACGTCGACACGATCGTGAAGTCGGTCAAGAAGACCGGGCGGCTCGTGGTCAGCCACCAGGCGTACGAGCAAGGCGGTGTCGGCGGCGAGATCATCGCGCGGGTGGTAGACGCTGCCTTCGACTATCTGGACGCGCCGCCACAGCGCGTGTGCGGCAAGAACGTCCCGCTTCCGTACGCCCAGAGCCTCGAACGAGAGGCACTGCCGTACAAGGAAGACATCATCGAGGCGATCCGCCGCATCCTGTAAGGTTGCGACGTTCGAATCGCACCGGGACCGACTTCGGGTCCCGGTGCGATTCGTGCAGCGGATCGCTACCAGACCAATGCAACTGTACTGGATCGCCGCTCTCGCCTTCGGCATCATCATCGCGATCTTCGCCGTCCAGAACTCGGAGCCAGCGACGGTGACGTTTCTCTGGCTGCGCGTTGACAATCTGGTGATCTCGGTCTGGATCCTGATCTCGGCGACGCTCGGCGCGCTGGTGACGGTCCTGTTTGGACTGGGGCGTGAGCTCCGGATGCGGCTCGCCGGCCGGCGCAGCCGCCGCACGATCCGAGCGCTCGAGCAGCGTGTAGCGGAGCTCGAATCGAAGATCGGCCAGTTCGAGCGCGACAACGCCGACCTTCACGAGAAGCTGACGCTCGCCGAGCGTGCGGCCAACCATGTCATCGCCGCTGCCGGCGAAACACTGCCTCAAGGGCGATCTGCGGCAGCCCTTCCAGGCGAGCCGCCGGACCCACGGCTGCCGCCGCCGCGGCGCTGACGGAGCGCGGCGCTGACCGAGCGCGGCGCTGACCGAGCGCGGCGGACCGCTGATCCTGAGGCGGAACGGGTCCGCAGCGCCAGGCGGCTCACTGATACACCGGTGCCCGGCCGCCAGGCTGGCCTGCTTGTCCGCGTGGGCCACACTCAGGCCACGAAGCGTCCCTGGATGGGGTGTGGGTTGACGTGTGTCAGCCCGCCACCGACACGCCGATCACCTTGCCGACGAGGTAGGTGACGATGGCCGCCAGACCGCCGATGAGCACCATCCGGACAGCGCTATAGAGCAGGCCCCGACCCGTTACCAGCGAGACACCTGCGCCTACCAGGAACAGGGCGATGGCACTCAGAATCACGCTGATGAAGAAGGCTAAGAAGCCTGAGACGAGCAGGTACGGTACGACGGGGACGATCGCGCCGAGTGAGAACGCCGCAAATGAACTGATTGCGGCGCCCCACGGTGAGCCGAGCTCGTCCGGATCGAGGCCCAGTTCCTCGCGCGCCAGCGTGTCGAGCGCAACGCGCTTGTCGTGCATGAGGGTCCGGGCTAACCGTTCGGCGTCCGGCGCCGGCAACCCTTTGGCCTGGTAGATCAAGGCAAGCTCGGCGCGCTCCTCCTCCGGATTCTCCTCCAGTTCGTCGCGCTCCAACGCGATTTGCCGCTCGAACATCTCCCGCTGCGACTGGATCGACACGTATTCGCCGGCCGCCATCGAGAATGAGCCGGCCAGCAGGCCAGCCACCCCAGCCAGGATCACGAACTGATTGCCGGGCTCCGCGCCCGCTACGCCCATGACCAGGCTGAGGTTCGAGACCAGCCCGTCGTTGACCCCGAAGATCGCCGCCCGCAGCGAGGTGCCCGTATTCCCGCCGATGCGGTGCCAGCGTTCCCGCTGGGCGATCCCGGCGGCCGCCTCCTCGGCGCTATCTGACGTGGAGGCCGCGGGCAGCGCTCCAGGGAGGGAAGGGACGGTGCCGACCGGGGCAGACGCGGCCGGCTCGGCTGCCGGCTGTGCCCTTGGCGCGCCCGACGAAGCTGGCGCCGACCGTTCACCGGAGTCGAGCGTTTCGAGTGCATCGAGCATCGCGCGTGCTTCTTCAGGCTGCTTGCCGGCCGACATCGCGGTGATGAGCGCTTCGAGATGCTCTTCTTCCTTGACAAGGTCCGTCGCATCGGCGTACCCCACGTACATGTCCGCGTCGCCGCGCTCGAGTGTCGAGATGATTGGTAGCACTGAGCCTGGGCCGGCCACGCGCGCCACAAGCCCGAGCACCCGTGGACGCCACCCCGGCCGCCCGCCGGGTGGGACACGCTCGCCAGCGGCCTGTAACTTGTCGATCCAGCGTCGCCCATGCCGTTCCTCGACGGCTGCCAACTGTTGCCAGATCTTCGAGCGGGCGGGGTCACGGTCCGCGCGTGCCAGCGCCTCGTAGAGCGCCTGGGCATCTCGCTCGGCCGCGAGGTGCGCCCGCCAGCGCTCGACGTCCGTCTTGTACGTGTGAGGCATCGATCCTCCGCGGCCGGCCGGCTGCCTCGCGCAGCGGCCGGCCGGACGTCCTCGTCTAACAGTTTAGAACAATTCTCAGAAGGGACGTTTGTGAGCGGGGCCGAGCACCAACGCTCGACACCCCGACCGGCCCCACGCTCGACGTTGGTGCACAGGAACTGTACGCGTACTCCACCCCATTGTGCGGCGATTGCGATGGGACACGCCGACTGGCTTTGCTAGACTGGCGTCACATGCCCGTGCGCGAGACGGCGTGGCGGTACCAAAGGGGAGAAAGCGGGTGCGCGATCCGGCCAGGATCTGGGATGCTGCCCTGGGTGAGCTTCGCCTGGGGATGAGCCGGGCCAACTTCGAATCGTACCTCGCGGGAACGTCGGGGACGGCCTTCGAGGACGATGAGTTGACGGTCTCGGTCGGCAACCCGCTCGTCCGCGAGACGCTGGAGCAGCGGTTCCGACCCCACATCGTTCGGGCGTTATTCGACGTGGTCGGACGCCCCTGCCGGGTGCGGCTGGTATCGGGTGGTGGCCGGGCAACGGTGACCGCCGATGGCTACGGGATGTTCGCGCTTGCGGAGGCTGCGGACGAGCCGACGCCACGCCAGAGCGGACTGCCACGCCGCGCGGCCCGTACCACCACCGTCGAGCCACCGGCGCTGGGCGGTTGGGAAGGCAGCCCCCTCAACCCTCGCTATACGTTCGAGCGGTTCATCGTCGGAACCTCGAATCGGCTGGCACATGCGGCGTCGCAGGCGGTGGCTGATGCCCCCGGGCAAGCGTACAACCCACTGTTTCTCTATGGCGGAGTAGGGCTTGGGAAGACCCACCTGCTCCATGCTATCGGTCACGAGGTCGTGCCACGCGGGCTGTCGGTGGTGTACGTCTCTTCTGAAAAATTCACGAACGAGATGATCGAGTCGATCCGCGAACGGCGCGCCGACGATTTTCGTAATCGGTATCGTCGCGCCAATATTTTGATGATCGACGACATTCAGTTCATCGCCGGAAAAGTTGGAACCCAGGAAGAGTTCTTTCATACCTTCAATGCCATTCACGAGTCCGGCGGCCAGATCGTGCTGACGAGCGACAAGCCGCCGAAGGCGATCCCCACGCTCGAGGACCGCCTTCGGTCGCGGTTCGAGATGGGGCTCATCGCGGATATCCAGTCACCCGATATCGAGACCCGCATCGCGATCCTGCGCTCGAAGACGAACGGCCGCATCACGATACCCGGCGAGGTTCTCGAACTGATCGCGCAGAAGATTCAGAGCAACATCCGCGAACTCGAAGGTTCGCTGAATCGCGTGACGGCCTACGCGATGCTCCACGGCAAAGAGGTCACCACCGAACTGGCGCTCGAAGCGTTGGCCGATCTCGTCGACCCGGTGCGGGTGTCGCGTGAACCCGATGCCATCGTCGATGCCGTTGCCCGCCATTTTGGCGTGACGGTGGAGGATCTGCGCGGCAAGGCGCGTCATCAGAAGATCGTGGCACCCCGCCACCTCGCGATGTACCTGCTGCGCGAGGACGCTCGCCTCTCCTACCCCCAGATTGGCGCGCTCCTGGGCCGCGACCACACCAGCGCGCTTCATGGTTACGAGAAGATCGGCGCGGAGATCGATCGTAACGGCAGCATCCTCAGCCACGTCCGTGCCATCCGAGACGGCCTGCGCTGAGATCGGCGTACCGGGGCGGATCGTGTGCCGCCAAGCCGGGATGGCGCGCAAGACTGCCGGGTAGCTGATCGTCACGAACGTGGCAGCCTCAGTCGGCCGTTTCCGCCTCGACGATGGTTATGCCTGGGTGAACGATTAATGTCGACGTTGGGTGTATATCTATGCTGTCATAGCTGGTGGGCGCCTTCGAGTCGTGTCGGCGCCGGAGCCATGACCCTGTAGTCACCCATGCAAAATGCTCCCGCTGCTGTTATACTCGTTCAGGCCGAGAGGCGCTCTGTGCTGACGCTATTGTTATCGAATGCTCTGGGGGGAAGCGTGCCCGACGGGGGCTGCGCGCGGGTCGGACGCGCGCCGTCAGTCCCACTGGCGCAGACCGGCGCGGTAGCCGGTCACGATATGCGCCCGGGCGACCGCCAGTGGTCCCCGGCGCCTTTGGAGAGTTAAGGGTGAATCACCGCGTCATGATGGCTGAGGCACACAACGACGCGCCCACGTCCTCACCGGGCGAGACGGCCGACGCCGCGTCGACACATGCCCCCCGGCGCCCCTCGCGCCATATTGCCAAGCCCGACGATCTCGCCGCGGCGATCAGGAAGGTCATGGCATCGCGCGGCCTGACCACGCGCGAGGTCGTTCGCCGCGTTCCGCGCCGCCATGTCGGGACGGTCTATCGGCTCCTCGCCGGGCGGACCACCGATCCCTGGGCAAGCACCATCGTCTCCTTGTGTACCGCCCTCGACGCCGACCCAGACGAGCTACTGGGTGTCGAGGACGCCGTTGCCGGTCTGGACCCGGAGCTTCGGCAGACGCTCGCCGACGTCGAAACTTTGGACGAGGAGGACCGCTGGCTCGCACTCGACATGCTCCGCTCGGTCCTCGCTCGGCGCTACCATGGTAAGAGCGGACCAGGACACCTCACGTCGGCCACAGCGGAGAGCTCGGCTGAGGGTTGAGCCGGCGCGGCTAGCTGCACCGAACGGCTAGCCGCACCGAACGGCTGACATCCCTGAGTTGCTGGCTCTACCGAAACGTGCATCGAGCGTGGCCAGCGGCGGCGAGTCCGACCCCTCGCCGCCTGGCCGACCGGCGGCCCCCGCCAATCCGGGGAGGGATTGGATCTCCCGGGGGCGCCGCTAGCGCACCGTCCACCCACGTTACCAGGTGTCCTGGCTCCAGGACGTGGAGAGCCACGGTTCCAGGCAGGCCGGCCGACCGTGGCGCCTCTGATCCACTCAGACTCCTCCCGGGCGCCTGGGCATGCCCGACCTGTGCCGCTGACCGGAGGCGGCCGTCGGCGGCATGAGGGCGCGGCAGCATCCTCCGCGCAGACGGCGCCGGGGCGAAGGCTCAGGCACCCTGGCGGCGGGCCGTACAATCTGAGTAGCCATGCCGAGATCAAGCGCCGATCAGCCCGCGCTCTTCGACGAGCCGACCTCCGGCCTGCCGCTGGCCGCGCGCATGCGGCCTCGGTCCATTGACGAGATCGTCGGCCAGCAGGCCATCTTACGGCCCGGCCTGCCTCTTCGGCGCGCCGTCGAATCGGGTCGAACAGGCTCGCTCGTGCTGTGGGGACCGCCCGGTTCCGGCAAGACGACGCTCGCACGCCTGATCGCCGCCGCGTCCGGCTCGGCAGTCGAGCAGATCAGCGCCGTGACTGAGGGCATCGCCGAGCTACGGCAGATTATCGCCCGAGCGCGCCAACGTGGCGGCCGAACCACGGTCATCGTCGACGAGATCCATCGCTGGTCGCGCTCCCAGCAAGCTGCGCTCCTTCCGCACGTCGAAGAGGGCGCGATCGCGCTGATCGGCGTGACCAGCGAAAACCCATACTTCGACGTCATCGCGCCACTCCGTTCGCGCCTACGGATCTTTCGCCTCGAACCGCTCGACCGTGAGGACGTGCTGACGATCCTGCGGCGCGCTCTCGCCGACCCTGAACGGGGCGTCGGCGATCTGGGCCTGCGGGCTGACGATGATGCGCTCGAGGCCCTGGCAGCCCTGTCGGCTGGCGACGCGCGCTCGGCCTTGAACGTGCTGGAGGCCGCTGCCCAGGCTGTACGCGCGGCCGGTGGTGAGACCATCGACCGTGCGGCCATTGCCGAGGCCAGTCAGGCGCGCCAGGTCCGCTACGACCGCCAGGCCGACGATCACTACCAGACCATTTCTGCCTTTATCAAGTCCGTGCGGGGCTCAGACGCGGACGCAGCCATCTTCTGGCTCGCTAAGATGCTCGTGGCCGGCGAGGAGCTTCGGTTCATCACCCGCCGGCTGGTGATCCTGGCGTCGGAGGACATCGGCAACGCCAACCCGAATGCGCTGGTGGTGGCGCAGGCAGCGGCCCAGGCTGTCGAGCTCGTGGGCTATCCCGAGGCCGAGTTGATTCTGGCCCAGGCCACTCTGTATCTCGCGCTGGCCCCGAAGTCAAACGCAGCGATGCGGGCGCTCCACGCAGCGAAAGCGGCAATCGCGGGCGGCGCGAGCACCGACGTACCGCTCCATCTACGAAACGCCTCGTTCGGCGGCGCGAAGGGGCTGGGGTACGGACGGGACTACCGCTACCCGCATGACTTCCCCGGCAACCTGGTCGAGCAGCAGTACCTGCCGGACGGCGTGACGGGCGATTTCTACGAGCCGTCGGACCGGGGCTACGAGCAGACCCATCGCGACCGCCTCGACGCGATCCGCGACCATCTAAGAGGCCGTACGGCAAACCAGCCACAGCGCGACTAGATGCCACCCTGCGCCTCGCCGTCGAGCGGGCGCCCCGTCATCCCCCCCACCCTCAACACACGTCGCCGAACTGGCACGGTTCGCCCCCCTCCAACTCTCGCAGCGAGGGAATTGGGGACCGACGAGGGAGCTACGACGGCGAGAGCAGTGCTGCGAGTACCTCGTCGGACGTGACGGCGGCGAGCGGCTGGCGTCGGATGGTGCGCACGTGCGGACCGAGCGGCTTCCAGAGCCCTGGGTCAGTCGGGCCGAACAACGTCAAGGTGCGGCAGCCGAGGAGGCCAGCCAGATGGCTGAAGCCGGAGTCGTTACCAAGGAAGGCCGCCGCACGCCGCATGACAGCTCCCGCGACGGTGAGGGGCAGATCGCGGAGCACAATAGGACGAGCATCGAGTCGCGCCAGGAGACGCTGAATGGCGGCCTCATCGGCTGGCCCGGCCAGGACCACTGCCTCGATTGATCGTTCGGCGTAAGACTGACGAATGACGTCGGCGAAGCGCTCAGGCGGCCAGTTCTTGGCGGCTGAGCCGCTTCCCGGATGGACGACGACGAAGGAGCGGCAGTCCAGGCCGTGCGGAGCGAGCAGGTTGTGGGCTGCGCGCTGGGCATCCGGTGGCAGAATGAGGCGAGGTACGTCGGGCACCACGTCGGGGATGCCGAGCGGTGCGAGCGTACTGACCAGATGACGAGCGACGTGGTCGGGCCGGTCGGCCGGCGGGCGGGACGGTGCGACGACGACGGACTGAGCGCCGCGCACCCGTAGCCCCGAGGTGAGTACCCCGTCCGGATCGGCGCACCATGCGACGGCCACATCAATGCCGTTGAATGGATCGTTCAGGGCGGGCGCCGAAGGCACGAAGAGTCGGGTGACGGCCGCGCCGTCGAATAACGCACACTCGTCGACAGCGCCAACCGCCGTCACGAACGGCACCGCCCACGCATTGCCCACCAGGGTGACGTGATGCTCGGGATAGCGCTGCCTCAGGGCAAGCAGCGCGGGGAGCGCGAGCAACGTGTCCCCGATCGCGCCCGGGCGCAGCACCAGGAGGCGCGGTTGTCCCTCGGGTTTCGACGGGTCAGCCATGATGGCAGCGCCGGACGAACGGGGGCCGCGGCATGGTGGACGTACCGATCGTCAGCGTGTCCGCCGGAACCTAATTGAGCGAGAACGGACCGCTCATTGGCGTCGATGGACTGTGGGTGAACAGACGGACGTTCTGATGCTCGCGGCGCAGGTGGGCCTGCACCTTTTCGAGGCGCTCGGTCGTCGAGTCGATCTCGAGAAGTGCCTGGCGCACGGACGCCGACAGGCCCAGCGCCGCCGCGATCTGGAAGGCCAGCCGATCCGGATCGTCGGCGAAGTTGGCACGCTCGATTGGCGGGAGCCGCCCGGGTAAGTCGTCGGCGTAGGCGCGGAAGCCGGCGACTAACTCGTCGACGAGCGTCGAGCCGGCTGGGAGGTCACTCGACGGAAGCACCTCGACTCGCCCGCTCAGGTACGGCTCACGTTGGACCACACTCAGCAGGCGATAGCGCTCCATCCCCATTGTGAGCAGGTTCATCCGTCCGTCCGGCATCCGTTCGACGTCGACGATGCGGGCGATCGTGCCGACGTCGTACGGGACGGCCGGCCCGCCAACCTCGACTCCCTCCCGGATGAGGGCCACGCCAAACTCATTGTCGGTGACGATGCAGGTGCCGATCATGAGCCTGTACCGCTCCTCGAAGACGTGGAGTGGAAGCGGCACCCCTGGAAAGAGGACGGTATTGAGGGGAAAGAGCGGGAGCACCCGCGTGCTATCGTCCACCAGCCTGCCTCGATTCGCGCCGGCCGTCCGCCTCGGTGCCGGTCTACTGCTGCGCCGTCTCTGGCGTCTCACCCGGCTTCAGGCGCCAGGGCTCTGAGCGGCACCCAGGCCGGTCGTAACGATGGAACTCACCCCGCGCATTGATGGCCAGGCGAATCGTCAGGCTGCTACCCACCGGCTCGATGTGGTGATTGTGAAGCTTCGGGGCCAGGACGAAGTCACCCTCCCTGGCGTGGATCGGTTCCGGCTGCCCCTCGATCCACCAGTCAATCTCGCCCTTCAGCATGACCCACCACTCATCGTGCAGGTGGTAGTGGGTGTCGGTGGGGTGACCTGGCTGCTGGGCGATGATGAACGCCTGCATGTCGTCCGTGAGCACCATCGCCTCGCCCCACGGCGGCTCGCCCTTCCGCGCGATCAACTCCTCCAGGCGCTCCCAGAGCTTCCCTGCCTCTAGCAGCGGTACACGAACGGCCATAGCAATCCTCCCCGGGCATCGCCCGGCCCACTCAGGTACGGTGGCGCGCCCCCCTGTGGGGACGCGCGCATTGTAGCCGCTCCGACAACCATCCCGACGCCCGGGCTGAACTTCACCGGCCCGAGCGTTCGTAGCATCCGGATCACACCCATGAGCCCGGATCCGTCTGGACGCGGGATCGGCGCCAGCGAAGCAGGCGGGTGGCAGGTTGGAGCGTCAGTAGCTGGTGTCGCCGGGGCCGTTGATCGACAGGTGCGACATGGTCTTGTCAGGGGCAGCGCCATGCCAGTGGCGGGTGCCGGGTTCGATGTACAAAACGTCGCCTGCGCCGACGTGACGCTCGTCACCCTCGGTCGCGACGATCCCTTCACCGTCAGTGATGACCAGCACCTGATTGAAGGTATGGGTGTGCCACTTCGTCTTGCCGCCGTCGACGAAGGTCACTTCGGAGATCCGAAACTGTGGATTGGTATTGAGCGGCTGTTGTCGGACCTCACCGTCGAAGAGCGGGTTGTCCGACCGTCTGGCCTGGCTTGGATCGCGATGTACCTGCTCCATTGAACCTCCCCAGGACGTCTGAGCTGTGAGCTCGGCTCCAGACATTGTCGCATGCCCCGGCGGGGAAGTCGAACGCGGCGCGGGTCGCTCCTCGCTCCATCGCAGGGGCGAAGGCGATCAAACGGCGGCACCGAGTAGGGCGCGTGCGGCTAGTTGGCGCGTGAGCGGCACCATCTGAAAAGCGAACGGGCCGTGCCGGGATGCACGGCTCGTTCGCCACCGTCGCTGCCACCGGGCGGTGGTCTGGCGGAGCCAGAACTTTCTGGATGTCGTCGTTTACTCCTGGTATCCCGCCATCCGCCGTAGCCGCTTGATGCGCTCCTGAATCGGCGGGTGTGTGCTGAACAGCCCCGCCATCGCGACCCGGCCGAGCGGGTTGGAGATGAAGAGTGGTGAGACGGCAGGATTGACGTTCATCGGAACGCCGCGCGAGTAGGCGTCGATCTTCTGAAGGGCCGAGGCGAGCGCCAACGGGTCACCCACGATCTTCGCACCGGTTACGTCAGCCCCGTACTCCCGCGAACGGGAGATCGCGAGTTGAATGATCGTTGCCGCTAGCGGCGCCAGGATGATGGTGGCGAGCAGCCCGACGATCCCGCCGGCGCCCTCGTCGTCGTCACCCCTGAAGCCGCCGAACATCGCCCCCCATTGGAGCATGTGCGCCAGCATCGTGATCGCGCCAGCGATCGTCGCCGCGATCGAGCTTATCAGCACGTCGCGGTTCTTGACGTGGCCGATCTCATGCCCAATGACTGCCAGCATTTCCTCACGGTCGAGCACCTGGAGGATACCGGTGGTGGCCGCCACCACAGCGTGATGCTCGTTTCGGCCGGTCGCGAAGGCGTTAGGCTGCGGGCTCTGCATGATCGCGACGCGGGGCTTCGGTACGCCGGCGCGGTACGCGACCTCTTCGACGATGCTGTGCAGTTGCGGCGCTTCCTCAGGAGTCACTTCCCGCGCGCCGGCCATCCGGAGGGCGAGGGAGTCTGAGAACCAGTACGAGCCGATGTTCATGACAGCAGCCAGCACCAGTGCGATGAGCATGCCGCTGTTGCCGCCGAGAAGCTGGCCGATCAAGAGGAGCAGGCCGGTCAGCGTGCCGAGGAGCACCGCGGACTTGACCCCATTCATTGTCATTGGTGGTGTACCTCCGAGGAAGCGCTTGCGGCCGGTTGACGAGCTCGGCGGAGCGGGCCGCCTGAGTGCGCCGGGGCACTCCTTCCCCACCTCTATTGTCGCTCATGGGAGACTATGCGGAAGTCGTGCCAGATGAGGCGAAGGTGAGAAGCCCGTAAGACTTTCATAAGAACGAAGTCTGCCCGGCGGCGGCGTGAGCGGCACTGCCAGGACAGGGGCCGTTACACTCGTTCACGTGAGTGGCGAGCGGCTGCTGCTAGTCGACGATGACCCCCGGGTGCTGACGGCCATCGGGCGTCGGCTGGCGTTTGAGGGGTACCTGGTGGATCTCGCGAACGACGGCGTTCAGGCGCTCGATCTCGCGCGGCGCCATCTGCCGGCGCTCGTCATCCTCGACGTCATGATGCCAGGTCTCGATGGCCTGGAAGTGGCACGCCGGCTGCGTGCTGCCGGGCAGCCAATAGCCGACGTGCCGATCCTGATGCTGACCGCGCGCGACGCCCTGGCCGACAAGGTCGCCGGCTTCAAGAGTGGCGCCGACGACTATTTGATCAAGCCGTTTGCCTTCGAAGAGCTCCAGGCTCGGATCGGGGCACTGCTTCGGCGACGTGCGCCCGCTCAACCTGAGCTCCTCAGGTTCGAGGACGTCGAGATGAACCTGCCCACGCACGAAGTGACCCGAGCCGGCGCTCCCGTCGAGTTGACGGCGCGGGGATTTGCGCTCCTGGAGTTGTTCATGCGTCACCCCCGGCAGGTGCTGACTCGCGAGCAGATCTTTCGGGCGGTCTGGGGGAGCGACTTTCTTGGCGGTTCGAACGTCATCGACGTGAACGTCAGCTACCTCCGCGATCGGCTCGAAGCGCACGGCGGATCCCGGCTCATTCAGACGGTTCGCGGTGTTGGCTACGCACTCCGTGAGGGCTGAGGGTGTCGCTCAAGGCGCGGCTCGCGCTGCTCCAGGTCGCAATCCTTGCGGTCGGCCTGGCGTTGCTCGGCACGCTCCTCGTCGAATCACTCGAGCGGTCTTTGCGCGGCGATGCCGACGAAGAACTGACTCGGCGAGCAGACGAAATCCAACAGATCGTCCGAGCTCGGCTCAACGCATCTGATTCGATAGACGCGCTGGCCGGCCTGAACGTTGACCCGTCGGCCTCCGAGGAGTTCAGCGCGCCCGGAATCTACGTCGAGATCAGGGCGCCGGACGGCCGTCTGATCGTTGCATCGCGGGGACTTCCCGCCGGCGGCCTGCCCTGGTCGGCAGATGCCGTCAGGGCCGCTCGCCTCGGGCAGACCCAGATCCAATCGCTGCCCGTTGCCGGCGGCGAGCGGGTACGGCTGCTCACCGTACCGGTACTGGATGCCGGCCAACTCGTCGCCGTGCTCCAGGTTGGAGAGTCGCTGAGCCCGATCGATGCGGCGATCCGCGGGCTCAACCGCATCTTGCTCGTCGGCGGCACGATCATCCTGCTCGCCTGTACGACGGCCACCTGGATGGTGGTCAGCCGCGCGCTCGAACCGCTGGAGCAGATCGCGGCCACCGCCGAGCGGATCGCGGCCACCGGCGACGTCAACGTCCGAGTTGGGACTCGCGCGAGCAACGAGATCGCACGGTTGGCCGCCTCCTTCAATCGGATGATCGACCGTCTGCGTCACGTCCTGGATACCCAGCGTCAACTCCTCGCCGATACCTCACACGAGCTACGGAACCCGCTGACCGTCATCCGCACCGACCTCGGGCTGCTCGCTCGGGATCTCGAGCCCGACGTGCGCCGCGAGGTCGCCGGAGAGGCTGAGGCGGAAGCCGAGCGCATGACCAGGCTCGTGGGCGATCTGCTCTTTCTCGCGCGTGAGGAGTCCGGTACGGCTGGCCCGGTCGGGCCGGTACGCCTCGATCTGCTCGCACGGGATGCCGTCGAGCGTCTGCGTCAGATCGCGCCAGATCATCACGTAGGATTGGCCGAGGCCGAGCCAGCCGTGGTTCAGGCTGACCCCGATCGGCTGCGCCAGGTGCTCGACAACCTGCTGGACAACGCGGCCCGGTACACGCCGGCCGGTGGCACGGTCACCGCCTCTGTCGTGCTCGACCGAGGCCGAGCACGCCTCGACGTCACAGACACCGGCATCGGCATTCCCGCCGAGCACCTACCCCGTGTCTTCGACCGCTTCTATCGCGTCGACCCGGCCAGGAGCCGCGCGACAGGAGGTACCGGGCTGGGTCTCGCTATCGTTCGGCATATCGTCGAGTCGTATGGCGGTACGGTCACGGCGCAGAGCGAGCCGGGGAGGGGCAGCCGCTTCACTGTGTATGTGCCGGCCGCGCAACCTTCCGCTTCGGCTGACAGCGCTCCGCCCGCCGGGAGCGGCGCCTCCGAGCGCGAGGCCCCCGGCCTCACCAGACCTGCCGCACCGGCGCCGGCCGACCGAGCAGCATCAGCAGCACCGCCTTCTGGACGTGAAGTCGGTTCTCGGCCTGGCGGAACGCCAACGACGCCGGACCATCCAGAACGTCGTCCGTGATCTCATCGCCGCGGTGAGCCGGTAGGCAGTGCATCGCGACGGCGCCCGGCTGCGCGCGGGCCATCAGGTCGGCGTTGACTTGATAGGCACGAAAGTGGGCGCGCCGCTTCGCCGCCTCGTGCTCCTGGCCCATGCTGTACCAGGAGTCGGCATAAACAGCGTCCGCATCCGCGACGGCGCGGGCCGGATCGGGGCACACTTCCACCCAGGCCCGGCCTTCGCGAGCGCGCTCGTCGGCGCGGACCAGCACATCAGGTGATGGCCCGTAGCCGGCCGGTGAGGCGATGCAGATGTTGACGCCAAATCGGGGGGCCGCGAGCAGCAGTGACGTGGCCACGTTGTTGGAGTCGCCGACGTAGGCAAGGGTCAGCCCGGCGAGCCGCCCGAACCGTTCCCGGAGTGTCAGCAAGTCGGCCAGGATCTGGCAGGGATGTTCGGTGTCTGAGAGGCCGTTGATGACGGGAACTGGACACCACGCCGCGATCTCCTCGGCAAGGGCATGCGCAAAGACCCGCACAACCACACCCTCGACGTACGCCCCCAGCGTCCGCGCGACGTCGGGCGCCGACTCACGAGTCCCAATCCCGACCTCCGCCGGTGCCAGGAACCGCGACGTGCCGCCAAGCTGGATCATCGCCATCTCGAAGGAGAGCCGCGTCCGCAGGGACGGCTTCTGGAACAGGAGGGCGATAGCCTTGCCGGCGAGCAGACTACTCGTGCGACCTTCGTGCCGCTCGGCCTTCAGGCGGGCGGCGTCGTCGAGGAGCGTCAGGATCTCGTCTGTCGATAGGTCGTCGATACTGAGCAGGTCGCGTTTCATAAGTGCTCTCCTTCGCGCGGCGGTGGAGCGCTGCCTACACGGGAGCGGCGTGGCGCGGAGCGATCGGCCGCTCGCGGCGGGGCTGAAGAACGCAAAAACGGCGGGGCTGGTGAACGCAAGACGGCGGGGCTGGTGAACGCAAGACGGCGGGGCTGGCATCTAGCCAGCCCCGCCGTGTGGGTGCGGGAACGACGGTCTCGAAGATCGAAGGTCAGGGTTGATCGACGGTCGATCGCGGGCACGCCGGACTGGCCAGACGGAGCGAATCACGCCTGAACCTGAGGCGGGTGGCGCGTACGACGCATCGAATCACGCCGCAAGTGTAGCAGGCACTTGGACGCCGGTCGCAACGGGTCGTGCGGGCGCGGGTGCCCCTCAGCTTGTTGCGGGGAGCGGGTTGCGCTGGCGTGAGCGAAAGAAGGGCTTGCGCCAGGGATGGGCAGCGGTGGGACGATTATCGACGGCACGGGGTGGAGTCGCTGGGGCCGCG
>JADLFM010000066.1 GCA_020845495.1 Chloroflexota bacterium
CGTCTCCGAGCCGGCCACCTCTCTCCTCCCGTCGATTCTCACCCGCCTCGAGTACATCATGATGATGCAGCCGGGGACGACGCCGGAGCAGATCGGGGCGGCGGTCCGCGTGATCAACAGCGGCAGCTGGGAGGGCTCCGTCCTCAACCTGCCCCAGCGCGAGTTCCGAAACCTCGACGGCAGCATCACGCTCTCCGACGCGATGGGGCCCTGGCTCCAGGTCACCCAGGACCGTCACAAGTTCACGGTGAAGAACGACGCGGGGCTCGAGGTCGAGTACTCGTTCGACGTGGTCAAGGCGAAGACCCTCCGGCCCGAGCACGCCCATCGAGACGGGTCGCCGCGCACCGTCGAGTTCTACGTGGCGGAGGCGGAGCTCGACCACCTCGAGTTCCAGAACAAGAGGAAGGCCCAGGCTACGACCAACGTGGTCACCAACGCGACCAACAACGCTGCGGTCAACGGAGGTGCGGTCCTCGCTCCGGGGAGCGTTCAGGTCGGATCGTTCCGGAGCTCCGCCGAACAATTCGATTGGCTGCGTCAGACGGGCAACGTCACCCTGGACGTCGATCCGCGCCTGCACACCCTCAAGGACCTCAAGACCAACGACATCCCCCTGTCGACCTCGCACGCGATGTTCAAAGAGAACATGCGCTTCATGCTCCCCAAGCTCTTCCCGGACGGCCTCACCGACGGCGCGCAGAAGGCGGCGGAGGCCGGGCACCGCATGGGGCTCGTCTTCTGGGATGACTCGGAGATCTTGCCGGCGGTCGAGCGCGAGTTCAAACAGCTGGGCTACAAGTGGAGCCGCGGGCTGGCCAGCGAGTTCCAGGCGCTCATCGCTGACCCGGCGAAGAAGGTGCGGCTCGAGCGCGCCATGGCCAACGGGAGCACCAAGAACGTGGTGCGGTTCCTGAGCGAGACCGTCGGCAAGAGCGATCGGGTGCTCCAGATCGACGTCGCCGAAATGACGGGGCGCCTGCGAGACCAGCTCCATGAGCTCGGCTTCAAGTCGACGCCGGAGGTCGATGCGCTCTTCGCCCAGATCGATCGGAAGAACCTCAGCCCCGAGGTCATCGAACGCCACTTCGAGGCCATGGCGGCGGCCAAAGACGGTCAGATCCTCGCCCAATGGGCCGGGACCCTGGGCGCCTCTTCGGTGCCGCAGCCCCAAGCAGACGCCCGCCTGTTGCTGGAAGAGAACACCGGATACGGGCAGCGCCTCCGTGCCGCCATCGGCGGCGCCCAAGTCGATCCGAAGCAGACCAAGGAGATCGAATCATTCCTCGCGAAGGTGATGGCCGCCGGGAAGACCGGCCAGTCCGATCTACGGAACGCGATCCTCTCATTCTCCTCCAATCCGGAGGGGCAGCTGAGGGATCTCGGGGCGCAGGCCGGGCTCGCTTCGGAGGTTCCGGTGCTGCGGACCACGACTGGACATGTGGCCGCTGCCGCAGCCGCCAGCATGACTCGCCAGTACTACATGTTCAACGGCGACCTGCTGAAGCTCTTCGGTGAGGTCGCGAAGCGCCTGAATCGCCAGGACGCCCTGACCTGGGCTCGGTCCCTCGACGACTTCCCGACCGCGATCGCGAAGCAGGCGGCCGCGCTCGGCGTCCCTGCGCCGAAGCTGGTCTTCGACTCCGATCGCATGGACGCGACCATGCAGACGCGGTTTCGGCAGGCGCACATCGTCTACAGCGCCGAGCTCAGGTCCTTCGTCCGCCAGGCGGTCGAGAAAGGCGTCCCGGCCCAGGTCCTCGACAAGGCGGCGAGCTCCCTCCCCGACCACGCCACCCTCGCGGATGCGCTCCGGTCGGTGGGCGCAAATGTCAGCGGTCTGAAGCTCCCCACCTTGGAGTACGATCGAGTGAGCACCGCCGGCGGAGTGGCGGACCGCCTGCAGGCCTACGTGCACGTGCTCGGATCGCGCGCTGAGCTCGATCAGTTCGTCGCCGAGTGCTTCAAGCAAGGTCTCACGCCCTCCCAAACCGTCGACTGGGCCGCCGCCTCGATCAGCGTCTCGCCGCGGCGAGGCGTGAACGGCCTCGGTTCGGTGAGCAAGGACCAGTTGCCGAAGCTGAAGGTCGACCTGAGCAGGCTCCGTGCGGAGTGGAAGCGGCAGTTCGGGGTGAGCTGGACGGCAGCGCGAGAGAGCTACGCGATCGACGCCCTCCAAAGAGCGCTGGCCAAGGACGACTTCTACGTGGGGCTCGTCTACCAGCAGATCTCCGGGACTCCGGGGAGCACCTACACTCCGGTTGAGGTCCTCAAGACTCTTCAGCAACACTCGGGCCTCGCTCGACCTTGGGACGTGTAGCTTCAGGGGCCGTCGCGGACTCTGACATCGATCGGCTGGCGTGCGCGGACACAGATCTGGCACGTCCCGTCACTGGCCGGCTCGATCCGAATCCCTAGACCGGACTTCGAGGCCTAGGCACATGGAAGTGTGTCATTCTTCTGCTTCTTTCCGGGATTCGCGTGATCGCGATGTGACTACATCGCGTTGAGCAGATCGAAGGCGCGGGTCTGGAGCACGTC
>JADLFM010000067.1 GCA_020845495.1 Chloroflexota bacterium
CGCGGCCCCAGCGACTCCACCCCGTGCCGTCGATAATCGTCCCACCGCTGCCCATCCCTGGCGCAAGCCCTTCTTTCGCTCACGCCAGCGCAACCCGCTCCCCGCAACAAGCTGAGGGGCACCCCAGGGAATACGGGGCGTCGCGCGCGAGCGTCGAGGCGGAGTACACTACGTATGGCTATGTCATCTGCCGAACCTCCCAGTCCTTGCCTTTCTGTGCGCGCCGCTCCTGTGCGGGAGTCCGCCGCCGGCGTCGCTTGAGCTTGCCGCGTCCGCGGTAAGCGGGCGGCCTGCCCTCCGGCGCCCTCCCAGACGGGAGGGCGTTACGTTTGTCCTCCGGAGGTGCCGTTATGGACACGCTCACGCCGCGCCACGAGACGCCCCCCGACGTCCGAGAGGTGTTGCGCACCGGCCTGTCTAATGGCCACGTGCCCGACATCAGTCAGCTTCGGGCCGCTCCCCGTGAGGATCTGGTCCAGGCCCTCAACGACCTCTCGCCGACCGATCTAGGCCGATTGGTGACTCGCCTCGGCGACGAGCCGCTCGCCGAGCTCGTGGCCGAACTGGATGCCTTCGACGCCGCTCGGCTGCTCAGCAAGCTCGGACGCGCCCAGGCCGCCGACGTCCTCGAAGAGATGGATCCGGACGACGCGGCTGACGTGGTCGCCGAGTTCGCGCCGCACGAAGCGGAAGCGATCCTCGTGGAGATGGACCATGAGGAAGCGCAGGACGTCCGCGATCTGCTCAGCTATCCCCCCGAGAGCGCCGCCGGCATCATGACCACGGAGTACGTCGCCGTCGCACCGTATCTGACCTGCGCGGAGGCGATCGCCGAACTGGGGCGCGTCGCCGAAGAGGCCGAGACGGTCTACTACGTCTACGTCACCGACCCGGTCACGAACCGCCTGCTCGGCGTCCTCTCACTCCGCAACCTCGTCCTCTCGCCCCGCTGGAAGCTCGTCTCCCAGGTCATGAATACGAACGTCGCCCGTATCCGAGCCGCTGCCGACCAGGAGACGGCCGCCCGCTTGCTGGACAAGCGCAACTTTCTGGCGCTGCCCGTGGTGGACGATGAGGACCGGATGCTCGGGATCATCACGGCAGACGACGCGGCCGACGTGCTGCTAGAAGAGGCTGGCGAGGACATCGAGCGTCTCGGCGGCTCTCAGCCGCTCGAAGAGCCGTACCTGCGCGCGAGTATCTTCCACCTGTTCCGCAAGCGCGTCGGCTGGCTGCTGGTGCTCTTCTTCGCCGAGGCCTACACCGGCACCGTCCTTCGTCACTTCGAGGACACGCTCGCTCATGTGGTGTCGTTGGCATTCTTTATTCCGCTCTTGATCGGCACCGGCGGGAATGTGGGCTCTCAGACCGTCACGACGCTCGTTCGGGCGATGGGTGTCGGCGAGGTCCGCTTCCGCGACCTGTTCCGGGTCCTCTCGCGTGAGATCGCCGTCGGCCTGCTGCTCGGGACGGTGATGGGCGCCGCGACGTACGTCCGGGCCTGGACGCTGGGCGTCGGGCTGGAAGTGGGGCCAGTCGTCGCGGTGACCGCAGCGTTCATCGTCCTGTGGGCGGCGACGGTCGGCGCGGTCCTGCCACTCGTGCTGCGTCAGCTCAAGGTCGATCCGGCCGTCGTATCGGCGCCGTTCATCAGCACCCTGGTGGATGGGACCGGGCTGTTCCTGTACTTCACGATCGCGCGGCTCATGCTCGGCGTCGAGTAGTGTTGTGGGCTCGTAGCTCGCGCCTCTGACACGAGCTACGGGCGGTTCGGGAGGGCGCGCAGGATATTCTCCAGCCGGCAGCGCGCGCCGGACGGTCGTCCGCTCACGCCCGGATAACACGATCCAGAGCCGTCACGGTTAGGCCCGTAGGACGTGAGGCCGCGCCGGTCGTCGTGGCGCCAGTTGTCCGTCAGCGGGCTCTCGGCCGACCACGCCCCGATGCCGGCAACCTGCGGGTAGCTGAGGACCATGTCGATCTGACGGATCTCGCCCTCGATGCGCCGATTCTCATCGTCGACGCCCCACTGGCCCGGCAACTCGCGCGACGTCCCCAGCTCCTCGACGACGACCGGGATGCGGCGACCGTTCGCGCAGGGCTGGCTGACGACCCAGTTGAGATCCCAGTGGATCGGCATATCGCCCCAGTGATCGGGGTCGATCCAGTCGTACGTGTGGAGAGTGTAGGCTGAGATCGGGCCGTTGCAGTACAACTGGCGGGCGACAGCGAACCTTGGGTCGCGCTCGTCGAGGTGGTGGGCGCCCATCGTACCGGACCAGATCGGCGTGATCGGGTCGAGCTTGTGGATCTCGTCGGCCATGGCGTCCATGAAGTCCAGCACCCGAGGCGGATCGTCCGGGGTATGCAGCTCGTTGCCGAACTCCCAGGCCAACACGACGTCGCGTGCCCCACGACTTACCACGGCACCGATCAAGCGACGGCTGAAGTCCAGGTACGGGCCACGCCAGGTTCCCGTATAGAACGGCAGGAGCAACTGCCAGTAGCCGTCTTTCCAGCCGACGCTGCCAGGTGACTCGCCAGCGACTTCCTGGTGGTTGTTGACCAGCGCGACGATCAGCTTGACGTCGTGAGCCCGAAGCGTGGGCGCCAGATCGGCGATGCGATCCCCGACCCAGCTTCCATCAGCCGAGCTCGTCTGGGTGCTGTCGGTGGCGAAGACCCGGATCGCGCCGGCGTTCATCCAGGCCGCGTAGCGAACGTTCTCACGGACCTGCTCGATGTCCGGGTGGAGCAGCCCGCCGTGCATGTTCAGGATCAGGAAGCGGCCGTTGATGAACCCCTGGTAGTCGGCGGAGGTGCCGAGGTAGCCGGGCGGGATGGGCGTCGCCTCGGCCGGGACCGACGCGCGCCCGCCGAACAGGACAACCAGCGCAAGCAGGACTGGAACGAGCCAGCGGATCGGTCGCACGATAGAGCCTCTCGAGGAGGGACGACGCGCGGCGACCAGGGTCGGCGGCCCGTCCATGAAGTCGTCAGGGGCGGCCAGCCGGAACCGGGGCGGCAAGCGCCTGGACGGGTCGCGGGGCTGGCGCCACTAGCTTACGGAACCGAAGCGGCCCGTGGCCATGCAGATGCCGTGCCGGCGGGACTGGCCGTTCGGCAGAACCTGCGCGCAGAGAATCTCACGAGCGTGTCTGGGCCGGGAGCGTCTGGGAGTCAGCCACGCTGCCTCGGCATGTGTGACAATGTCCGGGGAGAGGAGGCCCGGCCATGGCGAGACTCTTGTACATCGGTACGCATGGGACGGACGATCCGACGCGGGCGACCTTCCCGTTCTTGATGGCACGCGGGGCCATCGAGGGCGGCAATGAGGCGGGCATCATCCTGATGGGCGATGCCGCGCTGCTCATCAAGGACAGCATCGTCGAGCAGATCCATGGCGTCGGCGTGCCGCCGCTGAAGGAACTGGCGGAGTTCCTCCACGGGCGGAAGGTCCGGATCTCCGTTTGAGGCGGCTGTGGCCGGGCCCGTGGGGTCTCGGAACAGGACTTCGAAGGGAAGAACAGCGGCTTCGGCTCGCCCGTCGACGCGGCGAACGCGCACGCTGAGTACGACCGCGTCATTACGTTCTGAACCTCCTGAGGGCGAACGCCTGGCGAGTGCCAGACGAGTGCCAGACCGCCCCGAGCGGAGTCACGCTCGGGGCGGTCCCGAGCCAGGTGGCGGCTTCGCACCGTGGCGGCTTCGCACCGTAGCGGCTTCCTACCCGAGTGTCGCCCTGAGCGGCAGCGGATCGGCATGACTCCAGGCCGCCGAGCACCCGGGTGCTAGGCGCTTCCGGGTGCTCCGCCTCCACCGCGGGTGTCGAGCACGCCGCCTCGTCCCATCCGCCGGCGCCTGCGCGGGTAGGCCGGTCACTTCGCGTCGGCGCGGCGGTGCGCGCCGGCTGCCTTCACGCGCGAGCCGCTCGTCTGATCTGTCCACGCCGGCCCGGCCAGGGTGACCGCCGTGAGGTGAATGAAGATCGTCCGGACGTCAGGGCCAGTGCAGCCCGGCCAGTGTGGCCCGGCACGGTTAGTGCCTTGCGAGCCCTGGCAGACGGCTTCTCCGTCTTCGGCAATAGCGCGTGGCTGGCAGCAGCCCGGAGACAGGACGACCATGCTCGAGACCATCACGCATCCAGGCGTGCTCTTCGATCTCCTCAAGAGAACGTATCAGCAATGGAGCGAGGACAAAGCCTCACGCCTCGCGGCTGCGTTAGCCTATTACACCGCCTTCTCCGTCGCTCCGCTGATCCTGATCGTGATCGCCGTTGCCGGGTTCTTCTTTGGCGAGCAGGCTGCACGGGGCCAGGTCAACGAGCAACTGGAGGGGATGCTTGGCTCCGGTGCGGCGGCGACGATCCAGACGGCCGTCGCAAATTCGGCGCAGACAGGCGCCGGCACCCTCGCCACGATCGTCGGGATCGTCACGCTGATCTGGAGCGCCTCGAACGTGTTCGCGCAGCTTCAGGATGCGTTGAACACGATCTGGGACGTTCGCCTAGATCCCAACGCCGGCATCATGTCGACGGTCAAGCATCGTGCCGTCTCGCTGACGATGGTGCTCGGGATCGGATTCATCTTGCTCGTGTCGCTCTTGCTGAGCGCGGGGATCTCGCTGATCGGCAACTTCTTCACGAGCGCTCTGCCCGGCGGGGCGATTGTCTGGCAGGTGATCAATTTCCTCGTCTCGTTCGGCATCATCACCGTGCTCTTCGCTGCCATCTATAAGGTGCTGCCCGACGTCGAGATCGCCTGGGCCGACGTCTGGACCGGCGCAGCGGTGACGGCGCTCCTGTTCGTCGTCGGCAAGTTGCTGATTGGGCTGTATCTCGGGCACACCGGCGTCGGCTCGGCGTTCGGTGCGGCCGGCTCCCTGCTGGTGTTCCTGGTCTGGGTGTACTACTCGGCGCAGATTCTCTTCTTTGGCGCGGAGTTCACCCAGGTCTACGCGAGCCGCTTCGGTTCGAAGATCGTGCCAAGCCCGCGCGCCGTGCTGCTCGCCGAGCAGGTACATGTGCACCAGGATAGACCCCACAAGGAGACGGTCAGGCGGGCCGCGGACGCGAGGCGCAGCCGGGAGCGTGCTGGCGCAAGCTCGAACGGCCATGCGCACCTGGGCGGGCAGGCCAGCGGCCGCGCCGCCGGCGGCGCCACACTCGTCAACGGCTCGGCAATGCACGGCCATCGCCAGGCGGCCGAGAAGCTTCCACCAGGGCAAAGCGGGCCGGTTAAGAACCTCCTCTGGGCAGGTCTCGCTGCTGGCTCGACGACCCTTGGGGCGATGGCAGCACGGCAGGCTAGCAGGATGATCTGGGAACTGGTCGTGAGAGAAGAGCCCCCGATCGAGAAAGGCGGGGAGTAGGCGGGGGTGAGGGGCCGGGAATCCCTCTCGACCCCTTGCCCGGAGCAGGACAGGGGGCCGATGCCGCCCTCAGCCGCGAGCGTCCCTGAGGACCTCGCCGATGACGTCCATCGCCGCCGCGACGAGATGCTCGTCGGCCTGGGTGCCCATGTGGCCGACCCGGAAATTCTTGCCGGCAAGACGCTCCCAGTTCCCGCCGACGATCAGCCCGCGCTCGCGGAACTGGCGATCGAGCGCGGGCCAGCCAATCCTCTCCGGCACCAGGAACGCGGTGACGGTTGGCGATGACGACGCTTCATCGCGTGGGAACAGCGAGAGCCCCAGCTCCTGGCCGCGCCGCCGGCACAGCGCGGCTGCCCGGCGGTGCCGCTCCTCGACGGCCCCCAGCCCCTCGTCGAGGAGCAGACCGCAGGCCGCCTCCATCCCGGCCAGTGCCTGCCAGGAGTGGGTGTACGGGAAGGTGCCCAGCCCGGCCGAGCGGAAGGGCGCGAGGGCGTCGTAGCCCGTGTAGCCGACCCGCTCGACGGCCGCCCAGGCGCGGGGACTGACCGCCACGATCCCGAGATCCGGCGGCGCCGACAGGCACTTCTGACTCCCGAGCAGGCAGAGGTCGATACGGGCGGCGTCGGTGGCGAGGGGCGCTCCGCCGATGCTGGCGACGGCGTCCACCAGGAACAACTCGACCTCGTAGCGATCGAGGATGGGACCGATAGCCTCGATTGGATTGAGGACGCCGGAGGGCGTCTCGCAGTGGACGGCGGTCACGAGACGTGGACGAAATGTTCGGACCGCCTCCTCGACGCGAGCAGGGTCGAGTGCCTCATCGTCTCCGAAGGACACGAGCCGAACTTCGGCGCCCAGCCCACGCGCCATCTCGGCGAAGCCGTCACCGAACAGGCCGGTCGAGAGCGCGAGGACACGGTCGCCCGGCGCGACGACGCTCTTGAGGGCGCCCCAGAGGACGACCATCGCCTCGCCGAGCATGATCGCTGGCCGGTGCTCGGTCCGCGCGATCGTCATGAGTTGGCGCTGCACACGGCCGTAGAGAGCGACGAACTCCTGCTCGAGGTCGGCGGATGGGTAGTCGTGCTCGCGGGCGGCCAGGACCTGCGCCGGCACCGTGACCGGCCCCGGGATCATCGGAATCGGGTACTGCCGCATGGGTGTGCTCCCTCGTTGTGCGCGGTGGGCCGCGCCTGTGGTTTCCTGTCTCCTCACCTGACTTCGTTCGACGGCGGCTTGGCCGCTATCGGCCATACGTCGTCTGCTGGGCTGCCGGCCGGCAGCCCAGCAGAGTCTGGACCGGGCTGGAGGGGCAGGTGCGGGTGCCTGCTCTCGCCTACCGAGCGGTTCCGGCTATTCTTGGGGGGACGTGGGCGGTTGCCAGGGTGCGGCCGTCCACCGCACAGCATGGCAGATCCGAAAGGCAAAGTCGATGAGTAGTACTGGCACCGGTGGCCGCTTCCGCGGCGTCTTCGCCATCCCAGTCACACCGTTTGATGCCGATGGGGCGCTCGATCTGCGCTCGCTGCGGAGGTGCGTCGAGTTCTGTGTCGCCGCCGGCGCCGGCGGGGTCGTGGCGCCCGTCAATGCCAGCGAGTTCTTCACCCTCACCGAGAGCGAGCGCAAGCAGGTCGTCGAGACGGTGGTAGGGCAGGCGAACGGCCGGGTTCCGGTCGTCGCTGGCGTTACCGGCTCGTCCATGCAGGTCGCCGTCGAGATGGCGCGCCACGCCGGTGGGGCTGGCGCGGATGCCGTCATGGCGATGCCGCCGTTCGTGCGCCATCCAGGTCCGGATGAGATCGTCGAATTCTACGGTGCGGTGGCGAAGGCCGCCGGGGTGCCGGTCTGGATTCAGGACTTTGGCCCGCCGATGGGTACGCCGATGGCTCCGGCCCTGCTGGCGAGGCTGCTCCGAGACATTCCAGGCGTCGAGTACCTCAAGGAAGAGACTGCCGTCGCGCCGCAGGTCATGTCTCAGGTCAAGGCGCTCGCTGGCGACGCGCTCAAGGGCATGATGGGCGGCATGGCCGGGCGCTACCTGCTCGACGAGTATCGACGCGGCGCCTGCGGGACGATGCCGGCCTGCGAGGTCACGGATGCGCACGTCGCGGTCTGGAATGCGCTGGAGAACGGCCCCCAGGAGAAAGCGCGCGAACTGTTCCGGCTGCTGCTGCCGCTCCTCAACATTGAGGCGATGTACTCCTTCGTGGTCTACAAGGAAGTGCTGTACCGGCGTGGCATCATCGCCTGCCCCAGGTCCCGTGCGCCGGGCGCCCCGACGCTTGACGAGACGGCCAGCCAGGAGCTCGACGCTATCCTCGCCGACCTGAAGCCGCTGCTCACGGTCTCGCTACCGGCCGGAGCGGGCGCATGAGTGCAGACACCCCCTACACAAGCAACGCGGCCTTGCCGACGCCTCCGCCGGGTTGGGAGGCTCAGAGCGGCCGCCTGGTGCGGCTCGACGACCCGAGCGGTGACGCCGCCGCCTGGGTCGTCCCAGATCTTGGCGCGAACGTCATCGGGTACGCGGTTCGCACGTCGTCGGGCTGGCGCGAGGTGCTACATTCGGATGGGCCGGCGGCGCTGGCCGAGCGCCCCTCGCGCTTCGGCCTGCCGATCCTGTTTCCGTTCCCCGGCCACATGAGGGGCGGGCAGTACGTCTGGCGTGGGGCAACCTACACCATGCCAATGCTCGACCCATCAGCGCCGAGCTACACCCACGGGTTCGCCCACCAGCGGTCGTGGAAGGTCACGCGGCAGACGCCGAACGGCCTGACCGCCGTCCTCGACTCGCGCACCGACCTGGTACCGGCCGAGCGGGAGGGCTACCCCTTCGACGTTCGTCTGACGCTGGACGTGGCGCTCGAACGGACCGCCTTGAAGCTCACGCTCGTCGCCGAGAACGTCGGGCGCCTCGAGGCGCCGGTCGGGATCGGGCTGCACCCGTATTTCGATCCGGCCTTCTTCCGGGTCGAGCGGTCGGCCCTGGAGGTTCACCTGCCCGGCCGGATGATGCGCGCGCTGACCCAGGGACCGCCCGTTCCTACCCGAGTGCTCAGGCCGGCTCCCAGCGGACCGGTCCCGATCGTTCCGCTCGGCCAGTCGATGGCGGAGGCGCGCACGGACCTGGGCGACCATCCGGCAGCCCGCATTCGCGGCGGTGTGGACAACCACGTCGTCCTGCTGGAGATGGACGAAGGCTGGCAGGACATCCTGTTGTTCGCGCCCGCCGACGGTCCGTCGATCTCGCTGGAGCCGCATACCGGAGCACCTGGCGCGGCCTCACTGCTGGAAGGCGATCCTGACGGGCTGAAAGGGCTGATGCCCGGCTCGGTGCAGCGCACCCGCACGACGATCCGCGTCGGCTGACGCAGCCTTCTCGCCCCGGCCTGGTGTTCCCCCTCACCCCCCAGCCCCCTCTCCCGCACGCGGGAGAGGGGGAGCAGGGGCCGGGCTGGTCGTGTGGGGATGGTGGGGCATAGGGTAGGGGAGCGAGTCGTCGACGGGGCCACGGGCGAGGCCGTTGGCTGGACCGTTGAGTGCGCCGTCAGCCGACCCAGCCGCCGGGTCGCCCGCCCATCCGTTGGCGTATCTGGTCGCAGACTCGTCCGGTGATCCATCCGGCTGCCCGAGCTCGGCGCTAGTGGCGCCGTTCCGGCCGGGCTTGAACTGCTCTTCGTACAGCCGCGCGTACAACCCGCCCCGCGCCAGCAGTTCCGGATGCGTGCCCCGCTCGACGAGGCGACCCCGCTCGAGCACCAGGATGACATCGGCGGCGAGGATCGTGCTCAGGCGATGCGCGATCACCAGGCTCGTCCTGCCCTCCATCAACGGCGTCAGCGCGGCCTGAATCAGCGCCTCCGAGCGCGAGTCGAGCGAGGAGGTCGCTTCGTCGAGGAGGAGGATACGCGGGTCTTTCAGCAGCACCCGCGCGATGGCCAGCCGCTGCTTCTCACCGCCGGAGAGCCGGTAGCCCCGCTCGCCGACCAGCGTGTCGTAGCCATCGCGTAGCCCCGCGATGAAGTCGTGGATGTGGGCTGCCCGGCAGGCTCGCTCGATCTCTGCGTCGGTCGCATCCGGACGGGCATAGCGCAGATTGTCGCGCACACTCGCGTGGAACAGGAACGATTCCTGGGTCACGATCCCGATCTGCGACCGTAGCCAGTCCAGCCGCACATCGCGCACGTCGTGACCGTCGACCAGCACGCGCCCGTCGAGCGGATCGTAGAAGCGCGGCACGAGGTAGGTGACGGTCGTCTTGCCGGCCCCGCTCGGGCCGACCAGCGCCACCAGTTGCCCTGGCTTCGCTACGAAGCTGACGTCCGTGAGGGCCAGCCGGCCAGGGACGTAGCCGAACGACACGTGGTCGAAGGCGATGTCTCCCTGGGCCGGCGGCGGCACGAGCGCGTTCGGCGCCTCCATGATCTCTGGTACCAGGTCGAGGTACTGGAACAGCCGCTCGAACAGGGCGAATGAGGACATCACGTCGACGTGGACGTTCGCAAGCTCACTCACCGGACCGTACAACTGGCGGAGGTAGGCGACGAACGCCACCACTGTCCCGACGCTGATACTGCCCTGGATCACCAGCCAACCGCCGTACAGGTAGATCAGGGCGGGACCGATCGACTGAAACAGTCCGATGGCCATGAAGAACCAGCGTCCGACCATCCGCTGCCGAATCTCCAGGTCGCGTAGCTCGGCGCTCCGCTCCCGGAAGCGCCCGGCTTCGTAGGGCTCGCGGACGAACGCCTTCATCAGCACCGAGCCGCTGATCGACAACGTCTCCTGCATCAACGCCGCCAGGCTGCCCTGGCGTTCGGCCGTCTGCCGCCGCAGCTGCTGCCGGACTCGGCCGACTCGCCGCGTCGGCAGGACGAAGAACGGCAGGATGCCAAGCGCGAGAAACGCTAACTGCCAGTGCATCGAGATCAAGACCGCCGAGACGGTCACGACGATGGCAACGTTCGTCACGATGCTGACGAGCGTGTTCGTGACCACGGTCTCGATGCCGTTGACGTCGTTCGTCACCCGCGACATCAATTCGCCGGTCTTGCTTTCGGTGTAGAAGCGCAACGACTGCCGCTGGAGGTGGCGATACAACTCGTTGCGGAGGTCGAACATGACCCCCTGGCCGATCCGCACGTTCAGCGAGAACTGGCCGACGCCCACCAGCCGCGCCAGCAATCCGGCGCCGATCGACCCGGCGACCGCGCCGACGAGCAGGGCGGCGTCACCGCGCGGCAGGGCCGTGTCGAGGATCTCGCGGATCATCAGCGGCGGGATCAGGTTCAGACCGGACGTGACGCCAATGCAGACGAGGATGACCGCCCAGGCGCGCGCATACGGCCGAAAGTAGCCCAGCACGCGCGGCAGGATCCGCTGAATTGGCAGGGTGGGGCGTTGCGCCACCCCGTAGTTGATGCGCCCGATGCCCGGAGTCCCAGCCGCCGCCATCCGCGCGCCCATGCCTCTGCTCATTGTTGTCACTATACCGACCCATCGGGATCATAGGCTGCGATTGGCGGCCAGTCGACTGCCCGTGAAGCATCGAGCGACAACGGCAGCGTGGCGTACGGGGCCGAGGCTCATGCCCTGTGTGGCCGGGGCACCGAAGGTGGAGCAGTGGTGTTTCAGTAACCGGACCTTAACGTTGTCACTCCCGTATCGCGACGGCCGTTGGCATCAGTGAAGGGCATGGCGACGGTGAGGCGCTCGCCTCCATGCCCGCGCGTAGCTGCGGCGCGATTTGCGTTCAGGTCTGGGTTACTGATGCGCTCGGCGTGGTAGTGGTGGCAGGGACGGGGCGGGTCATGCAGATGCCAGGGCTCTCAATGCGCGTGCTGGGGCAACCTTGTGGGCTGGACGTCGGCCGGCGGCTGCACACGGCGGCGGTCTACCTACGCCTGATCCGCCTCGAGATGAGCGCCGATGCGGCCCGGCTCGGGCGGGGCACCAGGGGCTTCCTCGGCGACGCCGTCCGGGATTGGGGCGCCGGCCTGATCGTCCTGCTGACGGTCTTCCTGGCCTGCTACCTCCTCTGGCACATCTATCGCTGGGGTGGTCCGGAGCACAAACTGCTCATCGGCGACCTCGCGCTCTTGCCGACGTTCCTCGTCGCGGCTGCCCTGGCCTGGCGTGCCTCGGCCCATCGGAGCCTCGACGCTCGGACCCGCCGGGCCTGGTTCATCATGGGCTCGGGGCTCCTGCTTTACAGCGCCGGCCAGGTGGTCTGGCTGAACGACGAAGCCATCCTCGGCGTCACCCACTTCCCATCGCTGGCGAATATCTTCCACGCGATGCTGTACCCGATCCTGCTCTGGGGCATGCTCTCCTTCCCGATGGTGCTGCGGAGCCGGAGCGAGCAGGTCACCTTCTGGCTTGACGTGGCAACCGTCCTGCTCGGCGGCAGCATGGTGATGGGGTACTTCATCATGAACCCCCAGGGCATTCTCCAGGCCGGCGGTGTCTCCCCTGACCCGGTGGGCGGCGCACTCCTGCTCAGCTACGCCATGGGCGATCTGGTGTTGTTCCTCGGCATCGTGACGCTCCTGCTGCGGCAGCCGCACCGGAGCAGCGCGGATGCCCTGCGGCTGCTGATCGCGGGGCTGATCCCATTCTTCGCGGCCGATCTCGCCTTCCTCTATCTGGTCCCGCAGGGTGCCTATCACGGCGGTGACTGGCCGGACATCCTGCTCGTGACGGCGTCCTATCTGATGGCACTCGGTGCCGCGGTCCAGTACTGGACCGCGACCCGTCCGGACCTGCGTGCGAACACGGCATCGCGGCCGGTTCGGCCCTTTAGCTGGATGCCGTACGCCGCCATCGCGATCGGCTACGGACTGTTGCTCGTAGTGGCCCGAGATTACCTGTTGGAGCCGCTCGGCGCGCTGATCGCCGACGCCGTCGGGCTGACCGCGCTGGTCGTCGCCCGCCAGATCACGGCCGTCCGCGAGAATGCCCGCCTGCTTGCCGCGCACGCCACCCGCCGCAGCGAAGCGCGGTTCAGCTCGCTCGTCCAGAATGCCTCGGACGTGGTGCTCGTGGTCGGCTCGGACACGATCGTCCGCTATCAGACGCCCTCGGTTGAGCGCGTCCTCGGCTATCCACTCGCCGACCTCGACGGTGCCAGTGTCGCGACCCTGATTCATCCGGACGATGCGCCGTACGCCCTCGCCTACCTCGGAAATCCCGGCACCGGCGCCGGCGAGTCTACGCCTGTCGAGTGGCGGTTGCGGCACCAGGATGGGCGCTGGCTGCATATGGAAGTGATCGGGACCAACCTGCTCTCCGATCCGAACGTGCGCGGTATCGTCCTGAACGGCCGCGACATCAGCGAGCGGAAGGCGCTCGAGACCCAGTTGACCTACCAGGCCTTCCACGACCCGCTGACGGGCCTGGCAAACCGCGCGCTCTTCAAGGATCGCGTCGATCACGCGCTCGCGCGTGGCAAGCGCCACGGGCGATCCCTGGCGGTGCTGTTCCTCGATCTCGACGACTTCAAGACGGTGAACGATAGCCTGGGCCACGCCGCCGGCGACGAGTTGCTGGTCGCCGTCTCTGAGCGGCTCCGTGAATGCCTGCGGGCTGCCGACACGGCCGCGCGGCTCGGCGGCGATGAGTTCGCGATCCTTCTCGAAGATACGGCCGAGGATGACGCCCGCATACTTGCCGAGCGGATGCTCGCTGCGCTGACGGCCCCGTTCCTACTCCAGGGCAAGGAGCTATTCGTCAGTGCCAGCATCGGGCTGGCCGTGAGCGCCCGCTCGACCGAGGGCGCCGTCGAGTTGCTTCGTAATGCCGACGCGGCGATGTATACGGCCAAGGGCAACGGCAAGGCCGGCGTGGAGGCGTTCGAGCCGGGTATGCATCAGGCTGTGCTCGAGCGGCTCGCACTCCGCGCCGACCTTCAGCGCGCGCTCGACCATGGCGAACTGCTGCTCCACTATCAGCCGACCGTCGATCTGGCCAGCGGTTGCATCACCGGCTACGAGGCGCTGATTCGCTGGGAGCACCCCGAGCGGGGGACGATCTCGCCGCTCGACTTCATTCCGCTCGCCGAAGAGACCGGATTGATCCTGTCCATCGGGCGGTGGGCCTTGCGCGAGGCGTGTCGCCAGGCTCGGCGCTGGCAGGCCCGCTACCCGAGCCTCATGCCGATCAAGATGGGTGTCAACCTTTCGGCGCGGCAGCTTCTGGATCCGGACTTGATTGACGACGTGGCGGAGGCGCTCGTAAACGCCGGCCTCGAACCGCGCTCGCTCGTGCTGGAGATCACCGAAAGCCTGCTGATGCAGGACACCGACGCTATCATCGACAGGTTGCATGCGCTCAAGCGGCTCGGCGTGCGGCTGGCGATTGACGACTTCGGGACCGGCTACTCGTCATTGAGCTACCTGCGCCGCTTCCCGGTCGACATCCTCAAGATCGACAAGACGTTCGTCGACGGGCTGGACGACGACGACTCCGGCGAGGGACTGGCGCTCGTGCGTGCCATCGTGGATCTCAGCCACGCACTCTCGCTGGAGACAGTCGCCGAGGGTATCGAGCGCGCCGGGCAGCTCGCGCAACTGTTCCGCCTCGGCTGCGTGCTCGGTCAGGGCTACTACTTCTCGCGGCCACTGCCGGGCGCGGCGGCGAGCAGGTTGCTCGCGCCTGGCTACCTGCCCGCCGCGGACCGGTTCACCAGCGACGCGGCCGGGTGTGGCACGATGGCCGGAGTCGAGACGGCGGCCTGACTCGGCGCGCGACTTCCGAGCGTCTGGCCGCCGGGCACTTGTCGGGCGGAAAGGCCGCCGCTACACTGGCTCAGCCAGAGTACCGCCACTTCCCGCTCACGAGGAGTAGGGTGTGCCGCACCCGCCGGGGAGAACCCGGCGCCCTGCCGCTGTTGCATGCCCGTGATGCCGAGCCCGATATGCTGGGCAGGAACGCTTACGCCGCGTTAGCACAACGTTAACAGTTCCCTGCCACACTTCACCCTGACCACGTGCGCGTGCAACGCCGCCTCGACCCCGCTGCTCCCTGCGCGGTCCCCGAGGCGGGCCAGGACAGGTGATCGACCGATGCAGATGCCCGCGGCGCTCCCACGCCGCCTCAGCCGCTTGCCCGCCCCCAACCGTCTTGCCTGGCTGGTAGCCGTGGCGCTGCTCGCGGTCCTCGCCATCATTGGCTACCAGCGCTGGATGACGCCGGCCGCGCCAGCCGTCCAGGGACAACAGACGCCGGTCCGGCGTGGCACCATCGTACAGTCGGTGACGACGAGTGGGACGACCGTCTCGACTCGCCTCGCCAAGCTGAACTTCGCCTCGGGCGGCCGGATCAAAGAGGTGTTCGTTCACCTGGGCGACCGCGTGACAGCCGGGCAGCCAATTGCCTCACTCGAGACGACAGACCTCGATCTGAAGCTCGAGAATGCCCGCTCGGCCCAGCGACAGGCTGAGATCAAGGTCCTGCAAGTGAAGGAAGGCGCCACCGGCGACGAGATCGCGGCGGCACAGGCGGCGCTCGAGGCGGCGCAGACCAGATATAACGAGGTTGCCAACGGCCCCACCACCGCCGACGTTCAGGACGCTCGCTCGAAGCTCGATCAGGCCAACGCGAGCTACGCGACCGCGAAGGCGAAACTCGATCAACTCATCGCCGGGCCGAAGGCCGATGAGCTAGCCAGCGCCCAGAGCCAGGCGGACAAGGCCCGGATCGACGTGGAGACGGCTCAGGCCAAGCTCGCCGACCTGAAGGCCGGCCCGAAGGCCGATGAGCGGATGGCGGCGCAGACCCAGGTCGACTCGGCGCGCGAGAGCGTCAAGACGGCCCAGGCCAAGCTCGAACTGCTGATGAAGGGTGGCACGAATGCCGACACGGTGGCTGCCGAGTCGGCCGTGCGGACCGCTCAGGCCAACCTCGAGAGCGCTCTCAAGAAGCAGGAAGACCTCCAACGCGGCCCGGATCCGGCCGACGTACGGCAGGCGAAGGCCGACGTTGAGAGCGCGAAAGCCAGTGTCAAGAGCGCCGAGGCTAAGCTGAAGGCTAGCAAGGACGCCAAGGCGTCGAGCGCGCAACTGCGGGCCGATCAGGCGTCCATCGACGCGGCCGAATCGAAGCGCAAAGCGGCTGACGCCTCGCTGGCCCAGGTGCTCGCAGGCCCGAAACCCGGAGACGTGGCCGCCGCGCAAACGACGGTCGACACGGCCAGGGCCAACCTGGCCAGCGCACAGGCCAAACTCGTCCAGCTCAAAGTGCCGGACCCCAAGGACGTCGAGCAAGCGCGCTCGTCCGTCGAGAAGGAACAGGCCGGACTACGAGCTGCCGAGGCGAAACTGGCGGTGCTGCTCCAGGGGCCGACAAGCGCCGAGGTGGTAGCGGCTCAGGGCGCCGTCGACAGCGCGACGTCGACGCTCGAAGCGGCCCAGGCTAAGCTCGACCAGTTGACGGCTGGCCCGGATGGCAACGACGTCCGGGCGGCCCAGGCGAGCGTCGAGTCGGCGCGGGCTAGCGTTGCCAGCGCCCAGGCGGCACTCAACGACCTGATGGCCGGCGCCAAGCCGTCCGACGTGCAATCCGCCCAGTCGACACTTGCGAGTGCCCAGGCGGCCCTCAGTACCAAGACGAACGGCCCCAAGGAGACCGACCTGCTGCTCGCACTCGAGCAAGTGAAGGTCGCCGAACTGAACGTCCGGCAGGCCGAGTTAGACGTCGAGGATGCCATCCTCCGGGCGCCATTCGACGGCCTCATCGCGACCATCAACGCCAACCCCGGCGAGCAGGCCGGCTCCGGCGCGACGAACCAGAACTCCCAGAGTGCCCAGCAGAGTGCGCTCGTCACGGTCGTCGATCCGCGTCAGGTTCGAGTGGATGCGAACGTCGACGAGGTGGACGTGGCCAAGCTCACCATCGGCAAGTCCGCCGAGGTCACCTTTGAGGCCGTGCCAGGCCGTCGCTTCCGAGGCCAGGTGACGGCGGTCTCGCCGAGCGGCTCGAACTCGCAGGGTGTGGTGACCTATCCGGTCTCAGTCAACATCGATGCGCCAGACGATGTGACCCTGCCGAGTGGCCTGACCGCTAGCGTGACGGTGCTGGTGAACCGTCAGGCCGACGTGCTGGTCGTGCCGAGCCGGGCCGTACGTCGACAGGGCCGTGGTGACCCGACGGTCGAGGTCATCGCGAACGGCGTCACCGAGACCCGGACAGTCAAGCTCGGATTGGCCAACGACCAGCAGACCGAGATTGCCGAGGGGCTGGCCGAGGGTGAGATAGTCATCATCCCGGGCACCACAACCGCGCCAGTGCGGACGAGTGGCGGCGGCTTCCCCGGCGGGGGTGGCGTCGCGGCCCCGAAGCGCTAGTGGGGCGGCCAGCATGATTCGCCTCCGAGGGATTCGCAAGACCTACACGATGGGCGACGTCGAGGTGCACGCGCTCCGGGGCGTGGATCTCGACATTGACGACGGCGCGCTGATGGCGATCATGGGGCCATCCGGTTCTGGCAAATCGACGATGATGAACATCCTCGGTTGCCTCGACACCCCCACGGCCGGCACCTACGAACTCGACGGCCAGGAGGTGAGCACCCTCAGCGATGACGCATTAGCGGTGGTACGGAACCGGAAGATCGGCTTCGTGTTCCAGAGCTTCAACCTGCTGCCCCGGATGGCCGCCGTCGAGCAGGTGGAGCTCCCGCTGCTCTACGCTGGCGTGAAGGATCGTCGCGAACGCGCGCTGGAGGCGTTGACGAGAGTCGGACTGGCCGAGCGCGCCCACCACAAGCCTTCAGAGCTCTCAGGCGGGCAGCAACAGCGCGTCGCGATCGCCCGCGCCCTGGTGACTCGGCCGAGCATCATCCTGGCTGATGAGCCGACCGGCGCGCTGGATACCCGGACCAGCGTCGAGATCATGGGCATCTTTCAGCGGCTGAACGACGAGCACGGCATGACCGTCATCTTCGTGACCCACGAGCCGGACATCGCGGCTCACACCCGCCGGGTCATCCAGATCCGTGACGGTGAGGTCGTCAGCGACGAGCCGCGCGAGGCAGTCCGAGCCGGGCCGCCGGCGGAAGCGCCCATGGGGCACGTTCTGGCCGTCGGCGGGGCCGCTCGATGAGCCTCTTCGAATCGGTGCGGGTGGCGCTCGGGGCGCTTGGCGCGAACAAGCTGCGGACCGTGCTCACGATGCTCGGCATGATCATTGGTGTCTGCGCGGTCGTGGCGCTCATGTCGATCGGGCAGGGTGCACAGGCCCAGGTGACGAGCCAGATCAAGAACCTGGGAACGAACCTGCTGTTCGTGCGGCCGGGCAGCACTCAGCAGGGCGGCGTGCGTAGCGCTCAAGGGAGCGCCGCGACGCTGACGCTCGACGACGCCGAGGCGCTGCCGCGGCTGGTGCCGGAGATCGTGGCGGTCGCGCCAGAGCAGAGCGGGTTTGGGCAGGTGCTGGCGAACGGCCAGAATACCAACACCCGGGTCACCGGCACGACGCCGGAGTACGAAGCGGTGCGTAACCATCATGTCTCCAAGGGCGACTTCATCAGCCGCCAGAACCTCGACAGCCGGTCGACGGTCGTCGTGCTTGGCGCGAATATCGCGACGACGCTCTTCAGCGTCGATGACCCGGTCGACCAGACGGTGCGGATCAGCTTCAATAATCGCCCGGCCTCCAACTTCCGGGTGATCGGCGTGATGGAGGCGAAGGGTGGGACCAACTTCGGTAACATGGACGACCAGATCTTCGTTCCGATTACGACGATGCAAGCGCGGCTCATCTCGGCGCGCAACACCCGGGGCGGCATGAACGTCTCGGTGCTGAACGTCCAGATCGCCGACGAAGACCGCTTGCGTGAATCTGTGGAGGCAGTCGCGGCGGCGCTGCGCGAACGGCATCGCGTCGTCGAAGATGACTTTACGATCCAGAGTCAGGAGGATTTCCTGGCGACGTTCGGGCAGATTACCCAGACGTTCACGGTCCTGCTTGGCTCGATTGCCGGCATCTCGCTGGTCGTCGGCGGGATCGGGATTATGAACATCATGCTGGTCTCGGTGACGGAACGGACCCGCGAGATCGGCATCCGCAAGGCGGTCGGGGCGCGCCGCAAGGACATCCTGACTCAGTTCCTCGTCGAATCGGTGATGGTGAGCCTGCTCGGAGGGGCGATTGGGGTGGTGCTGGGGTGGGGTATCTCCCGCATCATCGCCGGCCTCCCGATGCCCGGCTCGGCGCCCGGGCAGGCGCTCCAGACGGTCGTGACGCCAGAATCGGTGCTGCTCGCGTTCGGCGTATCGGCGGCGGTTGGGATCTTCTTCGGGGCCTATCCGGCCTCCCGGGCAGCCAGCCTGCACCCGATCCAGGCGCTGCGGTACGAATAACGGTACGAATAACGGAGGCGAGGGCGAATCCAGGCGCTGGTGAGCCCAGGTGAGGAATAGTTCTGACGCGGTCTGACAAGACGAGGACCGGGAGGCAAGCCATGGCCCGTGCGCTCATGCTCGCGCTGACGCTCGTGATTGTGGTCCTGGTTGTCTGGGTCGTCTGGGGTGAGGCGCTGGTGACGCGTGCACAGCGAGAGCGGCAGGCAGATGATGCCGGGCTCGACGAGGCCCGACGGGAGGACCGGCGATGAGCGGCGGCTCGACGATCCTGGTGGTCGACGACGAGCGCAACATCGTCCAACTGGCGCGGCTGTACCTGCGGAACGAAGGCTATCAAGTGGAGACCGCCGCGAACGGCCGCGAGGCGCTCGAGAAGGTACGCCAGGTCACCCCAAGCCTGGTGCTGCTGGATCTGATGTTGCCCGAAATGGATGGCTGGGAGGTCTGCAAGCAGCTTCGGAAGAGCAGCGACATCCCGATCATCATGCTGACCGCCCGCGATGACGACGTCGACAAGGTAGTTGGGCTGGAGTTGGGCGCCGACGATTACGTGACCAAGCCGTTCAATCCCCGCGAGTTGGTGGCGCGGGTGAAGGCAGTGCTCCGACGGACTGAGGGCGCCCGGACGCCTGGCCGGGTGATTCGCTTCGCCGATTTGACCATCGATCAGGACCGCCGTGAGTTCCGGATCGGCGAGCGGCAGGTCGACCTTCGACCAAAGGAGTTCGACCTGTTGACGACGCTGGCCGCGACGCCGGGCATCGTGTTCGACCGCGAGCGGCTGCTCCAGGTCGCCTGGGGCTACGACTACGGCGGCGATTCCCGGACGGTGGACGTGCACGTCACCTGGCTGCGCGAGAAGCTTGCGTCGAGTCAGGCCCGCATTCAGACGGTCTGGAGCGTCGGCTACAAGCTCGTGACCGCCGATCAGTTACCGGTGAGGGCACAAGGTGGCCGCGGCAAGAGCCAGAGCTGACGACGCGGCGGACGGCCCCGAGCGTCGCGCTGGCAGCCCGCCGCTGCCGCGCGGGCGTGTGGGCACGCGTTCAGCCGGGGCAGCGCGGAACGGAGTGGCGTCGATCGATTCCGCGAACGATGAGGCACCGGCTGAGGTGGCGACTGCGAGCAGCATGGTGCCGCCTGCCGGCCTGGCGCTGCCAGGCCACGCGGCCTCGCCGAGCGGTGCACCAGGGCCGAGCAGTGCACCAGAGCCAGGCGGCGCACCAGGGCCAGGCGACGCACTGCCACGAGTCGGCTCGCCGGCCCCGGGCGCTTCGTTGGCGTCAGGGCGGCTACGCGCGAGCGCTCCGGCCCTGGACGGCCCGACAGGCAGGCTACCAGCCGTCTCGCCCGAGCAGGGCGGACGGCTCAGGCGGCTCCGTGTGCTCGGGCCGAGGCAGTCGCTTCGAACGCGGCTGATCCTCGCCTTCGCCGCCATCATCTTCCTGACGCTGCTGGTCGTCGGCATCGGGTTCATCTTCATCCTGCGCCAGTATCAAGAGCAGCGCGAGATTCTCCGGCTTAGCGGACTGGCTGGGCCGGTCGCGTTCCAGGCCCGCTCGCTCGAACAGCAGGATGCAAACGTTGCTGAGATCACCGACTTCCTCCAGCGGCTAGCCGACGACCTCGACGTCCGGATCGTCCTGAGCAGCAGGCAGGGTGCCATCTTCTTCGACAGTGACAATGCCCTGGAAGGCCAACGCCTTGACCTCCAGGGTGCGCAGCGGATCGGGCCGCTGCGACGCGCTCGGCTCGTCTCGACCGGCGCGGGTGACGACCGTCGGATCTTCTTCATCGCCGCCGCTGCGCTCGAACGGTCGCCGGGGCGACTCGGCGGCGGCTACGTCCTGGCGCTCGTCTCGGAGCCAATGACGCTCAAGGCCGTCTTGCAGGAACTGGCGCCACGCCTCGCGCTGGCGGCGCTCGTGTCGCTGCTGGCGTCGATCGTCGTGGCCTGGGTGCTGGCCGCTTCGATCGCCAGCCCCCTGGCCCGGATGACGCGCGCAGCCGAGGAGATCGCGCAGGGCCGCTATGACCAGTCGATCCCATCGCATGGCTCGGACGAGATCGGGCGGCTCGCGGCGGCGTTCAACTCGATGGCGTTCGCGGTTGCACGATCGCAGCGGACGCTCCGTGACTTCGTCGCGAACGTCTCGCACGACCTTCGGACTCCGCTCACATCGGTTCAGGGCTTCTCGCAGGCGATGGTCGACGGCGCGCTGCGCACGCCCCAGGAGTATGCTGAGGCCGGACAGGTCATCAACGATGAGGCTGCACGGATGCGGCGACTCGTCGAAGACCTCCTCCAATTGAGCAAGATCGAGTCCGGCCAGATCCGCCTCGAGCGGGCATCCGTGGACCTTGCCATGTTCGCGCGGCAGGCCGCCGAGCGAATCGAGCGGCAGGCCAGCGAGCGGGGGCTCACCGTCATCACGACGATCGACGGCGCCCCGACCGTCTCGGCCGACTGCCGCTGGCTGGAGCGGGCGCTCGACAACCTCCTGGACAACGCCGTCAAGCATACCCCGGCAGACGGGACGATCTCCCTGGCGGTTGGTACGCTCGGGCGGTGGCCATTGGACGGCCGGGGTGTGGCCCCGTCGACCTGGGCGTACCTGTCAGTCCATAACACGGGCTCCTTCATCCCTCCGGAGGACCGCCCACGCGTCTTCGAGCGGTTCTATCAACTGGACAAGGCACGCTCCGGGTCGAACGGGAGTAGCGGGCTTGGGCTGGCGATCGCTCAGGAGATCGTCCAGGCTCATAACGGGCGCATCGAGGTCTACAGCTCCGCGGCAGATGGAACCGACTTCGTCGTGACGCTCCCGTTGCTTGACCGTTCCGGGGATCGTGAAGTAGGATCGACCCTGCCCGTTCGGGGCGTCACGCCCTGAACTCGTCGGCGGCTGGATCGGCCGGCGTCGGCGGGAGCGAGCTACGGGTCGGCCTGCCGATCAGTTCCGTGCCGATGTGCTCCATCACGGATCGCTGCGTTCGGAGCGCAGCCGCGACATTCCAGTTCTGGAGCGTCCGATTTCTGCCGAGTGTTTCGTGCGCAAGTCGCGCCGGTTGCTGATCGTTCTGGCCCTTGCGCTCCTCCTGCTACCGGTAAGCCCTGCTCGTGCTGAGTCACGCGGTGCGGTGTCGGGCGTCGTCACGGTCGAGACCGGCTCGACCTCACGGCCCGTCGCGAACGTCGAAGTCCGGCTCCTGTTCGGCTCGAAGTCCGCTACCCAGCGAACTGGAGCGGATGGTTCGTACCGTTTCGCGGATTTGCTCGACAGCAAGTACACCGTACGAGTGTTTCCGCCGGATGGCCTTAAGGTGAAGGGGAACAACGTCGTCACGCTCGAGGTCGACGACGGCCGGACGGTTAAGGTGGATTTCGCGCTGCTGGCCGAAGCAACGCCGACCCCGACAGTCCTCCCCACGAAGGTCGTGGCGCCAACCCGGCCACCGGCCTCACCAAGCCCCAGGCCGATCGTCGCGACGGGCGCGGAGCAGGTCGCCGCACGAGTCGTTCCAACCGTCATCGATCCGGAGCATGCTGCTTCGGCGTCGCCAGTCGCGTCACCGCTCGCGCTCCTGTTCCAGACGCCGCCCCCGATCGTCACCGGCACCCCGCGAGTGACCTCGACCGGGACGCCAACTGATTCCGCGGCCACCACCCCGACGGCGCTCCCGAACACGCCGCCGCGCCGGCTAGTGACGAGCTTCGCGGCGATGCGAGCCGGTAGCACCAGCACCGCCTCCGAACTGCGGGCCTTCTCAACCGATAGCTCGCTGGTTCTCGGCGTGCCGTTCCGCACTCAGATCGATGGGACCGAGTTCTCGCTGGTGAACTGCGGGCCGGCTTCGCTGGCGATGGTGCTGACCGCCTTTGGCGTGCAAGTCGATCCCGCGTCAGTCCGCGACTATCTGAACTACATCATCGGCAACTACGACACCGAGCAGGGCACCAGCCTGTACGCGCTGGCTCGGATCGCCAGTGAGGCCGGGTTGAACGTCTTTGGCGTGTCGCGCCGTTGGGCCGTCGAGGACGTCCGCGAGCACGTGCGGGCCGGGCAGCCAGTCATCACGCTCACCAAGTACCGTCGCTTGCCGGGCCATTTTGGGTCGACCACGGACTTCGATCATTACATCGTGATTACCGGATTGGCCGGCGAGGATTTCGTCTACAACGACGCAGCCTACGCGAGTGAGTACGGCTACAACCTGCTCATCAGCCCGGCCGAGTTGCAACGCGCCTGGGGCGATAGCTCGATTCCCGGTCACGCGATGGCCGTGGGCCTGGGCGACAGCGTCCGCCCGCTGCCAATCGTGCCCCGCCGCCTGACGGCCGAGAACCTGGCAGCGATCTCTCCGGAGGCGACGGCCACAGTCGAGGCGCCAGTCCGCGCGATCCACGGGCCGGCCATCGAGTGGCTCCGCGAGCAGATGCTCGACCGCCTGGGGGCACGCACCCGCCCGCTCGACGGCGCCGCATCACCAGCGGCCAGTTCGGTGCCAGCTACCTCGACATCGGCACGCTCCTCGACTGCTGCCGCCGACGAGTCGGTCACGCCTGCCCCGGCCAGCACCGCTGACGGCGGCCCCACGACGGGTGCGCCGTCCGGGGACGGGCCTTCCGGTACGTCCGGTGCGGCTTCAGCGGGCGGTGTCTCCTCGACAACCTCCCTGCCCGCGGGTGCCCCAGCCACCGATGGCCAGTCCGAAGCTGGCTCGCCCGCCGCTTCCTCGTCCGCTCCCCCGCTGCCCGACGACTCCACCCTCGGGCTGTCCCAGGTAGGTGACACGATCCCGGATGGCGGCGCAGTCGTGCGCGAGCGCTGGCTCCCGCGCGATCAATGGCCGGATGTGGTCGCGATGGCCGCGCGGGGTGGTGGCGCAGGTGGCCCGGCCGTCGAGGCGCGCACCCTCGATGCGGACGACTCCATGCCGTATGCGGCTGCCTCCGACGATTACTCCTGGCTCCGTCTATTCGGGGCCGTCTCCGTACTGAGCGGCCTCTGCCTGCTGGCCGTTGGCCGGCACCTGGGCCGGGGGCGAACGTAGCTATCCGCCGTCGGCGGCCCATGACGTCGGCGGCCCGCCATCAGTTGCAGGCCATCATTGGCGGGTGGGACCAGGACACCGTCAACTCGGCCATTGCCGCTGACACCTGTTTCCTGAGTGCGGAGAGCTCGCTCAGATCGGATCGGACGGTCGGCGGCTGAACTCGGGCGGGGGCGGTCCATGGGCTTCCGCTTCGAGCGCGAGCTCCAGGCTCTTCTCGACGATCGCACGCAGGAGCGGGTGGCTACGGAGCGAACCACTGTCGTTGATGGCGAAGGCGGCAGCTACCGCTTCCCTGGCCGAGCGCTCGCGGCCAGTTTCCCAGAAGAGGTAGGCCGTCTCCTCGAGCCGGCGGCGGAAGGCGCGGCGTTGTTGGGGGGTGAACAGCCCGTCAACGGCTGAATCGACGATGCGCTGCTCGCGGGTCTCGCGGGGTTCCAGCGAGAGCACCAGCCGGCTCTCGCGCACTTTTTGGAGCTCGTGCGCGTACTGCTTCGACTCATCGTAGCCGAAGAACCAGCCTGTCATCTCCCGTTCTTCGAGGAGTCTGGCCGACTCGTCGAGCAGGTTCGGCATCAGGAACGTCTGGCCGCGACTGACCCGCTGGTGAATGAGCGCGTCGGATGGTGGAGGCGGTAGCTCGCCCAGCAGATGCCGCCGTAGCACGAAGTCACGCGGGACGGGCGTGTGGGAGGTGGCGTTGAGTGCCAGCCCCTCGGCCGCCAGGCTCAGTCCGTACGCGACAGGAAGGGTGACGATCGTCGCCTCGCGCTCCTCCCGCCAGGTTGTCAGCTCACGCTCGAAGCGGCGACGCGTCGTCTCCTCGATGACGGCATCTTTGATGCCGACCACGTCGTTGAGCACCAGCGCGAACGTCGTGATCCCGCCACCCGGCCGCTCGACCGTGAGCCAGAGGATGCGCGATCCGACGCCGTCGACCATCGTCGCCTGGGCGCTGGTGACGTGGGCATCCATCGCGGGCGGTCGGGCCGTCGCCACGAGCGAGTAGCTGACGGGCACCTCGACCTCGATGCCCAGGCTCCGCAGGCGATGGAGCCCGCGCCGCGCCGCCTTGCGAAGATCCTTGCTGGGCGCGCCAGCCGCGATCGGTCCGAGGATACGCCCGGCGCGCGGATCGCGGGAAGCGCTCAGCACCTCGACGAGCGCCGCTGCACCCCCAGGCGCCCGCTCGGCTACGTGCTGGAGCTCAGCCAGGACGTCGGCGTCCGGAGGGAGCGCGAGGAGCGTCGCGATGGCGGACGTGGCCGTGTCGGCGGGGCCGGCGGCTGGTCCCTCGGCGGCTGGTCCCCGCGGGTCGTCTGGCAGGCTCATCACACACTCTCCCGGGCGAGCGCCGCGACGCCGAGCACCTCGGCGCGCCCTTCGAGCGCCGCCTGCCTGAACTGGACCGTACTGGCCGGTAGACGGAACGCGCGGCTCTTGGCGAGCGCGTAGGCTGGCTCGAGCAACTGGCTGCCGATCCTGGATACGCCCCCACCGACGACGATTCGCTCGGGGTTGAAGATGTTGATCATGCTCGCAAACCCGACGCCGAGATAGCGCGAGGCGAGCGCAAGGATTGCCCGCGCCGCGTCGTCGCCGGCGTCTGCCGCTCGGTCGACCTCCTCGGCGGTCAGTTCGAGGCCGCGCTCGGCAAGCTTCGCCAGCGCCGGCGAGCGCCCGTCACGTGCGGCCTCGAGCGCCATGCGAGCAATCGCCGTACCGGAGGCCATCACCTCCAGACAGCCGTACATGCCGCAGGCGTGGAGCGGGCCGTTGTCGTCGACGGCGATGTGTCCGAGCTCGCCGGCCGCGCCATCTGCCCCCCGATAGAGGCTGCCGTTCAGGATCAGGCCGGCCCCGATCCCGGTACTGATCGTCAGGTAGATCATGTGGCGCACGCCACGCCCGGCTCCGTGGACGTGCTCCCCGAGTGCGGCCGCGTTGGCGTCGTTCTCCAGAAATGTCGGCCGGCCGAGGCGGCTACGGAGGATCTCGGCGAGCGGCACTTCCTCCCAGCCGGGCAGGTTCGGGGGCTGGTGGAGGATGCCGCGCTCGAAATCGACGGGGCCGGGTGCGGTGACGCCCACGCCGACGACGTCCTCGGCATGCTGGCCGCTGGCGCGAATCGCCGCTTCAGCCGAGGCGACCAGCCGGTCGACGACCGCTGCCTGACCGTCGTCGGCGCCGGTCGAGCGAACGTCCTCGCCGAGAATCTGGCCATCGGCGTCTACGACGACCGCCCGAATCTTGGTGCCACCCAGGTCGATGCCGACGACCGCCCGCGCGCTCATGTCTACACTCCCTTGACGGCGAATACCTGAACGCCCTCGGGTCCGGCCACGAGCGCACGGTCGGCCAGCCCGACGAACAGACCGTGCTCGACGACGCCCAGCAGGGCCTTGATCTGGGCAGCGAGGCGCTGGGGATCGGCGATCGGCCCGAACTGACAGTCCAGCATGTAGAGGCCGTCGTCGGAGCGGAACGGTCTGTCGCCCGCCGTGCGGAGGGCCGGCTCGCAGCCAAGCGTGGCCAGCCCGTCGGCGGTGCGTCGCCAGCCGAACGGCACGACCGCGACCGGCAGCGCGAAGTGTTCCCCGATCTGCTGGACGAGCTTGCTCGTGTCCGCGACGATGAAGACCTGGTCGCTGTTGGCAGCTACTAGCTTCTCGCGGAGGAGGGCGCCGCCACGGCCTTTGACGAGCGTCAGCGAGGTTGGCTCGATCTCGTCGGCGCCGTCGACGGTCAGGTCAATCCGTGGCAGGTCTTCGACATCGGCGAGGGGTATCCCATAGCCCCGTGCGAGCGACGCCGACCGCTCGGACGTCGGCACACCGGTCACCCGCAGGCCAGCTTGCACGCGCTCGCCGAGGCCGGCCAGGAACTGCTCGGCGGTCGAGCCGGTCCCGAGCCCCAGGACCATACCGTCTTTGACGTGCTCGAGCGCCTGACGGGCGGCTGCACGTTTGAACTCTTCGAGCGTGTCAGTCATTCGGTCGGTCCCCTCCGTTGCGTACCGTCGGTCGGCCGCCGTGCCTGCTACATCCGTGCCGACAGCGTCTGTGCCGACAGCGCCAGCTCAGCCGTCGCTCGCACGGAGCATGCTCACGACGACGGCGAGCGATTCGTGGTAGATCCGGTCGGTGGCGAAACCGGTCAACTCATCTCCGAGCAGATCGACGGTCTCCTGACGAGGCAGGCGCGCCGGCCCTTCGAGGCGCGCGCCGTCCTCCTTGACCGTGCGGGCTTCGTCCTCGCCGCAGAGCTCGACGAGGTAGCGCGACGTTCGGCCGCGCTCGGTAGCCTCGATGGAGATCGAGCGCAGGCCGGGCGGACCCTCAGCGGCGACCGGCTCGATCTCGATGGCCACCGGGCGCACGCCGTCGATCATCTCGAAGCGCCATGCGCCCGGCCCGGTTGCGAGGCGCTGACTGGCTTCCCAGCCCAGGCGGCTGCCGAGCCAGCCAGCCAGCAGCAGGGCCTGGGCGCTCTCGCCGCCCGTCGACGGGGCGTAGACGATGGCGACCCGTTCGATCGAGTCGAGCATGTCCTGATCGGCGGGGGCATCGAAAAACTCGGCGGTGAGGGTGCGCCAGGGGGTCAATCTGGCCCAGCTCAGGTCCGCAAATGCCACGGACTCCTGGGCGATTTCGATGGCGTTGGCCAGCGCGGCGAGCGCCGCTAGCGGATCCCGCACCCGCGACGTATCGACGACGAGTCGGTCGCTGATCTCGACGACGTGGTTGTAGAGGGCCTCGTCGACCACGAGTTCTTCCGGCCACCAGGTCTGGACCGGCAGGCCCGGCAGGACCAGCGTCGTGACGGCACTCATCACCCGATGCAGCGTGCCGGGCGGAGCGAAGAGCCGGACCTCCTCCCAGTACCGACTGGCCTCGCCCTCGGCCAAGCTGCGTGAGTGGCTGGCGAGCCGGGCGCTCGCCTCGGAGACGGCGTCAGTCAGGACGACGGCAATGACGCGTCCGGGGTGTGCTTGCGTGAGGCGGCCGACGATGGTCATCAATTCGTCGGCCGCTGCTTCGCTCTGGAGTGGTACGACCAGCGTGAGGCTCGCCGTACGAATGAGCGAGCCGATCTCGCCTGCCTCGGCCATACGCCACAGCCGGTTCAGCCCCGCTTCGATCGCGCGGGTGTCCGCGGCCGTCACCATCGTGACCAGGCTGAGGCCACCCGCTTCCGCGCTGACGCTCATCGATCCCATCCCATCGACTGTGTCTCTCACAGGGCGTGTGCACGCCCGGGCCTCGCTCGCGCCCGGCCTCGCTCGCACGATACCCCATCCGGAAGGGTAGCCGACGTGGATTCCCTTATCCCGCGCGCCTAGGGAGCGCTCCACCCCGCTTCAGCCCGCGGAGGAGGCAGGGGCAGGGTTCGACACCGTTGGGTGAGCTCTGGGAATCGGTGACGTGCGGTCTACACGGCCACCGGGCTGCGCACCTTCATCATGGCGGCTGCTGATCTCCGCGAGGCGAAGTGTGGCATCCTGTCGCAGCAGCTATCCCGAAGGAGGGAACGAGTATGAAGATCGCGCGCATCGAGGCGTTCCTCTGCGACGCCGGTTGGCGGCCCTGGATCTTCGTCAAGGTCGAGACCGACGACGGCCTCGTCGGGTGGGGCGAGTGCAGCGATGCCCGCACTCCCTACGGCATCGCCGCCCTCATTCGCGACTACGAGCCGGTCCTGATCGGGCAGGATCCCCGCCAGGTGGAGCGGCTGTTCTGGGACATGTACCGGGTGAGTCGACAGAACCTGGGCGGTGTCTCGCACAAGGCGATCGCCGGCATCGAGCTTGCCCTCTGGGACATCAAGGCTCGCGCGCTTGGTATCTCGGTCAGCGAACTGTTCGGCGGTCCGCTGCGGGACCGGGTGCAGGTCTACTGGTCCCACTGCGGGACGACTCGCGCTCGTCACGCCGAGATGCTGGGCGTCCCGCCGCTCCGAAGCTACGATGACATCTACGCGCTCGGCAAGGAGGTCGTCGCGAAGGGCTTCACGGCGCTGAAGACGAACATCGTCGTGCCTGGTGAGCCGGCGGACGTCTATCACGGCGGCTTCGACGCCTCGGTGGGTGGGATGGATGGGGTCGTCACCCCGGAGATCCTGTCGCGCATTGAGCGGCTACTCGGCACCTTCCGGGAGGCAGTCGGCCCGGAGGTCGGGCTGGCGCTCGATCTGAACTACAACTTCCGCACCGACGGGGCTCAGCAGATCTGCAAACTCGTCGAGCCGCTCAACCTCCAGTGGATCGAGTACGACAACTGGGATCCGGTCGCCCTCCGCCAGATCAAGGACTCGACCTCGACGCGCATCGCCTCGTGCGAGAGCCTGGTCACGACGAAGCAGTACCGTCCCTTCCTCGAACTGCACGCGATGGACGTGTGCATCATCGACCTGCCCTGGAACGGCTGGATTCAGGCCAAGCGCGTCGCCGACATGGCGGAGGCGTACGAGACGAATATCGCCCCGCACAACTACTACAGCCACCTGTCCACGTTCATCTCCACACAGTTCTGCGCGACGCTGCCGAATGTGCGGATCATGGAGATCGACATCGACGACGTGCCCTGGAAGGACGCGCTCGTCTCGACGCCGCCGACGATCGAGAGCGGGCACGTCCTGGTGCCCAGCGGCCCCGGCTGGGGCGCCACCATCAACGAGGACGTGCTACGGGAGCACCCCTGGCCGCCCAGGCACTAACCTGATATCGAGGCGCATCCACCCGTGCCCTGGCGACGACCATGGAGATTCCGTCATGACGGTGGTATAGGCTCCGGGTGCCGGGGTGTGAACGGGCAGGTGCGCGGCCGAATCGGCTCCCTACGAATCCGTCGCTGGCGGGGAACCTGTTGCATGGCGTAGCTCGTCGCGAGCGGCGTCGATGAGACGCCGCTCGCGACGGCTGGTAGCCTGCGCCGCGTAGCCGTCGAGGTGAGCCTGCCACTCCCGGATGACTGTCGCCGTGTGCTCTGGTGCGGCCGTGGCCCCACCGAGCCGCGTGATCCACTCCAGATCGCGCCGGAGAAGTCGGACCGCGAGCTCGACCTCGGTGTAGCGGGCGGCGACTGGCGGGAGCCGTTGGGCCTTGGCGAGCGGATAGGTCGTCCCCTCGACGAGGGCCGGCGGCTCGACCCCAAACAGCCCGGCCAGGAGCGTGACCGTCCGCTCGCTGGGGACGCTGATCCCAAGCTCGAGGTGAGACACCGCGACGCGCGAGATGGCGACCCGCTCGGCAAGCTCTTGCTGCGTCCAACCCTGGCCGCTTCGCAGGCGGGCGATGCGCTGACCGAGCGTCTCGGGGACTCCCCCTGGTCCCGGCCCCGGCGCCACCTACCTCGCCCGCTCGGGGCAGCGGTGTTCGCTCACGGTTCGCTCACGAGACGAGGATCGGTGAGAACCGCTGCTGTCGTTCCACGAGCGCCAGATCCGCCTCGACCATTTTCTGAACCAGGGACGGGAAGTCAATCGTCGGTACCCAGCCGAGCCGTTCGCGCGCCTTTGCCGGGTCGCCGACCAGCAGATCGACCTCGGCCGGGCGCATGAAGCGCTCGTCCTGCACGACATAGTCTCGGTACTCCAGGCCGGCCGCGGCGAAGGCGATCTCGGCGAACTCGCGCACCGAGTGTGTCTCGCCCGTCGCGACGACATAATCGTCCGGCTGTTCCTGCTGGAGCATCAAGTACATGGCGCGGACGTAGTCGGGCGCGTAGCCCCAGTCCCGTCGTGCCTCGAGGTTCCCGAGCCGTAGCTCCCGGTCTAGCCCGAGCTTGATCCGCGCGACGCCGTGGCTGATCTTCCTGGTTACGAACTCCAACCCACGGCGCGGGCTCTCGTGGTTGAACAGCATGCCGGACGATGCGTGCAGGCCGTAGCTCTCGCGGTAGTTGACGGTGATCCAGTGGCCGTACACTTTGGCGACGCCATAGGGGCTACGGGGGTAGAAGGGGGTCCGCTCGGTCTGGGGGACTTCCTGAACCTTACCGAACATCTCGGAGCTAGACGCCTGGTAGAACCGAATGTCCGGGTCGGCGATCCGGATCGCGTCGAGCACCCGAGTGACGCCAAGGGCGGTCGCTTCGCCGGTGAAGACTGCTTGCGTCCAGGAGGTCTGGACGAATGACTGGGCCGCCAGGTTGTAGACCTCGGTCGGTCGGTGCTCGCGCAGGATGTGGACGAGCGAGGTCTCGTCCAGCAGGTCGCCGCCGACCAGGGTGATGCGGTCCTGAATGTGGCTGATCCGCTCGAAGTTGACGGTGCTCGATCGCCGAATCAGGCCGATCACGTCGTAGCCCTGCTCGAGCAGGAACTCGGCAAGGTAGGAGCCGTCCTGGCCAGTAACGCCGGTTACCAGCGCGCGCTTCTTCATCAATCCTCCGGAGTCAGGTCACTCGGTCATCTCGCCCGGGCGGCGATCCGATGCGGCGGAAGATACCGCCGATGCAGCGCCGGTGTCTGCTAAGTGGGTTAGCGGCGCTGCCGCTACAGTCTCGCCCAGGCTCGGCCTTCGCGAGCGAGCAGGTCGCGAGCGGCGCGCGGCCCCCAGGTGCCGGCCTCATAGTTCGGAAACCCTGGTGGCGGGAGGTGCTGCCAGCCTTCGAGAATCGACGTAACAATCGTCCAGGCTGCTTCCGTCTCGTCGCGGCGGGTGAAGAGCGTCGACTCGCCTTGCATGGCGTCCAGAATCAGGCGCTCGTAGGCGTCGGCTGAGGGCTGCCCGTACGACGACCCGAAGCGAAAGTCCATCAGCATCGAGCGAATCCGCATACCAGGACCGGGCACCTTGGTCCCGAAGCGCAGTGCGATACCCTCATCTGGCTGGATCCGCAGCGTCAGAACGTTCGGGTGTTGGCGGCCGGCGTCGGCCTGACCGAACAGCAGGGCGGGTGTCGGCTTGAAGCGAATCGAGATCTCTGAGGATCGCTTCGGCAGGCGCTTGCCGTGGCGCAGGTAGAAGGGCACGCCGGCCCAGCGCCAGTTGTCGATCAAGAGCTTGAGCGCGACGAAGGTCTCGGTCAGCGAATCGGGATTGACGCGCTCTTCCTGGCGATACCCCTCGACGGGCTTCCCGTCGATGGCGCCTGGCCCGTACTGCCCGCGTACCGTTCGCCGCGCGACTTCGGCGGTGTTCAACGGATGGATCGCCCGGAGCACCTTCACCTTCTCGTCGCGCACGGCGTCGGCGTCCGGCGCGACAGGCGGCTCCATGGCGACCAGCGAGAGCACCTGGAGCATGTGGTTCGCGACCATGTCGCGGAGCGCCCCGGACTCCTCGTAGTATGGCCCGCGCCCCTCGACACCGATCGACTCGGCCACGGTGATCTGGACGTTGTCGATGTACTGGCGGTTCCAGACCGATTCAAAGGTGCTGTTGGCGAACCGGAACGCCATGATGTTCTGGACGGTCTCTTTGCCAAGGTAGTGATCGATGCGGTAGATCTGCTCCTCGCGGAACACCTCGGAGAGCCGGTCGTTCAATTCGCGAGCGCTCGCGAGATCGTGCCCGAACGGCTTCTCGACGACGATCCGCGTCCAGCCGCCCTCAACGCCGTTTTTGCCGCTTGGCGTGACCAGCCCGGCCTCGCCGAGCCGCTCGACGATTGTGGTGTAGGCGGTCGGCGCCGTCGCGAGATAGTAGAGGCGGTTGCCGCGGGTGCCACGGGTCCGGTCCAGTTCCTCACAGAGGTCGCGCAGACGTTCGTAGCCGGCCGGATCTTCGAAGGACGATTGGACGTAGCAGATGCCGTCGGCGTAGCGGTCGGCGATGGACGGACGGAAGGGAGTCCGTGAGAACTCCTTGGTCGCTTCGAGCATGCGTTGGCGAAACTCGTCGTCGGACCAGGGGCGCCGCGCGAACCCGACCAGCGACGAGCCGGCCGGCAGGCGGCGGTCGAGCGCCAGATTGTAGAGCGCGGGCATCAGCTTGCGATGGGTCAGGTCGCCGGTCGCACCAAAGATGACTACCACGCACGGCTCGGCGGTCAGTTCGGTGTGGAGCCCTTCGCGGAGCGGGTTGGTCGTCGCCAGCGTCACCGCCACTGCCAGTCCTCCGGCCTCGGCTTGTCGGTCTGCCTTACGCTGCAAGCAGGCGCGACATCACCAGCAGGCTAGCAGGCACGCGGGGCCGGCTGCACGGACCGTTCTCGTCGCGGGTGCCCCTCAGCTTGTTGCGGGGAGCGGGTTGCGCTGGCGTGAGCGAAAGAAGGGCTTGCGCCAGGGATGGGCAGCGGTGGGACGATTATCGACGGCACGGGGTGGAGTCGCTGGGGCCGCG
>JADLFM010000068.1 GCA_020845495.1 Chloroflexota bacterium
CCGACAAGGACGCGATCGTCACCGCCGCGCGCGATCTCGGCACGCTGCCGTGGGCGGTGACGGCCGACGAGGACTGCTGCGCCGTGTTCCAGCCGAGGCAGCCGGCGACGCGCGCGTCGCGCGAGACAGTAACGGCCATCGAAGCCGGCTGGGATCTCGACGGGCTCGTCGGCGCGGCGCTGGCCGGCGCCACCGACGAATGGTGCGCCCCCGACTGGGAGTGAGATGCGCGTCCGGCGAGACCAGACATCCGCCAATTGCCGTAGATATCGGCTTGATCTTCGTGGCGAGGAAACGCAGCCGCACTGCGCTTCTGGAGTGTTCCGCGAAGCCAGTAGCCTCCCTTTCAGAGTCCCAGCTTGAAGCTGAGCTCCTCCGCCGCTGCTGCCGGCAGCGGCACGAACGCCGTCGAATCCGGCGTGATCAGCCGTGCCACTTCGTCCTGCCCCATGACAACGCGGAACCAGCGTTCCCGGTCCGACATCACCTGATACTGCCGTTCGTCGGCCGTTCCCGCGAGGTAGGGAAGGCACACGACGATGGGGTGCTGGTCTTCGGCCTTGCAACCGAGGCGATCGATGCGGCCTGTTCGCTGTTCGATGGTGCTCGGGTTCCATGCGAGATCGTGGTGGATCACGTGCCGGCAGAATCGCTGGAGGTCGACGCCCTCGCCCATGACCTCACTGCACACGAGGATGTCGGGGAAGAAGGGAGTGTTGAACGCCCGCATGAGGCGCGCGCGTGTGTCTCGTCTGGTCGTCCCGGTTGCGACCTGCACGTTCGGCAGCGTGATTACGCCTGCGGTGGCGTCGGGATCGTCCTCCAGCTCGCCTTCAACGCGGATCCCTCCAGTCTCGGTGCGCGACGCCGCGTCTAGGTAGAGCCCACGTTCGTCCGTGGCGCAGCCATCTGCCACGAACTCGATGAAGCCCTCGAACTTTCGGCGCCAGGAAACACGTGACATATCTGCGTGGGCCAACATCTGTTCGACGGCATCGCTCGGCTCGATCGTCTCCAGTTCCTCGAGGGGGAAGCACCGGACGAGAGTGGTCCCGACTCGCAAGAACTTCCGCATGATGCCGGCGATCGTCTCGCGTTGCTCGGCCGTGATGCCCTTCGCATCCAGCAACACGGACCTCGAGCGCAGGATCTGTTCGAGCGCCCTGTCGAGTGCTTGACGTCCCCGCGAACGGGGATCGTCGAAGTAGCGCTTCTGCACGCGGTCGAGGAGTTGATCGAGCGTGCGCGAATCTGCGGTGCCTTGCTCGGCCAGTCTTTGCCGAGCCGCCGTCTTCACCCGCTCCTCGATGGCCCGGCTGATGTGAATGCGGAGAGCGCGGCAGGTGTGCCGGTAGAAGGCGAACACGAGTACCTTCTCGCCGGCTTCCCACAGCGCGACCACCCTGCTGACCGTCGCGGCGATCTTGGGGTGTGCAGCCCCGGAGCAGCGTTCAAGCGCCAGGTCGAACTCGCCGAGGTACCAGCGAGAATGCGAGAGGTCGATTTCAGGCTCGGAGAGCTCCTCCAGCTCGTCTCTCCCAGACGCACGGTGTTCTCTGGTGAACCGGAACGCCTCGAATGAAGAGCACAGCGCTTCGCCCAGCAGCTCTCGCGAGCGGGTACTGGCGCTACGTGCTGCAAGAAAGAACGGCAGCAGTTGGTCAGAAGGAACGGGCAAGCCCCCTGACGCGCCTTCATCGACCAGGGCGATACCGTCGAGTCGAAGGCGACGAGCGACGTTGGTGTGCGCCCAGGTGGCACCCTTGTTGTGGCGAACGATCCACGGCCGCAGTGCCGCTTCGGCCGCAGAACGGCGTTCCTTGGCGACCGAGAAGGCGTCGAGTACAGCTCGCTGGTGGTGTGTCAGTGACTCGCGCGGGGTGGCGAGGAGGCCTCCCCACCAGCCTTCCGCCTCGCCTTGGCAGTCTTCCGGACGGAGCTTGCCCCAGCACCTCTGAAGGGACACGGCCGCGCGCTGGCTCTCGGTGAGGGCACCGCCCAGGTCGACGAGGCGCTCCTTGAACGCATCTACCTCCCCGAGCACGCCACTGTCCCAACGCACATCGCCAAATCGCTCGAGTACTCGGACAAGTTCGTGATGGCCAAGTTGAAAAGGCGTGGCCGTCAGGAAGAGCATCCGGTCAAACGCCGATGACATCGCTCCATCGCCTGTCCGCAGGTCCCCATCCGACGTCGTCGATCGGAGTTGCCTGGCTAGTGCCGTGCCAGGGTTCTTCAGATGGTGTGCTTCATCCATCACCAGGAGCGGCGAACGCCATCGAGCCTGTGCGAGCAGCCGCTTCCAGAGGTCCTCCTCGACCTGTCGCAGTGCCTTTCTGGCGACCGCCAGGCGTTCCGAACGACGGTCGGCACCGCCGCGATCTCGCACTGGCATCCGTTGCAGAGCCTCCGCCAACGGCTTCAGATCGATCCGGTCCATGCTGCGGACGACCGACTTCGGCACCGGGTCGTCGGTGAGGTGTCGTCGTTCATCCCTGACGGCATCGTTGTAGGAGCCCTTCCACGTCTGCGGATCTGTGCGGAGCAGCGTCTGCCACAGTTCGTCGCCCCATTCATTGGCCCGCTCCTCCCCAATCGCCCAGAGCAGCTCGGCCAGGAAGCGGTGGATCTGCTTCTTGACCTGGATGAGGCGGCTCGCCTTACCCCTGCCATGGCAACGAAGCGCCTCCGCAATCAAAGCCAGTCGAATCCACTTGTCGCTCTGCCGACGGGCCATTGCGCCCTGCGCCAGAAAGATGATGTGGCAGCGTTCCGACGGCACATCGTCGAGCAACTTCATGAGGTCGATGCTGTGACGCGCCACGCCAAACCGAAGGGCCGAGGGCGATGTTAGGTCCCGCCGGGACGCGCTCTCCCGCCGGACGGGCCTGCGCTTCTCCAGGTACAGTTCACAGAACGTCCTGAGGTCCTGCTCCCACTTGTCGATCAGGTTCGCGGGCACCATCACGATCACAGGGCCCCGGGGGCTTCGGACAGCCACACTGTAGGCGACCCCGAGGGCGACGAAGGTCTTCCCCATCCCAACTTCGTCCGCCAGAATCACACCGGGCTGTTCGCGAAGGCGGCGAAGAAGCTCAATGACTTCATCTCGCTGGCGCGTCTGGTCGAACACGGGAACCCTCGTGTTGAGGCGAACACCCAACACCAAGTCGTCGGCGGCTTCGTAGGGTCCAGTCATCCGCGGCATTGTTCGACCACACGATCCCAGAACAGCATCAGGTCCTCGGACATCTGCGAACGGTGGGATTCGACCTGCTGTGACAATTCACCGGCCAGTTCCGAGAGGAACGGCCGGAACGCCTTGTCAAAATCAGCCTTCGAGATCCCTCCGTCCCCACCCTCGTATGCAACCTCCCGGAGGACGATCAGGAAGTCAGCGAGCATCAAAAGCGCCTCATTGGACGTGCCGTTCGCGTTGTGAAACTCGCGGACGAGCCGTTCGGCGAGCGGAGCGATTCCAACCATTCCCCGAAGTCGCCAATCGAGAGCCTGACGACTCCAGACAGGGCGCTGGAGGTTGGACCGCAATTGCGCGAGGATGCGAGCACGGCGGCGCACACGATGAAGGAACGTCGCCTGCAAGTCGTAGCGGCGCAGGGGATCCAGGTCGATAGGCGTTGCGGAGTCGAGATCGCCATCGAACTGTTCGGACGAGTCCTGGTCGCGGGCCCACGCACGGATGGCCGCACTCGGATCAGACGCGGCAAGGATCAGCAGCATGTCGTCTGCCGACATCCCTTCGAGCCGGTGCGGCGGGGGAAGGTGACGACTATCATCGACATTGAGCGGCAGAAACGCCTCGCCGTCCGTCCATCGAACCAGCAGCCGGTCGGGTGGCTGCACAGGGGACCAAGCGACCACGACCTCTGAGCTGCCACCGCCCGAGGCCCATGTGCTCGCCGAGAGCAGCTCGCGGCCTTCCAGCCCACACGCAAGCACTTGCCAGTCGTCCGGCAACTTCGTGGCATCGAGGCGGAGGGTGATCCTTCGTTCATCGCCAGCTCGATAGGTTGCGTTGATGAACCCAGCCGGCAGGACCGCGCCTGGACAGTTCGCCTCTTCCTCCTCCTGCTCAGGCTGACAGCCGAGCCACTCGACCGACTCCGGATTCTCGATTTCGTCCATCGCCGGCCATATAGCCTCCAACTGCCCAGGTTCGCGGCCGTAGGCCACAACGTCAACAACCGTGACCAAGTTCGCCTCGGCGTTCCGCCGAGGTCCGACACCCTTGCCGGCGCACGTGAAGTTCGACGAACCGGTCATTAGAGCCGAGTAACGATCTGGCAGAAGGAGCGCGAGCATCTTGGCGTGCCAGATGCGCCTGTTCTTGTCTTCATCCAGGTTCGGGAGGATCTCGACGTGCGGCGTTGCCCGATACGTCGGAGGCGTCTCAATGAGGCTTCGTGGCGCGGCGAGCCGTGCCGCCGCAGGCTTTTCTGGATCCCTCAACGCAGGCACCGCGAACCAGATGTGGCGCTCCGTGCCACGCGCCAGCAACTTGCACGTCTCAGCGGTGACACGGCTGGTGTCCTGATCCGGGTCGAAGAAGGGCGATGCGACCCAGGCCTCGCTTGGCGAGCCGCCCCTTTCTCTGCAGGCAGCGATGGCGTGTTCCAGGCTGCTTTCTGCCGGGCGACCGGCTCCTCCCGACGGGAGCGTGAATGCGAGCCGCTGACGGACGACGCCACGGTGGCGCACGGGTCGCCAATCGCGCGTCTGCCGGGTCACCTGGTCCAAGAACGAAGCCGCGCGACGGACTTCTGGCGGGGCTTCGCTGGCGCCTGGGACGAGCAGGAGGAGGCGTCGAAGGAAGGTGACCGACCGCTCGAGCATCCCAAGGTCGGCTCCGTCCACCGTGAGGTCGACACTCGCCGCCACCTCGTGGTTCGTCCGGTACCCAGGTTCGGTCAGGTTCGCCGAAGACACGACGATGCGGAGGCAACGCGTCCACGCGAGCACACTCAGCTTCGAGTGTTGCTTGCCTGCGTGAATGCGGACGGGCAAGACGTCCCAACGAAGGGAGTGTTCTACGCCCGCCTGGGTATGATCGACGAGAACGCCGGCATAGATGCCACCAAGGCGACTCTCTCGCTCGAGCAAGAACGCCAAGGCCTCGCGGTCCGGCTCCGATTCGATCTCGAGGAACCGAGCCAGGCACTGCTCATCGAACATGCCCGGTGCGAACGTGTACGTGGTCGCCATGCAGCCCACGGGATCGCCGGCACGCTGGGGCGGGCGCCACAGGTCCAGCATGGGCGCACGGCTCGGGTCTTTGTGTCGTCGGCTCATGACAGGTCCTGGAAGAACCGCCGGATCGGCCACCCGCGATAGTCATGCACGTAGCGGCCGGGTCGAATTGGGAGTCGCGGCACGCGGTACGCGTGCCGAATGTAGATACGCTGCTGCGCCAAGCGGTCGAACCACGGGCGCTTTCCATCCGCCGACTTCGAGCGCTGCACGCCTTCGTGGTGCGTGCACAGTGCAAGCGCGCAATCGCCTGCGGCCATCGGCTCGCCGAATGCGGCGAACCGCTCGCAAAGCAGATTCTGGAGGGCTGTGCCGTTGGGTGCCGCCTCTGCCAGCGCGCGGCTCGCAGCCTCAAAGCGGAGGTGCAGGTTCGAGACGCTCCGCGCGAAGTCTCCATCCGCCACGATGTTGGGCACATCAAAACCCCTTGCATCGGGACCGGCCGCCTCGGCTCTCAGCACGTCGAATGCGTCCTGGAGGCCTCGAGCGAACTCTTCGTACCTCCGGATCGCAGACAGGAGCGCACCGTAGCTCGGGGCACGTTCCTCAAGGCGGTCGTGTAGCACCTCCTCAGTGAAGTCATCGTCACGGAGCTCAGACTGGAGGTCCCAGAGAATCGGCAGTGCGCCAAGCTGGCGATCTCCTGCGGCGAACAACAGGTCGCGGAGACACCGCTTCTCCCGCGTCAAGCACCGGTGCGGCGCGAACGCCAGCGCGAGCTCATGCCATGCGGAGCTGTCCCAGTTCGGTTTCGTACGGGGCGGGGTTTCAGCGAGACTCCTGCTCACCGCAGCGGTCCAGCGTGAAATCAGCTGACGTGCGCCCTTCAGATCGCCGAGCCCCTGGCCTCGTGCCCACGCGTCGACCAGCGCTTCGGCATGGGGGCCCGGTCCAAGGTGCACGTCTACGAGTCCAAGATGGGTCGCAAGTCGTTTGTAGACACCGTGAAACCCGAAGATTCGAGGCGTCTTCAGGTAGCTACGGGCATCAAGATAGCCGTGCTGTTCGATGGCCCTGCGGGCCACCAGCGTCCCGGGGACGCCCCAGATGACGGAACTTGTCTCGGTATCGCGGACGAGCGCCTCAACCAGGAGCCATTCCCAGACCAAGTACGGCGAGGCCTCCCGGCTCGTAGGATCGTCCGAGAGTCCGCTCGTGACGATGGCACCGACTGCCATCGCGGTGAGGAACCGCACACGTTGCATTCGCTCCCGGACGGCTGGAACGAGATGGACGGCGAGTTGGTCGGCGATTTGATACAGACCAAGCGGATCGAGCGAGCCCTCGCCGCTGCCAGGAGGGTCATAGCTCGTAAGGAAGGGGAATTGGGCGGCCATGGTCTGTTTCGAGGAGCACCTGTCAGATCACGTCGCTATGGGCTATCGGCTGATTGCCAACCTGTCGTCAGTCGTGCGTGGCACGTCGTGACTTCGTCGCGGGAGGCGCGTCCAGGCCGACGACGCCCGCCATGGCCGTGAGGCCATGATCGTGGACGTCTTGATGTAACCTCGGGGCCTGCCGGGGTGGGCGACCGGCTGTGTGGACCTGGGGATGGCCCCGCCGGGCGGTCCAGGCCGCGAAGCAAGGTACCCGCTCGAGCGAGGGCAACCGGCCGGACGCGAACATGTCGAACCCATTCTTCGACCACCCAATCCTCAACTCCCCATACGAGCGGCCATCGCGGCACTGGGAACTGGATGAGGACGGCCAGCCCACCCAGAAGACCATCGACAAGCGTCGGCCGGCGCAGTTCATCACGCCAATTCCGAAGCCGAGGAAGCGGAAGAGCGAGGCGGTCGCCCAGGAACAGTTCGTCTTCGACGAGGGCAAGGGCCTGTCCACCAAGGCCCAGCAGTACGACCCGACATCGGTCATCAACGAGGTGCGCGGATACGTCGAGGCCTGGCGGTCGCTACCGAACCCGTCGCAGTGGCAGGCGACACCCGAGACCGCGCGATTGCTGCAGCACTGGCGTCACCACAGCTACAGCAGCATTCGGCCGTTCTTCTGCCAGGTCGAGGCGGTCGAGACTGCGGTGTGGCTCACCGAGGTGGCGCCGCACACGAAGCACGGGAAGCGGCTGCTGGACTACCTTGGTGCGGCCAACCGCGATGCGAACCCTTTGTTGTTCCGCGTAGCTCTCAAGCTCGCCACGGGAGCCGGAAAGACCACGGTTATGGCGATGCTGATCGCCTGGCAGACGGTCAACGCCGTACGCCACCCTGGCAGCAAGCACTTCACGCGTGGGTTCTTGGTCTGCGCGCCGGGGTTGACGATCAAGGACCGCCTTCGAGTCCTGCAGCCCAACGACCCCGACAGCTACTACAAGGACCGCGAACTGGTGCCGAGCGACATGCTCGAGGACATCAAACGCGCCAAGATCGTCATCACGAACTACCACGCCTTCAAGCTGCGCGAGCGGATTGAAGTCTCGGCTGGCGGTCGCGCCCTGCTCCAGGGCAGGGGAGGAGAGAAGCTCGACACGCTCGAGACAGAAGGCCAGATGCTCCAGCGCGTGATGCCCGACCTGATGGGCATCAAGAACGTCCTCGTGCTGAACGACGAGGCGCACCACTGCTACAGGGAGAAGCCGGCTGAACCCGACGAGGAGGACCTCAAGGGCGACGACCGCAAGGAAGCCGAGAAGAACAACGAGGCGGCCCGCCTGTGGATTTCCGGGCTGGAAGCCGTCGGTCGGAAGCTCGGCATCAATCACGTCATGGACCTCTCAGCGACGCCGTTCTTCCTGAGAGGGTCCGGGTATGCCGAGGGCACCCTCTTCCCATGGACCGTCAGCGACTTCTCCCTGATGGACGCCATCGAGTGTGGAATCGTCAAGCTCCCCCGCGTCCCCGTTGCTCAGAACATTCCGGGTGAAGAGATGCCGATGTTCCGGAATCTCTGGGAGAACATCCGGAAGGACATGCCGAAGAAGGGGCGCGGTCAGAGCGGCGAGCTCGACCCATTGAAGCTGCCAACGCGGCTCCAGACCGCCCTTCAGGCGCTGTACGGCCACTACGAAAAGACCTTCCATCTCTGGCAGGAGAAGGGCATCGGCGTTCCTCCGTGCTTCATCATCGTCTGCCAGAACACAGCCGTCTCGAAGCTGGTCTACGACTTCGTCTCTGGGTTCCACCGCAAGAACGATGACGGCAGCACGACCCTCGAAAACGGGAGGCTCGCCCTCTTCCGAAACTTCGACGAGACCACCGGCAACGCGCTGCCGCGCCCCAACACGCTGCTGATCGACTCCGAGCAGCTCGAGGCCGGTGACGCACTCGACGGCACATTCCGTCAGATGGCCGCCGACGAGGTCGAGCGGTTCCGCCGGGAGATTGTCGAACGGACTGGCGACATCCGTGCCGGGGAGAACATCACCGACCAGGAACTGCTGCGGGAAGTGATGAACACCGTTGGCAAGCCCGACCAACTCGGGGGAGCGATCCGCTGTGTCGTGTCGGTGTCCATGCTCACGGAGGGCTGGGACGCCAACACCGTCACCCATGTCCTTGGGCTACGTGCGTTCGGCACGCAGCTCCTGTGCGAACAGGTGATCGGACGGGCACTCCGGCGTCAGTCGTACGACCTCAATGACGAAGGCCTGTTCAACGTCGAGTACGCCGACGTGTTCGGGATCCCATTCGACTTCACGGCCACGCCTGTTGTGGCGCCGCCGCAGCCGCCGCGTCCTACCGTGCAGGTCAGGGCAGTGCGACCCGAACGCGACCATCTGGAGATCGTGTTCCCTCGAGTCGAGGGCTATCGCGTGGAGCTGCCCGAGGAGCGCCTCTCGGCGACCTTCAACGAAGACTCGGTGCTGGAGCTGACGCCCGACTTGGTTGGCCCGTCGATCACGAGGAGCTCGGGAATCATCGGCGAGGCCGTCGATCTCAGCCTCGATCACCTTAGAGACCTGCGCACATCGACGCTGATATTCAACATCACGCAGCGTCTGCTGTACACGAAGTGGCGCGACCCAGGCGAGGAGCCGAAGCTGCACTTGTTCGGGCAGCTCAAGCGACTCACGAAGCAGTGGCTCGATTCGTCGCTCGTCTGCAAGGGGGAAACCTACCCAGCGCTGTTGATGTACCAGGAACTCGCCGACATGGCCTGCAACAAGATCACTGCGGGCATCACGCGGCACTTCCTCGGCGAGCGGCCTATCAAGGCACTATTGGATCCCTACAATCCGACTGGGTCAACCGCGCATGTGCGCTTCAATACGTCGAAGGCGCTTCGATGGGAGACCAGCTCGAACGCTTGCCACATCAACTGGGTTGTGCTCGACAGCGATTGGGAAGGCGAGTTCTGCCGCGTTGCCGAATCGCACCCGAAGGTTCGGGCATACGTGAAGAACCACAATCTCGGGCTCGAGGTGCCATATCGGTACGGTTCGGAGACCCGACGCTACCTGCCGGACTTCATCGTGCTGGTGGAGGACGGGCGCGGCCCTGAGGACCTGCTGCGGCTGGTGGTCGAGATCAAGGGCTACCGCCGCGAGGACGCCAAGGAGAAGAAGACAACGATGGACACGTATTGGGTCCCGGGCGTGAATCATCTGCGCGCCTACGGACGGTGGGCCTTCGCCGAGTTTCGAGACGTGTTCGCGATCGAGGCGGATTTCAAAACCAAGGTCGAAGGCGAGTTCCAGAAGATGATCGAGGCCGCCGCCACGGCGCCCGCAGCCGTCACCAGGTGACCATGGCAAAGAAGCCGAATCCGAAGACCGTAGAGGCTCTCAGGCACGAGGACGCGTCTCGCAAGAACATCCCGACTGCGGAGTTCCAGGCCGTGATGCCGCAGGAGCAGCAGGCGTCGCGAGACGTGCGGTACACGCGCAATCGCGATCTGGACCCGCAGCTAGTATGGCGAGGGAAGGACGAGCAGGACTGGAGCGACTTGGTTGTTCAGGCCCCGCCCCTGTACATCCAGGAGAAGTTGCACCCGAAGGTCCTGATCGACGACCTGCTGCGTCGTTCGCGCGTGGGCCAGGAAGCCTCGGCGGAACAGCCGGATCTGTTCGCCGATTTCAACGGTATTCCAACTGGCGCTGACAAGACGGAGTTCTACCAGCACGACCAGAACTGGACGAACCGGATGATCCTCGGCGACTCCCTTCAAGTCATGGCCAGCCTGGCGGAGCGGGAGGGCCTGCGCGGAAAGGTGCAGTGCATCTATATCGATCCGCCATACGGCATAAAGTTCAACAGCAACTTTCAGTGGTCAACGACCAGCCGCGATGTGAAGGACGGCAACGCTGGCCATATCACCCGCGAACCCGAGCAGGTCAGAGCCTTCCGCGACACCTGGCGCGACGGCATTCACAGCTACCTCACCTACCTGCGGGATCGGCTCACCGTCGCCCGCGACCTCCTCACCGATTCCGGCTCCATCTTCGTGCAGATCGGCGATGAAAACGTCCACCGTGTCCGGGCGGTGATGGATGAGGTATTCGGGGAGGGCAATTTCGTATCGGCAATCGTATTCACGAAGACTGGAAGCCTTGTCAGTGACCAACTGTCTAACGTGAGCGATTACCTGCTGCTCTACGCCAAGGACATAAGGCAGCAGAAGTTTCGTCCGATCCTCTCATCGAAGGAGGAACTGGGAATCGCAGAATCGTATTCGTGGATTGATCTGCCGAATGCGACTCGCCGAGGTATGACTGCCGCGGAAAAGCGAGGGGACGCGCGCATTCCGGACGGCGCGCGCTTCTACCAGCCGACCAGCTTGATTTCGAGTGGTGCGAGCGCTGGAACGGCCAGTCCTGCCTTCAGATTTGAGGGAAGGGACTTTGCCGTTCCGTCGAACTCTCATTGGAAGACAACTGTCGAAGGGATGCGCAGGCTCAGTCTTGCATGCCGGATCGCATCGACAGCGAATAGTCTGAGGTACGTACGGCTCCTCGACGACTACCCTGTGGCACCTATTAGCAATGTCTGGACGGGCTTGGGAGCTGGCAGCTTCACCGAAGAGCAGACGTATGTTGTTCAGACGTCTCCCAGGGTCATTCAGCGATGCGTTCTGATGACTACCGACCCCGGCGACCTGGTGCTCGACCCGACCTGCGGGTCCGGCACCACGGCCACTGTCGCCGAACAATGGGGACGCCGTTGGATCACGATCGACACATCACGCGTCGCCCTGGCTCTGGCCCGAGCCCGGATTATGGGAGCACGCTATCCCTACTACTTGCTGGCCGACTCCCGCGAGGGCCAGCTAAAGGAAGCCGAAGTCTCCCGCACTGCGCCCAGTTCGCTGCCCGTGCAGGGGAGCATCCGACGCGGCTTTGTCTATGAGCGCGTGCCGCACATCACCCTCAAGTCCATCGCCAACAACGCGGAAATCGATGTCATCTGGGACAAGTGGCAAGCAACGCTGGAGCCGTTTCGCGAGCAGCTGAATTCCGCGCTCAAGAAGTCCTGGCAGGAGTGGGAGATCCCACGCCAGATCGATGCAGAGTGGCCGGAGGCAGCGAAAGAGGCGCACGCGAACTGGTGGCAGGTCCGGATCGGCCGGCAGCAGGAGATCGATAAGTCGATCGCCGCGAAGGCCGAGTTCGAGTACCTCTACGACAAGCCTTACCCAGACAACAGGAAGGTGCGGGTGGCGGGCCCCTTCACGGTCGAGAGCTTAAGTCCCCACCGGACACTCGCCGTCGATGAGAACGACGAGCTGGTAGACGCTGTCCGAGAGTCGTCGCCCGAGTTCGGTGCTACGCAGTCCTTCCCATTGATGATTCTGGAGAACCTGCGTACTGCAGGAGTTCAGCAGGCCCACAGAGAAGACAGGATTGCGTTCACTGCCCTGAATCCGTGGCCGGGCGATCTGGTCTGTGGAGAGGGCCGCTACATGGAGGGCGATGCGGAACGCCGGGCCGCCGTCTTCATCGGACCCGAGTTTGGAACAGTCCAGCGTGCCGACCTTGTAGCGGCGGCCCGGGAGGCTGGTGACGCCGGGTTCGACGTGTTGATCGCGTGCGCCTTCAACTACGAAGCCCATACGACAGAGTTCAACAAGCTGGGGAGGCTGCCGGTTCTCAAGGCCCGCATGAACGCCGACCTCCACATGGCGGAGGACCTGAAGAACACGGGCAAGGGGAACCTGTTCGTGATCTTCGGTGAGCCCGATATCGACGTCGTGCCGGAGCAGGATGGCCGGCTGCGCGTCAAGGTGAACGGCGTTGATGTGTTCAAACCTCAGACGGGCGAGGTCGTCAGCGACGGTGCCGACGGAATCGCCTGCTGGTTCGTGGACACCGACTACAACGAAGAGAGCTTCTTCGTCCGCCATGCGTACTTCCTCGGGGCCAACGACCCCTACAGTTCGCTCAAGACGACGCTGAAGGCGGAGATCGACCAGGAGGCATGGCAGTCGCTCCACAGCGACACGTCCCGTCCGTTCGATCGGCCGAAGAGCGGTCGCATTGCCGTCAAGGTCATCAACCACCTCGGCGACGAGGTCATGAAGGTCTTCAGAGTATGAGCCTGCTGCATATTGCGACGAGGGGACTCGACAGCTGGCGCCAGAGGCTCGCGGCACCGGAGGACCAGTGGAAGCGTGGGTATTCGGCGTTCGAGACCGCCGTATCTTGGGAAAAGGCGTCGATCTCGGCGACGGGTCTACCGGACTCGCTTTCGGCCCTCCTTCGAGACGGCGGCTATCAGGACCCTCGACTGCTATTGGCCGTGGCGGAACACAAGGTGCCGCTCCCCGGGGGCCGCGCGGCATCACAGAACGACGTCTGGGCGCTGGTCTCCACGTCCCAAGGCATGCTCTCGATGGCGGTGGAGGCCAAGGCGAGCGAGGCGTTCGGGGACTGCTCGCTGAAGGACTGGCTAGAGGGGACCGGGTCGGACCGCTCGGCAGCGAACAGGAAGGTCCGCTGGGACCACGTTCGTCAGCACCTTCCGAACGGCTGCGACTTCGAGGCAGTGCGGTACCAGTTGCTGCATCGATGTGCCTCCGCAGTGATCGAAGCGCAGCGCTTTGGGCTTGGACACGCGGCCTTCGTGGTGCAGGCCTTCGGTACGCCCGACCGGAGTTTCAAGGAGTACGAGGCCTTTTGCCTCGCGCTTGGCCTGTCGGCCGGTCGCGGGAAGATGTGCCGGACGTCCGTGTTGGACGGCGTAGCGCTCAGCATCGGCTGGGCGGACTGCCCGCTTGCGACTGACGCAGACATCGCGAAGGTCGTGACCGAGTCCGAGCCGCCCGCGACTGCCTGACACGTCTCCGAGTACCCAGCATGGACTTCCGCATCGCCGACACGTTCACGGACAGCCTGTCGCGGCTCACAAGCGACGAGCAGAAGGTCGTCAAGACAACGGCCTTCGACATGCAGCTGAATCCGTCGAACCCAGGCCTGGCGTTCCACAAGCTGGACAAGGCCCGCGACAAGAACTTCTGGTCGGTGCGGGCGAGCGCAGTTCTACGGGTGATCGTCCACCGTAGCGACGGCAGCCTGCTGTTGTGCTACGTCGCTCACCATGACAAGGCGTACGCCTGGGCGGAGCGACGGAAACTAGAGGTGCATCCGACGACCGGCGCCGCGCAGTTGGTCGAGATCCGCGAGACCGTGAAGGAAGTCGTTGTCCCGGTGTTCACGCAGGAAGAACTGCCGCTTGCGAAAGCGCCGTCGGCTCCGCCAAGGCTGCTGTTCGATGGCACCACGGACGCGGAGTTCCTCGCGTTCGGCGTGCCAGCGGAGTGGCTCGCCGACGCGAGGGCGGCCGACGAGGACTCGCTACTGCAGCTCGCCGAGCACCTGCCCGCTGAGGCCGCGGAAGCGCTACTGGAGCTCGCCACGGGGGGGCGGCCCAAGCCGATTGGCCGTGCGGGTACGACGAATCCGTTCGAGCACCCCGATGCGCTACGCCGCTTCCGGGTCATGACGAACCTGGAGGAACTGCAGCAGGCCCTCGACTACCCATGGGAGAAGTGGACCGTCTTCCTGCATCCCGAGCAGAGGGCCCTGGTGGAACGGGACTACGGTGGGCCGGCGCGCGTGGCAGGGTCCGCCGGAACCGGCAAGACGATCGTCGCTCTGCACCGGGCTGTCCATCTGGCGCGAGCCAACGCGGACGCCCGGGTCCTGCTCACGACGTTCTCCGACCCCTTGGCCAACGCGCTTCGCACGAAGCTCAAACGACTGCTGGGCAACGAACCCCGACTTGGTGAGCGAATCGACGTTCACTCCCTGAACGCGATCGGGTTGAGGCTGTACCGCGCCCACGTGGGGCAGGCGACGGTTGCTTCGCAGGCCGACGTGCGGTCCGCGGTGGAGAAGGCGTCTGGTCTCGTTGCCGGGCATAAGTTCAGCCTCCACTTCCTGATCACCGAATGGGAAGAGGTTGTCGACGCCTGGCAGTTGGGGACGTGGGAGACCTATCGAGACGTTGCACGCCTCGGCCGCAAGACGAGATTGCCTGAGGCTCAGCGGGCAAGCCTCTGGTGGGTATTCGAGGGCGTCCGAGAGACGTTGGGCGGTCGAGGGCTGAAGACTGAGGCCGAGTTGTTCACGGAACTGGCGCGCGTTCTTGCCGCGACCAAGAACCCGCCGTTCGACTTCGTCGTGGTGGATGAAGCCCAGGATGTCACCATCGCACAGCTCCGGTTCTTGGCATCCCTTGGCGGGTCGCGAGCGAACTCGCTCTTCTTCGCGGGCGATCTCGGCCAGAGGATCTTTCAGCAGCCCTTCTCCTGGAAGGGACTTGGCGTGGATGTGCGTGGCCGGTCGCGGACCCTTCGGGTCAACTACCGGACGTCGCATCAGATTCGGGCGCAGGCGGATCGTCTGCTCGGCCCGATCCTCGCTGACGTTGACGGGAATACCGAGGATCGAACGGGGACCGTGTCTGTGTTCAACGGTCCGGCGCCATCGGTGCAGGTGGTGGGCAGCGAGGAAGCAGAGCGCGCAGTCGTAGCCGAATGGGTGGCGGCGCGTGTGCAAGACAGCCTGCATCCGCATGAGTTCGGCGTGTTTGTCCGCTCCGACGCCCAAGTGCCACGTGCCATCGCCGCGGTTAAGTCGGCTGGGCTCTCGTACAAGGTGCTCGACGAGCACGTCGACACGGTGAGCGGCAACGTGTCCATCGGGACAATGCACCTCGCCAAGGGCCTGGAGTTCCGGGCGGTCGTCGTCATGGCGTGCGACGACGAGATCCTGCCGCTTCAGGATCGGATCGAGGCGGTCGGCGACGAGTCCGACCTCAAGGAAGTCTACGAGACCGAGCGTCACCTGCTCTACGTGGCGTGCACGCGAGCGCGGGACTATCTGCTCGTGACGGGCGTGGAGCCGGCGTCCGAGTTCTTGGACGACCTCCGGAAGGAAGGGACGAAAATGGCAGGCAGCGGCTGCTAACGAGAACGAGTCTGCCGAGGTATGCGAGCGATCAAGGATTGTCCTCCACTCGTTCACCCGGCTTCTCGTGAGCGACCGGCTGAGGTGTCGGGCATGGTTCGCCTGGACCAGAGTCATTGGGCCTCGTTGGCGCAGGCGGCGGCGCTGGTCACCGGCGACGTGCTCGGGCAGGTGGCGTCGCAGACGCTCGAGAACCTGGCGGCGATGGAGGGGATTGCGAGGGCCCCTGTCCTGCGGCCGCTCGTCGCCGCCGACAAG
>JADLFM010000069.1 GCA_020845495.1 Chloroflexota bacterium
CACCGGGTGAGAACCCGAGCGGGTCGGCCCTGCTCGCTGCGATGGGCGGGGTTCGTGGCCTCGTCGAGTCGATCCTGCCCGGCCTCGGCTTCCTCGTGGTCTACACGATCACCCAGCAGCTTCTGCCTTCTGTGCTGTTTCCTCTGGGTCTCGCCGTGATCTTCGTGCTCGTGCGAGTCGTCACCCGTCAGCCCTGGACTTCGGCCGTGGCCGGCGTCGTGGGCATTGCTCTGTCTGCGGGGCTCGCCCTGCTGACGGGGCGCGCCGAGGACAACTTCGTGTTCGGCTTCCTCATCAACGGCGCCTTCCTCCTCGCCCTGCTCATCAGCCTGGCCGCCCGCTGGCCGCTGATCGGCGTCATCGCCTCGCTCATCACGGGGGAGGGTTCGACCTGGAGGCAGGATCGCGCGAAGGTGAAGGTCGCCGTCATCGCCACGGTGCTCTGGTGCGGGCTGTTCGGGCTGAGGCTCGCCGTGGAGCTGCCGCTCTATTTCGCTGGCAACACCCAGGCGCTCGCGACTCTCAAACTCATTCTCGGCGTGCCGCTGTATGCGGCGCTGCTGTGGGTCACGTGGCTGCTCGTTCGAACGGCTTATGCGCGGCCTGAACCCGAGTGAGGTAGCCGAGCGCGTCGCGCGCGGCCAGAGCAATGCGACGCGACAGACGACCTCCCGACCCCTCTGGTTCATCATCCGGGACAACGTATTCACGCTGTTCAACGCGATCCTGACCGCCTGCTTTCTCGCGATCATCCTGTTCGGTGACCTGCGGGACGGCCTGTTCTACGGGATCGTCGTCGCCAACTCGCTGATCGGAATCGTTCAGGAGCTGCGGGCCAAGATCTCCCTCGACCGGCTCGCCCTTCTCGCGTCGCCGACCGTCGCGGTCAGGCGTGACGGCGAAACCGTCATCCTGTCACCGGCGCAGGTGGTGCTCGACGACATCGTGGTGCTGCGCGCTGGCGATCAGATCGTCGCCGACGGCAGGGTGCTGGAGGGCACCGACCTGACGGTGAACGAGTCGCTGCTGACCGGTGAGTCGGAGCCCATCGCGAAGTCCGTGGGCGACACGGTCATGTCGGGCGCCCTGGTGTCCAGCGGAACCGCGCTCGTGCTGGTCACGGCGGTCGGTGCCGACTCGTATGCCAACCGACTGACCTCCGAGATTCGGCGACACTCGCTCGCGCATTCGGAGCTGCGCGCGGCGACCAATCGCATCCTCGTCTACATTTCGTGGATTCTCGGTCCGATCGTGCTCGTGGTCGTCGGCAGCCGGATGCTCACCTACGGCAACGGATTCAGTCTCGCCGCGCTCGGCGACGGTCGCTGGCGTACGGCACTGCTCGATGTCGTTGCGAGCGTGGTGGGAATGATCCCCGAGGGTCTCGTTCTGCTCATCAGCCTGACCTTCGGGGTCGCGGCCATCCGTCTTGCCCGTCAGCGTGTGCTGATTCAGGAACTGGCGGCGGTAGAGATTCTCGCCCGCGTCGATGTGCTGTGCCTCGACAAGACCGGAACGTTGACCAGCGGGGATGTCGCGTACCGCACCTTCGAGCTGTTCTCCGACGACCCACGCCTCGAGGCCGCCCTGGGCCTGTTCGGCCACGACGACGCCGCCAACGCGACGGCGCGAGCTCTGACGACCCACTTCCCTCCCACGGCGGCCACAGCCATTCGACGCATACCGTTCGCAAGCTCGCGCGCCTTCAGCGCACTCGAGCTCGCGCTCGACGGTGAGGAATCACGCTGGCTGCTGGGGGCGCCCGAGCGATTGCTGTCGGGTGAGCATCAGGCCCGCGCTGCCGTTCACGCCGGCGAGGGAACTCGCACACTGGCGGTCGTGCGGGTCGAGGGCCATCTCCGCGAGACCGATGACCTCGTGCTCGACGAGCTCACGCTGCACCCCGTCGCACTGCTGCTCTTCGGCGAGACCGTTCGACCGGACGCCGCCGCCACCCTCGGCTACTTCGCCGAGCAGGGCGTGCGCTGCGTGATCATCTCCGGCGACAATCCGACGACCGTCGCCGCCCTCGCTGACGGCCTGGGGGTCGGGTCGAGCTCGGTCGATGCGCGCACCCTGACGGATGACGCCGCACTGCGGTCGGCACTGTCCGAGCACAGCATCTTCGGCCGTGTCACCCCCGACCAGAAACGGGCCATGGTGCGCGTGCTGCAGGAGGACGGCCACACCGTCGCGATGACCGGCGACGGTGTGAACGACGCAATGGCGATCAAGGACGCCGATCTCGGCATCGCGATGGGCTCGGGCACGTCGGCATCGAAGGCTGTCGCCAGGGTGGTACTCCTCGACAACGAGTTCGGTCGGCTCCCCAATGTGCTGCTGTACGGGCGGCAGGTGATCGCCAACGTGGAGCGCGTGGCGAATCTGTTCCTCGCGAAGACGAGCTACGGCATCCTTTTCGCCCTGGTGTTCGCGGTTCTGCTCTGGGAGTTCCCCTTCCTGCCTCGCCAGTTGACCCTGGTGTCCACGCTCACCATCGGGATCCCGGCGTTCTTCCTCGCGTTGGCGCCGAACCGGCGCGTCTACCATCCGGGCATCTTAGGAAGGCTGCTGCGCTACGCCGTGCCCACCGGAACGATTGCCGCCGTTATCGCGTTCGCGACGAACGCGATCGTGCGTCAGTGGGTCCCACAGGATGAGGCTCGCTCGATCACGACAATCGCGCTGTGGATCGTCGCCTTCTGGATTCTCTGCGTGCTGTCGAGGCCTCTCGATCGGTGGCGATTCCTCCTGCTCACGGCCATGGCTGTGCTGTTCGTTCTCGCCAACACGGTTCCCTTCGCGCGCGACTTCTTCGCCATGCACCTGCAGTTCGACTGGCCCCTCGCGGTCGGCGTCGCGCTCGGCTGTCTGGGAGCCGCGGCAATCGAATTGACCTACCGCGTGGCGCGCTCTCGCGGTCTGATCTTCGACCGGGAGTGATGCTAGATTTATCTTGACGTCAAGATAGTTTCGGCGGAACGGTGCGGGTCATCCGTGCAAGGATTGTCGCAAGGTCAGCAAGGGAGACGACAGTGTCAGCAGTGAACAGCTTCGGGTCGAAGGACACCCTCACGGTCGGATCGACCGACTACGAGGTGTTCCGCGTCGATACCGTTCCGGGACACGAGAAGTTGCCCTTCAGCCTCAAGGTGCTGCTGGAGAATCTGCTGCGCACCGAGGATGGCGCCAACGTCACCAAGGCGCAGATCGAGGCTCTCGGCTCGTGGGTTCCGACCGCCGAACCCGACACCGAGATCCAGTTCACGCCCGCGCGCGTCGTGATGCAGGACTTCACCGGCGTGCCGTGCATCGTCGACCTCGCGACAATGCGCGAGGCCATGAGCGCGCTCGGTGGCGACCCCACGAAGATCAACCCGCTCGCACCCGCCGAGCTGGTCATCGACCACTCGGTCATCGCCGACCTCTTCGGTACCGAAGACGCACTCGAGCGCAACGTCGAGATCGAGTACGAGCGCAACGGTGAGCGCTACCAGTTCCTGCGCTGGGGTCAGACCGCGTTCGACGACTTCAAGGTCGTACCTCCGGGCACCGGCATCGTGCACCAGGTCAACATCGAGTACCTCGCGCGCGTCACCTACACCCGCACGGTCAACGGCGCGCTGCGCGCGTACCCCGACACCTGCGTGGGCACCGACTCCCACACGACCATGGTCAATGGCCTGGGCGTACTGGGCTGGGGCGTCGGCGGAATCGAGGCCGAGGCGGCCATGCTCGGCCAGCCCGTGTCGATGCTGATTCCCAAGGTCGTCGGCTTCAAGCTGTCCGGTGCGATTCCGGCCGGCGTGACCGCAACCGATGTCGTTCTCACGATCACGCAGATGCTGCGCAAGCACGGCGTCGTGGGCAAGTTCGTCGAGTTCTACG
>JADLFM010000070.1 GCA_020845495.1 Chloroflexota bacterium
ATAGGCGAACGGTCTGCTCGTGATAGCACTAACGAGGCGGATGGAACGGGGAGACTGCGGCAAGCAACCCGGTCAGTTGCTGCGGCTCGCTCTGCATCAAGGCATGCAGTTGCGGTATGAGTGTCGGATGGAGGTTTCTGGTTGGGTCACTGACTGCGCTGAGCGGAGAGTCAGCGCCTCGGTGGGGGAGACTGCTATGAGCGTCCGGGCCATGCCACGGCGACGTCCCGAAGACGGGGCTGATGCTCACCAGAGTCAGGGTCAGCAAGACGGCCAGCAGTACCGGCCCACTGGTATCCGTGATGATGCGATGGGCTGTCACCTTGGCCTCAGTCTCCACACTCGCAGAGCTCGCCGCTGGTCCATGCTTCCCAGCCTTCTTTGATAGCCAAACCCGCAACCACCAGGCCAGCGATCGGGTCCATCCACCACCAGCCGCACAGACTGTTGGCTGCTAAGCCAACGAGCACCACGGCAGACAGGTAGGTACACAACTGGGTCTGACCGGCATCAGCCTTGAGGGCGACTGACCCCAACCCACGAGCGACGTGGCGCTTCGCCCAGGCGATCGCGGGCATTACGACGAGGGAAAGCGCGGTGATCGACAGGCCAATCGGGCTGCTGTTGGGCTCCTCGCTGATGCCCAGCAGCTTGGTTGCTGAGTCATAGACCACGTACAGGGCTATGGCAAAGAAGCTAAGCGCAATCAGCCGAACCGCGCGGCGCTCGATGCGCTCGTCAGCTTCCGGATCGGCGCTGCGATGCGACAGGCGCCAAGTGATGACCAGGGCGCTGGAGACCTCGACCAGAGAATCCAGGCCGAACCCGACCAACGCGATTGAGCCGGCTAACAGCCCGCTACCGATCGCCACCACACCCTCAAGGAGGTTCCAGGCGATGGTGGCCGCGGTGAGCCACCAGGCCTGACGTCGGAGCCGCCGCTCTTGCTCAGGGGGGAGATCGACGCGGCTGGTGGTGCTGCACGCTTCGCCACAGCCACACCCGTCGGTTGGCGGGAACCCCAGCGCGCCCAGCGTGTCCTTGATGGTGTCCTCGGAGACGGTCCGCGGATCGAAGCGCAGGCTCAGCTGGCCAGTGCTGGGAGCAACGGTGATGTCGCTGAGCCCAGGGAGGGTTCTCAGCCGCGTGGCGATGCGCGCTGCGTCCTTCTCACAGTCGAGATTTGCAAGCGTCAGGTCGAGCCGAGAGTGCTGATCGGTCGATTCAATCACGCAGTGCTCCTCAACGCTCGTAGCGAGTGCAGGCGTAGACCCGCGAGGCGACCTCGGCGAGGATGCCCTCAGCCTGCCGCAGCAGCTCCTCGACGCGGGCATCAGCCAGGCGGTAGTAGACGAAACGCCCCTCTTGGCGGCTCACGACCAGGCCACATTCCCTCAAGCACGAAAGGTGGCTAGAGGCGTTCGGCTGCGAGAGCCCGGTCGCCTCGATGACCTCGGATACGGTCTTCTCTCCAAGACGCAGGCTTTCCAGAATGGCGAGCCGCGAGGGATCAGCCAGACCCCGAAAGAGCTTGGCTTTCAGCGTAAGGGAGAGGTCTTCGATAACTGCCACTGGCAACCCTTCGAGCGATCAAGGGAAATATAATCATATGGAGATATGTAGTACCAATCGCAGCATCGGAATCTGGATTTGAATTGGCAAGGGCCCACCTGCACCAGATGGCCCGCATGAGTAGCATGCCACGCTGAGTGCTCGGGCGCTCGACGTGACAGTTGGAGGAGTGCGTGGCCACCATCCTGCTCGTTGACGACGAGCAGAACCTCGTCGACCTCCTGCGCGGGACGCTCCAGCGCGAGGGCTACGACGTCCTCGAAGCGCTCGATGGCCGCGCCGCGCTTGCGATGGCTCGGGAGCACGACGTGGATCTCGTCGTGCTCGACGTGATGTTGCCGGACATCGATGGCATTGAAGTGTGCCGGCAACTGCGCCAGTTCTCAGATGCGTATGTGGTGATGCTCACGGCTCGTGTCGAGGAAATCGACAAGATCGTCGGTCTGTCTGTCGGCGCAGACGACTATGTAACCAAGCCGTTCAGTCCGCGTGAGGTGGCGGCACGGGTACGGGCGCTCTTGCGACGACCACGCCTGTCCCAAATGACGAACGTACAGACAGGCACTGACGAACCCACCCCCCACATCTTCGGGGAGCTAGTCATCGACGAGACTCGGCACGAGGCTGTCCTTGCAGGGCAGATACTTTCGTTGACAGTGCGCGAATTCTCGTTGCTCCTGGTCCTTGCGAGCCACCCGGGTCGTGTCTTCACCCGCCTGCAGTTGCTTGAGGCCATCTGGGGCGATGAGTACTACGATGATCACGTCGTCGACGTTCACGTCGCCAATCTGCGCCGCAAGCTGGCTGACGATCCGGCGCAACCAAGGTTTATCGAAACGGTGCGCGGCGTCGGGTACCGGTTTGGGCCGAGGTCTAGCTGATGCAACTCAGGCGGTGGCGACGGCGCCTGTGGGGTAGCCTCGGCGTCAAGCTCTTCATTTCGTACGTCGCAATTGTCGTCGCCGGGATGGTCACGCTTCTCGCCGTCTCCGAGATCGTATCGAGAACGTTCTTCGAGGATCACTTCGCTCGCATGATGAGCAGCACAACTATGCAGGGCATGATGGGAATGATAGGCCCCGGCATGATGGGCTCGGGGCCTTCCAGCCCGATGTGGAGCGCCTTCGACACGGTCGTCGAGGACACCTTTCGGACGGCAATGCGCGAGGCGTTGTTCATCGGATCCGGTGTCGCCCTTGTCACAGCAGTTGGCGTCAGTCTGTTCGTGACTGCCCGTGTCGTCGGGCCGATTCGCCGACTGGCGATCGCTAGTCGGCGAGTAGCAGACGGCCACTATGCCGAACGGGTCACCCCGGGCACGCACGACGAACTGGGCGAGCTCGCCATGAGCTTCAATGAGATGGCGTCCTCGCTTGAGGCAGCCGAACGACGCCGGCTCGATTTGATCGGCGACGTTGCTCACGAGCTACGAACTCCGGTGACGACGCTGGAGGGATACTTAGAGGAGTTGCTCGACGAGCAAATTGAGCCCAGCCCGGAGCTCTGGGCGAAGCTTCACGGCGAGGCCGGTCGGCTGCGTCGCTTAATCGACGATCTGCAGCAGTTGTCTCGTGCCGAGGCGCGTCAGCTCCCCATGCACTTCGAAACGATCGCACCCGACATACTGGTTCGGGAGGCCGTCGATCGTCTGGCGCCTCAGTTCGACGACAAGGGATTGCGGCTGCTCGTGGAGGCGGCACCGGACGCGCCGTCCGTTCGGGCTGATCGCGAGCGAGCACAGCAGGTCCTGGTCAACCTGCTCACCAACGCGTTGCGCTACACGACGGCCCCCGGCTCGGTCACCGTCACCCTCTATGAGCTTGATCGCGAGGTCAAGATCGCCGTGGCCGATTCCGGCGTGGGGATTTCCCCCGAGCAGTTGCCACACGTCTTCGAGCGGTTCTATCGCGTCGACAAGTCGCGCAGCCGGGCCCTTGGGGGAAGCGGCATCGGCCTCACGATTGCGAAAGCCGTGGTCGAGGCGATGGGGGGCCGAATCTGGGCGGAGTCTGCCGGCCTGGGGCGCGGGGCCCGGTTCGTCTTCACGCTTCCGACCGCCCGCTGAGCAACCTCGGCGGCTTGATCGAATCTTGATCCTTCGCCGCATCGTCCCTTGACGTCCCCGGTCCACACTGAAAGTGACCGGTCTGGCTGAAGTCGCCGGGCGCGGAGGACCAGGAGATGATGGGCTACGGCTACGGAATGTGGGGCATGTGGGGTGGCTTCGGGATGCTGCTCGGCCTGGTCTTCTGGCTCGCAGTCATCGGCCTGGTGGTCTTCGGGCTCCGCGCGCTGATGACCGCTCAAGATCGAGGGGCACACGAGGACGCTCTTGAGATCGTGCGCCGTCGGTTTGCCAGGGGCGAGATCAGTCCGGCCGAGTTTGAGGTCGCGCGACGCGCACTCACAGAGGATCGTGAGCCACGCTAGGAGTATGGAAGGAGCATGATCATGTGGCGACGAACGAGCGTAAGTGTGGCTGCAGTTCTTGTTATCGCCTCGCTGACATTCGGTACTCCGTCGGCCGAGGCGCAGGGCTATCCGGGCGGTCCAGGATGTGGTCCGGGCTCCGGCACGGGCTGGGGACCAGGGAATCGGTACGGCGGCATGATGGGGCCCGGGATGATGGGTCCAGGCATGATGGGTCCTGGCATGATGGGACCGGGGATGATGGGCCAGGGGACGTACGGCCCGTGGGCGAGTGGAGCGGCGCAGGCCGCGCCTGCCATGAGCCTGGATCAGGCCGTCCAGAACGTCCAGGCGTACGTGACGCAGATGGGTAACGCGGACCTGGCAGTCGACGAGGTCATGGAGTTCACCCAGAACTACTACGCGATTGTCAAGGAGCGAAGCACCGGCCTGGGTGCCTTCGAGGTGCTCGTGAACAAGGCCAACGGGGGTGTGTTACCGGAGCTCGGCCCGAACATGATGTGGAACACCAAGTACGGTCACATGGCCGACTGGGGATGCGGGACTGGTGCCGGCGCTGCTGCCGTTCCGAGTCCGTCGGTGACCGCTGACCAGGCGCGGCAGGTCGCCCAGCAATGGCTCGACCAGTATCAGGCGGGCAGCGCCACCGAAGAGCCCGACGCCTTCTACGGCTACTACACCGTCCACACGCTGCGGGACGGCCAGGTGAGCGGCATGCTTTCGGTGAACGCCTACACCGGCCAGGTCTGGTACCACACCTGGCACGGCGCGTTCATCGGTAGGAAGGAGCTTGAGCAGTAACCTCAGCCGGACGATACAACCGTCGTGGTGGCAGTCCCCGTCATGGGGCTGCCACCTGAGGCCGGCGACATCGTTTATGCCGCCCGCGTGAGCAGCTTGACGGTGCGGGCGATCTTGGCTCGAGCTTCGTCGGGGGAATGCTGAGCCATGCACTCGTCGACGTAGGCCCCGACGATTTCACCCGCCGCGCGCTCGAGCGCCGTCCTGGCCGCTAGAACCTGGAGCAGGATCGCCTCGCAATCCCGCTCCTCGTCGATCATCTTCTGAATCCCGCGGACCTGGCCCTCGATCCGCGCAAGGCGGTCCTTGATTCGTCGTTCCGCCTCGGCCCTTGCTTCCATCGCCCACTCCACTCATTGGCGCCCGGGCCTCGTGTACGAGCCCGCCTCGTAAACATTATACCCGAGGGGGGTACTGAGCTGGGCGTGCGCACCGGCGTGCAGCTTCATGAGGACTCCGTCACACCGAACAACATGGCCGGAATATACCCTACAGGGGTATGGTTATAGACAGCCAGACCGAGTGCCCTCAGAGGCGAGGAGAGCCAGCATGGAGATCACCAGCATTCGCACGCCGGGTCTGGGCGATGCGACCTATCTATTCAGCCATCACGGGCTTGGATTGATCGTCGACCCGCAGCGCGACATCAACCGCTTCCTCGCGGCTGCGCAAGAGAGGCAGGTCAGGATCCGCTACGTGCTCGAGACGCACGTGCACAACGACTACGTCTCGGGCGGCCGTGAGCTGGCGCACGAAACTGGTGCCAGCCTCATTCTGCCGGCCGGAGCCGGCGTGGCCTTCGATCACGTTCCGGCCTTTCATCAGGAAGAGATCGATGGCGACGCCGGCCTGACGATCCGTCCGATCCATACGCCTGGGCATACGCCCGAGCACGTCAGCTACCTGGTCTTGATCGACGGGCTACCGGTAGCGCTGTTCTCCGGTGGCAGCCTGCTCGTCGGATCGGCCGGACGACCCGACCTGCTCGGACAGGCGCGGGCGCGACAGCTTGCGATCCTGCAGCATGGCTCGGTCAACCGATTGGCGCGGCTGCCGGATCAGGTCGGCTTGTTCCCGACGCACGGCGAGGGCTCATTCTGCGCCGCAAGCGGGGCGGGCCGCTCGACCTCGACCATCGGCGACGAGAAGCGGGACAACCCGGTCCTGGCGTATCCCGACGCCGAGGCGTTCGTCAAGGGACAGTTGGCCGGCCTCGGTCCCTACCCGAAGTACTACCCAAACATGGCCCCGATCAACACGCTCGGGCCGACTCCCCTTCCTGCCCGCACGGCACCCGAACTAACCCCGGCCACCGTCGCTGACCGTGCCCCGGATATCTGGGTGATCGATGCACGCCCACGCTCGGCGTTCGCGGCTGGCCACATCTCGGGCTCCATCGGCATCGAGCTCGCTGACGACTTTGGCACCTGGGTGGGCTGGGTCACGCCGTTCAACGCGCCCCTCATGCTGGTGCTCGATCCCGGCCAGGACCTGGAAGAAGCGGTCGTTCAGCTCGGCCGGATCGGGTACGACCGGGTCGTTGGCGTGCTGCGCGGTCTTGATGCCTGGCGCTCCGAGGGATGGCCGATCGACGCCTTTGAATGCGTCGATGTCGACCGTTTCGCAGCCGCGATTCGGAGCGGTGAGGCTCGACAGGTGCTCGACGTGCGGACACTGGCCGAGTGGGCGGCGGGCCACATCGAGGGTGCCGTCCATCGCTACGCGCCGGAGCTCGCGGACAGCGTGCCGCCGACACTGACCGCAGCAGAGAACGTCTGGGTGGCCTGCGCCAGCGGGTATCGGTCGAGCATCGCGGCCGGGCTGCTTGAGCGGGCGGGCTTTGCACCCGTCGTATTGAGCAGCCAGGGCGTGCCCGAGGTGCTGAAGCAGCTCACCGCTGCCGGAGCACACGCCTGAGCTGGGTCCAACACCGCGCGTCTCCGTCAGGAAATGAGAGTGGAGTAGATGACCGCAGCGACGAACATGACAACCTCCCGAGCCATCGACGCGGGTACCCTCCGAGCGTGGCTCTCGGGTGACGCACCTGTCCACGTCGTGGACGTTCGCACTCCGGCCGAGTTCGAGTCGGCGCACATCCC
>JADLFM010000071.1 GCA_020845495.1 Chloroflexota bacterium
AAGGCGAAGGTGTGGCGCAGGTCGTGCGGCCGGAGCGGTGAGATCCGCCGGCGGGCGTCTGGCAGCTCGGCATCATGCCAGCGGCCGATCTGCTCTAAGAGCAGGTTGATGGCTCTGGGCGACAGCCTCCCGTCAGAGGAGCGGGCCGGCAGGCTGACCGCGCTCAGGAAGAGGGCGACCGTCTGGTCACCAGCATCGCGCGGCCGTTCCTTCTCCAGGTAGTCGGCCAGTGCGGCTCTGGCGTCGGCGGAGAGGAAGACCGTCCGCTCGGTCTTGCCCTTGCCCTGGACCCGGCTGATCCGTCCTTGCCGTGCCCGTCGGAGATCTGTGGGCGCGTTCGGGCTGACCTGGTCGAGATCGACATTGACCAGCTCCTCGCGGCGCAGCCCGGTCGAGAGCAGCACGTAGACGATCGCCCGGTCTCTCAACGGGCGGCCGGTCGACCTGACCCGAAGCTGCTCGGGCGTCTTCGTCCAGCGGCGGCCTCGGAGCTGGTGGAAGCGTTCGAGGCGATCGCAGACGCTCTTCAACGAGCGCACTTGCTCGGGGGATTCGGGGGATAAGGTCCGTGGCTCGAGCGGCGGCAGGCCCAGCTCGCCGATCCCCTTGGCCGGATCACCGACCGCGAACAAATGTGGCGCCTGGGCATGCACCCAGGTCGTGAACCCGGACAGCGACGCCAGGTGATTGTTCACGGTCGCGGGAGCGAGGCCCTGGTCGGACAGACTGCGTTGCCAGGCCAGGACATCACGCTTGAGCACATTCCGGATCCGCTCGTGCCCGTACGCTTCCTTATAGAAGGAAGCGAAGCGCTCGAGATGGAGGGCGATCTTGTCGGTGACCTCCTCCGACCGCACCCCGACGACGGCCAGCGTCAGGTAGCGGGTGACCCAGGCCGACAGGCTCTCGACGGTCTCCGGAACCGCTCCGGCGAAGGGCACGACGGCACCCTCCACCTTTCGTGAAGTGAATTCCACGAGATGTGGGGCGGGGGAGTCGGACTGAGCAATCGAGCGCTTACGAGCCATACAAACCGATTCTCTACACAGAAGGGGATCTTCTGTATCGTGATCTGGTAGATCCAGCGTAGCACGACCTCGACGGCTCCACAAGTGCCACAATGGGTGGTTCGTGTAGGGGGAGCTCCGGCGCAGAGCTCGCCCGGCTCGATGGAGGCGGATGGCGTGAACCCCGATGAGCAACCCTCCAATCTTGAGGAGGCGCTCGAGATCATCCAGCGTCTGCGGGCTGAGCGCGACGGGCTCCGTGGCGGCACGATCGTCAGCAGCGCTCCAGTCGAGAACGGCCGCCCGGGTCTCCAGCCCGGCAGCGTACCTCGACAAAAGAGCGACAACTTGGACGCCGGTGAAGTCCGCGCGCACTCCGATCCGGTCGCCAAGATCGCGCTGTTCCAAAGTCTGTTCCGAGGACGTGAGGATATCTACGCGCTGCGCTGGGAACGCGACGGGCGGAGTGGGTACGCACCCGCACTGCGTCCGGGCGTCCCGCGTGGTCGCCAGTACCAGCACGAGGCCCACGACTATCTCCCACTGACAGCGGACGTGGTCCGTGGGCATCTCATGGGCACCCACACGCTGGGAGTCTATCCACTCCTGCGTGACGACACCTGCTGGTTCCTGGCCTTCGACTTCGACAAGGATGGTTGGCGTCAGGATGTCCTGGCCGTCCTGGCGGCTTGCGACGGCCTGGGGATCCCGGCCGCCCTGGAGCGATCACGGTCCGGGCAGGGAGCACACCTGTGGGTGTTCTTTGCTCAGCCGATCGCCGCATCGGTAGCCAGAAATCTCGGCAGTGCCGCGCTGACCCGCGCCCTCGATCGTCGCTATCAGATCGGCCTGGACTCGTACGATCGCCTGTTCCCAAGCCAGGACACTCTTCCCGCCGGCGGCTTCGGCAACTTGATCGCCGTCCCGCTGCAAGGTGTGAGCCGACGCAACGCCAACAGCGTCTTCCTGGACCGAAGCCTCGAACCGTACCCGGATCAGTGGCAGTTCCTCTCGTCGATCCGAAAAGTAGAGGCTGAGGAAGCAGAGAGGATCGTCGAGCAGGTGACCCGCACCGACACGATCCTGCCTGGCGGGCCAGTCTGGATCGACGACGATGGTGAGCCAGCACCCTGGAAAGTGCCGCCCTCGCGACGCCGGGCAGACGTGGAGATCCCCGGGCCGTTGCCACAGACCATCACCATGGTCCGGGCCAACCGACTGTTCATCGAGAAGCGCGCGCTGTCGCCGGTCCTGATCAATCGCCTGCGGCGGCTGGCTACTTTCCAGAATCCGGAGTTCTACCGGGCCCAGCAGTTGCGCCTGTCCACCTTCGGCAAACCACGCCTGATCGATTGCTCGGAGGACTTGCCGTCGCACCTGGCGGTCCCACGCGGGTGTCTCGACGAGGTTATCACCCTCGCCGAGACCAACGGCATCGCGGTCTCGGTAACCGATGAGCGACATGGGGGAACAGCCATCCAGGCACCGTTCCGTGGCGAGCTGCGGCCGAAGCAATTGGAGGCAGCCGAGGTTCTTGCCGCCGCCGATACCGGCGTCCTCTGCGCACCGACAGCGTTCGGCAAGACGGTGATCGGTGCGTGGCTTATCGCGCGGCGGCAGGTCAACACCCTGGTCGTCGTCCACCGACAGCATCTTGCTGACCAGTGGCGGGAGCGGCTCGCAGCCTTTCTCGATGTCCCGCCAGGCGCCATCGGCCTGTTCGGTGGGGGCAAGCGTCGCCCGACCGGCGTCATCGACATCGCACTGCTGCAGAGCCTGACTCGGAACGGTGAAGTCAAAGATCTCGTTGCGGAGTACGGACAGGTCATCGTCGATGAGTGCCACCATGTGCCAGCCTTCAGTTTTGAGCGGTCGCTCAGCGAAGTCCGCGCGCGCTTCATCGTCGGCCTGACTGCCACCCCGGTCCGTAAAGATGGACATCACCCCATCATCGCGATGCAGTGCGGGCCGCTCCGCTTCACAGTCGATGCGAAGGAAGAGACCGCAGCGAGGCCGTTCGACCATGAGGTTCTCCTGAAGCTGACGGGCTTCAAGCTTCGGCATGACGAGCACGCTCCGGGCATCCAGGAGATCTACACGCAACTGGTGGCCAACGAACCCAGGACTACGTTGATCGTCGCGGACGTGGTGAACGCGATTCGAGCGGGACGGTCTCCACTGGTCCTGACCGAGCGCACGGACCACCTGGAGCGCATGGCCAAGCTGCTCGAAGGGCACGGGTACCACGTCCTGGTCCTGCGCGGTGGCATGAGCATCAGAGCGCGTCGAGATCTCGCCATGGCCATGAAGTCGATCGCCGATGACGAGCCTCGGGTGCTGCTCGCCACCGGCCGCTACATCGGAGAGGGCTTCGATGATGCGCGTCTCGACACGCTGTTCCTGGCGCTACCGGTCTCGTGGCGCGGCACCGTCCAGCAGTACGTCGGGCGCCTTCACCGTCTGCACGCCAGCAAGCGCGTCGTCCAGGTGGTCGACTATGTCGATGCGAACGTGCCGATGCTCAAGCGCATGTCCGACAAGCGCCTGAAGGGGTACAAGGAGATCGGCTACTCAGTGGTCGGTGAGGCGCGCACCCCGCGTCGCACGTCGCGCACACGGAAGGCGGCCCCTCCGAGTACGACGACGGCCACGGCCACCTTGCTCTGAAGCATCTTCTTCAGCGGTACCCCCAGAGCCCGCGTCCGCTGCGACACGTCGGCCGTCGCCTCAGCACAGGCCGCCCTCCTGCCCGAGATCGCGCTTGCCTAGTACTACTTCGTTAGCTATGGGGTATACGTAATGCATGCCTCCACCACCTGTTGCGGTGCCCAAAGCCAGCCCGACGCCGTTGCCGGAGTTGGCCGCGTATCTTGAGCCGTTCGCGTCGCTGTTCCGCCGCAGCGAGAGTCGGGAGAGTCTGGAGCGGTACATCACCGGGCTGTTGACGGACCTGCCCCGGAAGAACTGCGACACCATCGCCGCTGCGATCGCCGGGACGTCCACCGAGCGCCTGCAACATCTGCTGACCGACGCGGACTGGGACCCGCTGAAGCTCGACGAGGCGCGCGTTGGCCAGCTGGTCAGTCGGAGTCCGGCCGGCGGGGTGCTGGTGCTGGACGACACCGGGTTGCCCAAACAGGGGGCGCGCTCGGTCGGCGTCGCGCCCCAGTATTCGGGCACGCTCGGCAAGGTGGCCAATTGCCAGGTCATCGTCAGCGCCGAGTACGTCGCCCCGCCACTGGCGACCAGCACCCCCCTGCACTGGCCGGTCCGTGCGCAGCTCTATCTGCCCCGGCCGTGGGCCGAGGATGCTGACCGGCGGGAACGCGCGCACGTGCCGGAGTCGGTCACCTTCCAGACCAAGCCGGACCTGGCGTTGGCGCTGATCGATCAGGCCCGGACCTGGAAGGTCCCGTTCGCGGTGGTCGTCGCCGATGCCGGGTACGGTGACAATCCGAACTTCCTGGCCGGGCTGGACGCCCGGCCGTGCCAGTACGTCTGCGCCGTCGAGAGCACCTTCGGGGTCCGGCTACCTGACGAGGTCGACGCGGCGGCGGCCACCACCGAGCCGCTTGCGCCGCCCACGCGCGGGCGAGGGCGGCCGAAGCTCCCGCGTCCGGCTCCCCTACACACCGCCAGGGCGATCACCGCGGTGCTCCCCGACGACGCCTGGTGGTCGGTCACCTGGCGCGAGGGGACCAAGGGCGCGTTGACCAAACAGTTCGCGGCCATCCGAGCCCACTGGGCCACCGGGAACCCCGAGGTCGGGCCGCACGGACGGAGCGCCCAGCACGGCCGGATGCGGACCGGGCCGGCAGGCTGGCTCATCGCCGAGCGGCCGCTGCCGGGCGACACCGGCGACCAGAAGTGGTACTTCTCGAACCCGCCCGCTGAGACGTCGCTCGAACGGCTGGTCGAGCTGGCCCACGCCCGCTGGCCGATCGAGCAGTTCTACGAGGACGCCAAGGGCGAGTGCGGGCTGGACGACTATCAGGGGCGACGCTGGGACGGCCTCCATCGCCATCTCGCCCTCGCCATGCTCTCCTATAGCTTCCTGGTCCTCCAGCGCACCGCCCCCGACGACGGCGGCCTTTCCCCCCTCACCGACCGGCCGGACCCTCCCGGACGTGCATCGCTGCGTCCTCGTCTGGCTCCTCCAGGACCTGGTCCGCTGGTTCATCGCCACCGACCAGATCGCCCACTTCCGCCCACTCCGTAACTAACGAAGTAGTACTAGAGTAGTGTCGATGGCCGTCGCGGCCTCCAGCGGCGAGTTCGGCGCCCTGAGTCCCGGTGCCAGACCGGTGGGCGCACCGGCCCCGACCCGCGAAGCTCGGTCCGCCGCTCGCTCGTCGCCCCTGCCGGAGCCAGTGGCGGCAACGCCGATCCCGCCCCTTCGCCCGACTGACGCCCCCGCTGTGGCTGCCACAGCGATCGTGCTGCCGACGCTGCACCCGACGGCGGTCCCGACTCCGGCGTCCTCCCTCACCCCGACACCGGCTGCACCACCGAAGATCGTGCCCGAAAACGCCGACCGCGTCGCCGAATTAAGAAGTTCGAAGCACCGAACGCCCTGAAATCTGTGGCGTTCTCCCCGGACGGCCGGACCGCCGTCAGCGGGTCTGCTGACCGAAGCATCAGGCTCTGGCGCACGGGCGACGGCAGTCTCATTCGGACCCTCACCGGATACACCACCTCAGTGGTAGGAGTGGCGTTTTCGCCGGACGGCCAGACCATCGCCAGCGCCTCGGCCGGCCGAACGGTCAGGCCTGGGGGCTTCGGACTGTTCGCCCGGCACCATCCCTCGCAGCAAGTCCCGTTGGCTGGGTGACGCCAAGCGACCCGCGACGAATCGGCAACAGCGACGTCAGGCGTGGGGGCGCAACGCAGCCCTGACGTGGGGCTCCACCGACTTCCTGTTCCGTTCGGCCAGGGCAGACACCGGTTCGGCGACGTGCTCCATCACCGTATGCACGAACGCCCTGTCCAAGGTGGCATCAGGGAAGGGAAGGGCGTGAATGTCGCCCATAGGCATCAAGCTAACGGAAGCAGCAGGGAGGCCCGTGGCATCGTGAAGGGATCTCACCCACCTTCGGGAATCTGCGGAGCCTCCCATGACGACGATACCGAAGCTGGCAGTGGTCTTTCGGGGCGTGCCGACGACGAGTGCCAAGGCGCCGTCCGGGACGAGTGAGTTAGTCCAGCGTCGCTCGAAGCTGACCGGGGCGCAGTTCGTGCAGGCGCTGGTTTATGGGTCGCTGGCGACGCCGCAGGCCGGGATGCAGGAGTTGAGCCGCATGGCCGGGGGCGCTGGGGGTCGCGAACAGCCGGCAGGAGCTGGACTAGCGGTTCACGCAGTTGGCGGCGACCCACCTGCAGCAGGTGCTGGTAGCGGCGATGCAGCGGCTGGTGACGGCCGAGCCGGTCGCGATCCCGATTCCGGAGCGCTTTGCCGAGGTGTGTGTCCAGGATAGTATGACCGTGGCGTTGCCGGCCGAGTTTGCGGCGGCCTGGCCGGGCTGTGGGAAAGCCAGCACGCCGGCCACCAGCGCCGGTCGAGCCGCCGCTGCCGCCCTCTTCCTGGCCGACCGGGGGTACTTCAGCCTGGGGTACCTCTGTGCGCTGACCGAGGCCGGGGTCCACTGGCTGAGGGACCGCCAGGCGCAGACGGCCGTCTTCGATCCGGCTGGCCGGTGCCTGGACCTCGTGGACTGGATCCCCCGCCAGGCCCCGCGGCCGGTGGCGACGGTCGACATCCCCGTCACTCTCGGCACCCACGAGCGCCAGCCCACCCGGCTGCTGGCCGTGCGCGTCCCGCCCGAGGTCGCCGAGGCCCGCCGACGCGGGCAGACCGTCAGCCACGACCCTCTCGCCCGCGCTGACTGGACCCTCTTGGTCACCAAGCTGCCTCCCGAGCGCCTCATCGTCGACGAGGCCCGCGTCCTCACTCGCCTGCGCTGGCAGATCGAACTGCTCTTCGAGCTCTGGAAGCAGGACGGCGGCCTCACCCGCTCCCGCTCGGCTGCACCGCAGCGCATCCCCTGCGAGGTCTTCGGTAAGCTCCTCGCCGTGCTCATCCAGCACTGGCCCACCGTCGCGTTGGCCTGGACCCCCTACGACCGCAGCCCGCCCGGGATCGCGGCCCTCATCCGCCTCCACGCCCTCGGCATCGCCGCCACCCTCGACGGCCACGCACGCCTCGGCGCCCTCCTCGACGCCCTTGCTCAGGCCCTCGACCCAGCCTGCCGCGTCTTCCTCTCGACGCGCCGGACCCGCCGCCCACCAACTCCACATCTCCGCCTTGCCTCCGGTGCCCTCCTCCTGGGCGGCCGACTGATGCCTAGAGTTGACACCCATGGGTCAATCACCAGGACACCCATACCCCAAGCCCCAGGACATGTGTCAGGTATCCGTTAGGTCACTCCTGACATACCCTGGGCGCACCAGCAGAGGGTGCCCCGCCAGATCCCACGTGAAAGGAGGCAGGTGACCGGGGTGCTGCGAGCACTATGGGCTTCGCACCTCTTCATGGCGATATCCGAGTCGATTGATGAACGTTGTCCATCGGGCTGCGCCGCACGGACGTAGCACAGTTCGCGTGAAGCAGTCCAGCGAGGATGAATACGCCATGCGATCACTCCTCTCGCGCTTGATCCTCATCGCTATGGTCCTCCCGCTCACCGGTATTCTCAGCCCGACACCGATGAGCGCCCAACATCTCGGCAGCGCCAGCTTCCTGGTGACCGCTTCCTGGCTCGCGCAGCTTGGCGCCCATCTTGACATGGTGGTCGTCGACGCACGCGCCCCAGATGCCTATGTACAGGGTCACATCCCCGGGGCCGTGAACCTGCCCTGGCAGAGCCTCGCCACACGCAGCAGTGAGGAACTCGAAACAGGCCCCTGGCGCGAGCGGACGCTGGAGCAGCTCGGCAGTCTTGGGATCGGCCCGAGCAGCATCGTCGTCAGCTACGACGACAACGGAAACATCTTCTCGGCCCGCGTACGCTGGGCGCTCAAGCACCTCGGACACGAACGGGCGGTCAT
>JADLFM010000072.1 GCA_020845495.1 Chloroflexota bacterium
CACCCGCTCCCCCCTCACCACCCCGCATCGTCAACGGCCACCCCACCAAGGCCCACCCCTGGCGCAAGCCCTTCTTTCGCTCTCGTCACCGCCAGCCCCTCCCCGCAACAACATGAGGGACACCCGGCATCATCTGCATCCTTGACCGTCAGGCAAAACGGCTGGTAGACTGGCCGCAGCCCCAGAGCCGTGGCCGCCGTGCTCATTGGCCCACGGGGGTTGCCTGATGCCAGGCTCGCACTGGATCGCTCTTTCGCATGCGCTCCGCCCGCGACACCGTCCGCCGGGCGGTGCTTGCGTTCAGGATCCACACACTCGACATCGGTCGACACGGCTACGATCCCGCCACTCCGCCCTCACGGGACGGTCCCGCCGTGAGGCGCACGCTCAGACCGAGGTGCTGCTCGACCGTGCCGATTCGTGACCTGTTCCGACGCGATCACCATGATGACGTCCCAGCCGGAGGGGTGCACCCCGCGGCTACGGCCGACCGACAGGCGGAGAGCGGCCAGCGAGATCGGCGCGCGCCCGAGGAGCCGCCGATAACTCGTCATCATGCGTCGCGCTTCTCACCGCGCCATTGGATCGGTCACGGGCACCGGGACGACATTCCGGACAACCTCTGGGTCCGCTGCGGGAACGATCGCTGCCGTGACGTGATCTACGTCCGCGAGTTCGAGAAGAACCTGCGGGTGTGCCAGAAATGCGAGCATCACGCGCGCCTTTCCGCCAGTGAGCGCCTCGCTCAGTTGCTGGACGAGGCATCGTTCCTCGAGGAAGATACCGACATCCGTGCGGGTGACCCGCTCCACTTCGTGAGCGCCGGTCAGACCTATCGGGACAAGCTGGCAGAGACCCAGAGGAAGACAGCTCTGGCTGAGGCGGTCGTTACCGGCACTGGCGCCATTGAGATGGTGCCGCTTCGGGTGGCCGTGGCCGACTTCGGATTTCTCGGAGCCAGCATGGGCTCGGTCGTGGGTGAGAAAATTGCTCGTGCGGTCGAGCATTCGATCGACGATCGGCTGCCGCTTCTGGCGGTTACGGCGTCGGGCGGTGCACGGATGCACGAAGGCATCTTCTCGCTCATGCAGATGGCGAAGACCGCAGCCGCGCTCGCCCGGTTGTCCGACGCACACATCCCCTTCTTCTGCCTGCTCACCGACCCCACGACCGGCGGCGTCACAGCGAGCTTCGCCGGGCTTGGCGACGTCATGCTGGCCGAACCGGGCGCGCTCATCGGTTTCGCCGGGCCGCGCGTCATCGAGCAGATCACCAAGCAAAAGCTTCCACCCGGCACGCAGCGCTCCGAGTTCCAGCTCGAACACGGCACCATTGACGCCGTCGTCCATCGCCGCGACCTCCGCCCGACTCTCGCCCGCCTGCTGCGCCTGTATGGCGAGCGCACTCGCCCGGCCGCCACGCCGGCGACGTCTCGAAAGGGGGCCTGACCTGGCGAGCACCGAAGAGCGGCTAGCTGGCGGGTGGCAGAACGACGGCGAGCGACTTCACCTCGACGCCGACGATTGCCCATCGCCCGCGGGACTGTCAGCCTGGGAGCGGGTCCAACTCGCGCGCCACCCGCGCCGCCCGTACACCCTGGATTATGTCGCCGCGATCTTCGACGAGTTCGTTGAGTTACACGGCGATCGTCTCTTTGCCGACGATCCGGCACTCGTGGGCGGTCCAGCGCGGCTTGACGGCCGGCCGGTGATGGTGCTCGGCCATCAGAAGGGGCGCGATGCGAAGGAGAACGCCTACCGCCGCTTCGGGATGCCGCGCCCGGAAGGGTACCGGAAGGCGCTACGCCTGATGAAGCAAGCCGAGAAGTTCGGCCTGCCCGTCATCGCACTCGTCGACACCCCCGGCGCTGATCCGACCCTGCCTTCCGAGGAGCGGGGTCAGGCACTCGCAATTGCCACCAATCTCCTCGAAATGGCGCGTCTGCGCGTTCCGCTCGTGACCGTCATCATCGGCGAGGGTGGCAGTGGCGGCGCACTCGCCATCGCGGTCGCGGATCGAGTGCTCATGCTCGAGAACGCCGTCTACTCGGTCGTCTCCCCCGAGGGCTGCGCCTCGATCCTCTGGAACGACGCCGCCCTCGTCGCGGAAGCGGCCGCTTCGATGCGCATCACCGCCGAGGACATCTGGCGCTTTGGCATCGCCGACACCATCGTGGCAGAGCCGGCGGGCGGCGCACACGAGGATCCAGCGGCGGCCGCTCAGGCGCTGCACGCAGAGCTCCGCGCGACCCTCGCGGACCTCGACCGTTTGTACGGGTGCGGCGAGGACATGGATACTGAGCGCCTGCTGGGCGACCGTTATGAAAAGTATCGCCGCATCGGAGTCTTCGACGAGGCATAACGCATGACCAGAGCCCTTTCGGCTGGCTCGCAGCTCGCGATCCTGCTGGCCGTCGTAGCCCTCGGCCTCGCGCCGGTCGTCCCCTGGCCCACAGCGTCGGGTGTGTTTGCTCAAGAGATCTCGGTAGATCCGCGCGGCGCCTCGCCAACTGCTGCCGATCTACGCCCCGGGTTCCAACTGGTTCCCGACAAGTCCGAGCAGCGGGAGCCGCTTCCCGGCATCCTGGTCTACGAAGCCGACTTTACGCGCGATCAGACGCCCCAGAACTTCAAGAGCGGCCCGATCGAGATCAAGAGTCTGGTGGCGCGTACCGCCAGCAGCCAGCAGGCGGCCGAACAGTTCGCATCATCCCGTCAAGCGCTCGTCACGGCATCGCCGCCCTGGGTCGAGAAGACGGTCTCGAAGATGGGCGACGAGTCGACTGGCCTGACGATGGAGGGGACATCCGCCGAAGGCCCGGCCGTGGCCCACCTCTACTTGTTCCGACGCGGCGCGATGGTTGTTGGGATCACCGTCGCTGGCCTGACCAAGCCGACGACCATGGCCGAGGCCGAGTCAATCGCGGCCATGGTCCTGAAGCGTATTGACCCAACGACGATGAGCCAGACAGGTCCGCGCGTCCAGCGGCCCCTGAATTCGCGGCCGGCCAGCAACGCGACTGGCGCCGCCACGTCGAATTCATCCAGCACGACGGCCGGAACCGGTCAAAAGGTGCGCGTCGCGAACACCGACGGGACCGGGGTTCGACTCCGCACCCAGCCGTCCAAGACGGCGGCCGTCGCAACAGTCGTACCGGAAGGCACCACCCTCGATGTCGTCGGCCAGGACAAGCAGGCCGACGGCCTGACCTGGCGGAACGTGCGTGTCCCCGGCGATGGCAGCGGCTGGATCGCCTCGGACTATCTGGTCGCGGCGCCGTCCTCGGGCGGTGGCACGAGCAGCAGCGCATCGCCGTCCACTGGCAGTGCGAACGCCGATGGCGGGTCGGGCAGCAACCAGACGGCCGCAGCGCCAGCGGCCAGCCCCACCCCTCAGAGTGGATCCAGTTCCTCGAACGGCAGTCGGAATCGGGGGGTGAGCGCAACGGCGACGCCCACGAACGGTGGATCAAGCAGCGCGTCCCCGTCCGCCAGTCCGAATACGGCCAGCACCAGCGCGTCCGGGTCGAGTACGTCGTCTCCGAGCGCCCCTGCTAATCCAGACGTCCTGGTCGTGGATGTGAGTGTTACGTCCGTCAGCCTGAAGAGCGGGAGCCCGCAAACCCTCAGCATCACGGTCACGCGGGACGGCCAGCCGGTGAAAAATGCAAAACTGACCGTCAAGACGACCGCCGGCGACAACGACGAGAGCTTGAACGCTCCCGACACCGACGAGAGCGGCACGTCATCGGTGACCTGGACACCGAAGGGCACCGGTAGTGTCGGAGTAGGCGTGAGCGCCATCGGTCCGGACGGCACCCTTGGTGCGGGCGGCGGATTCTTCCAGATCAGCTAGTAATCGGCTATCGTTTCTTCAAAGACGGTGTACGACCAACGCAGTCGCGACCCCGGATCGCGCGGGGGATCGCCGCAACGTCGGCGCGCGACGAGGCGGAGGATGATATGGATCGAACAGATATCCGACCCAGCCTGCCAAAACATCCCGTAGGCCCAGTCTCAGACACGCCGGCTCGACTCCGGATCGATGGGCTAGTCGAGCGGCCGCTCACCTTGAGCCTGGCCGATCTTGCAGCCCTGCCGCGACACGATCTGACCGCCGAATTCGCGTGCCTCGAAGGCTGGACCGTGCCGGACGTGGCATGGCAAGGTGTGCCGGTCGAGGCGATCCTGGAGGCCGCGCGGCTGCTCCCCGAGGCAGCCTGGATCCAGGCGAGCGCGCGGGACTTCAGCGTACCGCTGCCACTCGACGTCGCGCGCCAGGGTATGCTCGCCCTCTACCTCGACGGTCAGCCGCTGCCGACCGAGCACGGTGGACCGGTCCGGTTGGTGGTGCCGGGGCAGGATTGCTATACGAGCATCAAATGGCTCGACCACCTCACGCTGCTGTCGGTAGCGGGCCAGAACACCGGACGGACGACCGCCCTCGGCCGGCTGCCGGCGACTGCGGCGGAGTAGCGTTCGCTCGGCGGGCTTCAGCCAGCGCTGAGCATTCTGTACGGCGCTGAGCGAAGCCCGCGAACTCGCACCGTCGCCAGACATCGACGTGGGCCTCTCGCCGGAGCAGCACCTGAACTGGGGGTATCTGAGGGGGCACGTCCCCCTGCGAGATGCGCTTTCAGGTCGACGTTGCTACCGCCGTCGCCTGTCCCTGGCCGGATGATCCCTCACTCGGCGACACCGGCTGCTCCAGTAGTGGCAGCGTCACGACGAATGTCGACCCTCGTCCCTGGTTGCGTTCGGCGGTAAGGTCGCCGCCGTGCTGACGGACGATGTGGCGAGCGCCAGCCAATCCAAGGCCAGTACCCTCGATCGCTCCTTCCGCGTTGCTGCCTCGGTAGAATCGCTCGAAGATGCGCGGAAGGTCTTCGGCGGGGATCCCAATACCCTGGTCTGATACTCGCAGCTCGGCCCACTCCGCATCGGCGCGGTGGGCGCGCCGCACCAGAAGCGTGATCTGACCGCCATCGGGGCTGAATTTGATCGCGTTCGAGACCAGGTTCGCAAGTACCCGCTCGAGGCGCATCCGATCCCACATACCCACCGGTTCGTCACCCTCGCCGACGACCTGGATGTCGTGCCGCTCGGTGGAGGGCTGATACTCGGCCACGACCTGACGAGCAAGTTCGGTGAGGTTCGTCGCCTCACGGTCCAGCATCACCGGGCGTCCCGTCTGGAGACGGGCAACATCCAACAGGTCGTTGATCATGCTCGCCAGGCGGGTCGCCGTCTGGTCGATAGCCTGCAAGCCGTCGGCGACCGACGTACTGTCTGGGCGGCCAGAGCGAGAGACCCGCCGTTGGAGGATCTGGGCGCGTGCCTTGATCGCGGTCAGTGGATTCTTCAAGTCGTGCGAAGCGGCTGCCAGGAACGCATCCTTCTGCCGCTCGAGGTGCTTGATCGTCGAGATATCCTGGAGCGCCATGACCGCGCCGGTGATAGCGCCGGCGGAATCACGCAGCGGCGCGCCATTCACCAGCACCGGCACGCTGTCGCCCGAAGTTGTCCTGGGCAAGAGCAACTGTTCACCACGTACGACTTCACCGTCGACGACGATCCTGGCAAGTGGGGACTGCGCCACGTCGACGCTCGATCCGTCCATCCGTGTCAACCCAAGCACGTCGCGCTCAGCCGCGGACGCCATGCTCGGCGCGGCTCCGAGGAGCTCGCAGGCAGCCGCGTTCGTGAGGAAGATGCAGCCCGCGGCGTCGGTCAGGATGACCCCTTCAGGCAGCACGTCGATCACCTGTCGGAGCCGATCGAGCGCCGCTTCCACCTCCGACCGAGCGGCCTGCTCTTCGATGAGTTGGAGCCGCTGCGCCTCGGCGCGTTGACGCTCGGTCACGTCCTCGGCAATGTAGACGTAGCCGACCGCCACGCCGGTCTCGTCCTTGCGCTGGCTAACGGTGACACTGGTCCGGAAGCGGCGGCCGTTTCGCCGTACGCCGTCGAGCATCCCCTCAGCCTTACCGCTCCGGGCCGCCTTCCCGAGCAAGCGGCGGATCGTCGCCGCTTCGTCCTTCAGGTACAGGTCCGCCAGCGCGAGCTTGCCGATGGTGTCCTCAGCCTGATACCCATAGATCCGCTTCGCCCCCTCGTTCCAGGTCTCGAAGCGCCCCTGGAGGTCGACTGCCGTGATGGCATACTCGGTCGCGCTTTCGAGGACGCTGTTCAGGAACGTCGTGGTCTCGGCGAGCTCGGCCGCCTGGCGCCGGATTTGCGCGGTCTTGCGGTACAACTCCACGAACACCGCCACCTTCGACCGGAGCGCGGCCGGATCAAACGGTTTGACGATGTAGTCGACCGCACCAAGCTCGTAGCCACGGGTGACGAACGTCTCACCGCCGATAGCCGCTGTCAGAAAGATGATGGGGACGTCGCGCGATTTCTCACGGCCGCGAATCAACGCGGCTGTCTCGAAACCGTCGATGCCGGCCATGTGCACGTCGAGCAAGATGACGGCGAAGTCCTCGTTCAGCAAGTGCCGCAGTGCTTCGTTGCCGGAGCCCGCCAGTACGAGCCGCCGATCTTCGCCCTCGAGCACGCTGGCCAGTGCGGTCAAGTTCTTGGGCTCGTCGTCGACGAGGAGGATGTTCACCAACCCAGGGTCTGCTGACATCTCACGACCTCGCCGGAGTGTGGGGCTGGAGCACACTGGCCCGCCGGGCAGGATCTGGGCCAACCGATCGCGCCAGGGGCAGATCGGCTCGGTGGCGCGGCGGCCTGGCGTCATAGCCCGGCATACCCGCAACAGACGCCGCCGAGCGGCCAACGAGGCTCGTCAGATACGCGGGAATCTCGGCGAGGGGCAGGATGGCGTCAGGTTGCACGCTGCTCAGCGCGGCGGCCGGCATCGTACATCGCACGGCCGTGCTCGGATCCTGCACGATCGCGACGCCGCCCCGAGCCTTCACGCGGGCCAAGCCGGCCGCGCCATCGCGGCCGGCGCCAGTCAGCACGACGCCGATCACGCCCGTACCGTAGACGTCAGCCGCCGACTCGAAGAGTACGTCCACTGATGGGCGAGCGTACTGGACCGGCTCGTCCACCGACAGTGCGAAACTCCCGCGCTCGACGAGCAGATGGTAGCCGCCAGGGGCCAGGTACACCCGTGCAGGCTGAATCTCGTCCTTGTCCTCGGCATCGGCCACCGGCAGGACGGTGTAGTGCGCGAGTAGCCCCGCAAGCTCGCTCTCGCCGCCACGTCGGTGCTGCACGATGGCGATAGGGAGGGGGAAATCACCTGGCAATCCGCCCAGCAGGGTCTTCAGCGCCGCAAACCCGCCGAACGAGGTTCCCACGACGACCAGTGTCGCGGTCACGTGGCAACCCGCCGATAGATCTTTTCCACCCCGTCAAATTCCTCGTACTCCCGCTCGTGCGGTGAGAAGGTGAGCGATTCTTTACTGCCCAGGCACAGGAACCCGCGTCGGACGAGGCTCCCCTGGAAGAGATCGAGCACGCGATTCTGTAGCGTCTTATTGAAGTAGATCATGACGTTCCGGCAGATGATGACGTGGAACTCATTGAACGACCCATCGGTCGCCAGATTATGCTGCGCGAACACTAGATTCCTCTTCAACTCGGGGCGAAAGATCGCGTTTTCATGGTCCGCCGTGTAGTACTCGGAGAATGCATGCGTCCCACCAGACTGCATATAGTTTGCGGTATAGTCTTGCATCGTAGCCAGTGAAAAGATGCCGGAGCGGGCCTTGCGGAGCACGACATCGTTCATGTCCGTCGCATAGATCCGACACCGCTCGTACAACCCCTCTTCCCAGAGGAGAATGGCTGTCGAATAGACTTCCTCCCCGGTGGAGCAGCCGGCGTGCCAGAGTCGGAGGAAGGGATACGTGCGCAGGATCGGCACCACCCGCTGCCGGAACGCTCGGTAGAAGGTCGGATCGCGATACATCGCGCTGACGTTGATCGAGAGGGCAAGTAAGAATCGGTCGAGCGCGGCTGGATCGTGGAGCACCCTCTCCTTCAGGCCGGAGATCGTGGCCGCCCCCTCCGAGATCGTGAGATGCCGAAGCCGCCGACGCAGCGACGATGGCGCGTAGTCTCGAAAGTCGTATCCAAACTGTCGGTAGACGCCCTCCAACAGCAACTCGATCTCGAGCCCTTCGAGGTCCGTCGAGACCTCACCGCGCACGTCGGTGCCAGGGCGGCCCGCCCCGTTCTGTGCAGCACCCGCAGTATCTCCCCCGCTCGGTCCTGCCTCCAGCCGCTCAGCACTCCATCCGGTACTCGTTGTGGGCCACCCGATGGGGCCGGCCCAGCCGACAGGGCCGTCATGCCTCCGTGTCGGGACCAGGTCGGGAGGCTGACCCGGACGCGTGCCGCGTCTGTCCTTCGGCCAACCTGTGGGCGAGGTAACGAACAAAGCGTGACGATCCGGCGGGTCTGAGTCGTGTCGCACGAAGGATGACTCCTACCGGTACAGCCAGACGCGCAACAACGACAGAAGTTGCTCCATGTCGACCGGCTTGGTGATGTAGTCCGAGGCTCCAGCCTCGATGCAGCGCTCACGGTCGCCCTTCATGGCGCGGGCGGTAAGCGCGATGATGGGTAGTCGGGCGAAGGCGTCGGTCGAGCGGATTGCGCGGATCGTCTCGTATCCGTCGAGCTCCGGCATCATGATGTCCATCAGGACCACGTCAGTGTCCGGGCGGGACCGCAACGCCTCGATGCCGTCCCGGCCGTTCTCCGCATAGGTGACGTCCATCCGGTACCGCTCCAGCGCGCTCGTGAGGGCGAAAATGTTGCGCATGTCGTCGTCGACGATCAGCACCTTCTTGCCCTCCAGGACCGGGTCTGCGCGGTGAAGCTCATGCAGCATTCGGCGCTTCGTTTCCGGCAGTTGCGCCTCCACTCGATGCAAGAACAGGGCCGTCTCATCGAGCAGCCGCTCGGGCGAGCGGACATCCTTGACGATGACCGTCTCGGCGAGCTTGCGAAGCTGTGCTTCCTCATGCCGGGTCAGATCCTTCCCGGTATAGACCACGATGGGCACCGTCGGCTGGCTGGCCGCGTCGCGAATCCGTTGGATCAGGTCGAGGCCCGGCATGTCGGGCAGCCCCAGGTCGAGCACCACGCAGTCGAACCGATCGCCCGCCAGCGCCTCCAGTGCTTCGGTGCCACTCTTGACGGCGGTCGTCTCGACGTCGCCGTTCCCAATCAACTCGACGATGGCGTTCCGCTGCACGTCGTCGTCTTCAACTACCAGCAGCCGCTTCAGCCCCCGATCGACGAACCGCGCGATCTCGTCGAACGCCCGACTCAGGCCCTCTCGATCGACCGGCTTTCTGAGTTGTGCGATGGCTCCTTGTTCCAGCGCCCGCTGGCGCGGCTCCTCTACCGAGATGATGTGAACCGGGATATGGCGCGTCGTGGGGTCGTGCTTGAGGAGGTCGAGCACCCGCCAGCCGTCGATTTCCGGGAGTTGCAGGTCGAGGGTGATCGCATCCGGCCGGAAGCGGCGAGCGAGCGGTAGCGCCGCGTCACCCTGGAGCGCTACAACGGCCTTGAAGTCCCGATCGTGGGCTACATCGAGGAGGATCCGAGCGAATCGAACGTCGTCCTCGACGATCAACAGGACCCGATCGTCCGCCTGGATCGTGTGACGATCGTCCTGAATCTCCGGGGACTCTGGCGGTTCCGGCTCGACAACGCCGGCCTCGACCGAGGGAGCAACCGCCCGCTCCACAGACCGCGCCAGCCCCTGCGCCATGGGTTGCGCCAGGTGTACGCCAGGTATCGGGGTCTGACTGCCGCCACGCACGGGCGACACGACGGCCGAGCCGGCCGCCGTGTCGTCGGTCCCGCCTGAGAGGCCGGCCGTACTCCGGCCTCGGCCAGGCCGTCCGGGTAGGCTCAGTGCGCCGTTCCCCTCCCGACGCGGCTCGTACGCAAGCGGCAGGAACAGCGTAAAGGTGCTCCCTCGCCCGGGGCTGCTCACGACGTGAATCTCGCCACCGAGCAACTGCGCGATCTCGCGGCTAATGGCGAGACCCAGGCCGGTTCCGCCGAAGCGGCGGCTCGTCTCCATTTCGGCCTGCTGGAACGCCTCGAAGATGACGGCCTGCTTGTCGGACGAAATCCCCACCCCCGTGTCGGCTACGTCGAAAGCGACTACACCCCGTGCCCGATTGAGCGCCTCGTTGTCCGGGTTCCAGCCCCGGTTCACGGTTCGAATGTTGAGCCCGACGCTGCCCGCCTCGGTGAACTTGAACGCGTTCGAGAGCAGGTTCTTGAGCACCTGCTGAAGTCGGACCCCATCCGTCAAGAGCGTGCGTGGTAGCCCCGATGCCAGGGTGATGCTGAAGCTCAGCCCCTTCTGTGCGGCCACCTGACTGAACGTCCGCTCCAACTCGCGGCGGACGTCCTCGAACGGTACGTCGGTGATGTCGATCGCAGTCGTCCCTGACTCGATCTTCGAGAGGTCCAGGATGTCGTTGATGAGTGTCAGCAGATCGTTGCCAGACGCTCGAATGGTCCGGGCGAACTCGACCTGTCGGTCACTCAGGTTGCCATCCGGGTTGTCTGCAAGTTGCTGCGAGAGGATGAGCAAGCTGTTGAGCGGGGTCCGCAGTTCGTGGGACATGTTCGCGAGAAACTGAGACTTGTACTTCGAGGTCAGCGCCAGTTGCTCGGCTTTCAGCTCCAGTGCCGAGCGCGCATCCTCGATTTCACGGCGCCGGCGCTCGACCTCCTGGTTTTGCTCGGAGAGCAGCCGAGCCTTCTCCTCCAACTCCTCGTTCGTCTGCTGGAGCTCCTCCTGCTGCTGCTGAAGCTCGGCGGTGAGCGCCTGCGACTGCTTCAGTAGCCCCTCAGTCCGCATGTTCGCGGAGATCGTGTTCAGCACGATCCCGATACTCCCGGCCAGTTGATCGAGGAAGGCCAGGTGAATGTCGCTGAAGCGTGCGAACGAGGCAAGCTCGATGACGGCCAGGATGTCGTCTTCGAATAGGACCGGCAGGACGACGATGTTCAGCGGCGGTGCTTCGCCGAGACCAGAGCTGATCTGGATGTAGTCGCTCGGCACCTGTGTCAACAGGATCCGATCTTTCTCATAGGCGACCTGTCCCACGAGCCCTTCGCCAAGCCTGAACTCGGTCGCCAGGTGCTTGCGCTCCTGGTAGGCATAGCTCGCGAGCAGCCGCATCACCGGCTCACCACCGACCGGCTGGCTCAGGTAGAAGACCCCGTGCTGCACGCCGACCAGGGGAGCGAGCTCCGAGAGAATCGTCCGCCCGACTGTCTGTAGATCCTTCTGTCCCTGGAGCATGCCGGTGAAGCGGGCGAGATTCGTCTTCAGCCAATCCTGTTCGGTATTGGTCCTGGTCGTGTCACGCAGGTTCCGGATCATCTCGTTGATATTGTCTTTGAGATGCTCGACCTCGCCGCGCGCCTCGACCTCGATCGAGCGGGACAGATCGCCCTCGGTGACCGCGGTTGCTACCTCGCCGATTGCACGAAGCTGGGTGGTCAGCGTCGCGGCAAGCTGATTGACGTTGTCCGTCAGATCGCGCCAGCTTCCGGCCGCACCCGGCACGTTCGCCTGTCCACCAAGCTTGCCCTCACCTCCGACCTCACGCGCGACCGACGTCACCTCCGAGGTGAACGTCGCGAGCGTGTCGGTCATCGCGTTGATGGTGTCGGCAAGCTCGGCGATCTCGCCCTTGGCCTCGAAGGTGACCCGCTGCTTCAGGTTGCCAGTCGCGACCGCTGTGACGACCTTCGCGATACCGCGCACCTGATCGGTCAGGTTGCCGGCCATCGAGTTGACTGAGTCGGTCAGATCCTTCCAGGTCCCGGCTACGCCCGGCACCTGGGCCTGCCCGCCCAGCCGTCCTTCGGTGCCCACCTCGCGGGCCACTCGTGTCACTTCGGAGGCGAAGCCGTTGAGTTGATCCA
>JADLFM010000073.1 GCA_020845495.1 Chloroflexota bacterium
GGCCTCGCCCCCTTCTTCAAGGGCGAGGCCGCCGACCGGCCGTTGCAGGGTGTAACGGGCGCCGAGAGGTGGCGTTCCATTGCTTGACAGAGTGAGGGCAGCGTGAGGATGGCGCCAATCAGGCTGTGCTGACCCGGTATTTACTGCCGATGCATCGCGGCTCGAACCTCGGCTTCAGGGTCCACGAAGCGCTCGCCGGCTGCTTCCACCACCACCCGCTCGATCGTTCCGGTGAAGGGGAACGGCGCGCGGTACTCGTCCGTCACCGGCAGGCCGCTGTCGTAGCCACAGCAGAGCCCCTCGGCGATTCGCTCGTGCATGTTGGGCACGGTCTCAGGAATCTCGGCCTCGCCGACCTTCCGATCCCCGACATAGAGCGCGCCGATGCCCCGGTGCTCGCCAGTCCTGGTGAAGACGAAGCGCAACGTCGTGGGGCCGGCCGGGATGCGCTCGTCGGAGCGGACCCAGTGGTTGCGCAACCCGAGGTAGTTATGGACGTACGTGAGCCGCCCGTCTAGCACGAACAGCGAGTAGCCCGAGAACCGGCCGCCGTGGGCCAGGATGACACCCTCGGCGCCACCCTCCGGGATGACGACGTCGGCGGTGATAGTGTGGGCGCGGTTGTGCAGGTTGGCCGCCGCGAAGTGATGGACTGGCGCGGCGCCCGGATAGTAGACGTAGCGGTCCCGCACCCCGCCCAGCTCCGGCTTGGGTTCGAGCAGGCGGCCCTGGAAGCGGGCGTCGAGCGGCAAGACGTTGTTGCGGCCGGCTTCCGTCCACCAGCGCTCGACCAGTTCGTCAAGCTTGTCAGGGTGCTGCTCGGCCAGATCGTGGCACTCCGAGAAATCCTCGTCGACGTGGTACAACTCCCAACGCTGCGCGCGGAGCAGCGCTTCGGTGAGTAGCACGCCCTGTTTCTGATCGGTGACCGCCTTCCAACCGTCGTGCCAGAGCGCGCGCGAGGCGAACATCTCGTAGTACTGGGTGGTCTTGCGTGTCGGCGCAGCGGCGTCGTCAAAGGTGTGCGCGAAGCTAACGCCGTGGATCGGCTCGAGCGTGACGTCGTTCAGGACGGCCGGCGGCTCGATGCCGGCCGCGTCGAGCACGGTTGGGAGAATGTCGGTGACGTGGGCGTACTGGCCACGGACCTCTCCCTTCGCGCGGATACCCCTGGGCCAATGCACGATCAACGCGTCACTCATACCACCCTGATGGACGTATCGCTTCCAACGCCGGAGCGGGGTGTTGCCGGCCCAGGCCCAGCCCCAGGAGTAGTGGGGATGGGTAGCGGGGGAGCCCCACTCGTCGAGCATCTCCAGGTTTCGCTCGACCGTGTCCTCGACGCCGTTGGTGCCGAGCATATGGTTGAACAAGCCGTGCATGCCGCCCTCGGCGCTGGCGCCATTGTCAGAGGTGATGAAGATCAGCGTATTGTCGAGATCGCCGGTCTCCTCCAGGAAGTTGATGACCCGGCCGAGGTGGTGGTCGGTGTGGGAGAGGAAGGCGGCGAAGACCTCCATCTGACGAGCGTAGAGGCGCCGCTCGTCGTCGGACAGGCTGTCCCAGGCGGGAATGAAGTCCGGGCGCGGGGAAAGCGTGGTGCCGGGCGGGACGATGCCTGCTTCGACCTGCTTAGCGAAGATCTCCTCGCGCAGCCGGTCCCAGCCCTGGTCGAAGCGGCCCTGATACCGCTCGATCCACTCCTTCGGAGCATGGTGGGGGGTGTGGCCAGCGCCGGGGCAATAGTAGAGAAAGAACGGCTTCTCTGGCGCGACCGTCCGGACGTTCGAGATCATTGAGATCGCCTGATCCGCCATATCGGCGTTCAGGTGGTAGCCCTCTTCTGGTGTGCTCGGCGGTGCGATCGGGCGATTGTCCTCGACGAGATCGGGGTACCACTGATTCGTCATACCGGCCAGGAAGCCGTAGAAGCGCTCGAAGCCCCGTCCAAGCGGCCAGCGCCCGAACGGCCCGGCAGCCGTGCACTCGCTGGTTGGGGTCAGGTGCCACTTCCCGACCATAAAGGTGGCGTAGCCCTGGGCTTGCAACATCTCGGACAGAAAGCCGTTGCTGCGCGGGATGACGCTGTCGTAGCCAGGGAAGCCGGTCGCGATGTTCGCGACGATGGCCGCGCCGGTGGCGTGGTGGTTACGGCCGGTCATCATGCAGGCGCGCGTCGGCGTGCAAAGCGCGGTGGTATGGAAGTCGCGGTAGCGCAAGCCGTTTGCCGCCAAACGATCGAGCGTCGGAGTATCGGCTGCGCCTCCGAAGCAGCCGAACTGCGCGAAGCCCACGTCGTCGAGCAGGACCACGAGGACGTTCGGCGCCCCCGTGCGCGCCTGTGGCGGCACCCGCCAGGCCGGCACCGATTCGCTCACCGTTCGACCGATGACGCCGGGGAACGGCGTCCCTTCGGGATACACGCGCACGTCAGCCATGTCTCGTCCCCTCTGTCCTTGGAGCGCTCCAATCGAACCGGGGATACGGTACCCGACCACGCGCCCGAATGGAAGGGCAGCCCCGCTCCCGTTCCTTCGCAGGCGAGGGCAGGGGCAATCAGGCAAGCACAAGACGCTCATGCGCTTCCCGTTTTCCCGCATGCGAGGGCAGGGAAGCGAGCGCGCCTATGCGTGAGAGGCGGTTGTGGGCGAGGGCATCCACAGTTGAGGGGTGCGCATCTCAGTCGAGAGAGGCGTAGGCCGGCAGGGTCAAGAATTCGACGAAGTTCTCGGCGAGCGCAACCCGCTCGAAGATCTCCGTCGCTTCGTCGAAGCGGCCGCACGCGAAGCGCTCGGCGCCCACGTCGGCGCGGATCCTGGCTAACTCCTCGCGTTCGAGGCGCCGCACCAGCTCGCGGGTGACGGTCGGCCCCTCCGCGAGGTTCGCGCCGTGGCGAATCCACTGCCAGACTTGCGAGCGGGAGATCTCGGCCGTCGCGGCGTCCTCCATCAGATTGTTGATCGCCGCCGCGCCGTTCCCGCACAGCCAGGACTCGATGTACTGGATGCCGACACTGACGTTCAGCCGCAAGCCTTCCTCGGTGATACGCCCACCAGGAATGCGCACGTCGAGCAACTGGCTGGCCTCGACGTGGACGTCGTCGCGCTGGCGGTTGATCTGGTTCGGGCGGTCGCCGAGAACGCGGGCGAACGGCTCGCGGGCCGTCGCCACGAGGTCCGGATGGGCGATCCAGGTGCCGTCGAAGCCGTCGCGCGACTCCCGCTCCTTGTCCTCGCGAACCTTCGGCAGTGCAATGGCGTTGACGTCCGGGTCGCGCCGACTCGGGATAAACGCGGCCATTCCGCCCATCGCGAAGGCGCCCCGCCGGTGGCAGGTCTTGACCAGCAACTCGGTGTACGCCCGCATGAATGGGACGGTCATCGTCACCTGCGCCCGGTCGGGATAGAGAAAAGCCGGATCGTTACGGAACTTCTTGACGACGCTGAACATATAGTCCCAGCGGCCGGCGTTCAGTCCTGCTGAGTGCTCCCGCAGTTCGTAGAGGATCTCGTCCATCTCGAAGGCGGCCAGGATCGTCTCGATCAGGACGGTCGCCTTGATGGTGCCGCGCGGAATGCCGAGGGCATCCTGGGCCAGCACGAAGGCATCGTTCCAGAGCCGCGCTTCCCGGTGACTCTCGAGCTTGGGCAGGTAGAAGTAGGGGCCGCTCCCCCGCGCGAGCAGGGCACGCACGTTGTGGAACAGGTAGAGGCCGAAGTCGAACAGGCTGCCCGACACCGGCTCGTCGTCCACGAGCAGGTGCTTCTCGGGGAGATGCCAGCCGCGTGGACGCACCAGCAGGGTCGCGACCTCGTCGCGTAGGCCGGAGACCCGGCCGTCAGGATAGGTGTACGAGATCGTGCGGGCGTTCGCGTCGATCAGGTTCGCTTGTCCCGCGATCATGTTCGACCAGGACGGCGTATTGGCATCCTCGAAATCGGCCATGAAGCAGTCGGCGCCGGAGTTGAGCGCGTTGATGACCATCCGGCGGTCGGTCGGGCCGGTGATCTCGAGCCAGCGACGCTGAAGATCGGGAGTGGTGATGGGTGTGACCGCCCAATCGGCCGCGCGGACGGCGCGCGTCTCGGACAGGAAGTCCGGGCGGATGCCCGCATCCAACTGAGCCTGACGCTCGGCGCGCCGCTCCAGAAGCGTCGTGCGCGTGGGTCCAAGCTCGCGCTGAAGCCGAGCAACGAAGGCGAGTGCCTCCGGCGTCAGGATCTCGGCGGCCCGCTCCTCGAGCGGGCCGCGCACCTCGATCCCGTCGATCCCGTCCCTCCCTGCCATGGTCAGTTCCCCTCTCGCCGTGGTCGTCCAGACAACGCCGAGGGGAGACCATAGCAGAGGGTCGCCGTCCGGTGGCAGCCCAGGACGCCCTCACCCCCGGCCTCTCTCCCGCGTGCAGGAGGGGGGCCGGGGGTGAGGGCCGCCATTTAGCGCCCGGTCAGTTGCTCCACGACCGGTGCGAACGTCTCCATCGCCTCCGACGTGACGACGTAGTAGGAGATACCCAGTGCGTCGCGGCGGGCGAGCAGCGCAGCGCACATGTCGTCGGGCGAACCCACGACGACGGACGGTGAGTCGGAACGGGTCAGCGCAGCCAGATCCGCGCCGAAGCGCGACCGCATGAACGGGCTGACATAGTCGCCTACAATGGCGAGAATAAGGTTCAATTCCAGATCCGGGAACCGCGCGCCGGCCGCCTCGCGAGCCCACCCGACTTTCTCCGCGACGCTCGCCTGTGACTCGTCGGGGCGCACCCCGAGTGTCACGATGTCGGCCTCACGCGCGGCAAGTGACAGCATGCGCCGCCCGGACGCCGCCACCAGGATCGGCGGGCGGGGCTGCTGGATCGGCCCGGGCAAGACTTCGGCATCAGTGACCGAGTAGTAGCGGCCGTGCAAGGTTACCCGCTGACCGGCCAGCATGCCCTTGATGATAGTCAGTGCTTCTCCGAGCCGGGACACGCGCACGCCGCCCGGATCGAGCGGGATGCCGAGCATCGCGTAGTCGCGATCCGCGCCCGGACGACCGGCCCCGATCCCAAGCTCGAAGCGCCCGTTCGAGAGCCGGTCCAGACTAGCGGCCTCACGCGCGGTCATGACGGGATTCCGGTATTCGTTGGCGAGCACGTAGGTGCCGAGCCGGAGCGTGCGGGTCACACCGGCGGCCAGGGCAAGCGCGAGCATCGGCGCCGGCAGCGGCGCGGCGAGCGCTTCCGGTAGCAGCACTGTCGAGTAGCCAAACGCCTCGGCGCGCCGCACGCTGGTGACCCACTCGTCGGCCGTACGGCACGGCGGCGCCTGGACCCCGAAACGGAAAGGACGCGGTGTCATCGACATCTGGAGTCTCCTTCCAGTGTGGCAGGCCAGGGTGTGGCCGGCGTGAGGAGAAACACGGCGAAGAGGCGAGCACCACGAGTATTTCGTCAGTCTTATTGATAGTCGCTCTTCCAGCAGTTCATCACCGGGCCGTGCCTTCTGGTGCGTCGCACCAAGGGTAATGGGGAGTACGCCGTGCTGGCGGCCCCTCGATCGCGGGCGGCGCGGTCGCGTCGACGGGCGTCGCCGGGCACTCAGCGTGCCAGCCCAGTGGGCGCTCTGGCGCTGGGAGCCGGGCTGGACGTTCGGGCTCGGCTGCGATTGGGTCGGGCTGCGATTGGGTCGGGCTGCGATTGGGATGTGGCCGGGCTCACGTTCAGGGCGCCGCCGGCCGATGATTAGAGGGGGCGATGCAGCGCGTCGGGCTATCCTTGCCAGCGTCGCAGTCGTCCAGTAGAGTGGACGCAGTGTCGCGGTTATGGCATGCCGGTCGCGAGGGCATAAGCGGGGGAACGGGGGCGTGGACGACCAGTCTGAGGGCCTGGGGAGCTCAACCGGATCACCTGGCTCGCCGGCACGCGGCTCCCGGGCGGCACACGACAACCGCACGAAACCGGCCGATCGGGCGGCGATCGACGAGGCGCTCGCGCAGCTTCGGGATGGCACCCCGGCCGAGAAGATCGCCGCCCGCGAGCGCCTGGGGGGCGTGTTCGAGCGGCGCGGCCTGCTCGACCACGCCGCCGAGTGTTACGAGGCAAACATCCTCGCCGGCGTCCGAGACCCGCTCCTCTACGAACGCCTCGCCGGCATTTACGAGCGCCGGGGTGACGCCGCCCTGGCCCGGGAGGCTCGTGACGAGGCCCGTACACTGATCGAGCGAACGCTGCTACGCGCGGCCACTCGTCGTCAGGGCGAGCGCAACTCCGCGCCGCTGAGCCTGCCCGGCGCCCCATCTACATCTCTCCTGCCAGCGCCCTCGGACCCGACGATGACAGTCGGCCGGTCGGCAGTGAGCGGCCAGCCGGTGGAGTCCGGCGCGTCAGCCGGGAGCAGCCCCGATCTGGCGGCACCCACCGTCGTGCACCCACCAACGCCGACCGAATCACCCGTCCGGTCCCGGCTCGACGCCACGCGCCCGATCTGGGCACCGCCGCCCCCGCTCGGGCCCGCTGCCCCAGGCACAACGGGGGCCACTGTCACACGGCGCCGTGCCGCCGCGCCCGGACACGACGACCCGGTCCGCGACCTGCTGCTCGAGCTACCCCCACGCCTGCTTGCCGGGGGAGCGACCGTCTGCGCGCTCATCGGCCTCATCATGATCGTAGCGGCCCTCGTCGGGCGCCCCCAACAGCCGCGCGTCGCCGAGCATGCCGCGCCGCCCGCTGAGTGGACGGCACGGCCCGTCGTTCCACCTTCTGGCGAGCCGCCATCCGCCGCGTCTGCTGTCCCGCCGTCGAGCGTGGCGGTGCCTGCGGGGCAGGCCCCGGCCGAGGAGGCTACCACGCAGCCGGCCGCCACGCCGGCCACGGCCCTACCGACTCCCGCCCTACCGACTCCCGTCACGCCGACCACGGCCCCATCGACTCCCGCCCCACCAGCCACGCAAGCGAGTGGCAGCGATCCCGAGCGCGCCGTGGCGACGCTGCGCTCCCTGGTCGCCTTCGTCCTGACCGACAGCGGCTCCGGCTCCGGCATCGCGGTCGGCGACGGACGCTTCATCACGAACAATCACGTCGTAGATGGCGTCGCCACCGTCACGATTCGGCTGACGGACGGTCGGACCGCTCCCGCAAGGGTGCTCCGCGTCGATCCGGCGCGTGACCTCGCGCTACTGGAAACGACCCTGGCCGGCGTCGCGGCAGCCCGCTTCCGGGACTCGCGCGACCTTCACCCGGCCGAGAACCTGTACGTCGTCGGCTACCCGCTCGGCACCCAGATCGGCATCGAAGACGTGACCGTCACACGCGGCATCTTCTCGGCGCGCCGCCAGTCCCGTCGGAACGTCTGGCACGTCCAGACCGACGCGCCGATGAGCCCTGGTAACTCCGGCGGCCCGGTCGGAGACTCGGAAGGCCGTGTAGTCGGCGTGGCCACCTTCGGCATGCGCGACGGCGAGTCCCTGAACTTCGCCGTGGCCGGCGACGAGGTACTGGCCTTTCTGGACGGAGGCGGCGTCGCCCCGGCCCCGCCACGCGCTCAGCCGCCTGCCCAGCCCGTTCCCAGCCAGAGAGCACCTTCCCAGCCCGCACCTGCTATTGCCGCCCGCCCTGAACTGGTCCGCGCCTCGTTCGGCCCTGACACCGTGGCGCCGGGCGGTACGGTCGATCTCGTCTATGAGATCGCCAATGCCGGGACCGTTCCGGTACCGGTCGTCCTCGGCACGTCGATCCGCCTCGGCAGCGGCCCGTGGATCGACGACCCGGCGAGCGACGTGCGGATCCGGGTCACCCCTGGCCGCGCCATCTACCGCCGACAGTTTCGGGTGCCACCCGGCGCGACCGCCGGCGCCTATGACGTCTGGGCGACCGTCCTCAGCGACGACCTGAAGACCGACTACGGTCAGCGGGCGGCGACCGCCGGGCTGGTCGTCGCTACCCTCCCGCCCGGCGCGCCGCCCGCCACCGCCACCCGCGTTCCCCCGAGCGCGCCACCGCGCTCGGCGGCCACGACCGCTCCGGTCCCTCGCTCACCAGCGCCACGCACGCAGGCCGAGCCGCCGACACGGTCACCCCTCAGCCAGTCATCGGGCGGGCAGCAGCCGAACGCCACTCTCACCACATCCGCCACCCGCTCGGTAGCCGCTGCCGCGCCGGCAACGCGCTCGTCGTCCTTCGACCCCTCGCGCTACGTTGGGCGTGGCGACACCTTCAACTGCGATGATTTCGCCAGTCAAGCCGACGCGCAGGCCGTCCTGCGCGCTGACCCGTCAGACCCAAACCGTCTCGACCGTGACGGGAACGGCGTCGCCTGCGAATCCAATCCTGGCCCCATTGACCGCGACCCCGTGCGCCGCTAGCAGCCCCCTGGACTGAAGCAACGCAGAGTCGTCGTGGGATGGCGGCATGTCCGACCCCGACCTACCGGGGCCAGACGTGCCTACCGGGGCCAGACGTGCCGCCCGAGCCAGCCTCGCCACGCGGGCGACGAGCCGCTCGATACATCGGTGGGTGTCTCCGGCTACGTGCGCGGGGTGTAGGCGTGGAGAGCGTAACGCTCGCGCTCGGGCGCCTCGCCCCACAGCACGGCGTCCATCAGCGGCTCGACGCGGATGTCCACGAAGCCGCACTCAGTCACGAACGCCGCCAGTTCCTCGGCCGGCCGTCCGCCGTAGAGCGGCAGTGACTCGTGAATCGCAGCGTAATCGTCATGTGGCGTGGTGCGCCAATCACCCTCCACCAGCACCAACTGGCCGCCCGGCCGCAGCACCCGCGCCCACTCGGCCAGCGCCGTGCGAGGCTCGGGGAGCGTCCAGAGGACGTGCCGCTCCACTACCAGATCGAAGCTGTCGTCGGTGTAGGGAATCCGCTCGGCGTCGGCGCGATGGAAGTCCACGCTCCGACCCGCTCGCGTTGCCTTCTCGCGAGCCAGGGCTAGCATCTCGTCGGCCGCATCGACTCCAGTCACACGGTGCCCGGCCTCGGCCAGCAACAGCGCCAGAAAACCAGTGCCGCAGCCCACATCCAGGGCGTCGAGCGGCTCGGCGCCCGCCCAGGCACGGACGCGCTCCAACCAGGCTGTCCGCTGTGCATCGGTGTGCAGGCCGTGATTGGGCGCCTGGTCGAACGTCGGCGCGCGGCGCTCCCAGTGGGCGCGCACGACTTCCTTGATCTTAGACGGCTCGAGCGACGAGGGCATCGTAACGGCTCCTCTCGCGGTCGTGGACCGACCGCAGCGACGTGATGTGGGGGATCATGTCCTCGTCGAGCGACACTCGCGCCTCGACGCCGTACACCTGCCGGAGCATCGGTTCGGTGAGGACAGCGGCCGGCGGACCGGCCGCGTGGACGGCACCCCGATCGAGGATGACGAGTCGATCCGCGAAGCGGGCGGCGAGGTTAAGGTCGTGCAGGGCGATCAGGACGGTCATGCCGCGCCCCTCGGCCACACTTCGCATCAGCGCCAGAAGTTCCAACTGGCGCTGAAGGTCCAGGCTGCTGGTCGGCTCGTCCAGCAGCAGTACACGCGGCTCGCGAGCCAGCGCCTGCGCGACCGCCACAAGCTGACGTTGCCCGCCGCTCAGCTCGTTCAGGTAGCGGAGCGCCAGCCCTTCGAGGCGCAATTCCTCCAGCACATTCGAGACGTGGGCCAGATCGGCATCGCTGACGACCCAGGAGGCCGAGTACTGGCGAGCTACCAGGACCGCCTCGAAGACGGTGAGAGCAGCCGTGCTCGGGTATTCCTGGGGCAGATAGCTCACCAGCCGCGCAAGCTGCCCTCGGCCCCCCAGGCTGTCACTGGGGCGGCCGTCGAGCAGCACCCGGCCCTCGGGTCGGAGCAGCCCGGCGATGCACTTGAACAGCGTCGACTTGCCGGCCGCGTTGGGACCGATCACCGCCGTCACCTGCCCGGGCAGGATGTCGTCGATATCGACGCCTCGGAGCACGGGCGTCCGGCCATAGCCGAACCGGAGCCCTTCGACACGAACTCTCATTGCGGATCTCTCATCGGTACCAATCACCTCGCCACTGGGGGCGGGCATATGCTTCGTGAGGATGACACGCCGACCCCGCCACATGGGGGAAAGGCCGTAGCTCTCGTGACCGAAAGCGTGCCCGCCGACGCGCGCCGGCGGGCACTCATGACCACAACTGGCGACGGCGGCTGAAGATCAGGCCGAGGAAGAAGGGCACGCCCACCAGCGACGTGATGATCCCGATCGGGATGAGCACGCCGGGGATGACCGTCTTGCTAACGATGGAGGTCAGCGAGAGCAGCACCGCGCCCGCCAGCGCCGACGTCGGCAGGAAGTAGCGCTGGTCCTCGCCGACGAGCATCCGCGCCACATGCGGCGCGACCAGCCCGACGAAGCCGATCGTCCCCACGAACGCCACCGGCACCGACGCCAGCAGCGAGACGCCGAGCAGCACCATCAGCCGTAGCCGCCGCACGTCCACGCCCAGGCTACGCGCCCGCTCGTCGCCGAGCCGCAACGCCGTCAACTGCCAGGCCGAGCGGGCGAATAGCGGCGTCACGCCGACCAGCACTGCCGCCGTCAGCCCGACCTTCGACCAGTCCGCCCGCGAAAGGCTCCCCAGCATCCAGAAGATCACCTGCTGAAGGGCCTGCTCCGAGGCGACGTACTGGAGCAGCGCCAGCAGCGCATTGAACAGGAACACCAGGGCGATCCCCAGCAGCACCATCGTCTCGGCGGTCACACCCCGCAGAAGGCTACAGGCGTGGATGAGGATCACGGCAAGCATGGCGCAGGCGAAGGCGTTGCCGGCGATGAAGAAGACCCCGCCGATGGGGATCAGACTCACCCCCAACACCAGCGCGACCGCCGCACCGAAGCCGGCCGCCGCCGAGACGCCCAGTGTGAAGGGGCTGGCCAGCGGGTTGTTGAGGATCGTCTGCATCTCCGCGCCAGCCACTGCCAGGGACGCCCCGACGACCACCGCCATCAGCGCCATCGGCAGCCGGATGTCCCAGACGATGGCCTGACGGGTCAGATCCGCCGAGGCCGGCAGCAGGATCGTCAGCGCGACGTCCCAGATACCAAGCCCTGACGGCCCGATCGCCACGTCGGCGAGGATCGAGAGGACGAGCGCCACCGATAGCGCCCCAAGCGTCAGTTGCTTGCGGCGCGTGATCTGGCGATAGAGATGCCGCCCGGCGGACGGGGCGGCGACCGACCGCCCCGTCCGTGCGACGCCAGATGTTGCCAGTGCAGGAATGTTCAGCATGGCTCGCTCCCTCTCCGAAGGTCAGTCGTCGAGCGACACCCAGAACGCGCCGCTGTAGGAGATGGGCAGGAACGCCTGGTGGAACTCGCGGAACGTCTGCTCTGGGTCGAGGTCACTAAATCGGTCGGGATGGAGCCACTTGGCGAACTGCTGGAGGACGACGAAGTGGTAGGGCGAGTTGTAGAACTGGTGCCAGACGGCGTAGAAGCGGCGATTGCGGACCGCCTGGAGACTACCCCAGCCTGGCTGCTCGGTCAGTGCGAGGAGCTGCGCGCGGGCCTCGTCCGGGTCAGCACCGTAGCCTAGGCTGACGAACCCGACGCCCTCCGTCTTGTTTCCGCTGTACTGGCTCCAGTTCGAGCCAGTGGCGATGACAAGGTCAGGGTCGCTGGTCAGCACCTGCTCGGGGTTGATGGTGCCGGCCCAGCCCGGAATACGGTCCGAGCCGAGGTTCACGCCGCCCGCCCGCTCGATCAGGATGCCCAGGTTGGCGCGCCCAAATGTAGCGCAGCACTCCAGCAGGCCAGGGGCGCGGTGCAGGAACGCCGTCGGCGCCGGCTCCGTCAGCCCACCGATCCGCGAGTAGACAAGATTGACCTGCTGCAAGTAGTAGTCGACGAAGCGCTGGGCCTCCTCCTGCTTGCCCATCAGCCGGCCGAGCAGCAGGGTGCTAGGGACGGTGTTCTCCAGGGGCTGTTGGCGGAAGTCGACCACCACGGTCGGGACGCCGACCTTCTCGAGCTTGTCGATCAGGCCGGACTCACGGGCCGGACCGTAGGTGTCGTAGCTGAGCACCAGGACGTCGGGGCGGAGCTCGATCGCCTGCTCGGCGCTGAACGCGCCGCTGGAGATGCTGCCGAACTCAGGGATCGCGGCCAGCTGCGGGAATGCCTCCTTGTAGCGGACGTACGCGTCGTAGTCCGCCGTCCGCAAGTCGTTCGGCCAGCCGACGATCCGCTGGAACGGGTTTTCCTTCTCGAGCACGCTCACGAGGTACAGCAGGCGCGCCTCGCCCAGGAGCATCCGGGAGACGGGCGCGTTCACGGTGACGCTCCGCCCGACGATGTCGGTCACCGTCACGGTGTTGTCGGCTGCGAGGGCGCGGGAGGCGGGTAGCGCGGCCCAGCCAACCTGGACGAGCGCCAGGGCTAGCACCAGGACGCTGAGAACGGCACGCCGAGCGCCCCAACGGCGGGGCGCGGCTAGTCTGAGGGAGGGCCGCGGAACGGAGAGCATCGGTTCGACTCCTTGACTCGTCGAGACTCATCCTCAGGCTCACCTCACAGCGGCGGTCGCCGAACAGGCGGCCTGCCCGTAGGGAGTAAGGAGCCAGACGAGGACGGTTGACCGGGCGGGCAGTCCAGGATTCCTGCTCGCGTCGACCTGGGGCGCCGAGGGTAGCGAGTGCTTGACGTGCGACCGGGATGCTGAGGAGTGCCGAGGGAGACCGGGAGAGCGAGGGCACACGGGTAGGTGGGAGTACCGCGGGGTGCCGCGCACCCCGCCAGGTGACGGAACGCGCAACGTCGGCAAGCCTACACTAAGCATCGCTATTAGTCAAGGCTAAGAACACCCGAGTGCTTTGGTCGGGTTTGGTGTCGGCCTCGCATTCCTCAACGGAGATCGGCCCGGCGAGTAGGAGTCAGTCGCCGTCGGAGCGCCCGAAGACGGCGAATCGAGCGGATGTCGGGAAGGAGTCAGAAGATGCTGCTCGGCGCAGCCGCACGCCTGACCGCTGGACGCCGACGGCTCGCCGCTCCCTACTGGTAGACGATCAGGTCTGGCGGGGGAGTGAGGCGCAGGACGTCGGCGGGCGACATCAGCGGCACGTCGTGGCGGTAGAACAGCTTGAAGCCCGTGTACTGGACCCGCTGGTCGCCGGCAATCAACTCGTCGTATGGGCGCGTCTTCAAGGCCGGACTGCCGAAGCCGTCCATCACGATCGCGACCTGGACCTTTGGATCGGTCTCGATCGCCGTGACGTTCGTCACCATCGCCGCCGTGAAGCGGTGGACGACGAGCAGCTTCGGCGGCAAGTTCTTCGCCGTGACCAGATCGGAGAGCGTACGTATGGCGCCGTTGATCGCTGCCGCATCCATCGTGCCGATGCGCTGGCCGGGCACCTGACCAGGTGGCATCGCGAACTCTGGATCGAGCGCCAGATGGACGTTTGGGCGCTCGAGGAAGGGGAGCAAGAAGCGCACCTCGTCATCGACGTTCCCGCGTCCAATTTGCACATCCAGAATGACGAGAAAGCCATTCGCGTCAGCCTGACGGATGACGTCAGCGATAAGCTCGGAGCCCATCCGCAGGCGATACAGGCCGTCCGCGCCCGGTCCGGCCTGCGCGACCACCGCGACAAGTTCCAGGGCCGGCACGACCGGGCGGCTCGGGTCGACGTCGGCGTATGCCTGCGCCTGAGCCCGCAGTTTCGCAATCACTTGCTGCGACGGTAGCTCGCCCAGGATGCCCATCGTCGCGGCGAGCGGATTACCATAGTACGAGACGATACGTCTGCTCGGGAAGATCGAGCCCGGCAGGGCCGGCGGGAGTGGGAACGGCGTCGGGGTGGCCGCGGCACGGCCCACCGCGGCCGGCTCCCAGTCAAACCGCTCGTGATTGGGGCGCTTCTGAACGCCGTTCGGCCCATCGATCCAGGTCTCGACGCCGTTCGTGAATGCGATGCGCCCATCGATCGAGCGGTGCACCAGTTCGCCGCGCGTCGTTCGCTGGCGTAGGTCACTGCCGGCCGGCTCGACCGCGTTCTCGACACAGTCGCCGACCTGATCCGGCCCCACCCGGACGCGCATCTCGGCGAACGGCGACCGGAACACGCACACGTCACGCTCAGCCGAAAGCTGCGCCAGGCTTTCCTGAGGCGGGAGGCCGGACACGGTGGTTGACGGCGGAGAGGCGGCTGGCGCGAGCCCGCTCGCAACGCCGGCATCGGTGGTCGGCGTAGCGGCCTCGGCAGCGGCCACACCCGCCACAGGCGCCGTGGCAGTCAGCACTGGCGTAGCAGCAACCGACTGTGCGGCCTGCCCGGCATCGGCCTGCCCAGCATCGGCCTGCCCGCTGGTCCGTGGTGGGGTGGCCACCTGTGCGGATGACTCAGCCGCTATACCGGTGAGCGGGCGCGCTACGCTGAGCATGCTGAGGACCAGCCAGACGGTTCCGGCGACCACCACGACTCCGGCCGCTGCCAGTGCAAACGGCAGCCACGGCCGAACCCGGCGCCTGAGTGCGGCAGGATAGGCGTGTCTCGGAGCACCTCGACTGGTACGCGCGCGCCACCCTCCTGGCCTGCGTACGGCATCCGTGACACCACGCTGGACCGGGCGCGCCGGATCAGCCGCTCTGGAATGCGCCCGGCTGAGCCCGGAAACGGCATCTCGTCGCGGCGTGGTATCGCTCACGGCGTTCGAAACGCCCGTAGCCGCCGCCAGCCGCGCCTTGACTCTGGTGCCCTCAGGAGTGGGGGCGACCATGTCGGGCGTCTCAGCACCGGCACGTGACGGATGGGCCGGCAGTAGGTCGAGGGCACGGTCGGGCCGGTCTAGCCGTCGGTACAGGCGTGCAAGGTTGTCGAAGAGGGCCGGCTCGCGAACGCCCGAGCGGGCGTTCGCCTCATAGAGCTCGACGGCCTCCTGAAGCTGCCCTCGGCGCTCGAAGATGGCTGCCAGCGCCGTGCGGGCGGCAATCTGCTCGTCAGGCGTGCCATCGCGCAGCACCTGTAGGTGGCCCTGTGCTGCCTGCACGTCGTCCATGGACCATCCTCGATCGTCCCGCCGGCTGCTCTTCATACGCCCGTACTACCGTGCAACGAGCAGACACTTGACCCCCGGCGGGGTGGCTCCTGGTGTACCACAGGCGCGTTGCGCCGTGCTGCTTTCTCGCGCAATTTCTACGCCCACGGGCAATTCGTTATCCGATCGTGAGACGACCTGGCGCTTTCGCCGTGCCGCACTCCCTCCATCGGCACCGATCGCCTCATCGTGGCCGAACGCGGCCTTGTCGAACCGGCGTGCCCCGGAGGCCAGGGCGAGGCCGGCGAACGTGCAGGTGCGGGAGGCGTGCCACGCGCAGCATGGCCCTCGAAGGGAGCTTTCCAGGGGCACAGGAAGCGTCGTGGCCGGATCGCCGATCGTCTGCGCTCGTGCAAGCGATCCGGCGGCTCCGGCGATCGGCGGCTCAGGCGATCCGGCGGCTGGGGCGGGGGCGGCGGCTCAGGCGATCGGTGGCTCAGGCGATCCGGCGGCTGGGGCGGGGGCGGCGGGCGGGCGTCGCCTCCGCCGTCTGGAGAACACGCTCGGCCAGCGCCTCGCAGAGCGGAGCCAGAGCCGGGCGCTCGATCCGCACCGTCCACGCGCTGGCGGACTGGAGTGCGCCGAGTGCCTCCTCGGCACCAACAAACAGCAACGGCTCTCCACCCCGGGCGGTTGGGGCGAGCGCGGCCAGGCGCGTCCCATGGGCCGGCGAGCGAACGAAGCAGACGAGTGCTCCAGTGGCATCGACGGCGACGCTTTCCCGACTGGTGGGCTGTAGCAGTAAGTCCGGGACGAGCGTGCCCGCTGCCCAGGTACGCGCCTCGGGCTGACGACGAACGGTCCAGCCGACCGGTCGGCGGGCCGAGAGGAGCAGTCCAGCAAGCGTCGTCTCGTCCCAGCCGTCGAGTGCGCCCCAGCCGGCCGCCGGCGCCAGGCCGCCGATCAGCGCATCGAGCACCTCGTCGGTCAGGAGCAGTCGCGCAGGCCGGCCGCGCGGGAGGACGTGCGCCTCGCCGCGCTCGACGAACGGGCGCACCCGTTCCAGCAACAGAACCAGGAAACGGACGACCTTCCGGCCGTGGCGGGTCCAGGAGCCGAGCGCATCCTGACGGCCCCGGACCCCCAGGCGAGCGTCACCAGTCCCGGACGTGAGATCGATGTCCACACCGCACGCGACGGCAAGTTCGCGGATAGCGTCGAGGAAGCCCGTCGCCCGGCCGAGCGTCAGGTCAATGCGCTCGGCCTGGGTCAGCAGGGCGGCGAGGACGCCGTGATTGTAGGCAGCCAGGACGTCGGACGGGGTGGGCGGCTCACCGCGGCGGCTGAGGATGGCGTGCTCCGGTGCGTCGAGGGCTAACAATCGCTCGTACTCGCCGAGCCGCAGCCCGAGCGACGCTTCGAGCGGGATGAGGACGTTCGTGCGTGCCTCGGCATCCATGAAGCCGTGGGCCTGCCCGTTCAGTTCGTCCCAGAGGCGCAGCCGTAGCATCTTGGGGGTCAGCAAGCCGGCTCGGCGCAGCCGGCGTTCCGCCAGCCGCGTCACCACCTGCTCGACGGCCAGCGGCCGGTAACAGTACGTCGTGGCGAGGCTCGCGACGATGCAACGGGCAAGCTTGTAATCGCCGAAGAAGTGGACCAACGCCTCGGGATCGAGCTCCCGCCGCTCCGAGCCGAGAAGCGTCTCGAAGTACTGAATCGCGATGTCGATCTGGGGCAGCACGGCTCGGTCGCGGAGCAGACGCGGATACAGCCGGGGGTCGCCGTCGCCGACGCGGCGGATCGTATAGCGGACGTCCTTCAACGAAAACGCCATCGCGGCTCCTCCTCCAACGTCGCACTCGCCAACTCGCACTCGCCAACTCGCACTCGCCAGGGCCGCACTCGCCAGGGCCGCACTCGCCAACGCTGTGCTCGCCAGCGTCGCACTCGTCCCTCCACCACCCGAGGACCACGTACTGCACCCGACAGATCTCGACTCAGGCTGCCAGTGGGGTACGGCGGTGCTTACGCGCTATCCGCCGCCAGCGCGCGCGTCGACGGGTTACGGCGACGCGCGGCCTTGCCCTCGGTCGTGTTGCGGCTGACGATCTCGTAGAGCACGGCCTCGCCGGGCTTTGGCCGCAAGACTCGTCCAAGCCGCTGGATGTACTCGCGCGTGGCAGCGCTGCCGCTCACCACGATGGCGACGCGCGCATCCGGCACGTCCACACCCTCGTTCAAGACGCGCCCGGTCGCGAGTTTGGTGTAGCGGCCGGCCCGGAAGCGGTCCAGCACGAGCCGCCGCTCCTCTGGATCGGTTCGGTAGGTGATCGTCGGCAGGCCGAGCTTCCGGCCGATGGCCTGCACCATCGCGTTGTATTCGGCGAAGACGATGGTCGGGTCGTCGCGGTGGCGGCCGAGCAGCGCCGCGACCTGGTCGATCTTGCTCTCGGCATTGAGCGCGATCATGCGCGCCTGATGGTGCGCCTGAAGGGCACGGCGGGCAGTCGGATCGTGCGCGCTCTGGCGGATCAACTGCTCGAAGAAATTGCCCCGCGTGAGATAGCCTCGCCGGGTGGCGAGGTACCACTTCCATTCGGCCATCAACCCGTCGTAGCGGGCGCGCTCGTCGGGGCGCAGATCGACGAACACGCGCCGCTCGCGATAGCGCGCGATGTGGCCGTCCGTCGCGAGGTCGGCGGGCAGGCGGCGATACACCTCCGGCCCGATCAAGTCAGCTAGATCGTCGTGGCCGCCGTCGGCACGCTCCGGCGTGGCCGACAGCCCTAACCGCCAGGGAGCAGATGCCCGCTCGGCGATAGCGCGGTAGGTGGGCGCGGGCAGATGATGGACCTCGTCGACGATCAGCAGCCCATAGCTGCCGAGATCACGGCCGGGCATCGAGGCCGAGTCGTAGGTCATCACGGTGACGAGTCGAGGTGACCGCTCGCCGCCCCCCACCACCCCGACCAGATCGGACGGCAGGCCGGCCTTCTCGATCAGCCCGGCTCGCCACTGTCGGAGCAGATCGATGGTCGGCACGACCACGAGGGTCCGCACCGGCGCCTGGGCGAGCGCCATGAAGGCAACGACCGTCTTGCCGGCGCCGGTCGGCAGCACTACCACCCCCCGGCCCTCGTTCGTGAGCCACGAGCGGATGGCATCCCGCTGGTACGGCCGCGGAGTGACGCCGAGCGTCGGAGCGACCGGCAGGGCGTAGCGCTCGAGGAGCACCTCGTCGAGGCTCGGGCCATCCACACTACTGCGCGAGAAGCCGCCATCGATCAGCGGATCGAGGAGCACATCGCCGTCGAGCGCCTCGCTGTCGAGCGCATCGCCGTCTCCATCATCGAGGCCCCTGGCCGTCACCGGGGCGGTGGCTGCCGATCGAGCGGTGGTTTCGGCCGCCGGCCCACCACCGGTGCCTGTACCGTCCACTGACCGACCGGCAACCTGCACGGCAGCAGCGTCCGTTTGATGGATCGAGGAACCATCAGACGACAGAGCGGCGGCCTTCGCCAGCACCGAGCCAGCCTCCCCGGAGCCCGCGTCGGGAGGGATAGCGGTTGACGTGGTTGACTCGGAGCCGGCCAGCGGGGGCCGGCGGCGTGCCGGCCAGCGAGCGCCACCGCGCCCGCCGTACGGACGGCTCGCCCTCGCCATCAGGCGGCCTCCGCGAGCATCGCTTCGGCCGCCTCACCCCAACGCCGCTCACGGACGGGGCCAATACCACGCAAAGTTTGGAGCCGACCCCGCCGCGCGGCGTACGCCAGCCCACGCAGGCTTCGAATGTGCAGTTCAGCGACGAGGCGGACGGCCGTCTTCGGCCCGATGCCAGGCACGGCCAGCAACTCGCGCATCGGGCGGGGCAGTTCGGCGATCAGTTCGTCGTGGAACGAGAGCCGCCCGGTCCGGACCAGTTCACCGAGCTTGCGCCGCAGACGCGGCCCGAGCCAGGGCAGATCGAGTTCGCCCCGCTCGTCGAGGTAGGTGCTCGCATCAGCGGGGAGCGCGAGTAACCGGACGGCTGCCCGGCGGTACGCCCGGACCCGGAATGGATTGGCGCCGAGCGTCTCCAACAGGGAGGCGACGGCAAAGATCGCTCTGGCGCGCTCGCGGTTGTCCACGCTCCCCCCTCTGACCGAATAGGACGTATGTTCTATTTTACAGAACAGGGGCGAGCCTGCGCCAGGGGTCATTGAGGTATCAGCCGCGGAGGACGGTCGATGGCTCAGATCGCGCCAACGTGTTCTCGCCTCTGCCGCCTGACTGCTGATAGCGTGTTACAGCCGCGTCCTGACGTCCCAGAGGTCTGAGAATGCCTTCTCGGCAAGCGCCTGTTCGAGGTAGCTGACGCCGCTGGTGCCGCCGGTGCCTGGGCGCTTGCCGATCGTCCGCTCGGCGATGCGGACGTGGGCGGCGGTGAGCAGCCAGAAGCCTTCGGAGATGTCCACCAGGGCTTCGGCGATGCGGTAGAGCACCCCACCGTGCGAGGGGTTCTGGTAGATCGCCTCCAGGGTCAGCCCGGCCCGTTCGAGCACTCCCGTGAATGCCGTGTAGAGCGGACTGCCCCGCGAGGTTCGCAGCCCGAGCGCCCGCTCGACGGCGTAGAACTGGGTCGACTCCGAGCCGCTGGCCTTCCCGAGGTAGGGCCGGAATGCCAGGAAGCTGCGCGGCGAGAGATGATCGAACAGGACCATCTGCTGTCCCAGCAGCCGCTGGATCGAGGCGATGCGCAGGAGGTAGTCAAGCGCCCGCTCGTAGTCCTCGGCGGGCGGGTTGAGTGCCTGTTCGGCAGCCTCGAGATCGACCAGTTCTTGCTTGAACCAGAGCTCGAAGGCTTGATGAACGACGATGAAGAAGTGCTCGGCGGCGTAGACATCCGGCCCAAGTTCGGCCGGCGCCACCGGGTGCTGGGCGTTCAAGATGCGATCAAGGGCCAGGTAGCTCCGATAGGTGATCGGCTCGACGCTCGCGTGCAGATCGGCCACCGCTGTACCTCACAACACAGACGCTCTGCGTGATACCTGTTGATCGCTGGCGCAGTACCGGCCGTCGCGCAGAGGAAAGGGGACCGCATGCTCTCCTTCGGATGGTACGCTGCCTCCATCATCCCGCCAAGGGATTCCAGGACGGGCTACCGTGCACAGGCGCTGTCTGGCAACGCGGCTAGCCGCGCGACCCGTCAGCCGCGCACGATCCGAGACAGGCCGGGGATGGTGCCGAGCAGCCGGCCGGTCAACGCGCCATCGACAACGAGATCGTGGCCTGTGACGTAGCGAGCGTCCGGGCCAAGCAGGAACGCGATGACATCGGCGATGTCTTCTGGCATCGCCACCCGCCCGAGCGGGACCATCGCGGCGCGAGCGGTGCCGACCTGCTCGTCGGCGTAGACGGCGGCGGTCATACCGGTACGAGTCATGCCCGGCGAAACGGTGTTGACGCGGATGCCGTCCGGGCCGAGCTCCTGGGCCAGCACCTTCGCCAGCATGATGACGGCGGCCTTGCTGGGGCCATACGCGCCGAGGCCAGCGTGGGGGTTGCTGCCAGACATCGAGGCGACGGCAACGATCGCGCCGCCGGACGCCTGAAGCGCCGCGTGTGCCGCCTTCGCGAGCAGCCAGGTCGCACGCGCGTTGATCGCGAACACCCGATCCCAGTCCTCAACGGCGTAGTCGAGGAGCGGACCGGGCCGGTTGATGCCGGCGTTGCTGACCAGGCCGTCCAGCCCTCCAAAGCGGTCCACCACCTCCGCGATGACACGGCCCGGCGCATCTGGGTCGCCCATGTCGCCGGCGAGCGGCAGCGCCTCGGCCCCGAGATCGCGTAGCTCGCGGGCGAGGTCATCCAGCGCTGGCGAGGTCACGAGGTCCACCACCGCGATCTTCGCCGTCGTGCCCCTGGACCGTCCATCGCGGGCGATGCGGAGACACGTTGCCCGCCCAATGCCGCTCGCCGCCCCTGTCACCAGCACCCGCATGGCAGCCACTCCCTCACGATATCTACGACGCCTCGGGGCGCCACGCCGGACATCGTACACACCTGCCACCTCCGTTCACTGCCAGAACTTCCTCATACTTACCCCCTTTCGCCCGTGCATGGGGACGTGCGGCGATGACACGGGGGCGACGGCCTGGAGTGGCATCGAGTACAACCTGGGCGCGAACCAGCAGACAGCGTGCGCCTGCGCGTGACCGGCATGAGGTCCGGATGCGCGCGAGGTGCGGTTGATGGAGTGGTGCCGGCGCCCCGTAGCAAGGCCGGCAGCAGGGAGGGATTGGGATGGCGAACGACACCGGCCAGTTTCAGCTTGGCCTGATGCTGCGGGCTGGCGAGATGGCCGAGCCGGCCGGCCGAGTCGTCGGCTGGAGTGAGCTCCGCGACATGGCCCAGGCGGCCGAGGGTGTCGGCTTCGACACGCTCTGGATGCCGGACCATCTGATCTACCGCAATAGCGGCACGGTCGTCATGCCTGAGGGCGCCTCGCGGGGGCCGCTCGAAGCGTGGACGGTGCTGAGCGCGCTGGCCTCGATCACGAGCCGGGTGACGCTCGGGCCGTTCGTGGCCTGCACGTCGTTCCGCAGCCCGGCCCTATTCGCCAAGATGGCGGACACACTGGACGAGGTGAGCGGCGGGCGGGTGCTGCTTGGGCTGGGAGCCGGCTGGCACGAGCCAGAGTACACCGCCTTCGGTTACCCCTTCGACCACCTGGCCGGCCGCTTTGAGGAGGCACTCCAGATCATCGTTCCGCTGCTGAAGGGTGAGACGGTGACCTTCAGCGGTACGTACTATCAGGTCGACGACTGTGTTTTGCGGCCGCACGGTCCCCGACCGGCCGGGCCGCCAGTCTGGATCGGAGCGAAGCAGCCCCGCATGATGCGGCTCGTCGCGCGCTACGCCGATGCCTACAACACGGTCTGGCATCCCCAGCCGAGCGGTCTTCACGGGCCGTACGCGAAGCTGGAGGGAGCCTGCCGGGAGGTCGGGCGAGATCCGGCGTCGATTCAGCGGACGGCCGGCACCCATGTGCGCGCGCCGGGTGTCGTAGAGGCTCCGGGCTCGCCGCCGACCGCGCTCCAGGGCTCGGTGGAGGAGTTAGCGCAGCAGATCTACGCCTTCAAGACCGAGGGTGGCGCGTCTCACCTGACGCTCGTGATCGATCCGTGGACGGTCGAGGGCATCGAACGCCTCGGCCCGGTCGTCGAGACGGTCCGCGCGCTCGACCGCCGCTAGCGGGCCGGCAGAACGGCGCTGATCGGGCACGCGGCCACGGGCGTGCCCGATCAGCCTGCCTCCTTGTGGGTGAGCGTCGCGCCGAAGCTCGCGGCGACCACCAGTCCGATGGCCAGCACCTCGCGCGGGCCGAGCACCTCTCCAAGCGCCGCCGCGCCCACGAGCGCGCCCAGCGCCGGTTCGAGGCTCATCAGCACGCCGAAGACGCGCGCAGGTAATCGACGTAACGATGCCATCTCGAGCGAATACGGGATGGTGGAGGAGAGCAGCGCGACGGCCAGCCCGAGCGCGAGCAGGCGCGGCTCGAACAGGCGGCCGCCGGCGCTCACCACCCCCACGGGGATCAGGAGCACGGCAGCGACCGCGAGCGCGATCGCCAGCCCGTCGCCGCCCGAGAAGGCTCGGCCGACGCGGGCCGTCAGCAGGATGTAGGCGGCCCACAATCCGCCCGCGACCAGCGCGAAGGCGATCCCGAGGGGATCGAGCCGGACGTCGCCCCTCGCTAACAGCAGGATGCCAGCCCCAGCGAGCACCGCCCAGAGAACGTCGAGTCGACGCCGCGAGCCGGCGATAGCCAGCCCGAGCGGCCCGATGAACTCCAGCGTGACGGCCACGCCGAGGGGGATACGGTCAAGTGCGGCATAGAAGCTGAGGTTCATACCGCCGAGCGCCAGTCCGAGCCCGGCTGCCGCTACGAGGTCCGATCCCTGGGCCGCAAACGGTCGGGGGCGATAGAGCGCACCCAGGATCAGTGCCGAGAAGGCGACGCGTAGGAAGACGGTGCCGGCCGGCCCGAGGACAGGGAAGAGCCCCTTGGCGATGGCCGCGCCCACCTGGATGAAGGCGATCGCCAGGATCGCCAGCAGCGGCGCCGGCAGCCGTGCCGCGCCCCCCTCGACGGCCCGCACGATCATAGCGCCCTGACCGCCACCGACGTGCCTCTCACGGTCGCCATCTCACAGGCGCCGTCTCACAGGCGCTGTCGCACGGTCGCCGTCGCACGGCTGTGGCTCTGGCAAGCATGGCGCGCACCATCGTACCGCCAGCCGACATCCCGGTGTGGAGCGCTGGAAACCGCGCGGGTAGCGTGGCGCCGTGTGTGGGCACGGCGCCACGCTACCCGTGTGCTTGACCCGCACACCAGGTCCGACTAGACTCCCGCGAACCCTCTCACACTCCCGTCAACTACTGACAGTTCACATTCCCGACTGCCACGACCGGCAGCCGCCTCTGAGGTATCGATGAAGATCGTCGACTTGCGCTGGACGCACGCACTCGTGCCCCTCGAAGCGCCACTGCGGAGTGCCGACGGCGTCGGCGGGGCCGCCCTGCGCCGCACCATCCTCGAAGTCGAGACCGACGACGGGCTCGTTGGGCTTGGCGAGATCGGCCGGCGCGTCCCCAGCGACCGGCTCCAGGCCGCCCGCGCCGCCATCGTCGGGCGCAGCCCCTTCGACCTCGAGCGCCTCCGCCTCGAGCTGCACGGCACCCGCTTCTATCAACTCGACGCAGCGATCCTTGCGGCCGGCGTCGAGATGGCGTGCCTCGACATTCAGGGCAAGGCCACCGGACGGCCGGTCTCGGACCTGCTCGGCGGGGCGCTCCGCGAGGAGGTACCGGCCATCGCCTACGTCTTCCGACGCCTTGCCAGCGAGGGCCAGCCGGCCGTCGATACCAGCGACGATCTGGTCAAGCACGTTCAGCGTCTCGTCGAGCGGCACGGCTTCCAGACCATCAAGCTGAAGGGCGGGGCCGCCCCGCCTGAGGACGATGTCGAGGCGATCCTAGCGCTCCGCTCGGTCTTCCCCCGCCACAAGCTGCGGCTCGACCCGAACGGCGCCTGGACTGTGGCGACCTCGCTGCGAGTGGCGGCGCTCCTGCGTGACGCTGACCTGGAGTGGCTCGAAGACCCGACCTTCGGGATCGACGGCATGGCCGAGGTGACCGCGCGCTCGCCGATCGCGACGGCTACCAACATGTGCCTGATCGACTTCCACGAGCTTGGCGCGGCTGTGCGTCGGCGCGCGACTGACGTCATGCTGCTCGACGTGTTCTTCCTGGGCGGTCTGCGCGCCGCGAAGGCGATGGCGATGGCCTGCGGCGCCTTCGGCATCGACGTCGGCATTCACAGCGGCGGGTCCGGCGGCGCCGAGCTTGGGATCGCGCTGGCGGCGATGCTCCACCTTGCGAGCACCATCCCCACACTCCGCTGTGCCATCGACGCCATCTACCACCAGTATCGCGACGACGTGATCGCCGGCGGGCCGTTTGTCTACCACGCTGGCGCGCTCCCCGTGCCGACCGGCCCCGGCCTCGGCGTCAGCCTGGACCCGGAGCGCGTGGCCCGCTACGCCGAGGCCGCCGAGCGTCAGCGTCGCGAGGCCGGCGGACGCCGCGAGCCAGACCTGACCCGCCCCGGCTGGTTCCCCACCTACCCGGCGTACTGACCCCCGCCCGTCACGCGTGTGTATGCTGAAGCCGTCTCACTCCTACAGCATCCTTGCACCCCCGGCCCCTCGTCCGCATGCTGGAGCGTCTCCCATGCCGCTACGCGGCACCGAGGGGGCACACCTCGCGATGTCAGGTACGAACGAGGAGCCGGGGGTGCGGGGGTATCGGGGGGCGAGGGGATAACACCAGGGAGTGTGCTATGTCACACCAGATTCCAGCGCGGCGACTGACCCGCCGCCAGCTCGTACAGGGGCTCAGCGGCGCCGTCGCGACGTTGGCGCTCGCCGCCTGCGCGCCGATCCAGCCGCCCGCGCCGACCGCCGCTCCGGCCAGGCCGGCCGCACCAGCCGCTCAGGCTCAGCCGACGCCGGCCGCCAAGACCGAGACGAAGCCGGCGGCAGCGACGAAGCCGGCGACGGACGCTAAACCGACGACCCAGACCGCCGCCCAACCGGCCACCCAATCGGCCGCCGCCAGGCCCGTCGCCGAGGCGAAACCGGCTGGCCAACCGAAGCGGGGTGGAACCCTCACCTGGGGCCGCCCGCACGACATCCTCCACTTCGACAGCTCGCAGCTCTCGGCCACCCAGGAGCCGATTCTGCTCCAGGTCTGGGCCACGTTGATCCGGCTCGACGATCAGGTCAAGCCGCAGCCAGAGTTGGCGGAGTCCTGGGACTTGAGCAGCGACTACAAGCGGATGCAACTCAAGCTCCGCAAGGGCGCCACCTTCCACAACGGTAAGGAGATCACCGCCGACGCCGTGGTAGGCACGATCCAGCGCTATCAGGACGCCTCAGCCGCTGCCAACATCCGGCCTCAGATCCAGCGCTTCAAAGAGCCCAAGGCCGTCGACCCGCACACCGTCGAGATCTCCTTTGACGAGCCGATGGCGACCGTCTTCGACGCGCTCGACCTGATGTTCATCTGGGATCCGGACAACTTCGAGACCATCAAGCAGCAGCCGAACGGAAGCGGCCCGTTCAAGCTCGCCGAATGGCAGCCTGGCAACCAGACCCGCCTCGTCCGGCACGACGGCTACTACAAGTCCGGCCAGCCGTACCTCGACGAGATCGTCGTCAAGGCATACCCTGACTTCGAAGGGCTGCTGATCGCCGCCCAGACCGGCGCCGTGGACGTGGCAAACCCGCTCCGCCCGCGCGATAAAGCCCAGGTGGACGGGCGGCCGGGCCTGACCGTTGTCCCCAGCACGCCGGGCACATCCGTCTTCGACGTCACCATCAACACCACCCGGCCGCCACTCGACGACAAGCGCGTCCGGCAGGCGATCTCCTACGCCGTCAATCGTCAGCGCTTCGTCAACACCTATCTGGCCGGCCTCTCCGAGCCGTGGAGCCTGCCCTGGCGCCCCGGCTCGCCAGCCTTCGACGCCGCACTCAACAAGACCTATGACTTCAATCCGGACAAGGCGAAGCAGCTTCTCGCCGAGGCCGGCCACCCGAACGGCTTCGAGACCACGATCCTGGCGACCAAGGGTCGGCCCGGCTACGCCGAACTGGCCGAGCAGTTGCAGAACGATCTGGCTCAGGTCGGGATCAAGGCGCGCATCGATCTGCTGGAAGAGGCGGCCTGGCGCCCGCGCCACATCAACGGCGACCTCGACCTCGCGCCGCACTCCTTCGGCCGCGCCACCAAGCACCCGGCCTCGGTGTTCGAGCAGGCCGTAGTCTGGCGCAGCGACAAGAACTCGTCGAGCTTCATCAACCCAGAGTACCAGCGCCTGACCAGGCTTGCCTCCCAGGAGTTCGACCCCCAGAAGGCCCGTACGATCTACGATCAGCTCAACCATACGATCCTGGACGAGGCGTTCACCCTCGTCGTCGCGCCAGACGCACGGATCTGGGCGGTCCGCGACCGCATCAAGGGCTTCACTACCAACCTCGAAGACTGGAGCATGATGGAGGGCGTCTGGCTCGACACGTAGTCAGAACATAGCTCCAGACGTAGCCGGGCGTCCCGAGCGCACGACGGGCAGGTACGGAGTGTTGAACCAGCCGGTGCCCTGGCGAAAGCGCTAGCATGCCCGGTGGCATCCACACTTTGGTGCGCCCAGACGATTCCGGGCGCACTATCAGCGAAGGGAACAGACCACGATGACCGTTCGACAGAGCCGGCGCGCCTTCTTGCGCGTCGGCTTCGGGGTCGCGAGCGCTAGCCTGCTCGCCGCCTGTGCTCCGATCAATCAGCCAGCCGCCTCGACTCCGGCGCCGGCCGCCAAGGCGGCCACCGGGGCCGCTCCATCCCCGGCCGCGCAGGCTGCCCCGACGCCGACGGCCCGCTCCATCGCACCGGCAGCGCAAGCGTCGCCCGCGGCGCAGGCTTCGCCGGCGGTGGCCGCATCGCCGGCTGCCGGCGCCTCACCCCAGGCCTCCCCGGCGGCCGCTGCCGCGCCGGCCAGCGGGACGCCCGCTCAGGTGAAGCGTGGCGGGACGTTCACGTTCCTCAACACAGCCACGCTGCGCACCTTCAACCCGACCCAGCTCGAGCCGGGCAGCTATCCGATGATGCGGGCCTTCTACAACACGCCGGTCCGCTACGACATGAACTTGAACCCGGTGGCGGAACTGGCCGAGAAATTCGAGCTCGCTAAAGACGGCAAGTCGATGACGCTCAATCTTCGGCCAGGCGTCAAGTTCCACAGCGGCCGTGAGCTCGTCGCCGACGATGTCGCGTTCACGCTCGACTGGTTCAAGGATCCCAAGAACACATCACCCATCCGAGGCATGGTCAACGGCGTCGCCAAGGTCGAGACGCCCGACCAGCGCACCATCATCCTCCGGTTCGACAACCCGAACCCCGGCGTGTACGACATGCTGGACCTGCTCTTCATCCTCGACAAGAACGGGGCAGACGATCTCCCGTCGAAGCCGGCCGGTACCGGGCCGTTCCAGCTTGCCGAGTACCGTCCAAACGAGATCGTCCGAATGACGCCGTTCGCGGACTATTGGGACAAGGGCAAGCCGAACATCGCCGAGTATCACCTGAAGCCCGCGCCGGACACCCAGACGATGGTGCTCCAGGTCGAAGCCGGCGACGCCGACGTGGCCTGGCAGCCGACGTATCAGGATCTGGTTCGGCTGGGCAAGGATCCCCGCTTCAAGACATCGCCCGGTGCGCCGGGCGCGTTCTTCTTCGACGTGATCTCGAACGTGACGAACCCGAAGCTGTCGGACAAGCGGGTGCGTCAGGCCATCAACTACGCGCTCGACCGCGAGCGCTTCACCCGAACGGTCCTTCAGGGCATCGTCGAGCCGAACAGCCTGCCGGTCTCGAAGAATTCCTGGGCCTACTTCCCCGATCTCGGCAACCGCTTCGCTCGCAACATCGACAAGGCGAAGCAGTTGATGGCCGACGCCGGCCAGGCCGGCGGCTTCGAGGTCAGCATCCTGACGAGCAGCAAGCGCGGTGCTGGCATGGGGGAGCTCGCGCAGATCCTCCAGAACGACCTTCAGCAGATCGGCATCCGCGCGAAGATCGAGGATGTCGAGGTGGCGGTCTACGAGCCGCGCTCGCGCGAGGCCAACTTCGAACTGCTGATCCACACCTACGGCCGTGCGAACAAAGACCCGCAGACGCTATTTACGGGCGCGATCGCCTGGTTCCCGAAGGGCGGCTTCTCGAAGTACGAGTCGGACGAGTACACCAACCTGCTCGCCAAGGCCGGTAGCCTCGTGGACCGCGAAGAGCGGAAGGCAGTCTACCGCAAGATCATGGAACTGGTACAGGACGAGTCGTTCACGATCCCGGTCTGCGAGCAGCCACGTGCTTTCATCTGGCGAGACCGGGTTCAGGACTTCGCCGTCACCCTGGACAACATCCCCTTCGTCGACTCAGTCTGGCTGAACGGCTAGCCACACTCGGCACTGCCAGGCTCGCATCTGAGCCCGGCACCAAACGAGGGGGCGCGTCTGAAGACGCGCCCCCCTCGGCGATCCTGCCACAGGCTGCCGTCGTCGACGGACGGCACTCGCCGTACCAGCGTTGACGGCGCATCGACAGCGGCCGCCCCGCCAACGCTGGCGACGCGTCCGACTGGCGGGGTCAGTCAGCGGCGAGGGCGGTGGGGGTCAGTCAGCGGCGAGGGCGGCGCGCTGCTCGGCGGCAGGGTCGCGCTGCTGATCGTCGCCCAGTTCGAGCGTGACCCGCTCGATCCGGCCGGTGAAGGTGAACGGCGGGCGATATGCTTCGCTGACCGGTGAGTTCTCGTCGCGGCCACAGGTGAGCGCGGCTGTCGACGGGTTGATCGGCCAGGTACGCGGTAGCTCGCCGGTGCCGACCGTCTCGCCGTCGATCGAGAGCGTCCCGCGTCCCTGAAACTGGCCGGTCTTCTCGAATGTGAAGCGGAGCCTGTGGCGGCCGGCTGGGATCGGCCGGTCCGAGCGGATGACGTAGCGCACGTCGCCGAAGTTGTACTCGTGGATCAGGTGGCCATCCTGGGCGAACAGCACGTAGCCGCCGAAGCGCCCGCCGGCCGCCAGCAGCACCCCCTCGACGGGCGTCGCTTCACCGCTACCGTTACGGGCCGCATCGCCAGCCCCATCAGCGGCGCCCGGGATCTCGACCTCGGCGCTGATGGTGTACGAGCGGTTCGTGACGTTCGGGGTGTTCCAGCGCTCGATACGTGCCATACCGGGGAGATAGGTGAAGACTCGGCGTGGGTTTTTCCAGCCGCTCGCCGCCATCCGTGCGCCTGTCGAACGATCGTCGAGCGGAAGCACATCGTAGCGGCCGGCCTCGGCCCACCAGCGCTCGACCATCTCGCGCAGCTTCTCGGGGCGCTCCTCAGCCAGATCGTGGGCCTCGGCGTAGTCCTCCGCCAGGTGGTACAGCTCCCAGCGATCCTGCTCGAAGTCGACGCCCTTCTGATGCTTGACGACCGCCTTCCAGCCATCGTGCCAGATCCCGCGATCGCCGAGCATCTCGTAGTACTGGGTCCGTTTCCGGGTCGGCGTGGCCGGATCCTCGAAGGTGTAGGCCAGGCTCGTGCCGTGGACAGGCATCTGGGGGACGCCCTTGACGACGCTCGGCGCCGCCATGTCCAGGAGCTCGAGGACGGTCGGCACGATGTCGGTGACGTGGTGGTACTGGCGGCGCAGGCCGCCGCCGTCCGCGATGCGGGCCGGCCAGTGTACGATGAGCGGATCGCGCACGCCGCCGCCGTACGTGTTCTTCTTGTACCACTTGAGCGGCGTGTTGCCAGCCTGCGCCCAGCCACGCGGGTAGTGGGGGTTCGACGTCTCACCGCCAAGCTGGTCGAGCGTATCCAGCGCCAGCGACAACGGCTCCTCGATGCCGGCCGAGTACTGCTTGTAGACGTTATGGCAGCCAACTCGGCCCCCCTCATCGCTGGCGCCGTTGTCGGAGATCAGCACCAGCAAGGTGTTGTCGAGCTGGCCGATCTCGGCGAGATAGTCCACGAGACGGCCGATCTGGGTGTCGGCGTGCTCCAGGAAGCCAGCGTACACCTCCATGTGTCGGGCTGCGAGCCGCTGCTCGTCCGGGGTGAGGGTGCTCCAGGCCGGCACATCCGGATCGCGCGGCGCGAGCGGCGTCCCGGGCGGCACGATCCCGAGCTCGATCTGGCGCGCCAGCCACTCTTCCCGCGCGACATCCCAGCCACGGTCGAAGCGCCCTCGATACGTCTCGACGTACGCCTTTGGCACCTGGTGGGGCCAGTGGGCGGCGCCGAACGCGACGTACAGGAAGAACGGGCGGTCGGGCGCCGCGCTCTGCTGGTCGCGGACGTAGCCGATGGCTCGGTCCACCAGATCCTCGCTCAGGTGGTAGTCCGGCCGATCCGGCGTCTCGACGGCGTGGGTGTCCTCGTACAACTCCGGGTGCCACTGGTCGGTGTAGCCGCCCGGGAAGCCATACCAGTGGTCGAAGCCCCGGCTGGTCGGCCAGTAGTCGAATGGACCGGCAGCGGTTGTGTCGCGGAGCGGCATCAGGTGCCACTTCCCGACCGCCAGGGTGCTGTAGCCGCGCGGCCCGAGCATGTCGGCAAGCGTCCCAGCCCGCTTCGAGAGATAATTCCGGTAGCCGGGAAAGCCGGTCGCATTTTCGGCGACGGTGCCGACGCCGGCCGCATGGTGGTTGCGCCCGGTGAGCAGGCAGGCGCGCGTCGGCGAGCACATCGCGGTGGTGTGGAAGTTGGTGTAACGCAGGCCGCCGGCCGCCAGCCGATCCATGGTCGGCGTGGCGATGTCCGAGCCGTAACAGCCGAGGTGGGCGAACCCGACGTCGTCCAGGACGATGAAGACGACATTCGGCGCGCCGTCCGGCGCCCGCGCCGGCTCGGGCCACCAGGCCGCCGAGTCGCGGAAGCTCCGCCCTACCGTCCCGAGAAACTCCGGGCCATCCTGCGTCATGCCATCGTGCGCCATGCCGCCTTGCGTCATGCTACGTTCTCCAAGTCGCCGTGTCGCCGCGCCGTCGAACGGGGCCTATCGGCGGCGCATCGGGCCAGGATAGCCCGGCCGGCGTCGCTCTGGCAGCCGATACGGCGCGCCGGACGGCTCATGGCCGCTCCAGATCGCCATGTCACACCTCATCAGACTGGCACTATCCGCTCGATCTGGTGTGGAGAGTTGGCCTGGCCGCTCCAGATCGCTATGTCACACCTCATCAGAAGGTCGATGAACGAGGCCGGCGGGCGAGGACGCCAACCGGGCCGGCGAGACGGGGCTGTCCGCGATCAGCGCGCGAGTGAACGGGTGCGCTGTACCGGCCAGGAACTGCTCGCGCGTCAGTGTATCCACGACCTCACCCGCACGGAGCACCACAACCCGCTGGCAGAGATCCGCGACGACCGGCAGATCGTGTGAGACGAACAGCATACTGACGCCAAGCTCGGCGTGGAGCCGCCGAAGCAGTTCGAGCATCTGGACCTGAAGGCTCACATCCAGCGCTGAAAGCGGCTCGTCTAGCAGCAGCAGTGACGGCTCGGTCGCGAGCGCACGGGCGATACAGATACGCTGACACTGGCCGGTACTCAGCTCATGTGGATACCGATCACGGTACTCGCAGGGTAGCTCGACGCGCGTCAGCAGCGTGTGCACGGCTGCATCGAGCCGATCCCGGCGCATGCGGCCCCAGTTCGTGAGCGGCTCGGACAGGGTGCGGCGGATCGTCCAGCGGGGGTTCAGACTGCCACGCGGATCCTGGAAGACGATCTGGATCGCCCGCCGCGTCGCACGATCTGGGCCGGACGGGGGCAGCGGCTCGCCTCGCCAGAGTATGCGGCCCGCATCGCGGCGTTCGAGCCCCACGATGCAGCGCACCAGCGTGCTCTTCCCGGAGCCAGACGTACCGACCAGCCCGACGATCTCCCCCGCCGCAACCGTGAGCGACACGTTCGAGAGCGCCTGCCGATGTCCGAAGCGTTTCGACAGCCCCTCGATTTCCAGATGTGGCGCAGCTTCGAGGGCCGGCGACAGGCGTTGGACGCCGGCGCCCGGCGCCGGATCCGAGCTCATGCGGTTACCTCAACGGCAAAGCGAGTGCGCGGTATCGCCGCAACGAGTTGGCGCGTGTACGGATCGCGCGGGGCTGCGAAGATTGCCGCCGGCGTGCCTGTCTCCACGACCCGTCCATCGCGCAGTACCAACACACGGTCGGCAACCTGTGCGACGAGTCGAAGATCGTGGGAGATGAAGATCATCGCCAGCGCCAGCGTCGAGCGAAGCTCGCGCAACAATGCCAGGACGCGGGCCTGCGTCGTCACGTCGAGCGCGGTAGTCGGCTCGTCGGCGATCAGCAACAGTGGGCCACTGGCGATCGCCATCGCGATGGCCACCCGCTGACGCATGCCACCACTCAACTGATGCGGATACAGGCCGAGCACGTCCGTCCCGAGGTGGACCTGCTCCAGGATCGCGGCGACGCGAGCCAGCGGATCACCAGCGGCTTCCCGCGTCGGCCCCTGCACCGCTTCTAGAAGCTGGGACCGAATCGAGAGGACCGGGTTGAGGGCGCCCGCCGGGTCTTGCATCACGAGGCCGATCAGCCGGCCACGGACCGCTCGCCAGTCGTCCCAGGACCAGTCGCCGGTATCCTCGCCGAGCAGACGCAGCGAGCCGCGCTCGGCCGCCAGCGGCTCGCGGAGCAGCCCCAGCAGCGCCAGCGCCAGCGTACTCTTGCCAGAGCCGCTCTCGCCTACGATACCCAGGCACTCACCGGCCCTCACCTGGAGATCGACGCCATCGAGGATCGTCCGCCCGAAGGCCGGCGAACGCCGGTCCGTAACGCCAACCTGGAGCCCCTCCACCTGCACGACCGTCCTGGAGGCCTGTCCATCGCCGCGAATCCCGTCGCCGCGAAGCCCGTCGCCGCGAAGTCCATCTGCGCGTGCCTGAAGCCGGGCCGCCAACGCCCGGTGGGTCACAGCGGCGCCGTTCTTCCGCGATGGCCAGAGACGGACCGGCCAGGGCGCAAGCAGGCCGCCCGCGCCGGCGACCGCGCGAACTTCGACGGCATCTCGCACCGCATCGCCCAGGTAGTTGAGCGACAGCACGATCGCCAGCATCGTCAGGCCAGGTACCAGAAAGAGCCACGGCGCCTCTTCGAGGAACGCGCGCCCCTCGTTCAGCATCGCGCCCCACTCCGGTTGCGGCGGCGCCACCCCCAGCCCCAGGAACGACAGGGACGCGATCGTCAAGACGATCGTACCGACATCCAGCATCGCGAGCACCAGGACCGGCCCGATGATGCCGATCGAGACGTGCGTCGCGAGAATCTTCCAGGCCGGCGTCCCCGCGCAGCGCGCCGCCTCGACGTAGCCGGCGGTCCGGACCTGGAGCACGAGGCTTCGGACGATCCGCGCGTACGCCGGCCACGCCGTGGCGCACACGGCGATCGTCAATCCGACGAGGCTGCGCCCGATCAAGGCCGCGATGGCAATGGCCAGGACGAGCCTTGGAAATGCCAGGAGCACGTCCACGATCCGGCTGACGAGCATATCGCTCCAGCCGCCGAAGTAGCCGGCGATCGTCCCGGCGGCCACACCGATGGCCATGATGAGCACCACCGCCAGGCCGGCCAGGCTCAGCGTGACGCGGCCGCCATGGAGGAGCCGCGCCCAGATGTCTCGACCGTAGTTGTCGGTGCCGAGCGGGTGAGCGAGCGACGGCGGCGCAAATGACTGGGCATAATCGACAGCCACCGGGTCCGCAGGCGTGACGAGCGAGGCCGCCCCGCTCAGCATGACCGCCGCCACGACCACGAGTACAGCGAGCATGCCGAACGGATCGCTGCGCAGCGTCCCGCCAAAGCGCCCCAGGATCCGACTAGCCATCGACGGTCGTTTCCAGCCGCACCCGTGGGTCCATGAAGCGGTAGAGGACGTCCACGCTCAGGTTGACGATGGTGTACGCCAGTGCCATGACCAGCGTGAAGCCCTGGATGACGGGATAGTCTCGCCCGGCGATAGCATCCACGACGTAGCGGCCGACGCCCGGCCAGGAGAAGATCGTCTCCACGATGGCGGCGCCGCCGAGCAGTCCGCCGACGGTCAGGCCGAACGACGTGACGACCGGCAGGAGAGCGTTGCGCAGCGCATGCTTGAACACGATGGTGCGGCGGTCCAGGCCCTTGGCTTCGGCCATCAGCATGTACGGTTGCGCCAGCACGTCCAACAGGCTTGCCCGCAGCAACCGTGAGAGCGTCGCGGCCAGCCCGGCCCCCAGCGTGAGGGCCGGCAGCACGAAGCTTCGAGCATCGTCGCGCCCGATAGCTGGCAACAGGTTGAGTTGGTACGCCACCACGTACATCAGGAGCAGCCCGAGAAAGAAGCTCGGGGTGGAGACGCCGACGAGAGCAATCGCCCGCGTTAGATGGTCGAGCGGCCGGCCATGCGCGAGTGCGCCCAGGATGCCGGTCGGCACGGCAATCAGCAACATCACGACGAGCGCCGCGCCCGCCAGCTCCAGGGTAGCCGGCAGGCGGCTCGCCAACTCCTCGACGACCGGGCGGCGGCTGCGAAACGAGGTGCCGAGATTACCGGAGAGCACGCTCTCGAGCCAGTGCACGTATTGGACGGGGTACGGGTCGCGCAGGCCAAGCTGAGTCTGCAACACCTCGACGTCCCGGCGGGTGATCTGCGACGCATCAGAGCCAGGCTCGATCATCGAGAGAAGGATCGTGTACGCCGGATCACCGGGCAGGAACCGGAGCAGGCTGAAGAGCACGAACGTGGCGCCGAGCAAGCTCGGAATCGTCGCCACGATTCGGAGGCCAACGTAGCGTATCACGGTCGTTCGGCGGCTACTGCGCGATGTACATAGATGGCACCACGTCACGCGCACGGTTGACGTTCACGCCCTGAACCCGGTTGCTATAGATCGTGGAGAACGCCTCGATGTTGGCGACGTAGATCATTGCCACATCGTCAGCGACGATCTGCTGGATCTGCTTCGCCAGCTCAAATCGCTTCGCCTCATCGAGCTCGCCGCTCGCCTGATCGATCAGCGCGTCCACCTCAGGGTTGCTGTACCGCCCAAAGTTGGACACAACGTTCGAGTAGTAGTACGCGCGAAGCTGCCCGGCCACGTCGCCCGTCGCCGCGCCACACGAGCAGTAGGTGGCCACGTCAAAGTTGCCATCGTACATGACCTGGTTGGACGAGGTGATTTCCACGACATCGAGGGTCGATCCGACGCCGATCTTTTTCCAGTAGCTCTGTGCCGCGATGGCGGTCGCCTCCTGATAACTGTAGGTCAAGATCCGAAGCGTGAGGCGCTGTCCGTCCTTCTCGCGGATGCCATCAGTGCCAGGTTTCCAACCAGCCTCATCCAGCAGGTGATTCGCCTTCTGAACGTCGGTCTGGGGGCCGGTCGTGAGCGCATAGGGAAGCCCGGCTGGGAAATGCCCGGTGGGAAGCGCACCGTAGCCACGGAAGACGCCCTGCTGCATCTCTTTGCGGTCGAGTGCGAGGCTGAGCGCCTGTCGGACACGCTTGTCCTGGAGGGCCGGCACGTTCTTGACGTTCAGCCAGATATTTCGGGTGCCGGGGTTGGTGGGGTAGAAGGTGAACGCGTTCGCCGCCTCGTAGCGCTTGCGCTGATCGACGTCGACGTTGATGTCCATGTCGGCGGCGTTGGTCTTGAGCGCCAGCTCGCGCGCCTGGGGATCGGCGCCGAGTCTGGCCTCGAACCGCCGCAGCTTCGGCTGCTCTCCCCAGTAGCCCGGCCACGCCTCAGCCGTCAACACCTCGCCCGGCACGAACTGGGTCGGCTTGAAGTAACCGGTCAGGTCAGGCTCGCCGTTGAATCGATCGCCGATGGCCTCGGCCTGCGTGGCGTTGTGGATGCCGAGCGTCACGAGCTTGAACAGGAATGCGGGGTCCGGCGCCGCGAGCTTGAAGCGAAGGTGGGTCGGGTCGACCACCTGATACTCGACCTTTTCGAGCACCGACTTCGCACGTGGATTCAGCTTCGCGTGCCGTTCGAGCGAGGCTTTGACGGCAGCAGCGTCCGCCTTCGCGCCACTCCAGAAGGTGGCGTTGGGCGGGAGTTCGATCTCCCAGATGGTCGGCTCAACCAGTGTCCAATGTTGGGCCAGACCGGGCGCGATGCTGCCATCGAGCGTCTGGCGGACCACCGGCTCGGCCAGGCCGTTCTCGATGATGCGCTGGGCGTCGATGTTCACCGGATCCAGCGAGCGCGGCATGTTAGCCGTGATCAGGCGAAGCACCTGCTTGCCGGCAGGGGCGGCCGGAGCACTGCCCACCGAGGAGCCGCCCGCGGGGGCGCCGCCCGCCGGGGACCTGCTCGCCGGGGAACTACTCGCCGAGGCGCCTGACGCAGCCGCCGAGGATGCGGTCGCACCAGCCGATGACGGGCCATTCCCTGTAGAGCGCGGCGCTGGCTGCGCCGGGGCCGGCACTGAAGGCCCACAGGCGCTCAGGAACAGGAGCGCACACACGGCCAGCGCACATAGGCGCGCGAGGTGGCGGTGCACTCGGGCGAAGAACCATGACACCAGGACCATGCGTGGGCTCCCTTCGAGGCCTCGGGACCGTCCCAAGGCCAAACAACAACCCCCGCTCGGGGATACCAGCGGGGGCGCGTTGTAAGGGGCCCACGTTGGCCCGAGCCTTTTCATCGAAGGCACTCGGAACCGAACAAGGGCTGGCGACCTGGCTTCGCGTCGGAGGACGCATCACAGTTGCGGGACAGCGCCGGAATCACACCGGACTTCGCGATACACCACCTGAAATCAGCGGTGGTGCGTGGCCCTTGTCCAACTCTCTCTATGTTGTTGTCAGTAGTGAGCAGTTGTATCGGCTGACCGCGCGACAGGTCAAGCCGCCACTCCTCTGGAGGCGATTCCCACACGTGTGCCAGACCGTGACCGTCGCCCGCATCGCCGGCACAGTCGCTACAATGACGTGACCGATTGCATCCTTCAGGGATGGATGCGACAGCGCGCGGGTCCGCCGACGCGCGCCAGGAGCGGGAGGACACCATCAGCACGATCGAGGACGTGGCGCGGCTGGCCGGCGTTTCGCGCGGCTCGGTGTCCAACGTCCTGACCGGCAAGGTTCCCATGCGCGAGACGACCCGTCAGCGGGTGCTCGCGGCGGCCAAGACGCTCGGCTATCAGCCGAACCGGGTCGCCAGCGCGCTCGCCTCCGGGCGGTACCCGGGCGTCGGGGTGCTGGTTCCGGACATCCGAAACTTCGTCAATGCGGACCTCGTCCAGGTCATCGAGGAGATCTGCACGCCGCGCGGCTACACGGTCACGATCTGCCACACCAGTAAGGACGCCGGACGGGAGCGCGCCCACCTCGCGGACTTACTTGGACACCGCATCGGTGGCCTCGTGGCAAAGGCTGAGGGTGCCGAGCCGTCGTCCTACGAGCGCCTGCTGGATGCCGGCACGAAGATCGTCTTGATCGACAACCCGATCCTCGGCCTCGACCTGCCGATCGTACGCTTCGACCGTGAAGCCGCGACCCGCGCGGTGCTCGCCTGCCTCGCCGCTGCCGGCCACCGGCGCATTGGTGCGATCGTGCCTGAAAGCCCGTATCCACTTGGAGACCTGCCAACGACCGGCGTCGTCAGCGATCGCCTGGTCGCCCGCCGGATGGTCGAGCGGTGCGCGGCGCAGCTTGGCCTGGACCTGGTGGTCGAAGCACGGCCGCTCCGCGTCCTCTCGGAGGGCCGTGAGGCGGCCGAAGCGCTGCTCGCCTCGGCCCGGCCTCCGACCGCGATCTACGCGACGTCCTGGCTGCACACGCTTGGGCTACTAGCTGCTGTCAACCGCATGGACGTCGCGGAACGGCGGAGCCTGGGCTTGATCGGGACCGGCGCAGGCGAGTATCTGGACGCCATCGCTCCCTGGCTGACCTACGTCGACGTCGCAGCTCGAGAACAGGGGCGGATCGCGGCCGAGCGGCTGTTCGCCGAGATCGACAGCGATGGCTCGGGCTCGGCCGGCCCGCTCGATACGGTCCTGCCGCTGCACCTCATCGAGCGCGAGTCGACGGCCCATCCGCCCGGTGCTCGGTCCGGCCGAGCCCGGATCGTCGCCGCCGGCTGAGCCAGACCGTCGTGCCCTCGGGCGCACCCCCCGCAGCGCCCTCACCTCCAGAGCACCCCTCGCAGCGCCTTCAGCCCCCGCGCGTGCGTGCCTGACTTTCCTTCCAGTACCTCCCCGTGTATGATTGGAGCGCTCCAAATCGGGGCGGTTCGAGACTGGCCCTGGAGGCCGGAGGTCTCGCTCGGGGGACGACGGTGTCCAGGCAGCCAAACATCCTGCTCCTGATGTCCGACCAGCATCGCGCCGACGCGATGGGCTGCGCCGGCTCGTCGGTCGTCCGCACGCCAGGCCTGGATCGCCTTGCGGCAGACGGCGTGCGCTTCACCGATGCTATCTGTACCAGCCCCCTCTGCATGCCGTCGCGGGCCTCGCTCACGACCGGCCTGTATGCCCACAATCACGGCCTGCTCGACAACGACAGCGGCAGCCTGCTGCCCTACGCCCCTACCTTCATGCGGGCGCTCCAACAGGCCGGGTACCACACCGCCGGCATTGGCAAGTTCCACTACTTCCTGCACGGCGGCATCTCCGATCTCGACGAGTTGCACGAGCGGATGCTCGGCTACGGCTTCGACGAGATCCTGGAGACCGAGGGCAAGGAGATGTCCGAGGTCCACGCCGGGCCGTGGACCCGCTACCTGGCCCAGCACGGGCTGGAGGACGTCCACCGGGCCGACTTCCGGACCCGGCGCAAGGAGCATCCGCCCTGGTACGCTGGCCCGTCGCCGCTCGGCGAGGAGCACCATCACGACGCCTTCATCGGGCGGGAGGCGGTGCGCTGGCTGGACGCCTACCAGGACGAGCGCCCCTTCTTCCTGTGGGTCGGCTGGGTCGGGCCGCACCTGCCATGGGACGCGCCCGGCCGCTACGCGACGCTGTACGACCCGGCCGAGTTTCCGGTTCCGCCGCTCGAAGACCTGTCCGATGCGCCGGTCGCCGTGCGCCGGCGGGTAGAGCAGTTCGGGCTGGATCGAGCCAGCCTGGACGACCTCCGCAGGATGATGGCAGCGTACTACGGGCTGGTGTCGCACGTGGACTCCTGGGTTGGGGCGATCCTGGATGCGCTCGACCGTCGAGGCGGCCGCGACAACACGTTGGTGATCTACACCACCGATCACGGCGAGATGCTGGCCGAGCACGGCCTGATCCAGAAGTCCGTGTTCTACGAGGGTGCGGTACGGGTACCGCTGATCGTCCGCTACCCTGAACGATTCGCGCCCGGCGTAGCCGATGCTCCGGTCGAGCTTGTGGACCTGACGCCAACGCTCCTGGAGTACGGCGACGCGGAGCCGCTCCCAACCTGCGAGGGCCGCTCGCTGACGCCGCTGCTCCAGCAGCCCGATTCCGTGCCGGAGGGCTGGCGCGACGCCGTCTTCAGCGAACTACGCGGCGAATTCATGATCCGCACCGAGCGATACACCTACGTCTACCGGGTCAGCGAGACCCGTCAGGAATTGTTCGACCGCATCGCCGATCCGGCCCAGCTCCGCAACCTGAGCGGCGCCCCTGCCGCGTCCGAGGTGGAGCACCAGCTACGGGAGCGCCTGTTCGGCTGGCTGGCCGCGACCAACCGCCCGCTGACCAGCCGTGACCTCCAGCCCGGCGTGCTCGACGCGTATCGCACCGTGGAGGCGCCGCCCCTCCGGACCTGAGCCCGCCAACCAGACCGACGTGCCGGCCGACCGAGACCGCGCAGTAGGAGAGGAGCCCGATGGACCGACCGAACTTCCTGATCGTCATGACCGACGAGCACAACCCGTTCGTCAGCACGCCGTTCGACCACCCGTTCATCCAGACCCCCAACATCCAGCGGCTGGCCGACCGTGGCGTGCTGTTCGAGAACACGTACTGCAACTCGCCCCTGTGCGTGCCCTCGCGAGCGTCGTTCATGACCGGCAAGTACATCCACCGCATCGGGGTCTGGGACAACGCCGCCTCGCTCACCAGCAACGAGCCGACCTGGGCGCACCGCCTGAACCTGGCCGGCTACGACACCGCGATCTCGGGGAAGATGCACTTCATCGGCGAGGACCAGCGCCACGGCTTTCAGCGCAGGCTCGTCAGCGACATCCACGGCAAGCACCATCGCGCCTTGACCGATTGGAACAGCAAGCGTGGCTGGGCGACGGCCGGCCACAAGCAGCGGCTCAAGGAGGCCGGCCCCGGCGACTACCTCTACTCCCAGTATGACGACTGCGTCGCCACCCGCGCCGCCGAGTACCTCGCCGAGCCGGCGCGCAAGGAGAAGCCCTGGGCACTCTGCGTCGGGCTGATCACGCCCCACTTCCCGCTGATCGTCCGCGAGCGGTACTGGAACATGTACTATCCCGAGCACGCCGACCTGCCGAACATCCCACCCGGCCACCTCGACCAGCTTCATCCCCAGAACCAGCGGCTGCGCGAGTACTTCGGGGTTGCGGATGCGACCGACGAGGAGATCCGACGCGGCCGGGCCGCCTACTACGGGCTGGTGAGCTTCGCGGACGAGCGGATCGGGCAGGTGCTCGACGCGCTCGAGCGGAACGGGCTGGACGAGAACACCGTGGTCGTCTACACCTCCGATCACGGCGAGATGATGGGCGAGCACGGCTTGTGGTGGAAGTGCAGCTTCTACGAGGGCTCGTCGCGGGTGCCGTTCATCGTCTCCTGGCCCCAGCGCTTCACACCCGGCCGGCGGACTGCCATCACCTCGCTCGTCGACCTGACTCGTACGGTCATCGACCTCGCCGGGTGCGAGGACGTGGACGACGCTGACCTCGACGGCCGGGTGTTGACCGGCCTGCTCGACGGTACCGAGGCGGATGGCGGCGGGGTCGCCTTCTCCGAGTACGAGGCCCACGGCACCGACCGCCCGGCCCGGATGGTGCGGAAGGGGAACTTCAAGCTGAACTACTACCACGGCGAACCGATCGAGCTCTACGACGTCGTGACTGACCCGAGCGAGTTCACCAACCTGGCCGACGAGCCGGCGTACGCCGCCATCCGCGACGAGTTGTTGGCGCTGGTGCTCGAGAACTGGGACCCGGAGACGGTCAAGCAGACCGCCCTGGAGAGCCAGCGGCTGCGGCGCGTCGTCGTGGAGGGTAGCCCGCACCTGAGCTTCGCCCACTGGGACCCGGCCGACGACAACTGGTTGCCGATGGTATCGGCGGTGGCCGCCGTCAGCGACTGACCGCCCTGCTCACGCTCTCTCACTCCGTGGCCCGGCTGCTGCCCCGTTCATCGACGGGCAGCAGCCGGGCCGCGCGCTTCGCCGGACGCCCACTCCTCCCCGTTTGTGCTCTCGAAGACCGCTGGCGGGGAGGAGTGGGCTGCACGCTTCGGCACGATCGGTGTGCCGCGCATGGCCTCCTCACCCCCGGCGGGGAGAGCGCCAGAAAATGGGCTACCCGGTCTTCTGGCGCTCGCGGTCGAGGATGCCCTGGCAGGTAGCCGCCGCATCGTCGATAGCCTGCTGGGGCGTCTTTTGCCCGAACACCACCGCCTCGATGGCCTTGCCAAACTCGGTCCCGATCTCCTGGGCGCCCGGGCCGTCGTAGGACAGGTCGGTCGACTTCTGGGCCTCGACGTAGGCGGGCACCAGCGGGTTCTTCTGCTCGTACTCCTTCCAGGCCGGGGCGTCACGGTACGAGAGCCGGGGTGGTAGCTGGCCGAAGCTCATGTTCCAGAACGCGTCGTTGCTGGCATCGAGCCCGATGAACTTCGCGAACTCCCAACCAGCGTCCCGGTTCTTGCCCTTGTCCAGGACCAGGATGGTGCCGAAGCCGATCGGCCCGGTCTGGCTCTTGGGTCCGGCCGGGAATCTGGCCGATCCGCTCTTGAAGGTGGCTCCTGCCACCCGTGCGACCAGCGCCGGGAAGGCGTTCATCGAGCCGACGTTGCCGGTCAGGTAGTCGTTGAGCATCTGGGTCTCGTTGACCTGCTTGACCGGCATCCCCTTGCGGTCGATCAAGTCCTTGTACCACTGGAGGGCGGCGACACCGTCCGGCGTATTGAAGGCGATCTTCGCGCCGTCCTCGGAAACCTCCCGCGCGCCGAACCCCCAGAGAATCGAGGGGAAGTAGTTGGCGCCGGTCTGAGCTGTCGGGGCGGTCGGGAGATAATGGCCCCAGAGCTGGTCGCCACTGGCAGAGATCTTGCCTGCCACGTCCAGCAGTTCCGCGAAGGTGGTCGGCGGCTTCTCCGGGTCCAGGCCGGCCTTCTGGTACCGCTCCTTGTTGTAGATCAACGCCTGCACGCCGCTGTTGACCGGCATCGCGTACATCTTGCCGTTCCGCGTCACGGCCTTCTGGATCGCCGGGAGCCAGTCGTAGGTGCCGATCTTCGGATCCCAGTCGTCGAGGCCGGCGGCGTGGCCTTTGTCGATGAACAGCGCGTTGATGGCCGGGCCGCCCAGCCGCACGGCGTCTGGCGGCTCGCCACCGGCGATGGCTGTCGCCAGCTTGGCCGGAACGTCCGCCGACGGCACGAGCACCACCTCCATCTTGACCCGGCTTTGGGACTGATGGAAGCGCTCGATGACCTTCTGGAAAGCTTCCTGCTGGAGCGGCTGATTGAACCAGAAGGTGCCGGTGATGGTGCCCTGGGAGGCCGGCGCCTGCTGGGCAGGTTTGCCCTCGGCGAGTCTCGTAGCGGCCGGCTGCGCTGTGGCCGGCTTGCCGCTCGGCCCACCGCTGCCAGAAGCGGCTGGCTTCGCAGGTGGCGCTTCCGATGCCGTGCAAGCCGAAAGGAGCGCGGCTGCCGCTCCGCCACCAAGCAACCGTAGCCAGTGCCGCCGGTCGATGCGTCGTGCCGTCATCTGGACACTCCACTCGCGCCCCACACCTGGAGGCGAAGCCGTGTTGCGGTTGCGACGAGTTATCCGGCCTTCTGGCGCTCGCGGTCGAGGACCGTCTGGCTCGTTTTGGCGGCATCCTCGATGGCCTGCTGAGGCGTCTTCTGCCCGAACACGACCGCCTCGATGGCCTTGCCAAGCTCGGTCCCGATCTCCTGGGCGCCCGGGCCGAAGTAGGACAGGTCGGTCGACTTCTGAGCCTCGACGTAGGCGGGCACGAGCGAGTTCTTCTGCTCGTACTCCTTCCAGGCCGGGTCGTCGCGGAACGAGAGCCGGGGCGGCAACTGGCCGAAGCCGATGCACCAGAACACGTCGTTGCTGGCATCGAGGCCGATGAACTTCGCGAACTCCCAGCCGGCGTCCCGATTCTTGCCCTTGTCCAGCACCATGATGGAGCCGAAGCCGATGGGCGCCTTCTGGCTCTTGGGGCCGGCCGGCAGCGTCGCCGATCCGCTCTTGAAGTCGGCTCCTGCCACCCGTGCGACGAGCGCCGGGTAGGCGTTCATCGACCCGACGTTGCCGGTCAGGTAGTCGTTGAGCATCTGGGCTTCGTTGATCTGCTTGACCGGCATCCCCTTGCGGTCGACCAGATCCTTGTACCACTGGAGCGCGGCCACCCCCTCCGGCGTGTTGAAGGTGATCTTGGTCCCATCTTCGGACGTCTCCTTGCCACCGAAGGCCCAGAGGATCGTCGGGAAGTAGTCGGCGCCAGTCTGCGCGATCGGGGCAGTCGGGATATAGTGGCCCCAGAGTTGATCGTCGCTCGTATGGATCTTGCCGGCTACCTCCAACAGTTGCGCGAGGGTGGTCGGCGGCTTCTCTGGGTCCAGCCCGGCTTTCTTGTACACGTCCTTGTTGTAGATCAGCGCTTGCACGCCGCTGTTGACCGGCATCGCGTACATCTTGCCGTTCCGCGTCAGCGCTTTCTGGATCGTGGGAACCCAGTCGTAGGTGCTGATCTTCGGATCCCAGTCGTCGAGGGCGGCGGCGTGGCCCTTGTCGATGAAGAGCGCGTTGACGGCCGGGCCGCCCAGCCGCACGGCGTCTGGTGGCTCGCCGCCGGCGATGGCCGTCGCCAGCTTGGCCGGAACGTCCGCCGCCGGCACGAGCACCACCTCCATTTTGACGCGGCTCTGCTTCTCATGGAAGCGGTCGATGACCTTCTGGAAGGCTTCCTGCTGAATCGGCTGATTGAACCAGAAGGTACCCGACAGTGCACCCTGCGACGCGGATGCTTGCTGGGCTGGCTTGGCGGCAGCCGACGTTGCGGCGGCTGGTTTGTCTGCCGCTGGCTTGTCCGTCGCCGGTTTTGCCGCGGCCGGCTGAGTTGCGGCCGGCTTGCCGCTTGCAGCGCCGCTACTGGACGAGCCGGCGGACGGCTTTGTCGACGGTGCTTCGGCCCCGGCGCACGCCGCGAGCAGCGCGCCGGTGACGCCGCCACCGAGGATCTGGAGCCACTGTCGCCGCGTGATCTGTCGTGCCATCGTTGCCACACTCCCTCACGCCGCCAGTCGACGCCGCCTCGGGGGCGGCTCGTGCTCGCGACGAATGCTGAACTACTTCGCCCCCGGTCCTGGCTCTCCCGGTCCTAGCCCTTGATCCCGCTCATGACGATACCCTGGGTGAACCAGCGCTGAAACAGCAGGTAGACGACCGTGAGCGGAACCGCCGAGATGGTCGTCGCCGCCATCAGCGGCCCCCAGGCCGTCGCGTCGCTGCGCATACTGGCCAGCCCGAGCACGATCGTCATGATGTCCGGCTTGTTGACGACGACGAGCGGCCAGAGGAAGTCGTTCCAGCCGGCCGTAAAAGCCAGGATCGACAGCGCGGCCACGGCCGGCATGCTGACCGGCAGCACGATCTGCCAGAGCACCCGGAACCAGCTACAGCCGTCGATACGCGCGGCGTCCTCCAGGTCTGAGGGGATGTTCATGAAGAACTGGCGCATCAGGAAGATCCCCGAGAACTGCACCAGATGGATCACCGCGATCCCCTGGTACGTGTTCAGCAACCCGAGTTGCCGCACGATGATGAAGCTGGGGATCAGCGTGACCTGGATCGGGACCATCATGGCCGCGAGGTACATGTAGAAGAGTTGATCGCGGCCCCAGAAGCGCAGCCGGGCGAAGGCGTAACCGGCGAACACTGCCGTCAGCACCGTACTGATCGTCTCGAACGTGGCAACCAGGATGGTGTTGAAGATCCAGCGGCCGAGCGGATACTGGCGCCAGACGTCGGAGTAGTTCTCCCAGCGGATGCGGGTCGGGAGGAAGCCGCCCAGCCCGAGTTTGAACATGTCGCTCTCGTACTTGAGCGAAGCCGTAATCATCCAGACATACGGCAGCAGCACGACGAGCGCTCCCACGGTCAGGAGGGCATAGACGGCGACGCTGCCTGGGCTTAGCCGGAGGCGGCCGGCCTTCCCGCGGGCTCGTTCGCCGACGCCGGGGCTGGTGGCAGCTATCCGTGTCGCCATCGCGGTTCTCCCATCAGCATCAACGTCATCAGTACAGCTCGGAGCGGCGCCCGAGCAGCCGGAACTGGATAATCGCGGCCAGGAAAACGAAGGCGAACAGCACGTAGGCAACCGCGCTCGCGTAGCCCATCCGGAAGAACTGGAAGGCCTGCTGGTAGAGGTACAGTACGATCACGTTCGTCGCGTCGACGGGGCCGCCGCCGGTCATCACGTAGATGACGGCGAACGAGTTCTGGGTCGCCCGGATCACCCCGAGCACCAGCACGAACAGGGTCGTCGGCATCAGGAGCGGCACGGTGATGTTGCGGAAGACGGCCCAGGCGCCGCAGCCGTCGATCCGTGCGGCCTCCTTCAATTCGGTTGGGATGCCCTGGAGGCCGGCCAGGTAGATGACCGTGAAGTAGCCGATCTCGCGCCACGAGAAGGTGATGACCACGGTCGGCATCGCCCAGCGGGCGTCCGAGGCCCAGCCAGGAGTCGGAATGCCGAACGCCCGGAGCGCCTGATTGACGATCCCGAACTGCGGATCGAGGATCCAGAGCCAGATGACGGCAGTCGCCACGAGCGACGTGACGACCGGCGAGTAATAGATGCCCCGGAAGATGGCCGTCCCACGCAGGCCGCGATTGAGCGCCAGCGCGAGCGCCAGTGACCCGACGACGGTGACGGCGAGCGTCGCGATCGTGAAAACGGTGGTATTGACGATCGTCCGGAGGAAACTCGGGTTGGAGAACAACTCGCGGTAGTTGGCCAGCCCGATTGGCGTGGGACGCGGCTCGAGCGGGCTCCATTGGAAGAAGCCGAGGTAGAAGGAGTACGCGACCGGCCAGGCGATGAAGACGCAGAAGAACAGGAAGGTCGGCAGCACGAAGAGAGCGCCGTAGCGGGCCTGCTCCTGGCGAACGTAGCCCGTGATTCCACTGCGGGCCGCCGCGATCATCGGACTCCCCTGCCTCGGAGCCCCTGACGTCGCACGTCGCGAGGCGAGGTGCTGCGCGGCGTACCGCACGAATACCCGAGCGACGCTTCACACAGCCACACGCTGCCACCCGCCGTACCCGGCCGTCGCGTACTCAACCGTCGTTCGACGTCTCCACGCCGAGACCCCACGTTGCGCCTCCAGGTCTACAGTGCTCGGTAGCGCGGAACTGCCACGCTCCGGCCACGACGCGCGACTCGAACGAATCGTCAACGTGCCTGCCGGCGACGATGACGGTGCGTCATCTCCGCGATGGCACGAAGCCGCTTTGGAGCGCTCCAAGCAGCGTCGGTACGATAGCATCCCGACCGTTGGCCGTCAACGAAACTGGACGCGCGGCATGCTGTGGTCGGAGCCGGCTCACCCGAGACCGGCCGCAGTCGACAACGATAGCTGCCACACTCGCTTACTTCACAGCACCCAGGGTCAGCCCTTGCAGAATGTTGCGCTGCGCGATGATGGCCAGGGCGATCACGGGCAGCATCGCCAGGACGGCAGCCGCCGTGATGTTGCCCCACTGCGCCTCCTCGGCCGTGAGGAAGCCGTACATCGTCACCGTCACTGTCTGAACCTGACTGCCGCTCAAGAGCACTGCAAAGAGGAACTCGTTCCAGGCATTGATGAAGGCAAAGATCGCCGTGACGGCGATCCCGCCCCTGGCCTGCGGAAGAATGACCCAGGTGAATGCCTGCATCCGGTGGGCGCCGTCGATGAACGCGGCCTCTTCCAACTCCGGCGGAATGTCCGTGAAGTAGACGATCAGGAGCCAGATCGAAAACGGGACTGTCAGCGTCAGATTGACCAGGACGAGCGCGCCGACCGTGTCCGTCCACTTGAGGCGGGAGAAGATCACGAAGTACGGGATGATCAGCCCGATCGGCGGCGCCATCTGCATCAGCAGGGTGTAGTACGACATCACCCGACGGCCCCGGAACGCCAGCCGCGCGTAGGCGTACCCGGCCGGAACGGACACCAGGAGCGCGATCGCCGTCGACGCGCTGGCGATGATCAGGCTCGTACCGAGGTTCGGCACGATCGAGCGGGTGGTCACGACCGTCAGGTAGTGCGCGATGGTCGGGGAGAAGATGACCTTCGGCGGCAGCACGAAGATATCGGTCCGTTCCTTCAGCGACGTCGCGAGGGTCCAGAGGATCGGAAACCCCCAGACGAAGAGGATCAGGGCGATGCCCACCGCCCAGACGATCCGTTGAACGACCGCACCTCCGCGCGGCTCGCTCTTCGGGACGGCAATCGGTAGTGCGCTCATCGTTCGGCCGCCCTCAGTCGGAAGAACAGCCAGGAGACGCCGACGGTGATCGCCAGAAGCATGCTGGCGAGCGCCGCGCCGTACCCAACGTCCAGATTGGCGAATGCGACGTTATAGGTGTAGAGATTGAGGATCATCGTCGCGTTGCCCGGACCACCGCCTGTCGCCGCATAGGGCGCCGCAAATGCGGCCAGGGCGACGATCGAGCGCAGCACGACGACCACGACAATGGCCGATCGGATGAGCGGCAGCATGACGTGGAGTTGCCGCTGCCAGGTCGACCGGCAGTCGAGCATCGCTGCCTCCAGAACGTTCGTCGGGATCGCGTTCAGACTGGCGAGGAAGACGAGGAACGCGAAGGGCGTCCACTGCCAGGTGTGGATGACGATGATCGAGAGCATCGCAAGCGCGGGATCGGTCAGCCAGCGATGCGAGCCGAGCCCGATGCTCGAGAGGAAATAGTCGAGGATGCCGAATCGCGGCGTCAGGATGAGCGTCCGCCAGACCAGTCCAACGACCACTGGTGCGAGGATCATCGGCAGCAGGATGACGATGCGTAGCGGGGTGGTGCCACGGAAGTACTCGAAGAACAGCAGCGCGAGCGCCATCCCGAGGACGATCTGGAGCGCCACGGTGCTCGCTGTGTACACGAACGTGAGCCAGGTGGCATGCCAGAACCCCGAATCCGCAGACATCCGCACGTAGTTCCCGAGGCCGATGAACCGGTTGGCGCTCGGGTTCCCGAAGTCGAGCCGGTAGAAGCTGAGTCCGACGAGTCCGAGCAGCGGGGCGGTAGAGAGCAGTATCAGCAGGATGAGGCTGGGCGCCAGCATCACCCAGGCGAACTGGGTCTCCGACAGCCCATGCCAGAACCGATCGAGCACGGTCTCATTACGCCGTCCGGTCGTCAGCAAGTCTGTGCCGGTGCGGCGCGCGCCACGAGGTGTGGTCAGCGACAAGATCAGAACCTCGCCAGGATGTCTTCCCGGGTGGCGCGGCGCCACCCGGGCTCGATGGCGGGCACGTCGACCCTATGATGAGGCCGGCGCTACTGGAAGAGGGGCAACAGGTTTTCCTGGGCCTCGTCGAGCGCGTCCTTCGGTGACGCCTGTTTGGCGAGCGCCTTCTGGACCGCTTCCGCCATGATATTTCCGAACTTCGGCCATTGCGGCGTGCGAGGACGCCAGGTGACGTCAGAGTCCTTCTCAATGGTCGTGAGGACGACGTCGGCGTACTCAGGGCCATACTGGGCCATCTGCTCGCGGAACTTCGGGTCGGACCAGATCTCCGTTCGATTCACGCCGACGCGTTTGGCACCCTCGGTGTAGTCGACCGACGTGCGCCGAGCGAACTGCCCGCTGGTGACCCACTGAATGTACAGCCAGGTGGCTGTCTTGGTCTTCTCCGGCACCGCTGAGTTGATCGGCAAGCTCCAGTTCCAGGTCGCGCCAACGCGCTTGCCGGTCGGGCCGGCCGGCCACCGCGCGTAGCCCACCTTTCCGACGACTTTGGACTTCTGCGGATCCGCCAGGACGGCCACCAGGTCCGAGCCGTCCGTGAACTGGGCGGTAATGCCATTCGCGAACGAGTCGACCTCCTCCGGCCAGTTCCAGTTCTCCACACCTGGCGGCGCGTACTTTTGATCCGTCTCCGAGTAGAAGGTCAGCGCCTTGACGCCTTCCGGGGTGTTGACTGTCGGCTTTCCCTTGCTATCCAACCAACTTCCGCCGAACTCGAGGAAGAGCGACGGGTAGATGAACATGTTCTGACCGGGTCCACGGAAGCCCCGATAGACCATGCCGTAGAAGTTATTGCTGGGATCGGTGAGCGCCTGGGCAGTCTTGGTCAGGTCGTCGAGCGTGTCCGGCGCCTTGAGGCCCTTCTGCTCGAACACATCTTTCCGGTAGACGTGGATGGTTGTGGCGCCGTCGAAGGGGATCGAGTACTGCTTCCCCTCCCATTGGGTCGACTTGATCCAGCTTGGGAAGATCCCGTCGAGCTTGAACCACGCCTTGTCGGTCAGCTTCGGGTTGTCGAGGTACTGGGCAAGGTCGTCTACCCAGCCATTCGCCCCGTAGAGCGGGACGTAGTCTGGATCGGTCCAGGTGGTCGCGAACTGGCCGGCCTTCGTCGACAGGTCGAGGATGTGCTTCTCACGAAGCTGGAGCGGCGGAGTAGGCTGGTAGTTCACCTTGATGCCGGTCAACTTCTCGAAGACCGGATTCATCTTGACGACAGCATCGGTGCTAACGAAGTTTGGCAGAACCAGCAGGGAGATTTGCTCGCCGGATGCCTGCTTCCAGTCGATGTTGGCTTCCAGGTAGGGCTTCAGGTCCGGATCGGCCGAGGCTGGGTTGGCGGCTGGTGCCGTCGTCGCGCCGGGCTTGGGCGCGGCGGTCGCCGGCTGCGCGGCCGCCTGAGCTGGCTGTGCGGCAGTTGTCGGCTTGGCGGCTGCCTGGGCTGGCTGGGTCGCCGCCTGGGCAGGTGGCGCAGTTGGCTTGGGCGGCTGCGCAGCAGGTGCCGCCGGTTGGCTTGCACAGCCGGCGAGTAGCGGGATGGAACCGATTGAGATGAGTGCAGACGCGATGAGTCGGCGCCGAGAGACACGTCTCATGATCGTTCTCCTCACGCAACGTCGTCGTTCCTGGCTGAGGGGCGTTGGTCGAGTGGCTCCCCGGGAAATCCTGACTCAGTGTGAGCCGGTACCGGCAAGGTCAGTCACAGATCAATTCGGAGGGCACCTGAAGGCGACGTTGCTTGGAGCGCTCCAAGCAACGTCGCTACGATAGCATCGAGGTCAGGCCGCGTCAACGACCGTAACGCTCAGTGCGAGGACTGTCGTCGCCATCCGGGTGTGAGGCTGCTGGCAGTGCGCCAGCAGCCTCATACCCTGGCTTTCCGCGGAGTAGTGGCCGGCGTCCCGGGCTTACGCGCGAACCACGCATCCCTCCTAGAAACGGGCTGCGTGGTTCACGCCGGCCACGCGCTTAGCGGCCGCCCTCTGGCGCTTCGCCCGTCGCCCGGGCGGGGATGCCAGTGCAGGCTTCGAGCACCTTGATCGTCGCGCTCTGGTCCTCGTCGCCGAGGCCGGCGCCCATCGCCAGCGCGTGGAGTTGGTACGCTGCCGATCCCATCAGGCTCGGGACGCCGAGCGCGCCCGCCAGCCCCGCCGCAAGCCCGAGGTCTTTGTGGGCCAGCCGCAGTTTGAACGTCGGCGCGAAGTCGCCGGTCAGCGCGCGGTTCGCGATGGCGCCGCGAAGGTGCGAGCTGTTGGCGGCTGTGTTCGACATCACCGCCAGCATCACCTCCGGCGCCAGCCCGGCCTTCGCGCCGATGGCCATGCCTTCGCCGGTGAGCGCGCAGATGGCCGTCGAGACCAGATTGTTGACCAGCTTCATGGTCACGCCCATGCCGAGCGGGCCACAATAGAACCGCGACGAGCCGAGCGTGTCCAGCACGTCTGCGACCTCGTCCACCACGGCCGGATCGCCGCCGACCATCAGCGTCAGGTCGCCTCGCGCGGCTGCCGGCGGCCCCTTGCCGACCGGCACGTCCAGCATCCGGACGCCGCGCGCCGCGAGCGCCGCTCCGACCCGCCGCGTCGTCTCCGGCTCGATGCTGCTCATGTCGATGTACACCGAGCCGGCCCGGGCACCGTGAATGATGCCGTCGTCGCCGAGCGCCACCGCCTCGACGATGGCCGGGTTCGGCAGGCTCGAGATCACGATGTCTGCGCGAGCCGCCGCCTCTTTCGGCGACGCGGCTCGCTCCGCGCCGAACTCCATCACCGCTTCGACCGCTCGATCGTTCAGGTCGAAGACGGTCACAGGGTAGCCGGACTTCACCAGATGGGTGGCCATACCGCCGCCCATCTGGCCCAGGCCGATGTACCCGATCGATCGCTTTGGTGTCGCCATTGCCCCTCCCTAGGACGCGCTCCTCAGGCGTGTACCGCCCACGAGGCTAGCAGATCAGCTCATCCAGACCAGCCAGCAGACGAACCGAACGTCTCGCGCCATCGAGCGCGGGCCGCCCGGCTCGCGCCGGCCTATTCGACGGACGTCCGCTCCAGAATCAGCCAGTCGCCGACGCTGTACTCGGCGTTCTTGACGTTGGCACGCGTCAGGAAGAAGCCCGGATTCGAAGTGACGTCCATGATGAACGCCTCGTCGAGCAAGAGTTTGTTCATCTGAGCGTAGAGTGGCTTCAACTGGTCGGCGGTCGCACCTTCCATCTGGTCGATCAGGCGCGAGTACTCGGGCGACGTAAAGTTTGAGGCGTTCTCCTTGCGGAAGGGGAACGCCTGGAGGAACAGCGAGACCGGCGTCAGGTTCGAGAAGCCGTGACCGTGCGAGAACACGCCGCCGAATTGGCGCTCGTTCAGCGACTTCTGGAACACCGTGTTCTCCATCGTCTTGACCTCGAGCGTCACGCCGATGCTCGCCAGGTCCGACTGGAGGATCTCCACCAGCTTGCCGACCGTCGCGGTCCGCTGGGTGTTGTAGGTGATCGGTACGGTGAACGACGACGCGCCGGCCTGCGCCAGCAGTTGCTTCGAGCGGTTCAGGTCGAACGTAACGCTCTGTTCGAGCGCCGCGTCGTAGGCCGGCGAGAACTTCGGCCAGGGTAGGACGGTCCGCTGTCCGATACTGCTGAGGGCCGTCTGGATGATCCGATCGCGGTTGATAGCGTAGTTGATCGCCTGCCGGACTTCCTTCTTGTTGAGCGGCTCCCTGGTCACGTCACAGGCAACGTACAGGAAGGCGTTACCGGTCTCCATGACGATGCCTTGATAGCGGGAGTCTTGGCGGAGCCGGATGAAGTCCTGAGCGGTCGGTCCGTACGCCACGTCGTGCTGGCCGGCCTCGAACTGGACCGTCATCGACTGGATGTCGCTGCTGACGGTCACCTCGACGCGGTCGAGCAGCGGCAGGCCCTTGTTCCAGTAGCTCGGATTCTTTTCGAGGACGAGTTTCGTGTTCGGGGTCCATTCCTTCCAGAGGAACGGGCCCGTCCCGATCACTTTGCCGGTGTCGAGTTTGCCGACGGTGTTCTTGTCGACCATCACCAGCCCGTCGAACATGTCGAAGATGCCAGGGTAGGGCTGGTCGAAGCCGAGCACGATGGTATGCGCGTCCGGCCGCTCGATCCGCTTGATGGTGGCACTCGCGCCGCGCGCCTGCGAGCCGACGGCCGGCTCGCGGACCCGCAGGATGTTGAACTCGGCGTCCTCCGCAGTGAAGTCGCGGCCGTCGTGGAACTTGACACCCTGACGCAGTTTCATGGTCAGCGTCTTCTGGTCCCCGCTCCAGGACCAGCTTTCGGCCAGCATCGGCTGGGGCTGCAAGTTGAGGTCGTAGCGGGTAAGTGTGTCCCAGACGGTCATGGCAATCGGCGCGTTGGCACCGAGGCGCAGGTGCGGCTCGCGCGGGTTGACATCGTTCGCCTGAATGATCCGCAGGGTGCCGCCGGGCTTCCCGAGCGCCGCTGCCTGCTGGGCCGGCGCAGCCGGCTTCGCGGCTGGCGAGGCAGCGGCAGCCGGTGAAGCTGCCGCGCCGGGCGAGGCCACCGCACCTGGAGACGCCGACGCGCCAGGAGATGCGGCAGCCGCCGGCGGAGATGCGGCCGCTGCTGCCGCTGGTGATGCTGCCGGGGCCGTCTTCGGCTGCGCGACCGGGGCGGCTGGGGCGGCTGGGGCGGCAGTCGGAGCGGGCGGGCTAATCGGCGCACACGCTTGAAGCAGCGGGAGCGCCGCCACGCCCGCACCGAGCCGCGCCAGAAACCTACGGCGCGTCAGGTGTCTTCGCCACGGCGTCCGGTCGCCGCGACGTGCATGCAGATCCATAACCACTCCTTTACTCCGGAGGATACGCCCTCACCCCCCAGCCCCCTCTCCCGCACGCGGGTTCATGGGCGGACAGTTTGAGCAAAGAGAAAGCGGAGGGCCTGGGCGCGGTACCAGCGGGTGGTCCAGGCGGGAGCACTGAGGTGTGAGAGGAGCCAGCGGAAGCGAGGGGTGGCGGTGCGAGCGA
>JADLFM010000074.1 GCA_020845495.1 Chloroflexota bacterium
AAGTCGGCGACATCCTGGGTGATCGTGACAAGCCCCAGGTAGTACTTCCGAGCTCGCCGGGCCATGCTAGCCAGGAACGCCCCGCCCTCGGCGTACTGCATCAGCGACCAGGCCTCGTCGATGATCAGCAGCCTTGGCCGTCGCGATCGGCGGACCTGGTTCCAGACATACGACGTGATCAGGTGGATGCCAAGCGGTCGCAGCTCCGGCTCGAGGGCCTGGACGTTGAACACCACGAACCGCCTGTCCAGCGCGATGTCGGTCGGCCCAGCGAAAAGACCGGCCAGCGAACCGTTGACGTACCGTTCCAGGCGGGTGGCCAATTCCGCTGCCACCGCGCCGGACTCGCCGGCAAGCGCGGCCAGCAGGTCCCGCATCAGCGGGGCCGGTCGAGTGTGGGTGGACGGATCCTCGTCGATCCCCTTGGCGGCGTACGTTCGGTAGACGGTGCGGTCGAGCAGCGCCCGCTCGTAGGAGCCGAGCGGGCGGCCGGGCTCGGACAGCATGATCTCAAGCAGCCCGAGGAGCGCAGCCACCTGCTCAGCCAGAGGATCCCGACCCTCCCAGTCGTCGTCGGGAGGAGGCAGGTCAAAGGGGTTCATGTGCTGCGCCGACGTGCTGGCGAGGCGCACGTATTGCCCGCCGACGGCGTCGCAGAGCGTGCGGTATTCGTCCTCGGGGTCGATCACCAGGAAGTCGACGCCGAACAGGAGGTTTCGCAGCGCCATCAGCTTGGTGAAGTACGACTTCCCCGCCCCGGACTTGGCGAAGACGACCGCGTTGGCGTTCTCGAGGCTCGCGTCGAACGGGTCGAAGATGACCGGCGAGGCGTTGTGCTTGGCGATCCCGTAGAGGACCCCGCGCTCCATCGTCAGAGTGCTCGATGAGAAGGGGAAGGTCGTTGCGAGTGAGGACGTGTCGAGGTTGCGGGAGACCAGTAGAAAGTCCTGGCCCTCTGGCAGGCACGAACGGAAGCCGGCGTCCTGCTCGAAGATGGCCACTCGCGAGTGAGCCAACATGCCGTCGAGGGTGACTTCAACTCGACGGGTCAGGTCGTCCAGGGTCGCGAGCGAGCTCGCCCGCAGCAGGACGTACAACCCTACTGAGAACACCTTCTCCTCACCGCGCTGGAGGGCATCGCGCAGCCGCTCGGCGTCCTCATACGCGACCTCGCGTTCTGGATCGGCGAGGCGACCATCCCGCGCTTCGAGCAAGCGCGAGGAATGGAGCTGGACCATCTTGTGGGTCAGCGTCGAGACCATCTGACCCGTCTCGAGCGGCAGCAGGTGCAGACTCAGCTCGAGTGGCTCTTCGAAGTCGATCAGAGGCTGGAGCCAGCCTGGACCGACCGTTCGCGGATAGCCCGTGACGGCGAGTGTCCTCGCGTACTGATAGTCGAGGCGGACGTGGTCCCGGGAGACTTCGAGGACGGCCGGCGCGACCAGGTCGGCGAGCGAACGGGTGCCAAGGGCGAAGCGACGCTCTTCGGCACCGAGGCCGTGGCGTCGAGCGGCACTGCGACGGAACTTCAGGAGTGGCATCAGTGGCCCTTTCCGTTCGGCTGACCGGCCTGGACGACGAGCGTGGCGTACGCGGCGAGATCGCGCCGCAGTCGTTGGACGCGCGACAGCTCCGGGCACCAGCAGGCGTAGTAGAGCTGGGCCAGCTCGTTGCTTCCGAGTCGCCGTGACGACAACCCGCATCGGCCGAGTTGACGCTCGACCTCCTCGCAGCGAACGACGAGCTGCTTGCGGGCGGCGGCAAGGCCACGACCGGAGCTCCGACGTGTGAATGGCCACGCTCGATGTCTGCTCGTCGTGTCGGTATCTGCCGGCACGACGAGGTAGAAGTGACGTTCGAGCAGGGTTCGGTTACGGGCCAACCGTCGGACGAAGGCGACGTGGTCGCGAGCCAGGGCTGCCAGGTCTTCGGGCAGCTCGTGGCGCGCTCGACGCTCCAACTCGCCTATGTAACCGTCAATGTCGATGGGGAGGACCCGCACCAGGATTTGGGTCGCGAAGCTCAGGCTGTTCAGGAAGGCAGCGAAGCCGCCGACCAGTGCGTCCTGTTCGCCCTCCCCTTGCAGGCCGAAATGGATGCCGCCGACTTCGAGCACGGCGCGGCACTGTCCTCGGGCGAGGAGGACGACGTCGTCCTCGATCGCCTCCAGGCTAAGACGAGCAGTCTGGACTGAGGCATGACGGGTCACTTCTCGTCTCTCCTCTCGTCAACGTCCGTCGCGGTTGGCCGCCACGAGACGCGAGCGTCGAGCTCCTCCCAGGAGCCAGGCCCGGGTAGCCACTCGGCGGGATCTGGCTCGCGCGGGGACCAGACACTCAGCTTCGGCGTCGCGACGTAGTGCAGCGCGACGAAGGCCCACTCCTCGAGTGGTCGCCCGCCCGGCCTGACCAGAGTGAGAACCACGGCCGTAAGCAGGCACGCACCGGCTAATCCGCCTCGCAGCAGGACTGGCATTGCCGGCCAGTCATTCCAGATCGCGTAGGCCGTCGAGAGTCCGACGATCAAGTTCATGAGCTGGCGGACTGACAATCCGACGAAGGCCTTGTCCTCGACGTTCAGATGGGTGGGAATCTCGTGGCGTCGGCGTGGCATTGCGATTCCTCCTGTCATCCGCCGCCGCCGAGCGCCGACTGAATCATCCCGGCGATCACACGGGCCGACAGGACGATCGCGAGGCCGGCCAGGGCATTGATCATCGCGGCCTTGCCCGTCTCCATCTGGCGCGGGCTGCCGGCCGCCGACATGTACATGAAGGCGCCCCACATCAGGAAGAAGGCAGCGACGGTGACGCCGACACCGACGCCGACGTTGAGCAGGCTGGTGAAGAGGGAGTTGATCTGCTGCACGAGGGTTACTCCGTAGGCGGGGTGAGCGATTCCCCACAAGCAGTCAGGTGCGCCGGTGGCTGGGCTTAGCGACCGGGCGCGGCGGGAACACGAAGACCGTCCGGGTCATCACGAGCTCCGGACACGACCACCACCGGCGAACCTGGCTCCCCAGTAGCCGTTGAAGACGTCCATTTCGCGGACCACGTCGCCGATGGTCGGGGCGTTGATCATCCGTCCGTTGCCGACGTAGATCCCGACGTGCGTGATCCGCTCACTAGATGGGTAGGTGTGCTCGAAGAAGACCAGATCGCCAGGCTTGAGGTCGCTCCGCGACACGCGGGCCGTCGCGTCAAACTGCTGCTGCGCCGTGCGTGGCAGGCGAGCGCCAAGCTGGCCATAGGCCCACTGCACCAGACCCGAGCAATCGAAGCTCGTAACCGGGCTCGCGCCGCCCCACACATACGGCCGGCCAATCTGAGTGCGAGCGAGCAGGACCACCCGCGCGAGCGCCGAGCTGGCCTCGGGCTGCTCGATGTCCGGCAAGCCGAGGCCGTACCGGGTGGCGATGGTCAGGACCATGTCGACGTACGAATCGAGGTGGTTGTAGGCCCAGACCGCGCGACGCAGATCGCCCGGTGCCCCGTGGGCGCACAGGTAACGCGCGATTGCCGGGATGGCGTCGCGATAGTCGTACGGATCACCGCCGTTGCCGTAGGCCGCCCACGAAGATGGCAGGAACTGGCCGTAGCCGATCGCGCCGGCCGAAGACGTCGCCATGTTCTGTCCGAAGTTGGACTCGACTTTGGCGATCGCCGCCACGACCTGCCAGGGCAGGCCGCAGGTTTCGGCCGCCGCGCTCCGCATGACGACCAGATGGTCGGAGGGGATCTCGTCGGTGTTGGCCTCGGCAACCTCATGGCCCGGCGCGACGGCCCCGAGGGCTGTCATCAGCGTTGACACCGAGAAGGCGAGCGCCAGCACCATGGCGAGCGCCAGCGCGGCCACGAACTTGAGCGCATCGCGGCCGAGGCCGGAGAGGGCGAGGGAGAGGAGGACGCGCTCCATCAGCGGCCTCCAGGTGAGTCGTTGCCCCTGGCCTCCATCGCGCACGCGCAGGCGAGGTCATGGTTGGGCTGATGTCGCGCCGCAGACGCGGGCCTGGCACCCGATGCGGCGCCGCCCACGCTTGATGGCTGCATAGATG
>JADLFM010000075.1 GCA_020845495.1 Chloroflexota bacterium
GCCCGGACGATCGCACACCTTCTCAACTGGATGCAAGAGCAGCAGGAGGTGTTCGTCGTCGGCACGGCGAACGACGTCCGGCAGCTCGCCCCCGAACAGATCAGGCAAGGTAGATTCGGGCAGGTCGTCTTCGTCGACCTGCCGACGGTGGAAGATCGCGCCGACATCTACAGAGTCCACCTGAGCAAGCGCGGTCGAGACCCGTTCAAGTACGACCTGGAGCAACTCGCTCGCGGCTCCGATGGCTTCTCCGGCGCCGAGATCGAGGCTGTCGTCAAGATGGGGTTGCTCGATGCCTTCATGGACGGTCCGCGCGAAGTGACGACGTCCGATCTGCTCCGCCGCGCGCAGTCGATCCGGCCGACGTCGGAAGTCAAGCGCGAAGAGATCGACGAGCTCCGACGGTGGGCGCGCGAGCATCTGGCGATCGACGCGGTGCAGGGTCACGTGGCCGACGGCGAGCGTCTGATGGAGTTCTGACGCCGGAGCTCGGACGCGTCTGCGTACGGCGCGTCTCTTGAGCCAACGCCTCCGCCGGCCAGCCTTCATCTGGTCGGCGGACCGCCTCATGACAGGCTCATCGGAGGGTGAACCCACGTGTCCAAATATCTGACGTTTCCCGAGATTCTCTTCAAGGAACGGCGGCTACTCCTTGCCGCACTCGCAGAGATCGGCTTCGCCGAGGTCGACGAGGGCGACCAACTCCCGCTGTACGGCTACCAGGGTGATCGTCGCCCCGAAACAGCTGAGATCATTGTCCGCCGTCAACTAATCGGCGCGGCCTCCAACGACCTGGGGTTCGCTCGGACTCCTGATGGGTATGTCCCAATCGTGTCCGAGTACGACGAGCGAACATTGCTCGCCGGGCACTTCCTGCCCAGGCTCCGGACAGCCTACAGCGAGGCTGTCGTCGAAGAAGTTCGCCGCCGCCTGCACGGCACCTCCCACCGCGCTGTCGAAGGTGGCGTGGTCAAGATTCGCGTCCGCTATTAGGAGAGGACATGCCGGAGATCGAGTTCACGATCGACGTCACAACCGGCGATCTCACGATGCACGTCAAGGGCATCGCCGGTCCGGCCTGCGAGGATCTGGCCAGGCTGGCCAGGGAGCTCCTTGGAGAGCCCGCCCTTGACCAGAGTACGAGCGAATACTACGTCCGACCCCGGGTGCAACGGCAGATCCGGCCGAGGCAAGGGAGCTGACGTCGATGGCGGCCGAGTTGTCAATCGTCATCGACACGACGAACGGCACCCTCCTGATCGACGGGCCGGACCGGCTCCCCCGCGAGCTCCGAGACACAATCGAAGGCCTGGCAGGGCCGGCCCAGTTGATCGCGTGCGCCGCACCCACCGAAGTGCGGACGCTCACGCCGGCCTCGGGTGGTGAGCTGACAGGTTCTATCTGTGTTCGAATCGCCGGTTTTTGGCACGGCAGCCTGATAGAAGGGCCTGGTCGACGATCGGTCGCCAAGCTCCAGGGGTGTCCTGTCCGATGCCTCGGATGCATTGCGCCGGAGACCTGGGACTCAAGCGGCGGGTTCGTCGTACCGGTGGAACGCCTCGCCGATGCGTTGCTCGACCCCGCCTACGAGCGAGATGGCGTCAGCATACTCGGGGGCGAACCGTTCTCCCAGCCGGAGGCGCTGTCGTCCCTCGTGCGTGAGCTTCGCTCGCGTAGCTGTCGTCACATCCTCTGCTACAGCGGCTACACCTACGAGACCCTGCTCCTTCGATCGAAGGCTGAACCGGCCGTCGCGGTCGTACTCGACGAGATCGACATGCTCATCGACGGTCCCTACGTGGCCGCCCGTGCCGACGGCGCCGGCCCCTGGACGGGAAGCGCCAATCAGCGTGTGTTGGCATTGAAGGCCTCGCCGCGGGCGCACAGTTCGGCGGGTGGCGCGTCATAGCTGAAGGATCCAGACACGACACGTCATCAGGTACGCCCGTGTGGCACCCCGGCGACCTGGCCTGGAGTGGCGATGGACCGTACCTCGCGCTCTCGGCCGGGGGATCGCGATGCGTGATCGCCGAGGCGCGGGTGAGCAGCCCGCGCCTACCCTTCTCTCGCTCAGCGGAGGATTGCCCTTGAACATCGATCAAGGTTCAGCGCGCCCCGACGCTCGCGGTGCTTCGGCGGCCATCGGTACCCGGAGTGCCGCGGTGGGTATCGCCGGCGTCAACACGCGTCCACTGATGCGCGCCGCCGATCCGTTGGTCGGCATCGCCGGCAATTGGGGCAGCACGCTCCGTCCGCATCTTGAAAGCACGCTGGAGCCAGGTGCCTCAATCAGCAAGGCCCGCCTCGGTGACCAGGCCGCGCTCCACGCATCAAAGAGGGCTTGCCTCTTCCTCGACTACACCTACCTGGCGTGTCCTGGCCGTGAAACCGGACGCATGCGCTACCCACCGGGATTTGATGCTCTTTGTGCTCCGGAGACGCGACGCCTGCCGATGTTTCTGGACAGCGCCGCCTACCGCGAGTTTGCCGGAGGCGCCCCGTCGTGGAGCAGTTACGCCCGCTACTGCGAGACGATCGACCTTGTGCGTCCAGATGGTGCGATGGCGAAGGATACGGTAGGTGACCAGGAGGCCAGTCGCCGAGGGTACGAGCAGATGTGTCGCGACGGCTACCGCGACATGACGATCCCGGTCTGGCAGGTCATGCCATCCTGGACGAACGACCTCTCGGTCGAAGCCAACGCCTATCTCGCTGCGCGCGATCCCGTCCTGCGCTTCTACCGCGACCGCGCGCCGCTCGTCGCCATCGGTGGGCTGAACCAGAGTCCATGCCGCCGGAGCGAACGGCATCTGTACCTGCAGACCCTCTGCCGTGCCGTTCCCGACACCCAGTTCTGGGGTCTCGGTCAGGCGAATCCCGTCGTGGTGAACGGCCTCGGGCGCGCCGGGCTGCTCGACCGTGCCTGGGTGGACGGTAGCTGGTGGATCCACGACGCGCGAGCGGAAGTGCTAGCCGTGCTGGAGGACGGCCTCATCAAGTCGATCCGCCTCACGCGGACCGGTGCCCGAAGCTTCTTCCCCCTGCTGGATCTGATGAGCTGTAACCTGCGCTCGCTGCTCTCCGCCTACGCAGGGCTGTGGACCTTTCCAGGGCCGGCACGAGTTCCTACCAACATGGAGGATCTGGACGCTCGGCTGGAGCTACGGCGACGGCTGGGATCAGTCCAGCTTGACCTCTTCGACCCGGTTGATCCTCTCGAGGCTAGCGATGGCGTCCTCCCTGCGGCAACTGTCGCTTGACCTCACGCCACTGGAAGTGTCCCCATCGAGCGAGTGGTGTCAGCGCTGGCGTGACGGGCGTCCGCGCTGGCGGCACCGATCAGAGGGTGGGTTCGACGCAACGCAATACGAAGCCGGGCCGATCGACGACCGCACCGCCAAGGCGTATGTGGAGCGCAATCACTACGCCCGCACGTACGTTGCCAGCCGACTCCGGTACGGACTCTGGGATCGGCGAGGAGCCCTACTCGGCGTGGCCGTCCTGAGCATCCCTGTTCGCAAGGAGGTCTTGACTCTGCCCTTCCCAGACCTTGTGCCCTTCCACGAGTCACTCGAGCTTGGACGGCTCGTTCTGGCGGATCGTGCACCGGCAAATTCTGAGAGCTGGTTTCTGGGTCAGGCGTTCCGGCTGGCAGCCCAGCAGGGCGTTCGCGGCGTGGTCAGCTTCTCCGACCCGGTCGCTCGATGCGACGCGACCGGCCAGCTCGTCTTTCCCGGACACATTGGCATCGCGTACCAGGCCAGCAACGCGATCTACGCCGGTCGCGGCACTGCGCGCACCATCCTCATCCTGCCGGATGGTCGGGTGCTCAACGAGCGCGCCGTCTCGAAGCTCCGCAACCTCGAAGTGGGGCACGAGTATGTCGAACAGCTCCTGCGCCGATTCGGCGCACCTCCCCGACGGGGCGCGGCACCTTCGGAATGGATTCCCCGCGCTCTCACGACTGCCGGCATCAGGCGCCTGCGCCATCCTGGCAATCACCGCTACCTGTTCCGACTCGGCGATCGGGCTGCCAGGCGGTCTGACGTGATAGCGCTGCCGAGCCTGCCCTACCCGAAGTCGACAGACCGGCCAGCGACAGGCGCAGCGTAGCCAGGTCGTTCTTGGGGTTGCGGGCTCTCCATGCATGCCGCCGAGTCGCCTGCGAGCGGGCGGCTTGTGCCGCGGCGAGGGCGCTCACAGACGCGTGGGTGTCCATCGCTTCAGATCCAATGGAAGAAAGCCTATGGAGATCGCGGTCGATCAGTCCAATCTGAGCCGTGCGTTGCGGCTCGCTTGCCGGGCGCTCTCGACCAGGGCGCCTCTCCCGATCCTGCAGAACGTGCTGCTCGTGGCCGAGGCCGGTACGCTGACCCTGACCGCGGCCGATGGCGAGATCGTCCTGGTCACGACGGTGCCCGCCGATGTGACCCATCCAGGCCGGACCGCTGCTCCGGCTCGACTGCTCGCCGAGTACGTGTCGCAGCTTCCGTCCGAGCCTCTGCGCCTCCTCCTGGACGGCCCGGGGAAGCGTCTGCGCGCGACCTGTGGCCGCTTCGACGCCGGACTCTCAACGGCCGATCCTGACGACTTTCCGGTCTTGCCTCCCGCCGACCAGTCGACGGCTCTGGATCTTGACGCTCACCATCTGCGGCGAGCCATCGAGCGGGTGGCCTTCGCCGCCGCTCGGGACGACAGCCGTCCGATCCTGGCGGCGGTCTTGTTCGAGCTTGGCGAGCAGGGCTTGACGGTCGCGGCGGCCGACGGCTTCCGCCTGGCCCGGGCGGTTGTGGCCGGCGTCGCCGGGGACGATCGGCATCTGCTGGTGCCCGTGCGCGCCGTCGCAGAGTTTGGTCGGTTGCTGGTCGACGCCGACACGGCTCGTTTGATCGTCACGCCTGACGGCGGCGGCGTGCATCTCGTGGCAGGTGGCACGCGGCTGTTCAGTCGGCTCATCGACGGGCGCTTCCCCGACATCGATCGCGTCATCCCGCGCGAGGCGCGCACACGTGTGGTCGTGCAGACGGCGGGCTTCCGACAGGCCGTGCGTGTCGCCGGGCTATTCGGCAAGGATGGCCAGGTCCGACCCGTCGTCTTCGAGGCTCGACCGGGCGGTCTGCGGCTGATGGCACGTGGCGACGAAACCGGTGAAGCAGAGGGTGAGGTCGCGGCAATCGTGGCGGGGGAGGCACAGTCAGTCGCCCTGAACAGCCGGTTGCTCGTCGATCTTCTCGACACGGTTGATGGGTCTCAGCTCGAGCTCTCCTGGACGAGTCCACAATCGCCGGTTGTCGTCCGCGAGGTCGGGCATGAGGATTCTCCCGACCTCTGGTTGGCCATGCCGCTTCATCTGCCCCAGCTGGCCCGGCCGCTAGCCGAGGCCGCCTGAGACGTGTTTGCCGGTGGCCAGAGCGTCATCCGTCCATCGGCAAGCCTATCAGGAGCAATCCGATGGAGCATGAGATGATGAACCACGTGCCGACGAGCGGACCTGACACGAACGATGCCTGCGGCTGTACGCCGCCGGCAGGGTCGAAGGTCAGTCTGCTCGGTACCAGCAATCAGCCGTCGGAGCCGCTACCGACACCTGTGGCAGCCGTCGATCCCCCGGCGGCACGGCGGCCACTGAAGCTGGTCGTGACGCTCACGCCGATCGAGGGCGGAGCGTACCGAGCCGCCATCGCCCTGGGCGCCGACGGGTGTGACCCGCTGCTGAGGTCGATGACCGCATCAGGGCTTGCGGCAGCCCTCGAAGCGGTACCCCCGCTTCTGGAAGAGGCCGTGGCGTACTGGCAGGCCCACCCAAGGAATCCGACGGCTGGGCGAGCCCCGGCCCGGCGGGCTGCCATCGATCGCCAGGAAACCCGTTCCGCGTCGGCGTCGTCCGCCACGGTCGAGCCGTCCTCCGAAGAGCGAGTGAGTGAGCGATCCGATGGCGACCCGACAGCGCCAGCGCCGGCTGAGCCCGTGGCCATGCGAGAGCGGCCAGCGGGTGGTCAGCTCACCTTGTTCGGCTGATCCTAATAGGAGGCGTAGGATGCCGCGAGTCTTCGTCTACGACGGCCGCGAGTTCCCAGACCCCGACCCCAGCCTCTCCGTCGAGGATGTCCGCAAGCAGCTCGGCGACTTCTTCCCTGAGCTAACCAACGCTGAGACCCGTGAGGAGCGGCGGGGCGACGATGACGTGCGCTACACGTTCGCCAGGCGCATCGGCACCAAGGGGGCCGGCGGCCCCGACATTGTGGCGATCCTCCGACAGGTGCCGGAGAAGCACCTGGCAGTCTTCGGTCTTGCGGCTGAGCTGATCGACTCCGACGGCGAGCTGGATGCTGAGGCAGCAGCGGCACGGCAGCCTGAGATCAACCTGGCGATCGTCGAAGCCGAGTCGTACGCTCGTGCGACGCGCCCGGCCGTAGAGGCACTTCGCCGCATTCCATCGCGGTGATCCCGCGCCCGACGACAGTTGGGCATGCGCTGCGACGGTCGCCGGTTATGCCGACGTCCGTCGCAGCGCTGCTCGATGGCCATGCCGCTCAGCTCGAGTTCCGCCGCATCGTTGAAGAGATATTTCCCGACACGGCAACCGAGATTCTCGCCACCCGTCGGCCGGGTGAACGTCGAGAGCAGGCCCGGGTCGCGGCCTTCCTGAATCGGGTCGGCGCCGAGCTGTTCCCAGTCTACGAGGTGGAGGAGTACGAGCAGATCGTTGGTGGCGTGCCCTTCATTAGGAACGGATGGAGCTATGAGCGCCATCACGACTTGGATCTCCACCCCGGAGAGCTGCTGCTCTCCGCACTGTGCGCGCCGGCCTACGATGACGGTGCTCGGCTGGCGCTGCTGGACGCGGCTGAACAGCACGTAACCCGCGTGTTACTGGCCGCGATTCCGGAGGGAGGGTTCACGCCGACAGATCTGCATGCCCGGCTCGACGGCACGCCGTACGTCGCGGCTGCCGAGTTCGCCGACTGGCACTGGGGCCAGACCGAGACCATCTTCCTCGACGCTGACGACGAAATCGACGTCGACGTCGAGTGGACACACGAGAACGTCTCCGTGCTCGCCGAGCAGTGGCAGCGCGCCGAGGAGATCCTTGACCGCATCACGGCCTTGACAAGCTGGATCGAAGCCGACCTGCCGACTCGGTTCGCACGCCTCGTAGATGCTGTGCTCGAACGAGATCACCACCTCACCTACCGACAGGAGCGGAGGTGCTATGCCTTCGAGATCACCCCAGAAGGGATCGTCGCGGTCCGGCTCGACGACTCCGACGCCATCCCCCTACCGATTGGTGCTGCCGTCTGACCTGGAACTGGAGGACGACCCGCTCCGACTTCGGCTCGATTTCCACGACGAGTCCGTGGTCATGCACGACTTCGCCGACGGGCCCATCCGGACCCGGCTGGTCTCGGCGCTCGACATCGCTCACGCCCTCGCGCGCGAGCTTGACCTGGACACTGGGCTGCTCCCGCGTGAGTGTCTCTGGTGGGCCAAGACGGCCGCCGGGGTTCGGATCGCCGTATGGCGCGAGCCGAAGGTTTGGACTGTCCGGCTGCGCGAGCGGTTCGACGCTCCGCCACGGCGACTACGCCTGCCGATGCCGGGTCTGGTGTTCATCTGCCTACCGGGGCGCCAACCACCGTACGTATTCGCGGCGAAGGAGCGGCCCTCAGCGATGACCGACGTGCTATATCGCTGCCCGACCTACAACGTATTCGACACCGGGCGTGTCTGCACGGGATCGCACGAGTTTCCGTCTGACGCTTCGAAGGTGCCAGAGGCGTTCTTCGAGAGTTACTTCTCGGCTGTCGAGAGCACTGGCCGAGGGCGATCTCGACGCCACCCCGAGGACGTTGGTCAGCTCTGGGCTGAGCTACGGGGACAGGCATCGTTCCCGCTCGACGATCTCGCGCCGCACGGCACCGTCGCCGACGTCATGCTGATCGGTCAGTGACGGTGAGCATGGTCGAGTACCTGATTGCTCGTGATGGCGTGCCGCCCCGGGAGGGTCTGGCCTTCGACTACCTGTTAGCGGGCGACGGCATTTACCTTGTCGCCGAGAACGACGACCTGGCGGTCCGCGTGCCGATTGCCGGCTGCAATGTCCGAGGTCTGCCGCCCGTGTATCCGGCATGTACCCTGGAGCATGGTCGGCTCCCCCAGTGGATCTGGGATGCGATCGTCTGGGCGGCACACGTCGGTTACATGAGCGCCCGTGAGGTGCTGGTAGCGGTCACGTTTGATCCGAATGTCGGATACTGCCTGACCGTCCCGCCACAGATCGCCGGGCCGGAACGGGTCGTGTACCGGCCGCCAACGTCGGCGGTGCTGGAAGTCCACTCCCACGGGCCGCACCCCGCAGTGTTCAGTTCGACCGACGATCGCGACGAGCAGGGGCTGCGCCTGTACGGCGTGATTGGCTGCCTGAACAGATCCCGGCCTGAAGTCGCCCTCCGCGTCGGCGCCTATGGCCACTATCTGCGAGTGCCATGGGAGTCCATATTTGATGGCGACATTGGGCCGTACCACGACGGCCACAACGGGTCAAACACAGAGTGTGCGATCGATGGCGTATGTGATTGACGCTCACGGCGACCCGTCCGGGCCGAGCGCTGGCGATCACGGCGCGACCATCGTGCTCGTCGGCTGCGGCGGGACCGGCGGGTTCCTGGCCGAATCGGTCTGCCGATTGCTCATCGGATGTCCGGCGCGGCTCTACCTGGTCGATCCAGACCGCGTCGAGCCGCACAATGTCGCACGCCAGGCGTTCGATCACCGAGATGTCGGCCGCTTCAAGGCGGAGGTGCTGGCCGAACGGTTCGCTCGTCGCTTCGAGCGCGAGGTGAGCTACTCGGTCCTGCCCTACGGCCGTGAGTTACACGCCGGTGTCTTTCGCGATACAGCCGGGAGTCTCCGGCTGCTGGTCGGTTGCGTCGACAACGCCGCTGCCCGTCGGGCGATTGCCTCGACGCTCGACGGTGCCGCGCGGGCCGGGGCGCGCTCGCATGGTTGCTGGTGGTTGGATACCGGCAACAACCGCAACTCCGGCCAGGTACTTCTCGGCAACACAACGCGACCCGAAGCGCTGCGGCGCGCCTTCGTCCCCGCCGACGGGAGATGCCGAGCGCTGCCGGCCCCGAGCCTCCAGCGCCCCGACCTGCTGAGCTCCCCGCCCGAACCGACGCCGCAACCGGATTGTGCGGAGGCGGTCGCCGCCGCGGAGCAGGGTCGGACGATAAACCAGGTCGTCGCGTCGATCGCCGCGAGCTACGTCGAGAAGCTGCTGGCCGACACGTGTCGCTGGATGGCCACGTACTTCGATCTGGACGACGGGATGTTCCGCTGCCTGCCGGCTGACCCGAAGCTGGTCGCCGACCTTGCCGGACTGCACCTGAACGCCGTCGCGCCGCCGACCGCTCGACGTTGAGCGGTACCCGACAGACGATCGAGCAGGGAGCCCCTCACTCGGGCTTCTTGCTCAAGGGGCCATCATGCATGATGAACATGAGCGCGACGGCGGTCATGCGACGAGCTTGCCGATCGGGACGACCGAATCCCTCTCCCTGCCGGTCCTCCAGGCGGGCGGCTTCGGTGCAAGCGTCGATGCCTTTGCCTGGGAGCCCGATTCAGACGCCAATCCTCCCAGGATGCGCCTCTGGCTCGTGTCACTCCTGGGATCGCAGCAGGCCGTCAAGGCCCTCTGGGCTCAACTCATCCAGGGCGAGACGGCCACGCTGAGCAACGACCACGGCAGCTCTCGATTCTGTGTGCTGGCTCCGGAAGGTGCGCGCGGCTGGCGATGCTTCAGGGCCTCGCTGCCGGCATCGGGCGGCTACCACGGCCTGCTCGTCCCGGAGTTGGCGCTGTTCACCGCCGAGCACACCGACTTCCTGCTTCTGCGGCGCCCTGACGATGACGTCGCGACGCTTCACTATCGCTTTCTCAACCGGAGGGTGATCCTGCCACTCCATCCGAGCTGGGCCGACTGGCTCTGGAATCGGGCTCTCCGATCCGGCGAGGCTCGGACGCTGGAGTCGCGTGGGCTGGACGCGTACCGCTGCGTCCCGGACGAGGCCGCACTTGCAGCGGATCTGGCGGCCGACATCCGGCGAGGCGTGCTGAGTATCACCGACGAGAACGTCGGACACGCGCAGCCTCGGATCCCGATCGAGACCATCGTGGAGAAGATCGGACATGGCGCGACTTGAGTCCGTTGCTCGCGCGGGCTACTACCCGACTCCATCTCGCGTGGCAGCAGCCGTTGCTCAGCACCTCAGCCGCTCGGTCGGCGGTGCGAGGCGCGTCGTCCGCCTGCTCGACCCGTGCGCTGGCACCGGCGAGGCGGCGGCATGGGTCGCAGATTCCCTTGGCGCGGAGAGCTTCGGCATCGAGCTGAACGAGGTGCGCGCCGTCGCAGCCCGCGATCGGCTCGACCACGTGCTGCACACGTCCGCTTTCTCGGTCCGTTTGACGAACGGCGCATTCTCCTGCCTCTATCTGAACGCGCCGTACGACCACGACGATGAGGCCCGTCGCCTTGAGCACGCATTCCTGACCAGCCTGACACGAGCGCTCTGTGTAGGCGGCCTGCTCATCTACGTCGTCCAGCAATCTCGGCTGGTCGTGTCCTCTCGTTACCTCTCGAGCCACTACACCGGCTTTCAGGCGTTCCGGTTTCCCGACCCGGAGTACGGTGCTTTTCGGCAGATGGTGCTCTTCGCGAGCCGCAAGCCGAAGGGCATCAACGATGCGTTCGCGCGGGCGCAGTTGGACGAGTGGAGCCGCGGCGACCTTGCGCCGCTACCGGAGGCTCCAGCCGCACCAACGGTGGTCGTGCCGTCGCTCCCCGTCGACGACGTCCTGTTCGCCTCGCTCACGGTCGACCCAGAGCAGGCTGCGTCAGAGGCAAGACGGCGCGGTGCCTGGATCCAGCCCGAGCTGGCCGAGCAGCTCTGGCCGCCCGACGAGCGTCCGGTCCGTCCGTTGATGCCGCTGCGACGGGGGCACCTGGCGTTGCTGATCGCGGCCGGTATGCTGAACAACTGCGCCCTGGACCGGCGCGATCGGCGCGTGCTCGTCAAGGGCAGGACCTACAAGGAGTCGGTGCGCATCGACAGCGATGACGATGACGTCGAGATACAGCGCGAGGTGATCCGGACGTCAATCGCCGTCCTCGATCTGGCGACCGGAGACTTTGAGATCGTCGAACAGGACGATCGGGTCCCTGCGGAGCGGGCGGCATGAATTTGTCCGAGCTGCTCGATCAGTACGGGGAAGCGATCACCAGGACGGTCATCGATACCTACCCGCCGATCTACGATGTCGAGGCTCGTCGCACGGGCGGCACCGACCTCGGGCGACTCCTGCGCCGGCCGCTCGCAGCGCAGGCCGATGCAATCAACGCCACGGTCCTCTCGCTCAAGCGACACCCGGGCACGATCGTGGTCGGCGAAATGGGCACCGGCAAGAGCTACATCGCCACCGCGGCGGCCTACCTCGCCGGCTGCCAGCGCATACTGATTTTGTGTCCACCTCACCTCGTCAAGAAGTGGCGGCGCGAGATTTTGCAGACCGTCCCCGGCGCGCAGGCTACGGTCGTGCGGACGGCCACCGATCTCGAGCACGTTAGGCGACTTGGTGGCGCGACTCACTTCGTCATCTGCTCGCGCGAGCGGGCGAAGCTCGGCTACCGCTGGGTGCCGGCCACCGTGGAGCGACGCAGTCGTGCGGTCGGCGAAGGGCTCGCTCCGGCGGACGACGGGCGAATCGCCACGCTCCTGTGCTGCCCGACCTGCTTCGTGCCGGCGACCGACGACGAGGACGTGCCCCTGACGTGGGCTGAGCTTCGGACGAAGAAGCGCCGCTGCCGCGCCTGCGACGGGCCGCTCTGGCAAGCCGACCGCACCGGTCCACGTCGGGTCGCGCTGGCCGACTACGTTCGGCGCCGGATGTCGAAGTTCTGGGATCTCCTGGTGATCGACGAGGCGCACGAGTATAAGGCCCGGGGCTCTGCGCAGGGTCTTTCCGCTGAGGCGCTCACCGGCGTCTGTCAAAAGACGCTCGCACTGACTGGAACGCTTCTTGGTGGGTACAGCTCGACGCTGTTCTACCTGCTCTGGCGATTCTCGCCGACCGTGCGCCGTGAATTCGGCTACAAGGATGAAGCCAAATGGATCAGCCGGTACGGCGTCGTCGAGCGCATCAGGAAGAAGGTCCCGGACGCCTACAGCGAGGATGGACGCTACTCGAAGCGTCGAAGCTACCTGACCCGGACGGTCGAGAAGCCAGGCATCTCGCCGGCAGCGCTCTTCCACCTGATCGGCAACACGGTCTTCCTGCGCCTATCGGATGTGGCCAATGACCTTCCGACCTACACCGAGCAGGTCGCCGTCTGCGCACTCGACCGGGGCCACGATCACGAGACGCCATCGCAGGCGAGTTGCTACCAGCGCCTGGCGGGCGAGCTTCGCCAGGCGACAGGTGCCGCCCTGGCAGCGGGATCCAAACGTTTGCTCGCGGCCTACCTCCAGGCACTCCTGGCGTATCCCGACGCCTGCACTCGGGGCGAGACGGTCCTGGATCCGCTGACCGGAAATGTGATCGCCCATGCGCCGGCCCTGCCCGAGGATTGTCTCTATCCGAAGGAGCGGGCGCTGGTGGATCTGGCGCTTCGTGAGCGCTCGCGAGGGCGGCGCTTGTTGGTGTACATCACCCACACCGAGCGGCGCGACCTCAGTCCACGCCTGCGTACGGTCCTGGAGCGAGCCGGCCTCACGGTCGCCGCCCTCAAGTCCGATACGGTGGCCGCCGATCGGCGCGAGGAGTGGCTGGCGGAACGAGTACACGAGGGAGCAGACGCCCTCATTTGTCACCCGCGCCTCGTCCAGACGGGGCTCGACTTGATCGACTGGCCCTCAATCTCCTGGTACCAGACCGACTTCAGCGTGTATGTGATGCGGCAGGCGAGCCGGCGCTCGTGGCGCATCGGGCAGCGTCAGCCAGTCGAGGTCACGCATCTGGTCTATGAAGAAGCGCTCCAGGCCGAGGCGCTGGCACTCGTGGCAGCCAAGATGCGCTCGGCGCTGATGCTCGAGGGGGAGATCCCCGAGGATGGTCTCGCCGCATTGGAGGGAGATAGCCAGGACGTCCTGCTAACGCTGGCACGCCGGTTGACGGACCAAGCCTCGGCTCATCCGGAGTCACTCGAAGCGCTATTCTCCCAGAGGCGAGAGGTCGATGCACAAACAGACAACTTCCTCGCACCTGGTGACTGGCGTGTTTCCGAATCGTCACCCGCGTCTGACGACGGCGGCATCGCGGGTCCGTCGCAGCTTGGGCTCGGTGACGAGACAGTGGGAGATGAAAGTGATCCAGCTCGAGCCGTCGGGGGCGGCCGTGGTCGTCTGGTCACCTTCCAGGAGATCGCCCGATTGATTCGCCGACCGACATCGCGAGGTCGACGGATCCCGGCTGAGCAGATGTCGCTCTTTGACGAGTAAGCCGAGCATCTCGGTCACCAGCGGACTCATGCTTGGGGCAGCGACACCTGCTGTCCCTGCATGAGTCGTCGCTTCTTTATTTCTGTTGAGGTGTCAAGTGGTGGCTCCCGTTCGGGTGACGACCGAGTACATGGACCGCCAGGGCGATGGAACGACCGGGCAGGACGGATCGCCGAGTTGTTGATAGATCGAGCGCACGGCAGGGCGGAGTGCGTCATCCTGCGTTGAGAACAACGGTTGTGGCCGCTCGCGACCGGAGGTAGGTTCTCCTCGCCTGGCCGAAAATAGGGCCTTTCTTTGTGTCCGGCGAGCGTCAGGCGGTGGTCGGCGGGCCGCTCACCGCGAGGAAGCGAGCCGGCGTGCAAACGTCGATGCGGTCGGCCCTCGCATGGACGCCCTGCGAGTGGCGGAACTGGGCCGCCTGATTCCGGTCGATGGCACCGCGCAGCAGCCCTGATCGTCAGAATCTCCACGATGGTCGGAGGGTAGCGGCCGGTCGCCTCGAGACCGATCAGCATGGCATGGGCCTCCGAGGCGAGCCCTTCCAAGCACGCCTGGAGGCGCTCGAAGCCGGCATAGCTGACCGGGAGGACGATCCGACCGACGACGCGATCTCTCGCGGGATCGTAGACGGCGCCTGAAGGCTGCGCTCGCCAATGTTGATGCCGACGGTGATGCGAGGCATCCCCTCACCCGCACACGGGATGTCGGAAACGTGCGGGGCTACCTCAACCCACTGCCGAACACGCCGGGACAGGACTGACGACGATCGCCGCACCACACTTCTCGAGCAGATGTCTTTTCGGTGGTTGCCACCAAAAAGACAGAGGTAGCCTGAGGGCCACACTCTTTGACCGTTGACAGGAGTCCCCCACGCATCGCCAACTCCACCTTCCGGTGGGCGGGCTGGCCGACAACGGTGGCGAAATTCTCTACGTGCTTGTCCTCATCGCTCCGGGACTGTGCGCTGTTACGAAGCCGCGCTTGGCCGGCATCGCAGTGCGGTGACCGCGCGGGTCGGCGCGCGAGTATTCACCAGCAATCGGATCAGGCACGGACGGAAACCAGGCGTGGACCTGGCGAGAGATGAGCTAGTGCATATGGCCTGCGCTCAGGACCTGTCACCGATAGACGCGCCGCCGACACGAGGCGTCTCATCACGCTTGCCGACGACGTAGGCGTGATTACGGTGCTTGCGCGTTTTCAGTCCTAGCATGGTCTCAGACTCGGTGCCGCTAGCTGGTAGCCGGGCGGAGACCGTCAGTTCGCCGCAGGAAAGCTCGGGTTATGATCGCAGAGGTGTAGCATGTTCGCGCACATCCCCTACATTGTCCCAGGTCCATTCGGCCGCACGCGTGAGGCGTGCTTGGCCAGGGCGATCCTGTCTGGGTTCGCAGCCACGTTTGCGATGTTGATGGCGTTCCTGGTGGCGCACGTTGGGGGCCGGGTGGTCGTCGCCAGCCTTCCCGTTGAGGCGCCGGTCCTCGGCGCCCTACGCGTCTGGCTCTATAACCTGACCCACAATCCGCTTATTGATGCTGGTCAGGCTGACGTCTTCATCGCCACGGCCATCTATCTGCTCGGCGGACTGGTCTGGGCCATGCTCTACGCATTGCTTTTCGAGCCGCGACTCACCGGTCCGGGCTGGCTCCGGGGCCTGCTGTTCTCTCTGGCCCCTGCCCTGCTCTCGGTGATGGTGTTCTTGCCGTTAGTTGGCGGTGGCCTGTTCGGCGCGGCGTTCAATGCCGGGCCCCTGCCGACGCTCGGAAACTTCATCCTCCACGCCATCTATGGCCTTGTCGTTGGGCAACTCTACGGCCCATTTGGCAGTCTCGACGCCACAACTCTGGGCGCCCGGGTCGACGTTGCCCCGGGTGCCCAGAGTGGCGCCGAACTGATGGCCGCGCGTGGTCTAATCGGCGGCCTGCTTGTGGGTCTTGGGATCGGCATCGTCGCCACGCTCGTGGCGGGAGTGCCGCTCGAAGGACGCCTCGTGGGACAACCAGTCGTCGCGGTCCTGCTCGCGAGCGCTGGCATCGGGGCTGCGTTCGGATCGACCGTTGGCGCGTTCGTCGGCCTGGATGGCCACTACGATCTGCCCGCACGGCCGTGAACCAGTGAAAGCTCGGCGTGCGTAGCGGGTGGGCACGCCGAGCTTTCACTGGTTCATCTCATAGGTCTCGTGCCCGGAGCGCCGTTCTGAGTCTCGCTGCCCAAGGCAGACTCACGGCGGCGGTCATGTCAGTCTTCGTGGCCGAGCACCGATTCGGTCGGATGAGCTCCGCTCAGCTCGACAATCTCGACGAGTGGTTGGCTGGTCTGCTGCGTGAATTCGACGAGCATTCTCTGGCTCGTCACCCACGCGTACAGGACAACCGCTACCGCAATGGTTGCCAGAGCGAGCCAGAGAGCCGGGCGCTCCCAGCGGTCGTGATCAACGCCGACGCTCACGCTCGGCGCGCTCGCTGAGTCGCGGCACGCCAAGTTGACGCTCGGCGCCAGCGCACGCACGGGAGGCTGTGCCTGTTGACAGATGTCGATGTCACCTGCCTTCCCTCTCTGGCGGCCGCGGGGTGTAAGCTCCCTCGACAGACACAAACAGTCGCGCATCCACTCATGGTGTGGCGCTTGACCAGAGACCGCTGACGCCCGATCTCGAATGCTTTGAGGCGGCAAACGGGCCGACGGGGGCACCCATGGGGTGATGCTCGAGCCGGCCCCGTTCGGCCAGCCAGCGAAGGAACTCAAGATGTCGCTGGTTGGGTAGTCGCGGCGCCTGAACGAACATCTGCAGTTCTCCGTCATACAGTTGTGGCGAGCTCATGTCTCGACCTCCTTGTCAAGACGAACCTGAGGCCCTGCCATGTGCCAGTGCCTCCACAGTCAACGTACGCTGCCAGGCCGACGCTGACTGTAGGTGCGGACACAAAACTCGGATGTCACGCGCTTGAGGCTCCGGCCAGAGCAGCTTCTGCGGATCAGGAATGAGCCGTGATGCGGCATTCGGTAAGGTCGCTTACAGCCAGCACCAGCCATCCTCGGAGTAGGCTGGTACTGGCGGTGGACTCCGTCATCGATTCCGGATGGATCGATTGGAGTGACCGGTGAAGGCTGGCAGCGCTGAGCGCCACAGATCGACGAGACAGGGGGCTGGTACGTGCAAACTGAGCAGCGACGAGCGCAGGACGTGGCTGCCCGGTACGCACCAATCGGCGAGTACGCCATCATTGGCGACTGTCGGACGGCGGGCCTCGTGTCGCGCGACGGATCGCTCGACTTTCTCAGCCTGCCTCGCTTCGACAGCCCGACGATCTTCGCGGCGCTCCTCGACGCAGACGCTGGCGGCCGGTTCCGGGTCCGCCCCGTCGGCAGCTTCCGATCCGAACGAAGCTACAGAGCCAACACCAGTGTCCTCGAAACGACCTTCATCGCAGCGGGTGGTACCGGTGTACTCCGCGACCTGATGCCGGTGATGTCGGAAGACGAGAAGCGGACGGCTCCGCTTCCAGAGCACCTCGTCCTTCGTGAGCTTGAGGGGCTGGAGGGCACGATTGACATCGAGGTGCTGTACGAGCCTCGCCCGAACTACGCCCGGCAGCAGCCGAGAATCGAGTCGCGCGGGGCGCTGGGATTCTGGATTGAGATCGACGGAGCCGCGTGCGTGCTTCGCTCCGACGTTCCCCTCACAGTCACTGACGATGGACAGTCTGCCGTTGGCACGTACCAGTTGCAGGCCGGCGAGCGGATCCATCTCGTGATGGCGTACAGCCGGGAGGGGCCGTCAATCGTGCCGCTGCTCGGCCTGGCCGCGCGGGAGCACGTCGAGCGATCCATCCGCTGGTGGCAGGCATGGAGCGCCCGCGGCGCCTACGATGGGCCGTATCGTGACGCCGTCATCAGGAGCGCGCTGACGCTCAAGCTGATGACCTGCGCACCCTCGGGTGCAGTCATCGCCGCGCCGACCACCTCGCTCCCCGAGGCGATCGGTGGGGCGCGCAACTGGGACTACCGCTACTGCTGGCTTCGAGATGCCTCGCTGACCCTTCGGGCGCTGTTCGCACTCGGCTACGACGAAGAGGCCACGGCGTTCCTGGACTGGATGCTCCACGCCACGCGCCTCACGTCGCCGGAGCTCCAGGTCATGTACGACGTCTTTGGCGAGTCCCGTGTCCAGGAGCGGGAGTTACTGCACCTGGAGGGCTACGCTGGCTCACGTCCGGTGAGGATCGGAAATGGCGCGCAAGGCCAGCTTCAGCTCGACGTGTACGGCGAAGTGATCGACGCCGTGGCGATGTTTGCCAGGAGAGGTGGGCGCTTCAGCCGTGATACTGTGAAACTGCTAGACAGCCTCGGACACACGGTCTGCAAGCGCTGGCGCGAGCCAGACGAGGGCATCTGGGAGGGGCGCTCTGGCCGATCCCACAACACGCATTCGAAGGTGCTGTGCTGGGTCGCTCTCGACCGTCTCGTGCGGATGCATGAGGCGGGCTCGATCCAGATCTCCGTTGACGAGATGCGGACTGAACGGGACGCCGTGCGCGTCGAGATTGAGGCGCGCGGCTTCAGCGACGAGCTCGGGAGCTACACTCGGACGTTCGACGGGAACGACCTCGACGCCAGCCTACTGACGCTGCCCTACTACGGCTACGTTGACGGCGCCGATCCGCGCATGCGCTCCACCTGTGCCCGCATTCGGGAGCGCCTCGGTCACGGAGCCCTCGTCTATCGGTATCAGGAAGTTGACGATGGCCTCCCGTCCGGCGAGGGAGCGTTCGGCATCACGAGCTTCTGGGCAGTCGAGTGTCTGGCCCGTGGCGGCGACCTCGACGGTGCGACGGCGGCCTTCGAAGAGCTCCTCGGGTTCGCCAACGACGTTGGCCTGTACGGTGAGGAGATCGATCCGACGACCGGCTCCGCGCTCGGGAGCTTCCCTCAAGCCTTCACGCATGTCGGGCTGATCCATGCCGCCCTGACGCTCGCCGAAGCGCGGGATGGACGCCGACGCACCGGCCCGAGTGACACTGCCACAGCCATCAACAGGGAGTCACGACTATGAACTGGCGCGGCGGCATGCTCTGGGGCTTCGTCGGCACCGTCGTGCTGACGGGTCTGATGTCGGGCAGTCAGGCGATTGGCCTGACTCGGATGAGCCTGCCCTACATGCTGGGCACGATGTTCACTCCAGACCGGGATCGCGCCAAGTTGATCGGGTTCATGGTGCATGTCGTCAACGGCTGGCTGTTCGCGTTCGTCTACGCTGCCGCCTTCGAGGGCTGGCGTCGGGCTTCCTGGTGGCTTGGGGCGGTCATCGGCCTGGTGCACGGCTCGTTCGTCCTACTGGCCGGGATGCCGCTCATCCCCACCATGCACCCACGCATGGCCAACGAGCAGCACGGTCCGACGCCGACGCGGCAGCTTGAGCCGCCGGGAGTGTTGGCCCTGAATTACGGACGGCGGACGCCGATCTCGGTGCTCGTCGCGCACATCATGTATGGCGCGATTCTCGGCGCCTTCTATCGTCCGAAGCGGTGAAGTCGATGAGCACGCCTACCTCAGCGGAGATGATCCACCCCCGGAACCGTACAGCCAGAGCGACTCGGCGCATCTGCGCGATCGTATCGGACCAGACGAATCGACCAATGGAGGACTGTTGATGCCTCGACTCGACTATCTGCCGGAGCTCCAGCGGAACGTCATCCTGACGTTTCCCTGCCAGATCAACGACGAGGTTCCCTGGACGCCCTCGCCAGCACCGCTCGCCACTCGGCGCGTCGCGATCGTGACGACCTCGGGTCTCCATGTGCGTGGCGACGTGTCGTTCGTCTCTGCGCATGCCGGAGAGGATGTCTCGTTTCGAGTGATCCCGTCCGATGCGCCTGCGGGCGAGCTCCTCCTGAGTCATCCGAGTATCAGCTTCGACCGGTCGGGGATCCAGCAGGATCTCAACGTGACCTTTCCAATCGACCGACTCCGCGAACTGCGCGACCGGGGAGTGATTGGCTCGGTGGCGACGAACCACTATTCGTTCCATGGCGCCGTGCGGGACCATCGTCGGTTGCAGGAGACGACCGGCGCCGAAGTCGCGCGCCTGCTCAGCGCCGATCATGTCGATACGGTCGTGCTTACCGGGCCTTGACCGCTCTGCACGCACACCGGTGGTGTGCTCGCCCGTGTCATCGAGAGCCACGGGATCGCGACCGTCCAAATCTGCCTGATCCGCGAACACGCCGAGAAGGTGAAGCCGCCCAGAGCACTCGTCGTGCGCTTCCCGTACGGAGTGCCGCTCGGGCGCCCCAACGATCCCGACTTCCAGCATCGGGTGCTGCGGGCTGCCTGGGATCTGCTGGAGCGGCCGTCCGGACCGGTGCTTGAGGAGCTCGCCGAGGAGATCCCTGGTAGCGGTGTGGCTGCGCCCGGCCGCGGCGCGCCGACGCCAGTGGTCGACCGGTCCGCTGACGTTGCGTTTGAGGTCACGACGCTCCGTCCGTACTACCGTGCTTTCGTGGAGTCCCAGGGCGGACGAACGATGGTCGGCCTGACGGGAGTGCCCGCCGACCGATTCCGAGGACTGGTGAGATTGCTTGAGGCGTACGTCCGGGGTGACCCTGATCTGCCGGCCTGGCCTGGCCAGTTCAGCCGCGCCCAGTACCTGCGCCTCGCCGCCGACGATCTCAAAGCGTTCTATATTGAGGCACGACTCGGCCAGCGACCGGCCTCAAGCGGTGAGGAGCTTCAGGACTGGCTCTGGACCGAGACCGCGCTTGCCGGCCTGCTCCGGCGCGTGCGGGACGCCATGCTGGAACAAGAACCTCCCGCCGAGGCCGCACTCGGAAACGGCGTCGTGCGCTGGACGGAGCGCTAAGGTCTTCGCATGCCGGCGGCCTGTCGCCTCGGGCATCGTCCGGGGCGACAGGCTGCTGGTGGACTCGCGATGTGCCCGGGATCGGCCGCGCGATTAGCCAGGTGGTCGAGGGCCGGTCTCGCCGGGCAGCTCGATCCTCCCCGGACCGCGCGACCCGCTACGCGTCCAGCGTTGCGTGGCCCGGGCGAACTCCTCGACGGCGCTCGGCCCGGCGCGTTCGAGCCCCTCCTGGAACTTCGCCTGATCGTTCCAGCGTTGCCCTACGATCTCGGCGTAGAACGGGGCCAGCCGCAATCCCTCACGCCGACGTGCCCTGCACGAGAGCACATACTCAAGCGCGGTCGCGATGGTCGGTGGGTCGGTCCAATCGGCCCGGAACAGTACCCGCCCACCACGGCCAACCAGGTACGTCATATTTGGCAACATCCCGTACTGCCGGTGGCCTGTGCCTTCGAGATCGTCCACCAGGATGGGCCTTTCCACGTTGAGAAGCGACTGGAACGCGTGTGCCTGCGCGAGCTTCTGGTCCATGCTCCGATGGGCCGGATAGTGCTCGCCGGGATGGGCCTCGCGCGTATAGACGAAGAGGAAATCGATCCCCTTGTCGGCATACTGATGAGCCATCGGCTCCAGCGCTGGCGCCGCCAGCGAACAGTATGGTCAAGTCAGCGAGCCGAACTCGATCAGCACATCGCGCTCGCGCCAGTAGTCGCTGACACGAACGGTCTCGCCGGTTGCCAGGAGCGTGGCGGCGAAGTCCGGCGCTGGCGAGCCGACCGGCAGCGCCGTTCGGAACGCCAGGAAGTCCTCGGAGCCCACAAATTCTTCGTAGTTGTACGGCTCGGCGTCAGGACGGTCGTTCACGTGGTCTCCTCCATTGGAGTCGCGACTGACAAGGCGCCTCCAGACGATCCGAAGACACAGTCAGCCAATCGACGCCCCATCAGACAGAGCAATCTGACGGTACGTCGTTCGGTCGCCCCGACGCGGCCATGCAGAGCATACCACCGGCCGAAGACCCGGCGCGCATGGAGCCAACCCTGCGTTTGTCTGCGGGCACCAGCCTGCCGAACCGTCGTCGCTGGCCGCCCCACACGCTCCTACCAGATCGCGCCTCACGCCAGGGCGCCAGGTGGTACGATGCGGGCGAACTGGAGGTCTTGCCGTGACGACGTTGCCACTGCCCGACCCACACAACACGACAGGCCGCACACGCGAAGCGCTGGAGCTGGCCGCGCGGCGCGGCGGCCTCCCACTCGAAAACGTGTCAGCGATCCACCGAGCGATGTCCCACTGGCCGGAGTGGCTTGAGGCGAATCTCGCGCAGACGGCGGCAACGTTCAAGGGGCAGGGGCAGCTGTCGGCGTTGACACGCGAGTGTCTTCACATCGCCATCTCGGCGAGCAACAACTGTCGCTTTTGACTGGGCACCCATGTAGCCGCCGGGTCGCGGCTAGGATTGACCCAGCGCGGGTTCGCTGAGGTGGTTGCCGTCGCGGAGCACGTGGCCGGTCAGAGCCGGGCCGCAAACGCGCTCGGCCTGACATCCGAACGGTCCGCGGGGACTGATGCACTCGTACAGCTCGTCGGCGAAGATGCCGCCGAGCCGGCCGTCGCAACACGGTTTGTCGAAATCCGAACCTGGGCGAATGAGCGTCTAGGCTGGGATCATGTGCCGGCGTTCTGGCGCGGGATTGCCCGGCGGCCAAAATACTTGGCAGCGGCCTGGGAGAAGACGAAACTGGTCCTTGGTCCCGGTGAGATCGATGAGCTCACCAAGTTTGCCGTCGCACTGGCCTGCGCGTCGCTCGCCGGGAACCGCTACTTTGTCGAGTACTATCAGGCCGCCTTTCGTCGGTTTGGATTCGACGACGAGACGGTGGTCGAGCTCGCTGGCCTGGTCAACCACTACGCCTCGTTCAACACCGTCGCGCACGCGTTCCAACTTGAGTCGCCCGGCGAGACCACTTTTTCGGAGCCAGCCGTTGACGGTGTCGCTACCGCCTCACGGCCTGATTGAGCTGGGCCAGCGAGGCGTTACTCAGGTAGCAGGACATGGGCGTTGGCCGTCTGCTTCGCGGCGGAGAGCCACGCCTCATAATCGTCGATCTTTTCCTCGGTCTGGCCGGTGAGGACGCGTTCGGCTACGAACTGACCAATCGTGATGGCCGCTCGATGGACGGCTCGCAGTTCGTCAATGTTGCCGCCGCGCGCGGCAAGCTCGGTGGCAAGCCGTTCGGGAGTGACCTGGACCTCGTCGGCAACCCTGTTGACCTCGCTGTCAATGTCACCTTCGGGAACGACCAGACCAACAGCGGCTGCGCGCCCAACAATGAGACGCTCCTCGATCAGCCGCTCGGCAACGATCCGCTGGAGCTTACGTAGCCGTGGCCGGTTCTCGCTCGCCGTCAAATCGGGCGGTGTTCCGCCGCGAACGGCCGCAAACGCCTGCTCAAGGTCAATGCGGCGATGCACATCGCCAAGTGTGATCGCCGCCCCTCCGACTTCGCCAACTGGTTGGTCAGTCTGGCCGATCGTTGCCGCCGCGACCGAGCGAACGTCTGGCGGGGGTACGTCTCGACCCTGCCGAGTTGCCTCAAGGTGGTGGCGCATCTGCTGGAGTGAGAACGGCCCGACGATCCGTGCCCGCACGACCCCGTCGCCATCGACCAGGAACGAATTTGGCAGGCCGTACACTTGATACCGGCGCGTCACAGAACGGTCGGCATCTGTCACGGTCGGGAACGTGATCCCGTAGCGAGAGAGGAAGCTGGCAACCCGCCCCGGTTCCTCGCCCTCATTCACGCCGAGGACCACCAGGCCGCTGCCTCGCTCCTCGTCGTAGAGGCGTTGGAGGTCGGCCATCTCCTGCTCGCACGGCCCGCACCAGGACGCCCAGAAGTTCACCAGGACGACGCGGCCACGGAGTGCCGACAGCGCGACCGGCGTCCCATCGAGCGCCGTCAGACGAATCTCCGGTGCGGGCGCCCCGACCCGTGGAGCCGGAGCGATCTCCGCGCGGGGACCATCCTGTCCACCCGGCGCCGAGCTGCTGGTCGCCGTTGCGCTCTCTGGATTTGGGCGGACGCCCAGGAACAGTCCGAGTCCGACGAGCATGCCAAGAGCGATCGCGCCCGTAAGGATCGACATGACTTTCATGGCGCGCTCATCAACGATGCCGGCGCTGTTGGCAGGTCGCGATTGCGGACGGTGGGACGGCTCCATCGGCCCCCCGCGCTTCGAGGCCGGTGGGATGCAGGCCGAATAGCGTCGATCTCGGTATGCGCTCTTACAGCCACGATGTCTCCGAGCGCCATACAGTGAGGATGCCGGGACGCGTACCACCACGCGGATGGCCAGGGTATCCGCGTACGTGAATCGCCGGCGCCGGAGAGATTATGACGTTGGGCGCCCCGGTTGGTGACCTGTTTTCTGCCGAAGTGGAGCCGCATATCCACTTCCTGTTCCGGATCGCCTTGCGCCTGACGCATGACGTTTCGTCCGCTGAGGATCTGCTACAGGATACGCTCGAGCGTGCCTTGAGGAACTTTGAACGGTACGAGCCGGGGACGAATGTTCGTGCGTGGCTGCTCCGCATCATGCACAACCTTCGAATCAACTACCATCGAGCACGTGCGTGCCGTCCACGGGCCGTCTCCCTCGAACAGATCGAGGCGCCATCGGCGCATCAAGGACGTGGTCAGCGAGGAGGCGACGCGCAGGGCGTCGAGTCAGTCATCCTCAGTCAGCTTGGCGAAGAGGAGATCTTTCGCGCGATCGACGATCTCCCCGACAGGTTCCGGGAGGTGATCTCACTGGCCGATGTCGAGGAGCTTGACTACAAGGACATTGCTGCGCGCCTCCGAATACCGGTCGGAACGGTCGCCTCTCGGGTCTATCGTGGCCGTCGGCAACTCCGGCAGATGCTTCCTGAGCAAGCAGGTGATCATCCCTTCCTTTCCGCTACGGGCTGACGGTCACGTTGGTTCCCCCCAGAATGACGTGGTGACCCCAGACGCGCTCAGGCGCCACCGCAGAGCCGGCGGTTCAATGCCAAGCACGATGTCGATTCAGGTCGCGCGACACGACGGAGACCAACCGAAACCGCTTCGCGCGGTGAGTCGTCGGTCACTGGTCAGGAGTGGACGCTCAACGGGGTGCCTCTCGCAGCCCATTCCCAGAACCAGCGCGCATCACCGGCGCCCAGGCCCAGACAGCCGTGGCTGCTCGGGATCCCAAAGAGCTTCGAGTCGCGCCAGAAGTTCTCGTGGAACGCCTGGCCGTCCTGGGTGAAGTATTGCGTCCAGCGGATATTCTCAATGCGGTAGCTCGCTCTTGAGGCGTCCTGACCCAGCAGCGAGGCGCTGTCCATCGTCTCAACCTCTTTTCGCCAGTAGATCTCGTGGACGCCCTCGTGTGTCTCCCAGCCAGGACGGCCGCTCGACGTGAGTGCGAGATAGACGGGTAAATCATCCTCATACGCGGTGACCGTCTGCTGTGTGAGGTTGACATCGATCCAGCGAGCGGCGAGCGGGCCGTGCGACGGCATCGGCGGCGGTGTCTCGATCCGGGCCTTCCGTAGCAGCGGACCGTAGATATGCACGCCTTCGCCAAGCTTCGCCCATCCCGGCTGATCGTTCAGCACCTCCTCACCCTCGATCCACGTCTCGACGACCACCGGCAGTCCTTGAGCGAGCGTGCCGAGGATCGCACTCTCGTCGGTGGGGTCCGTGCGTACGTTGATGTCGTCGACGCCAACGTATCCCCACCAGCGAGGGGGCACCAGGGAATCGGGTGGAGGCCCGACCGGTCCCACCGATTCGGCCTCCACATACGCCCGCCCAGACGTGATAGGGTCTTCCACCCACAGGCGAGGCCCACGTTGCGGCTCGAGGAGCTTGAAGTAGTGGCGCGCTGGAGCCTCTCCCAGCATGAGCCCTCTTGGCGTCGGCGCAGACCAGAGGCGGGCGGGCACGAAGTTGGATACCCACAGCTCGGAGGAAGAGCCGAGAGACGGAACGATGAGCGGAACCGCCGTCGAACTCTGGGTCTGTGCAAATGCCCAACCTGAGGGCGGAGGCCCGGAAGGTCCGACGGCAACGGCATCCACAAAGACCGTCTCACGAGTCATTGGATGCTGCACGGGGATGCGCGCGCCATCCTGGGGGCCGACTTGCCTGAAGTAGCTCCAGGCTGGCGCCAGATCAGTGACCGTTCCCTGGCGCGATGCGGACCACAGTTCCGTCTGGCGCGTGGCCTGAAGCCAGACATCCTCATCAGCCAAGACCTGTCGGCTGCTCATGGCTGATCCGGCCAGCGCCAGTCCCGAAAGATAGAGTAGTCGACGACGCGAGAAGCGTGCTAGACGCAAGACAGTCTCCGATATGAATCTGGGCGCACCTGCCTGGAGTGGGAGGCCGTGCCCGAACGTGCCCGGGCGATCACGCTCCGCGGCCCGACGGGTCTCAGCGTGCCAGAACATGCTGCGATGGCCCGATTGCGACACGCTTTGCAAGATTGCTCTGCATCGTCCGATTCGAGCACACGGGTTGGGGCGCGGGCTCTAGGCGTCCTGGCGGGCCTTCCTGCGTTCGGCGGTCTGCTCGACGGCCTCGAGGATCTCCGCGGCCATCTTCTGGAATCGCCCGACCTCGTCCAGGTAGGCCCGGCGCGCTTCGGGGGGCAGGCTGCTCGTGCGTCCCTTCAGGGCGGTCGTGCTGAAGAGGGCGCCTCGATAGAACGACGCCAGCGCTTCAAAGGGCATCGGTGGCGAGCCGCGTGGCATGGTGTCAACCTCCTCGCGCTGCGTCTAGCGCCGCGAACAACTCGGCGTCGAGCGGCCGATCTGCGAAGTCTCGACCGGTGTAGGACCAGCGAATGGTTCCGTCCTGACCGACGACGACTATTGACGGCTGGGCGATCCGGCCCTTTTCATCCCAGACGCCATACCGTTTGATCACGTCGTCACCTTCAGGGTCACTGACGATGGAGTAGGGCAGCAGCAGTTTCCCGATCATGGCCTGGTTCTGCTCAGGCGTGTCTACGGTGATGCCGATGATCTCGGCGCCGCGCCCGGTGATCTGGTCGTACTTCCTGGCAAAGCTCACGGCTTGCCCATTGCAGTACGGTCGCCAATCGCCCCGATAGAAGAACAGCAACTGCGTACTCCGGGCGAGGGCGTCAGCGAGACGCCATGCGCGACCATCCTGGTCGATGGCGGTGAAGTCTGGCGCCTGGACGCCGACTGACAGCGGATTCTGCGTCATGACGCTCCTCCCATCTCGGTCTGTGCGGTGCTTTCTGCTGGAGGGCTGCTCGCGCCGGGCGGCAGCGATGTGACCAACAGTACATAGCCAAATTGGCCGGCTTCGACGGCAATGTGAGCCGCTTCTGCCATGCGTTGCGCATCCGTCAAGCTCCCCGTCGGCAGCGCAACCTGCCCCAGCTTCGCGAGGAGGTCGACCGCCATCAGACGGCGACGCACCAGACGCGCCATGTCGAGGAGCGCATCGTCATGTCGCTCAACGATGGGAGGCTCGAAGCCGGCAGCTTCAAGAAGTCCCGCGTACTCCTCCACCGGTCGGGCGTCGCCCAGGCAGGCGACCCAGGCCACCAGCCCGGACAATTCCAGTGGCAGCTCGCCGCGGCGGGTCAGGTCAGAGAGGCCCAGCCGACCGCCGGGGCGGATCACCCGCGCAAGCTCACGCGCGGCGGTCGGCTTATCCGGAAAGGTGCAGAAGGCGCACTCACAGATCGCTGCATCTACCTCGCCGTCGCCAATCGGCAGTTGCTCGGCATCGCCCTGTCGAAAACTGACGAGGTGTTCCACGCCGCCGGCGCGAGCCGCCTCGCGCGCCATCTCGATGTTCTCCGCGCTGTAATCGACGCCGATGACCCGGCAACCGATCATCTGCGCGAGATGGATCGCCGAGGCGCCACGCCCCGTGGCAACGTCGAGCACCGTGGACGATGCATCCAGGCCGAGCAGCTGGCCCAGCCGGGTGGTGAGCGCCAGGCCACCGGGGTGGAAACTGTCGCCGAGCAGGAGCTTCGCCCAGTCGCTGGCGTAGACGTTCGCGCAGCAGGCCTTGACGGCGTCAGCCTCAAGAGCGGCCAGATCGGTCATTGCGGCTTGCCCCCTTCGCCGTGCTGGCGAGACTCCGGCCGGTCGAACGAGAACCGGAGCGGTGGCGCCGCGTAGGCGCGCCCTTCGCGCTCGGCGCGCCGCCGCTCGCGCTGATGCTGCAGCATCTGGGTTCTCGCCTGCTCGCGGTACCCGAGCGTGTTGTAGGCGCAGAACGGAATCTGCTTGCCGTCCGGCAGCAGAAACTCCTTGCAGCACTTCATCAGGTTCTTCTGGTTGAAGGTCCAGGGATCCATGAAATCCTGGAACATCACCATGAACATCTTGCGCGAAAGCTCGCCGAGGTTCAGCCCGGCCGGCAGATTGCAGGATGTGCAGGTCAGGCGGAACTGCTCGGCCGCCTTCTCGGAGCCGGGCACGACCGACGAGGACCAGAGCCCTTCCAGCGCCGCCCGCAGCGCCGCGCCGGCATCCAGCAGGACCCGGTTGGTGACGTAGTCCAGGTAGTCGTCCACGTTGACGAGGCGCGTGAGCGGCGTGACGGTGTCGCCATCGATGTAGGCGTAGGTGACCGAGTTGCAGGTCGGGAAGCAGCACGGCACCGGTACGAAGTCGGACGTGACGAACAGCCCATCGGTCTGCGTCTCGATGTGGCGGATCAGGTCCGGGATGGTGATGCGCTGGAGCGGATCGTGTTCGGTGAATTGGCCGGCATGGAAGGCGGGTTGGAAATTGATCCCGCGCACGGCCGGGTGGTCGAGGGCGAAGCGGACGATGCGGCCGATCTCGTGCTCGTTGACGCCGCGCTCGATGGCCGGCACCAGGATGACGTCGCAGTCGATCCCGGCCAGCCGGTCCAGCGCGCGCAACTTCTCCGGCAGGATGTCCGGCTCGCCGCGAATGATGCGGTAGGTCTCCGCCTCGAAGCCGTCGAACTGGAAGTAGATCGACGGCCGAAGCTCCGCCAACTCGGCCACGAACGCGTCGTCGTGGGCGATGCGCTTCCCGTTCGTGTTGATCATGACGTGCGGGATGCCGCGTGCCTTGGCAGCCCGCAGCATGGGGATCAACTCCGGATGAATCGTCGGTTCGCCGCCCGAGAACTGCACCATCTCCGGGCTGCCCTCGGTGGCGATGAGTCCGTCAAGGATACCCTCGACCTCACCAAGCGTCAGGCTGAACCCGGCGCCGGCGTTGGCGAAGCAGAGCGGGCATGCCATGTTGCAGGCCGAGTTGATCTCGATGATGCCGAGGCAGGTATGCTGCTGATGGTCCGGGCAGAGGCCGCAATCGTGTGGACAGCCGCGCTCGACCTCGGTGCTGAACTTCAGCGGGATCGTGCCGGGCTTGTTGAATCTCGCGGCCGAGACGTACGCCTTGGCGTCGCCGTAGACCAGCGCCTCGACACGTCCGTGGTCCGGGCAGGTTCGTCGCAGATAGACCTTGTTGTCTCGGAGGAGGACGTGGCCGTCGAGCACCCGGCGACAGGTTGGGCAGATCGTCCGGATCAGTTCGAAGAAGACGTAGTCGGCGTCCTGCTTCGCCTGCATGGCTGACGGGGTGACATGGGGGTCAACGGTCATGCCCGCTCCTCGTTCGGACCGATCGGATCTCGGCGTCCGCGGTCCGAGTTCACGGTATCCTGCCCGTCCTACGTCTGACTGTAAGCACGCTCACCGCCAGCAGCGCCGACTGCCGCCAGACTGGGAGACTGTCACGGCACCTGAGGGCAACTGAGGGCCGACGCGCGTGGTATCGGCAGTCTTGCATCGCGCCGGAAACAGTCGAGAGATCGTGGGGAAAGCATGTCACAGTCGTTCGATGTCCTGGTTATCGGTGGGGGCGGGGCCGGCTACGCGGCGGCGAGCACGGCCGCGCGGCTCGGGAAGCAGGTCGCGATGGCCGAACGGTGGAAACTCGGCGGCACCTGCCTGAACGTCGGCTGCGTGCCGACGAAGGCGCTCTTGCGTTCCGCCCATGTGGCCGAGACCGTCCGGCGGTCTGCCGAGTTCGGAATCGACGTGGACGGCTGGAAACCCGACTACCCGCGGATTGTGGCGCGGGCACGCAGCATCATCGAGTCCTTCTCCGGGGAGGGGCCGGAGACGAGCCTCGCCAGCCAGGGCATCACCTTGCTGACTGGCTCCATCACCTTTGTCAGCCCGCACGACGTGGAGTGTGACGGTCAACGGTACACAGCAGACCGCTTCGTCATCGCGAGCGGCTCCACGTCGCAGATACCGCCGCTCCCCGGCCTGGACGATGTCCCGTACCTGACGAGCGACCAGGCGCTCTGGCTTGAGAATCTTCCCACGTCAGCCGTCATCATTGGCGGCGGCATCATCAGTTGCGAGTTCGCCTCCCTCTGGGCGGCGCTCGGAACTGACGTGACCATCGTCAGTCGCCGGCTCCTTTCCGGGGAGGATCCGGAGGTTGGAGACGCGCTGCGAACCGCCTTCGAGGCACGGGGCATTCGTGTCGTCGGCGGCCGGGCCGTGGGACTCGAACAGGTCAGCGGTCGCCCAGGCGTGCGGGTCAAGACGGCAGAGGACGGCGACCTCAGGGTGGCGGCCGAGGTGCTGCTGATGGCGACGGGCCGTCAGCCGCTGTTTCACGACCTGAATCTGTCGGCGGCCGGCGTCCGGACCGGCGAGCGCGGCATCGTCGTCGATGACACGATGCAAACGAGCGCGCCGCACATCTGGGCCGCCGGCGATGTGACCGGCCGCCACATGTACACCCACGCTGGCGACTACGCCGCTGAGGTGGCCGGGTGGAACGCCGCCGGTGGCGAGCCAGAACGCTCGGTGGACTGGCGGGTCGTCCCTCGTCCCGTCTACGCCATTCCTGAAGTTGCAGCCATCGGCCTCGTCGAGGCGGAGTCGCGTCGTCAGGGGCTGGACATTGAGGTTGCGAGCGTTTGCTACGCTGACATCACGCGGGCGGTGCTGGAAGGCGCGCCGGAGGGGTTCGCGAAGATCATCGCGGAACGGTCGACCGGCCAGATCGTCGGTGCGTCAATCGTCGGCGTGCAGGCCTGCGAGTTGATCGGCGAAGTGGCCGTCGCGATGGCCGGTCGGGTCAGCGCCTGGCTCGTCGGCGATACCCAGCATCCGTACCCGACCCTGTCGGAGGTCGTGCGCTGGGCGGCGGACCAGATCGGCAAGACCTCTCGTCCGGAAGGCGACCAGGCGGCCGGCCAGCCCGTGGCGATCGAGCACACCCACCCGCTGGGGTCCTGGCCGACGGAGGGCTCGCAGGGGCGCGCTGTCGAGCACGCTTCTGGTGCATCATCGCTCAAAGGCTGAGGTAGGACGCGCCCGGCCGCGAGGGAGCCGGGCGCGTCGTTCGTTAGACCGCCCTCGCGCGCTCCAGTGCGTCGCGCACGCCGCTGGTGGTGACCGAGCCGTGCGATGCGTGCCAGAAGGTCGCTCCGTCTCGCAGCACGATGATCTGCGGCGACTCGTGCTTCACCCCGGTCTGGCTGGCCACGTCGAACGACAGGTCGCGGTCCCGAGACACATCGATCATGGCGACCGCCGAGCCGACTCGGGAAACCTGATCGTACGCTCTGCTGCTGATCGAACAGAACGGGTCATGCTTGAAGATGACGACCGGCCCTTCCTTCGAGTGCGCGAAGAGCGTATCGAGTTGGCCCGACTCGGTGAGGATTCGAAACGAGGTGGCAGCCGGCGGGTCGCTGACCGGTTCATCTGGGCGGACCAGGGCTTTTCTGAGGATGTCGAGTAGGCTCATCGTGTCCCTCCCGAGGCCGCTCACGCGATCTCGTACTGACAGCGTACGTGCCGTGGCAGCTGGCCACTGTATGCGGGCTTACTGCCAATATCGGAGGCAGAACATTCAATGAAATAGCGTGAGCCGAGGCAACGGCCTGGATCGGCGCGGTCCTGTATTCCGGAGGCATTCAACAGATGGCACTACGTGTTGGCGACCGCGCTCCAGACCTCACCGTCACGAGCACAACCGGGGAGCAGATCTCCCTGTCCGCGCTCCGGGGACGGCCAGTGGTCATCGTCTTTCTGCGTTGGCTCGGGTGACTGCACTGTGCCGAACACGTGGTGCAGTTGCACCATCGGCAGCACGAACTGGACGCCCGTGGCGCCGGCGTACTCGTTGTCTCCTTCGATCCGGAGGAGCAGGTCGCACAGTTCCGTCGCCATCACGACCTGGACTTTCCTTGCTTCGCCGACGAGTCTCGCGCGATCTACCGGGCCTACGGCCTCAATCGTGGATCGTGGCGGCAGACGCTGACCCTGAAGGCGCTTGCGCCGTACGCCCGGATGCTCCTGTCAGGGCGCGCGGTGAGAGCCGCGCCGGGTCAAGACATCCGACAACGCGGCGGCGACTTCGTGGTCGGGCGTGATGGCCGCCTCACCCTGGCGTACGCCTCGGACGACCCGTCGGACCGTCCGGCCGTTGCCAGCATCATCGCGGCCTGCCGCTGAGTGTAGGCCGCATCACCAACGGGAATCGGTCGGATCTCGTACGTTGGTCACGGATTGCGCTTGAGGATTCCAGCATGTACGAACGGTTGCGTCGATTCACTCACGGTCCCCGCCACGATGTGGATAGCGTGACTACACCCGACACCGTCTCCTCGGAAGTCCTGCGTGCGCTCCTGTCAGTCACAGCGGCCGCAACGCACGCCGAGACTGGCAATCTCCTCGGGCTGATCTGTCAGGAACTCGGCGCAGCGCTTCGCGCGCGGTATGTTTGCGTCCATCTCGACCATCCGGACACCGTCTCGCCCGAGACGCTCGCTCACGGCATTGCAGGCTGCCCGGTGGGCGCAGCGCAGCCCTCCGACCGGCCGCGTTTTATGGCGGCTGAGTCCATATGGGGTAGAGCGGTTCGTTCGGGGGCGAGTAGGTCCCTGACCACGCGCCTGTCTGACGACGACACGCTCCGCGAACTGTCGCACATCGCCGGGTTCGCGGGCGGCCTGACGGTGCCGCTCGCATATCAGGACGAGCTGTTCGGGACGATCAACGTCTATACCACGGATGACGGGCCGGAGATAGACGCATCGGTTCTTGCCAGCATTGGGGCGGTGCTCTACGGCGCGATCAAGCGCCAGGCCTTTGTGAGCGTGCTGACACGGATTCGCGGCACGCTCGAACGCTATCTGCCGGCTGAGCTGGTCGAGACGGTCATCAATGCGCCGGAGACTCTCGCCACACGAACAACCATCGACCAGGTCACGATCCTGTTTTCCGACATCCGCGACTTCACCGCACTTGCCGAGCACGCCTGGCCTGACGTGATTTCCGAGTTGCTCTCGGATCATCTCAGCGAGATGGCCGAGGGCGTACTCGGCCATCAGGGCATGGTGGACAAGTATCTTGGGGATGCCGTCATGGCCGTGTTCGGTGCGCCGTTCCCGCAGCTTGACCATGCCAGCCGTGCATTCTGCGCCGCGCTGGAGATGCAGCGGCGTCAGGCAGCCCTCTCGGCGCGCTGGGAGTGTCGACTAGGGCGAAAGATCGAGGTGGGGATCGGCATCCACACCGGCCCGGTCGCGATGGGGAATGTCGGGCACGAGCGCCATCGCGAATACGCGGTCACGGGCGACACGGTGAACGTTGCCTCACGCCTGAAGGATCTGGCGCGAGCTGGCGAGATCCTCGTCAGCACATCGGCCCTTGACGCGGCAGGCCCGGCGTTCGCCGTCGGTGCACGCTCGACGCTGATGATTCGAGGACGGACCGAACCCGTGACGGTCCACCTTCTTCGCGATATTGGCGACGTGACCACGGGCGGCCATCGGTGCGTGACGGCCTGATCTCCGATCCTGGCATCGGGCGCGGCCCTGCGGCCGGGTCACCTGCGTCCATGGCCTGCCTGCCCGCTGCTGTGCCTCCCTCAGCTGACCTGTCAGGCCGACCGTGCCAGACGCAACGCTTGCTTCCGTAAGAACTGAACGAACGCGTCCGGTGCAAGCGGTCGTGAGAAATAGTAGCCTTGCCCGCGCTCGCACCGTAGCGCCTTGAGAAGCGTCGCCTGCTGCGGCGTCTCGATCCCCTCGGCCGTCACGGTCAGGCCGAGCGCGTGTGCCAGCGACGCGATCGCCTCGACGATGGCCCGGTCCTTCTGCCCGCCAAGGGCGCGCACAAACGACTGGTCGATCTTCAACGTATCGACCGGCAGGCGCTGAAGATAGCTGAGCGACGAGTAGCCTGTGCCGAAATCGTCGATGGCAAGGCTCACCCCGGAGTCCTTCAGAGCCTGAAGCTTCGCCAAGATCTCGTGCCCATCGCCGACCAGCATGCTCTCCGTAATCTCAAGCTCCACACTTGCTGCGTTGATGCCCGTCTCGCGCAATGCGTCGGCAACGATATCCACCAGATCAGCCCGCTGGAACTGACGCACCGAGAGATTGACGCTGACGAAGAATGGAGGGGGTGTGATTCCTGAGGCTCGCCATCTTCCAAGCTGGGCACATGCTTGCCGCAACACCCACCAGCCCAGCGGCACGATCAGCCCGTTCTCTTCGGCCATCGGGATGAACTCAGATGGCGGGATGAGGCCACGTCGAGGATGCTTCCAGCGGACCAGGGCTTCGGCTCCCAGCACCCGGCCGGATTCGAGATCGACCAGCGGCTGAAAGTGCAGGCGCAACTCATCACGCTCGACGGCCCGTCTCAGCTCGCTCTCAAGGTCAAGCCGATCAACGGAGAACTGGCCGGTGCTCGGGTCAAAGACGCTATGGCGTGCCCGCCCGGCATCCTTGGCACGGTACAGCGCCAGGTCAGCCGCACTGAGAAGATCGCGCGATGTCGCAAGCTCCGGTGTGCTCAAGGCGATGCCGATGCTGGCGGTCACGAACACTTCGTGCCCGTCGATGGTGAACGGAGCGCTCAGCGCCTCGAGCAGGTGATCGGCGACCATGGCTGCATGAGGCGCGCCGTCGATCTCCTCGATCAGCATCGTCAGTTCGTCGCCGCCGAGCCGCGCGAGCGTATCGCCCGGTCGCAACGTAGCTGCGAGCCGGTGCCCCGTAGCAACAAGGAGCGCATCGCCGGCGGCGTGTCCGAGGCTATCGTTCACGACCTTGAATCGGTCGAGATCGAGGAAGAGCACCGCGATTTGTCCACCGCTGCGCTGTCTCCGAGCAAGTGCTTGCTCGAGCCGATCGAGAAACAGCGCACGATTTGGCAGGCCAGTCAGCGCATCATTGAATGCCTGTCGTCGAAGCTGCTCCTCTAACTCCTTGCGCTCGGTGATGTCGCGGCAGTTGAGCACCAGGCCGCCCACGCTCCGATCCTGAAGCAGGTTGCTGGCCGTCACTTCGATCTGCCGCCAACTGCCGTCCGCGTGGCGCAACCTCAAATCAAACGACGCATTGCCCCCCTGGGCCGGGAGTCGCGCCTCGAACGTGTCGAGCAGGTGGGCGACGTCCTCATCGTGGACCAGATCGCGGAAGTGTCGGCCGACAATCCCGTCCGGATCAATACCAAGCACAGACCAGGCCGCGGGGCTGACGTAGCTCACGGCTAACGCAGAGTCGAGAATCAGAATGACGTCTGAGGAGTGCTGGACCAGCGATCTGAACCGGCGCTCGCTGCTCTCCACTCGGTCGAACAGCTGGCGGTTCAGCCGCGCCTTTTCCGTCAATTCGTGTGCGGCGGCCCGCACGAGCCGGAACAGCAGCAGATAGAGCAGCGCGCTGAAGCCGACCATGCTCGCGGCGGCAAACATCTGCATCTCATGAACGTGGTCGGCGAGCGGCTCGAAAGGCTCCTCGGCCTCGAAGTACCCCAGCAGGCGGTCGTCTTGTACGATAGGTTGAAACGCCCGCAATCGGCGGTCTTCCCCACGTGTCTCGATGACGTGACGCGCGGGCGGAATACCTACGGTGCCAACCGGCATTGCCGGTGCAGCGAAGGGTGACGGCCGGCTCTCGTAGAGCACCTGGCCAGATGCATTCCAGATGGCTGCTCGTTCGATGGGCGGACCGAGAACGCGATCCTGAACACGCACATGGAGCGCGTCAAGATCGTCACCCCGGAACGTAATCGTGCCGTCAGCGATCGGAAGCGCCGGACGGATGACACGCTCGAACCGGTCCCCGGCCTCCGCCACGGCCTTCCCGAGCAGATACTGTTCGACCACGACGCCCATGGCGAAGAGCACAATCCCGGTCGCGGCAACGGTGATGATCAGGCTAATGAGATGAAACGAGCGTAGAAGATTGACGCTGCCGTCAGCGAACGCCTGACCACCGCCCGTCGTCGGGCCGGCGTGGGCTCGCCCGACCGGTGCTGTGCGTCGCACTGGGCGCTGGTCGGAAGGAGTGTCGCGGCCGGTATCAATCATGGCATGAAGGCTCTCTTCCACTAACGTCCCGGCGCCCGCCAAGAGTGTCGACACTGCTCGCGAGATCAGCCCCTGATGCCGTGAGTTCCCAGGATAATCAACTCTCGCCGCATACGTCGGTAGGCTCCATTACAGGCCGTAGCCCTGCTACAGGCCGTGGCCCTGCGGCTCGCGCTGGGATCGCGCGGCTCGTCATCGGCAGCCGCAATGCCCCCCCGGCGACGGCGCTCCGGTTCCCGTTCATGCGCCAGTTCAGGCCCAGAGTGCCGGCAGGCGCTGTCCAGGCGATCCAGAGACCGACGATGGCGCGCCGTGCGGGCATGACTCCGGTCATGCCCGGCTGACCTGTTGACATGACTCCTGTCACGTCAGCAGGCCATTCCAGGTGACCGGCCGCACTCGCCCTGTCTCTCGATGCTATGTACGCTGGTGACAGCCAGTGCTCGGAGGTCGGTCGATGCGCCGCCTGTCGCTGCGTGCCGCGTTCGCCGTTGTTGCCGTGGCCTTGACCACGCTCGTCACGTGGGGTGGGATGCCCCCGCTCGCGACGGCCCAACAGCCGCCGCCCGGCCCGGCCCCGACCGAGGACCGCGTCGGCTTCCCCGAAGGGTACCGCGAGACATACACAGTTATGTTCGTGCTGGACCGTCCGGACAACAAGCAGGTCCGCGTAATCTACGGCAACAGCGCGGCGGTCTCCGGCCAGTATGGCGCGCCATTCCCATACGGCTCGATCATGGTGATGGAGACCTGGAGTACGAAGAAAGACGAGGCCGGGAACGTCCTGCTGGACGCGAACGAGCGGTACGAGCGCGATGCCCTCCAGGGAGTCTTTGTCCAGCGCAAGGAGCCGGGCTTCGGCGAAGCGTACGGTGTTCAGCGCAGCGGCGAGTGGGAGTACGTGGCGTTCCGGCCTGACGGCAGCTACTCCAGCCCGCCCCAGAACACGAACGCGTGCGCCTCGTGCCACCAGGACGCCGGCAAGACGCGCGACTGGTCGTTCCGGACGAATCTGTTTTTCCTCGGACGGAGCGGCGCGGTCCCGACCGCCCCGCCCGGCCTGGTCGACGCCGGGCGCGCGCTGGTTGCGCAGTACGTGTTCCTACCGGGCACGGCCCCCGTCAAGCGGGGGACGACGCTGACCTGGGCCAACGAGGACGAGGCCGTGCATACCATCGTCGCCGACGATGGATCGTTTGGGTCCGGGCGGCTCGGGCTTGGCGCGACCTTCTCGCACACGTTCGAGACGGTCGGCACGGTCAGCTACTCCTGCACGATCCACCCGAGCATGAAAGCGCAAGTGGTCGTGATAGACTGAGCCGCGCCTGATCCCGTAGCGCCTCCAAGATAGTCCGAAGTCGGGCTCCGCAGGGCCGGGCCCGACGATGCTCCACCACGAGGAGAGGATGGCGGATGAACGTCGCCTGCTGCGGCTGATCGGGCTCGGCCTGCCGCTGGCCGTCTGGATCCTGGGCGTGGTGACGCCCCTGCCGGGCGGATGGTCGGCGGGCGGCCTGGGGCTGTACAGTGCGCTGCTCCTGGGCGTCGCCGTCGCGGAGCGCGCTGCTCCGGACGCGTCGGCTCCGCTCGGTCGCCGTCTGCTGTGGCTCCTTCTGGAAATAGCGCTCTGCTTTGCCGTCGTCCGGACGCACGGCACGCTGATCCGTCCGGCATTCGTCTATCTCGTGCCCGCTTGCCGTGCGCTGCCAATGTTCGGCGAGCGCCGAGGGATCCTGCTCGGGCTGTTGATCTGGCCGGCCTACCTGCTCAACGTCGGGCTCGACATCTGGCCCGACCGCCTCCACGAGTACCCGAACTACGTGTTGATCCTGCTCGTGGTCTGGGCCGCCGCAGTCATCCCGGTCGTCGCGAGCCTGAAGCAGGCGACGGCGCGCCGACATGCCGAAGCGCTGTACGCCGAACTCAGCGTTGCTCATGAAGAGCTAGCCGCTCTGCACCGGCGAGCGCGCGAGGCCGCCGTCGCCGAGGAGCGGAATCGGCTGGCTCGCGAGATCCATGACACGCTCGCCCACTACCTGACGGTCGTGAACATTCAGCTCGAGGCCGCCGAGAAGCTGGCGTCAGACCAGCCCTCCCGCTCGCTCGACGCCGTCGGCAGGGCGCGTCGAGTGACCCTCGAATGCCTACGGGAGGTCCGGCGGTCGGTCGTTGCGCTGCGGGCCGCGACTATCGAGGAGCTTGCTCTGCCCGGGGCGCTCGCAAAGCTCACACGCGAGTTTGGTGAGAGCACCGGCATCGACGTGACCCTGGACCTCGGAAGCGTCGATGCGCTCCATCTCGCTCCCGAAGCGACCCAGGCACTCTATCGGACCGTTCAGGAGGCGCTCACGAACGTCCAGCGCCACGCCCACGCGAGTCGCGCCCGGGTCGCGCTCGAGGCGTCGAATGGCGCTGTCACGCTGCGAGTCGAAGACGACGGCGTCGGCCCTCGTACCGGGAACGGGGATGTGGGCGGTGGAGGTTTCGGGCTGACCGGGCTGCGCGAGCGGGTGGCGCTGATCGGTGGGCGACTCGACTTCGGACCGGGGCGCCATGCTGGCGCGTGCTTGATGGTTACGCTGCCCGTGGAGGCCCGATCATGACCGTCGACGTGCCAGAGACCACGGATGGCCGCCGCAAGATCTCTATCTTGCTGGTCGACGATCAATCGCTGTTGCGCGAGGGGCTGCGGACGCTCCTGGAACTGCATCCAGACTTACACATCGTCGGCGAGGCCGGGGACGGTATCGTGGCCGAAGCGCTGGTCGAGCGTCTCTGCCCCGATGTCGTGCTCATGGATCTCAGGATGCCCCATCGCGACGGTGTCGAGGCGACCAGACGGATCGTCGAGCGGTGGCCGAGTGTCCAGGTGCTGGTACTGACGACCTTCGACGACGATGACCTGGTCTTCCGGTCGGTCGAGGCTGGCGCCGCCGGCTATCTGCTCAAAGACGTCGGCTCGGACGCGCTCGCCGACGCGATCCGAGCGGCCCACCGTGGCGAGTCGCCGCTCCAGCCGAGCGTGGCACGGAAGCTCCTGCATCGCCTCCGCACCGAGCCTCACCGCCATGACCAGCCGCCCGGCAGTTCGCAGGAGGCACACGCCGCTCAATTCGGACGCCCTTTGCACGACCAGGCAGAGCCGCTCACGCTGCGTGAGCTTGACCTCCTGCGACTGCTGGGGCGCGGCGCGACGAATCACGAGATCGCCCAGAGCCTGTCGCTGACGGATGGGACCGTGAAGAACTACGTCTCGACACTGCTCGGCAAGACTGGCCTCCGCGACCGGACGCAGCTCGCCGTCTGGGCCATCCGCGAGGGACTCTCGTAGCTGGCGTGCAGCTCAGTCGGCAGGTGTCCAGTCCACGGTAGTGAACGGCTCTAGTGCGGTCTCCAGCATCGTCAACGCAGCCCGCACGATCTCCCGTTGAAGGTCCGCATCTCCCGGTGTGCCGAGGTTCTTGCCGCGCTCGTGCGGCGTGAACAGCACCCGAGGCGGCATCACCAGAGAAGTTGGCCCGCGATTCGTCGCGATCTCGACGGTTGGGATACCGGCCTCTTCAAGGGCGCGAGCAATCAGTCCACCGGACTGATGGCACCGTGGTCACACCGGGACCAGCAGCGCCCCATCAGCGCCGGCCTCTCGCAGCGTCTCTACGACTGCCGGTGCGACCTCATCGCGCATGCGGAACACGTTGGAGAAGTAGCCCATGAAGCTGACGGCCCTGGGAGCGACCCTGCCGATCACGCCCTCCGCAGCCAGCTCCTTCAGGCGATCGATCGGATAGACCACGTTGACATCGGCTTGTGCCGTCGAGATGTCGAAATGCGTGTGCCAGATCTTGAGCGATCGTGGGTCGGCATCGACGTCGAGGACGCGGATCGTGTAGTCGCCTTCGATGTTCGGGCCATCCATGGGAGGCTGATCGGGCATGCTCAACGCAGCTGAGGTCACTAGCGCGATGGTGGCGTCGGCGAGCGGCTTCGCCAGCGGACGCGGCGCTGCCGGTTCGAGTGCGAGGCGTGGGACGTCTCGCATCGCCTCACCCCACTGGGCGGCCTCGAGCAGGGGGCGCGCTCGGCGTAGCCACTCGTCGTACGTGCGCTGTTCGTCGACCGTCATGACTACTCCCGTTGATGCGCGAAGCTGCTGATGGCGACATGATAGCCCATCGGCTGATCGACTCGGCCGGTCCCCGCGAACGCTGAGTCGGTCGGAGTGTCAATGTGGAGGCGAGTTCAGTGAACCGATGCCACTGCCTCAGGGGGCACCCGGCGATCTCAGTTTGAGATTGCGCCAGCAGAGAACATCTGGTCGAGCCAGCCCAACCGCTCCACCGTGCCTACCACCTCGACGCCCGGCGAACGAATCCGCCGGGCCCAAAGGCCGCACCGTCGAGCGACTGGGGGTCATGGTGTCGCTGGCGCGTCGTCCCGCGTCGCTTCACCGGTGGCGGGAGCGGCATCTGGCTGGCGCCGACGCCGGTAATGGCGGGCGACTCGTGCGCGGTTGCCACAGGTAGCCGTCGAGCACCAGTGGCGTCGCGGATGTGTCGCGAGGAAGAGCAGGACACAGCCGGGCCCCGCGCAGGCGCGCAGTAGCTGCCGCTGCTCGCTGGCGAGCAGGTCGATGCACGAGCGGGCGACGAGCGCCAGGGGTAACGCGACGGTCCCCTCCGTTCGGTGACGAGTCAGCGCGCGTGGCGGGACCCCGGCCTCCCACTCCAGCGCCGGGTAGCACGGCGCGGCGGCGCTCGCCGCGTTGACATGCGCCAACGCTGCGGCATCGGGCGGCTCGTCGCGCATGGCGGCTCGGAACAGCACGCGGATCGCCTCACGCATCACAAGGAGACTCGGCAACTCCCCCAGCAGGGCGTCGGCCGAATCTCGATCAGCGCCCATCCGATCAGCCTGAGCGCTAAGCCAGGCTCGCAGCCCATCAGGCGTGGCGATCAGATCGACCACGCTGCCGCCGGGACCGACTGCCGCGACCGTGTTGACGAGGTCAATCGCCAACGGCTCGCCGAGCAGCGGGAACACCGGCACAGGGAGCAGATTCTCAGTCATGTCCCTAATGGTACCAAACACCCTTGACATATTAGAATCGCATGACTAGACTAATGTATGAGTGGTCTTCCGAACCATTAGATCACCAGGAGGCCTTGCATGAGCACTGCATCTTCCGACCCTACCGTTTCGACCCGCTCCGGCCTCGGAGCGTTCCTCACCGGGCACATTGGCCTGAACGTGAGCGAGCTTGATCGCTCCAGGGCGTTCTACGAGCGCGTGTTCGGCTTCGACATTCTGGGAGAGTCCCAGCAGGACGGTCGCCGCTTCGTCTTCCTGGCGAAGGAGGGCAAGCTGGTGCTGACCCTCTGGGAGCAGGCCGAGGGCCGTTTCGACGCCGGTCGCCCCGGCCTCCACCATCTGTCGTTCCAGGTTGAGAGCATCGACCAGGTTCGCGCAGCCGAGCGGACGCTCCGGGAGCTTGGCGCTGCCTTTGCTCACGACGGCATCGTGCCGCACGCGGAGGGCGCCGACTCCGGCGGCATCTTCTTCGAGGATCCCGACGGCATTCGCCTGGAGATCTACGCCCCGACCGGCGCGGCTGGCAATCCTGCCCCGACGTCCGGCGCGCCGACCTGCGGGTTCTTCTGATGTCTCCATACCACGCAGGTGAGCTCGCCGTGCAAGCGCGCGCAGGCGTGCAGGAGTTGGCCCGCCGCGTCGGCGCCAGCATCCACCCCTCGATTCCGCTGGCCGCGCAGGAGTTCCTGCGCGATCAGCCAATGCTGGTGGTGGCGAGCCTTGACGCCAACGGGCGGGTGTGGGCCTCACTGCTTGCTGGCCCCCCGGGCTTCGCGCAGCCGCTCGACGAGCGGACGGTGCTGATCACGGCCACACCGGCTGCGGGCGATCCGCTCAGCGACAATCTCCGCACGGGGGCGCAGGTCGGGCTGCTGGCGATTGAGTTTGCCACCCGGAGGCGCATGCGCCTGAACGGCATGGCCGAGGTACTCTCGGACGAGACGGACGGCAGGCCGGGCACGGACCTGTCGTTCCGCGTGCACGCCCAACAGGTGTACGCCAACTGCCCCAAGTACATCCAGGCGCGCGAATGGACAGCCTTCCCCGACGGCAGGGCAGGCGGCGACTGCGCCGGCTCGGGCCCAACCGTGTCTCGCAGTCGCGCGCTCACCGGCGACCAGCAGCAGTGGATTGAGCGCGCAGACACGTTCTTCATCGCCAGTGCCCATCCGGAGGGCGGCGCCGACGCTTCGCACCGCGGCGGCCGGCCTGGATTCGTGCGGGTCCAAGACGATGGTCGGCTGCTCTTCCCAGACTACGCTGGCAACACGATGTTCAATACGCTCGGCAACATCCTGGCCAGTCCACGCGCGGCCCTGCTGTTCGTGGACTTCGAGATCGGGGCGACCCTCCAGCTGACCGGTCGGGCCGAAGTGATCTGGGATGCCGAGCAAACAGTGGAGCTCGCCGGGGCCGAGCGCCTCGTGGCGTTCGATATTGACGAGGTGATCGAAATCGTGGGCGCCTATCCGTTGCGCAGCCGCCTCGTCTCCTACTCGCCGTTCAACCCGGCCTGAAACCGCTCCGTGCAGGCTGCTTCGTCGGTGTCCAGTCGGCGATGCCGTTGCCCGAACCCGAGACCGGCGAGGAGGCGGATCTCTCCTTGCGGGTGGGCCGAGGTCTCTTTTCGGGTCCGGAGAGCGTGCCTGTAGCTTTGCCAGGGGTTCACAGATGACCGTCAGATGATCTCTCAGTAAGCGCGCTTACCGTCGCAGCGTGCCGGGTACCCGCACAATCAGATGGACATCCGTCATTGGAGGCCATACAGTGCATCGTCGATTGGTGGGCCTGTTGCTCGCCGCCACGACATCACTCGCCCTGGCGTGCACCCCCGCATCCGCGCCAGCCACCCCAACGAAGCCGGCGGCAGGCCCGGCAACGACCGCACCCGCCGCCAGTCCGGCCGTGAGCGCGCCGACAGTTGCCACATCGCCGGCCGCCGCCGTAAGCCCCGCGACAATGGCGGCATCTCCGTCGGTGATGGCGGCATCCGCGCCGTCATCATCGCCTGCTGCCGCCGCCAGTTCGGCAGCCTCGCCCATTGCCATCGCCCTGGCTGACGGCCGGACCCACCCAGGCCCGTACTTCCTCGGCAAGGCCGACGCACCGGTCACTTTGGACGAGTACGCAGACTTCCAGTGACCCGGCTGTGGACAGTTCACCCGTGTGGTGGCACCAGAGATCATCAAGCGATACGTTGAGACCGGCAAGGTCAAACTGGGTCTGCCTCACTTTCGTCAAGTGGCGGGATCGGGGATGCTTGAGGGATCAAAGGAGGCCGCCGCCGTAGGCGCGGCGGCGGCCGGTGAGGACGGGGCGCATGAACCGCCGCATCCCCGCGAGCATCGTAGCGGTAACCGAGGAGTTGGCGTCGAGTCTGGCGGCGTGGTGTGGCGAGGGGCGAGGGCGTGACCTGGCGACGCACGAGGCGGCCGTGCTGGAGCGAGTGCGCGGTGTGCTGGGGCGGCTGTTGGGCGCGGTGCTGGTCGAGGCCACGCCGGGGCTGGATCGTGGGCAGCGGTGGGGGAAGGCGGCGTGCTCGGGGTGTGGGGAGGCGCGGGCGCCCGGGGGCTGGCGTGAGCGGACCCTGGCCACGCGCTGCGGGACGGTGACGCTCCCGACGCTGCGGTATCACTGTGGGCCCTGTCGGCGCGGATGGAACAGCCTGGAGGCGACGCTCGACGTGCCGTCTCGGGCACGGATGAGCCCCGGCCTGGAGGCGTGGGTGGCACGCCTGGGCGGGGTGACCGACTTCCGCGAGGCGGCCGACCTGCTCGCGGAGTACACCGGGATCGCGGTGGGGGCCGAGACGGTGCGGCGGCACAGCGCGCAGGTGGGGCACGCGCTAGCCGACGCCGAGGATGCCGCCCTGGCCC
>JADLFM010000076.1 GCA_020845495.1 Chloroflexota bacterium
ATCTCCGTCACTTCCTGCAAGACCTCGTAGAGCCCCTCCTTCGCCTGCCGGAACTTGGAGTTCGGATCGTCGCCGTCGCGGGGGACCTTGCAGTCGCCGGTCGGGCAGAGGAACGTGCAGTCACCGTTGGCGACCTGCGTCGCCGTGCACTTCGGCGACCAGTTCATCGACCCCGAGGTGTCGAGGAGAATGAACACGTAGGGCTTGGTGCTCGAATCGCGCAGGATGTCGCGGTCGTCGGCGGCGAGCGGTGCGCTGGCGAACGCCGAGAGCGCGAGGAACGCTGCCGCGGCAGCGGGCAGGATGCGGAACTTGGCGGTGGCAGTCTTCATGTCCTGGTCTCCTGAACGCTAGATCTTGAGGTAGATCCCCTCGCAGGGATCCACTTCGGTCGTCGTATCGACGTCGATCGTCGGGTCGTCGGGTGCTTCGAGGGGAGCGTCGCCGCCGAGCTGGAAGCCAGCGATGCTCTTCTGCCAAGGGGCGAGCGAAATGACCGCGCCGACCGACTTCTCGGCTCCGAGCGTGGAATCGCCACGTCGCAATGCGGTGACCGTGACGCCGTACTGAACTGCCGCGAACTCGGAGTCTTGATTCATCGCGCAGAGGTTGCAGGGTCCGGTGTGGATCTGGACGTAGGGCGACGAGCAGACCTCATCGCCGATCACCGTGTCCGTCCCGAGTATGCGCTCGGTGCGCTGACCGATGAGCATCCGGTGGCTCGCTGAATCGCGACTGACGAGCTCGTAAGCGGCGGCGAGCTGGACTCCGGAGCCGGCGGCGAATAGCTGCCGGGTCGCCTGCTTCTCGCTACCGCCGATCAGCACCTCGGTCTGGGTGACGACGGCGAGCGACAGGCCCAGGATGGTGAGGACGACGAGTACGAGCAGGACGGCGAGATAGGCGCTGCCGGCTTGGGAGGCGTCGCCTTCCTCGTGGATCTGGGTGCTGCGGTTGGCTGGGCTCATGGATCCCCTCGATCGCCTCGGTGGCTCAGATGTTGCGCAGGTCGACCACGGTCTGAAGCTGACGGTGGCGGAACTGACGGTTGGTGTCCGACTTGAAGTACTTCGCCGGGTCCTCGTCGTAGTTGTTGTCCTCGACGTAGTCCTCGCCGGCCGCCGGGTCGAAATCCGGAGCGGCGTATTTCGGGTCCCGTTGCGCCGTTCGAGCGAGGGCAGTAATGCGCGCATAGTAGAGCGGCGCCAGGTAGACGCCGTCGGTCGGGTCGTCCTCGCTCGAGTTGTAGAGCCAGTCGTCGTCGGCTCGATCGGCGTCGGTAGCCGCCTCGAAGATGATGTCGTCGCCGCCGTCGGCATTGGCGTCATCGTTGAACGCGCCGTTGTTGGCGGTGTCGAGTCCCAGGGCCACCTGGAGGTCGAAGATGTCGTCCGCGAGGTCGAGCGTGAGATTCGCGGGCTCTTCGTCGTGCGGCAGCTCCGTTCCGGGAATCATCCGCGCACGCGCGAGGCGGGGGCGAAGCTGCTGATCGCCGTTGGCGTCCGTGACAAAGGTCGGGCGCACGTAGTACCGATACTCCTCGAGCGCACAGGCAAAGCCTGGCAGGAATCCGGCTTGAGGAGCCGTGATCCACGGGTTCGGCGGCGTCAGCCCCGATGCGTAGGTGAAGTTGATGAGGACTGAGTCGGCGTCTCCGGTTGCGCCCCGAACCTCGGCAATGGCGAACTGAGCCGGGTCGACGGAGCTCTGCAGGAGCATGGGGCTGCTGAAGCCGTCCACGAGAAGCTCCGTGAGATCTTGGGAGCGGCCGTTGGCGAGGTCGCGACGGATCGTCAGCGTTCCGCCGACGTTGTAGTCGGCGGGCTCCAATTGGAGCAGGAGGCCGGAAATGCACCCCCGAACGGTGAGGATGTCGGTTCCGGGCAGCGCGACCGGCTCGTCGATGCCGATCGCGACCGCGTCGTCGCCGCCCTCGAGGACGTTGTTCCGCACTTCGATCGCCCGGCCGCGCAACCACGGTACGGACAGCAGTCCCGCGGGCTGGAGGTTGAGGCCCAGCGGCAATCCGCCGCGCCCGGCCATTCGCGTCGTGCGCGCCATGTCGTAGGAGGCAACACGCAGCGATTGCTGCATGTCGGTGATCTGGAGCTGGACGCGCGCCATCCGGTTGTGAACGTCGAAGACGGTGAGCGCCGCGACCAGGATCTCGATCGCGATCACCATGCCGATCAGCAGCTCGATCAGGGTGAAGCCGGCCTGTTGCGACGTCGGTCGGTTCGAGGGCATCCGGACTCTCCTCAGTAGGCCTGGATCAGGCGCAGCTGGTACTGCGGGGCTTCTACCTGCGTGGCGTCCTGAAGGGTGACGTCGACCACCTTGAGGTGCACCAGGCGCGGCTCCGTTGCGGCGTCTAGGGGGGTGTCGAAATTCTGGTTGTCGAGAAAGTCGTCGAAACTGAATTGGCGGAGCGTGCGCGTGCGGTTCATCATCGCCTTGTCGTCGGTGCCGAGGTCGGCGACGAGCTCCCAGCGCGGTGACAGCGCGAAGTCCAATCCACCGGTCGGCGAGGAGATCTTCTTGAGCGCCATGGCTTCGTTCACGACCACCTGATTGCCCGCCGCCACCGACATCGCGCCGGAGTTGAACGGCAGCGCGACGGCGCCCTCGAAGGCGTTGATTGCGCCGTTCGCCTGGCGGGTCGAGTCGTTGCCTTTGACGTTGTTGTTCATCGCGCGCGAGAAGAGCGGCAGGATGCCCAGGGTGACGACGAGCAGCAGCAGCGCCGCGATCAGGCCCTCGATGATCGAGAAGCCGGCCTCGTCTGCGGAGGGGCGGACGGGTGCCGCCGGGGAGTGGTTCGGCTGGGAGTCCATGCGGTTCTCCTTCGGGGTTCGCGAGCTTCTAAAGCAACCCGGGTACCAGCTCGCCCGAGTCGCGTCTTCGAGGAACAAGCGTCCTAGTTGCCGTAGTTACGAAAGGGGCGGTGG
>JADLFM010000077.1 GCA_020845495.1 Chloroflexota bacterium
TCCAGACGCTCCCGCTCCGTATCCGTCAGGGTGACCCGATACCGCTTCGCCATGACGCCGACCTCCACGAAAGACCAACATCATGGCTTCTGTCTACCCATCGCGTCCAGTTTGGCGCTGTACTAGCACGATCGTCATGATTCCTCACGAGCGGCGTCCATCGAGAACGGTCCGCGAGAGAATCCAAGCGCACCCGGCGTGCCTGATCGTCCGGGATGGTCGGCGATGTCTCATCTCGATTGACCGAGAGAACCGTGGGCGTCCTGTCCATCTGCGCGACGATCTCGGCGATACTGGAGGTGATCCTGCGCGCCCGGATTCTGACCGATCCCGAGAGGGCCCCACGGCCTATCGTGGTCTAGACGGCCGCTATCGGGTGAAGGAAGTGGCAATTCTGGACAACGCAGGCCTGCTCCTCGAGACCAAGCTCTACGCCCCCCGATGGAGTCGCGGCCTTGTGCCGCGTTCGAGGCTGACTGAGCGCCTGAATCGAGGTGCCGAGTCGAAGCTGGTCCTCGTCTCCGCGCCGGCTGGCTTCGGCAAGACCACGCTGCTCGCCGAGTGGCTCAAAGAGGCTTCGGAGCGTGAACAGTCCGTGGCGTGGCTCTCGCTCGACCCTGGTGATAGCCGGCCCGCGTCCTTCTGGACCTACCTGATCGCCGCGCTTCGGACAACGGTGCCAGGAGTCGGCATGGGCACGCTCGCGCTTCTGCAGTCGCCTCAGCCGCCGCCGATGGAAGCGGTCCTCATAGCGCTGCTCAACGAGCTCGCCGCCATCCCCGATCACATCGTGCTGGTGCTGGACGACTACCATGCCATCGACGCTCGCGGTGTCCAGGACGGAATGGCGTTCCTGCTCAACCATCTGCCCCCACAGGTGCATCTGGTGATCGCCAGCCGGGCCGACCCGGCTCTGCCGCTTGCCCGCCTACGAGCGCGCGGCGAGCTCGCCGAGATCCGTGCCGCCGACCTGCGCTTCACGCGGGATGAGGCCGCCGCGTACCTCAACGCGGCAATGGGGTTGGATCTCGCAGCGAGAGACATCGCGGCATTGGAGGCGCGCACCGAGGGGTGGATCGCCGCGCTCCAGTTGGCGGCGCTCTCGATGCAGGGGCGAGACGACATCGCCGGCTTCATCGCCGGCTTCGCCGGGGACGACCGCTACATCGTCGACTACCTGGTCGAGGAGGTCTTGCAGCGTCAGGCCGAGCCGGTCAGGACTTTCCTGCTGGAGACCTCCATCCTGGGCCGGCTGAGCGGCCCCCTGTGCGATGAAGTCACGGGCCGCGATGGTGGGAAGGCGATGCTGGAGGCGCTGGAACGCGGGAATCTGTTCCTGGTCCCGCTCGACGACCGCCGCCGGTGGTATCGCTACCATCACCTCTTTGCGGATGTACTGCGCGCGCACCTGGTGGACGAGCAGCGAGAGCACGTTCCCGACCTCCGCCGGCGGGCGTGTCGGTGGTACGAGCAGAACGGCGAGCGAACCGAGGCGATCCGCCACGCCCTGGTCGCAGAAGATTTTCCCAGGGCGGCGGATCTGGTCGAGCTTGCCGTGCCCGCGCTGCGCAGAAGTCGACACGAGGCCATCCTGCTGGGCTGGCTCCAGGCGCTCCCCGACGCGCTGATCTCCGTCAGGCCGGTGCTCAGCGCGGTGTATGGCGGGGCCTTGTTGGCGACCGGCCAGCTCGAGCACGTCGAATCCCGCCTGCGGGACGCCGAACGGTGGCTGGATTCGTCGGCCGACAGGGCCGACCTGCGTGATCGCCCCGACGCCGTTTCGGCCGGGATGGTGGTCGTTGACGACGAGGAATTTCGCCGCCTCCCGGGTTCGATAGCGGTGTGGCGCGCCGGCCTATCCCTGGTGCTGGGCCGGGTGGCCGAGACCGTGACCTATGCCCGGCGAGCGCTTGACCTCGTCCCTGAGGACGACCTCCTCGGGCACGGAGGGGCTGCAGGGCTCCTGGGGCTCGCGGCCTGGGCGAGCGGAGATCTCGAGCTAGCGCACCGGACCTATGCTGCCGGAATGGCGAGTCTGCAGCGGGCCGGGCACGTCGCCGACGTCATCGGCGGCGCAATCCCGCTGGCTGCTATCAGGATCGCGCAAGGTCGCCTGCACGAGGCGATGCGGACGTACGAGCAAGCGATCCAGCTCGCGGCGGAGCAGGGCGAGCCGGCGCCGCGAGGCACGGCAGACCTGTACCTGGAACTGAGCGAGCTGCTCCGTGAGCGCGACGATCTGCCCACCGCCGCGCAGTACCTGCTGACAAGCAAGGAATTGAGCGATCGCACCGGATTTCCCCTCAATCGGTCCCGTTGGTGCGCAGCGATGGCTCGCATACACGAAGCCCGGGGAGATCTGGACGGCGCGCTCGACCTGCTCGAAGAGGCGGGTCGCCTGTATGTGCGTGATTTCTTCCCCGACGTGCGTCCGGTGGCGGCATTGAAGGCACGGGTGTGGGTCATACAGGGTCGGTTGGGCGAAGCCCTCGGCTGGGTGCGTGAGCAAGGACTGTTAACTGAGGATGACCTCAGCTACCTGCGCGAGTTTGAGCACATCACCCTGGCGCGGGTCCTCCTGGCGCAGTTCAGGAGCGACCGAGAGGAACGCGCCATTAGCGAGGCAATTGGGCTCCTGGAGCGCCTCCTGGCAGTAGCGGAAGACGGCGGGCGGATGGGCAGCGTCATCGAAGTCCTCGTGCTGCAGGCGCTCGCCCACCAGCTGCGCGGCGACATTCCCACTGCCCTTGCCCCGCTGCAACGCGCCCTGACACTGGCCGAGCCGGAGGGCTACGTCCGCATCTTTGTCGACGAAGGCCCACGGCTCGCGGAGCTGTTGGAAGTGGCCGCGCAGCACGGGATCGCCGGGCGCTATGTCCGTCAATTGCTGGCAGCATTTGGTAAGACCGTGGACAGTACCGGCAAGCTCGATGACGGCGGCAAGCCCGTCGAACAGGATCTCGTCGAGCCGCTGAGCGAACGCGAGCTCGACGTGCTCCGGCTACTTCGGTCCGACCTGGACGGCCCGGACATCGCCCGCCAGCTCATGGTGTCGTTGAACACCATGCGGACGCACACCAAGAACATCTACGCCAAGCTCGGCGTGAACAACCGTCGGGCAGCGGTCAGCCGCGCCGATGAACTCGGTTTGTTCACCCGCACTCGCACCCGCTAGTACAGCGCCAAACTGGACGCGATGGGTAGACAGAAGCCATGATGTTGGTCTTTCGTGGAGGTCGGCGTCATGGCGAAGCGGTATCGGGTCACCCTGACGGATACGGAGCGGGAGCGTCTGGA
>JADLFM010000078.1 GCA_020845495.1 Chloroflexota bacterium
CCATGATCGCCTGCCCGTTGCGGCTGTCGAGGCACCCGGTCGGCTCGTCGGCGAGCACGATCGGCGGCCGGTTCACGATCGCGCGCGCGATCGCGACGCGCTGCTGCTCGCCTCCCGACAGATCCTGCGGCAGCCGCTCGCCCTTGTCTCCCAGCCCCACGCGGGCCAGCGCGGCGTCGGCGAGGACACGTTGTTCTGCGTTGGCCATGCCAGCCGCTGCGAGCGGAAGCATCACGTTCTGCACGGCGGTGAGGTAGGGCACCAGATACAACTGCTGGAATACGAAGCCGAGGTACTCACGCCGGAAGTCGGCACGCCGTTCTGCGCTGAGGTGGTAGACGTCGATCTCGTCGACCAGCACGCGGCCGCGCGACGGGGGACTCATGGCCCCAAGGATGCCGAGCAACGTGCTCTTCCCCGATCCGCTTGGCCCCATCAGGCTCACGAACTCGCGCTCGGCCACCTGGAGGTCAACGTGGTCGAGCGCGGTCACGGGGGTATGCCGGCCCGTATACGTCTTGCCCACCTGGTGCAGCGAAATCAGACTCACCTGAAGATCCTCTCGACGCGATGGGGTGTTTACAGTTGCCGGAACGCCTGCGCCGGGTCGAGGCGCGCCGCACGCAGGGCCGGATAGATGCCACTGGCCAGCCCGAGGACCACCGACACGCAGAGTGCACCGGCAGCGAGCCAGATACTGGGCTGCGCCGGCGTGTTCAATTGCGCGACAAATCGCCCGAATGCCTGGGCCCCTGACGCGCCGAGCGCGAAGCCGAACAACCCGCCGAGCACGCCAATGATCGACACCTCGAGCAGGATCACGCGGACCACATGCGATTGGCGGAACCCGACGGCGCGCAGAATGCCAATCTCCTGGGTCCGCTCCATTACGGAGGCCAGCATGGTCGTGCTCACGACCAGCACCGCGGCACACAACACAAGGATCGAGACCAGCCACGCAAAGCGCGTCATCTGTCCCACTGCTTCCTCACGCGCAGCCACGGCCTGACGAATCGGCGTCACTCTGGCGTCGGGGAGGACATGCGCAATCTGGGCGACGATGTCTTCGATCGGACACCCGCGACACAACGCGCTGACCTCGACGAGCGTGAGGGCGTGTGGACGGTCCAGGACGGCCTGCACCAGGCCCAGGTCCGCAAAGATGGCGTGGTCATCGAGCCCGCCCGTCGCATGGATCACTCCGGTAACGCGAAGGTCGTGCGTTCCAACCTGCACGCGGTCACCGGGACGCAGCGACAGGCGTTGGGCGACTTCCGTGCCCAGCATCGCGTCGCCGGGGCCCGCGGCCCACGTGCCATCAATCGTCCACCACCCCTTGAGACCACGCTCATCGCGCGGCACGATGCCGACGAGTACGACGCGGGCGCCGTTCACGTCGGTCGTACCGATCAACTTCGGGGCCACTGCGCTGATGTTTCGGGCGTTGGGGATGGTCCGCACCTTGGCGGCATCCGTCGTCTGGAGGTCACGCCCGTCCACCGTCACGCCGCCGAGCGTGGCGCCCCCGTAGGCCAGATCGATCACGGTGGACTTCGGCGTAATGACGATGTTCGCGCCGAAGCGGTCAAGCTCATCGCCGAGGTCCGTGCGCATGGCCTGTGTCAGCGACACCATGGCCACCAGGGTCCCGACGCCGAGCGCAAGGGCCCCCACGACGAACGCCGCTCGGGTGGGGCGGCGCAGGAGACTGCCAACGGTGATGTCACGGAGTTGCATGGGAACGCTCGCGCCCTGAGAGGCCTAGAAGTAGAACGAACCCTGCTCGAGCGCCGCCGCGCGCAGGACGACCTGGCCATCTGCGATCGTGCGCTCGATCGGCGCTGGGTTGCAGCCGCCCTGCACGTCGTTGATCCGGTTCGACGGGAAGGCCTTCCCACAGTTGTTGCACACCATGGCATCGCCGTCCTGCCGGTAGCCTTTTCGTTCGCGATAGCACACATCACAGGCGTCGAAGGCCGCCCGGACGACGCCATCCGCGCTCTTCATGACGAACAATCGGAGTTCGCGTCCGGCTGCCGTCGTGTAGCGATAGAAGCGCGCCTGTCCATCGTCCAACGTGGAGGCGGGAATCGCGATGTCCGCGCCCGCACTGGCGACCGCGACGGAAGGCGCTGCCGACGACGGTGCAGCGTCGCTGCCCTTCGACAGCCGGAGCACCACGACACTCAGGAGGATGAGTCCGGCCGCCGACAGGAGCAGCAGCGGTGTGCGCGAGCGTCGAGGGGGAGGGGCGCCGGTGAACTGTTGACGCCGATCGTGGTCCTTGTGCCGGGCCTTGCTCATGATGTCCGAACTCCTGGATTAGCGCGAGGTGTGAAGTGGAATGGGGACGAACCCAACCTGCTGCCGCCGGGCCTCGTCGATGCGTTCGCGCGCCTTGGTGGCTTGGGCGCCTGTAGGGTTCGCGGCGATCACGCGTTCCCAGGCGCCGATGGCGCCAGCCGTGTCGCGCTTCGCTTCGAAGCGCACGGTGCCGATGTTGAAGAGCGTCTGTTCGTGTTTGGGATTGATCGCGAGCGACAATTCGTAATGTTGCAGGGCATCGTCCGGACGGTTGCTGTAGTACAACGCCGTGCCCAGGTCGGTGCTGACGCTGATGTCGCCAGGGGTGAGACGCAACGCCTGCTGATACACCGGAACCGCCTCCGCGAACCGACCGGCGTCGTAGAGCAGGTTGCCGAGGTGAATCGCGGCCGCTACGTTGGTCGGGTCTGCCGCCAACAGATTGCGATGGACCGTGAACGGGTCCGCCCCGGCGGGGTCTACCACCGGCACCGCCCCGCCTGACGCGCTCGGCGCCGCGGTCCTGCCACTCACCGGTGTGGATGCGCCCTGCCGCGTGCCAATCGCATAGCCGGCCGACGCCGCGAACACCGCGATGGCAAGGCCGAGCACGAGAAGAGCGGTGGACGACGAAACAGAAGGGGGGGTACGCATTGATGACTCCGCGAACGGCGCATGCGACGGCGCAACGCCGCACGCGGTCAGAGCACAGTCCGTGCCGTTGCCCATCGGTCAGCGCCACGAGACGACGTCACCGAGAACGCGCCAATTTCGGTGCCCCGCCTCGGCCCCGCGCGTCGATGTGGTGCTGCAACGCAGCCAACGACTGTCTGAAATGAAACACCCGCGGCGCCGGATCCGCGTCTATGTCGACCAAAGCCCACCAGCCAGCGGGGAGACGTGCGGGTACGGGACTTGCCCCTCCAACGGCCGAGGCCGGCGAACGGCCTGACGGTTTCCTTCTGGAGGTTCTCGTATGGCTCGCTCGCAGATGCTCATCCGCACGACCGTGACGTCGTTCACCCTCGCGGCCCTGCTCTCACTGCCCGTGGCAGCCCAGCACATGGGCGGGGCAACCGGCCAAGGAC
>JADLFM010000079.1 GCA_020845495.1 Chloroflexota bacterium
CCTTTGAGGAGATAGGTAGGGACGAGGCCGAGCCCTCTTAACTCGACGGGCCCCCGAGGCTCGAAGTCATAGGCGGGGCGCAGGCGCAGATAGGTCCGCTCGTCGACCTGGATCTCGCCCGGCACGCCATCGGATTCAAGCCGACTCGCCGTGTTGACCGTGTCGCCCCAGAGATCGAAGTGCGGCTTCCGTCGGCCGATCACGCCGCTGATGACCGGGCCGGTCGAGAACCCGATCCGCAGCACGGCCGGAGCAGTACAACCGGCCAGGTGACACTGAACCGTCTCACGGGCCTCCAGTGCGAAATCGGCGAGGGCCGAGACTTCGCGCTCGGCCGCATCCGCCACGCCGACGGCCGCCATGTAGGCGTCGCCGATCGTCTTGATCTTCTCGACGCCGTGCCGTGCCGCGACGGCATCGAGGTCGGTGAACATTCGGTCCAGCGTCGCGACGAGCTGCGCGGGCGGCACTCGGTGGGCCAGCCCGGTGAAGCCGACAACGTCGGCGAAGAGCACCCCCGCATCGTCGACAAGGTCGGCCACGCACTGGGGGCTGCCATCAAGACGGTTGACGACGGATGTCGGTAGGATGCTCCGCAGCAGCTCCTCGGACCGTCGCCGCTCTTGCGCGCACGCTTCCTCCAGCAGGAACGCTCGCCGACCGGTCGCATCTGCCAAATAGGCAAGCAGGAGCGACGATCCGGTGCCGGTGACGAGGAAGAGGTCAACTGTGACCACGGCTGACGGCGGCGCTCCGGCGGCGTACATGACCGCGTTCGGGATGATGAGGTAGCCAAGACCCGCCGCTGCCTGGACGCGCAGGTCGCCCGCCGAGGCACTGCCGTAGAGCATGATGAGCATCAAGGCGGCCGGCGTGCCCTCGAAATGGCCGTGGATCGTGCCCCCGATGACCATGATCCCGGTCACGCTGGCCCACAGCCCGACCACGACGAGGCCGTCCTGCGCCACGGACGCGAGACGCGTCATGCTCGCAGCGGAGACGGCCACCAGGATCGCCGCGACGACGGCGCGGACCATCAGGGTTGCTTCCAGGTGCATTGGATCGAACTGGCGGTCCCAGAGGACGAATGCCAGCATCAGGACGGCGCCGGCGGTCGCCCCGACGCGGAGGAGCGGGAGCAGGCGCTTACGCTGGCCAGCGCGATACCGTCGCTCCAACTCGGGATCGAGGCGCTCGCGACGGGGAATCGGGCACTCCATAGCACGTCCCGCCTCTGGTGGCCCGAGTCGCCTCGCCGACGTGCGCCGTTGCACAGCCGGCGGGCGAGACTCGGGCCGTCACATCGCTCACATCACGCTGCTGCACCCTGCCGACGTACACACCGGGGCTGGGAGAGCCGAGGGAGCTGCCGTCCTCGTGGTGAACGGTGAAGCCGATGACAGCCATCGAGGTGAGGTGGCCGAGGTCCATCGAGTGATACTGACTTGTTAGGGCTGTTCGCTGTCGGCGAGCGTCTGGATGATCCTGTTCGCCACGTCCCGCGCAGTGGCTTTTCGTTCCTCCTCGGGAACGTCGTCCATCAAGAAGATGTCAGAGTACTTGCGGTGTATCTGGAGTGCATCGATACGTACAACTCGTTCGGGTTCAATGAGGTTGTCAAGTACGCGCGTGTGGCACCTGAGGAAGCACCCCTCGATCACGACGCTCCGGTCAGCTCCTTTCACCCAGCGCAGCATGGCCGAGTGCGGAACGAAGAATGTCTCGGCGTGGCACGCTCTCGCGTGTCCCGGCACCTCCCGGGCGACGATATTTGCAGCAAGCCTCGCGATTTCCCCACGAATGCAGGGGCCCTCGCAGGCAAAGACGGGTGTCGTCTTCTCGGCGATCTGTCGTTCTGCGTACGCCTCTCCTGCCGGACACACGCCGGTAACGCCGTCCACCGCAAGGCCAAAATCCGGTGTAGATTTGTCCACGTCGGTCCTCCATGGCTGACTTGGCTCGAATGTGCGGCGAAACGCCTTCGCCGCTCCTTACTCGAAGGAATTAGCCAGGATCCGGAAAGTCTGTCCCAGTGCAGGCCCATGTCCAGATCACGCTGCTAGAGCTTGCTCACCGAGAGCGTACGGCTGGCACCTGATGCTGACCTGAGCGACTGCTGAGCGTTCCCTGAGGAGATTGGCCGAGATCACGACGCTGGCCCACCTTCCGGACGCTCGACTCATCCCGTCGGCCCGTTGGCAAAGACGGCGTCGGCGAACATGCCCGGCTTGAGGCGGAGATCCTGGTTCGGCACGCGCAGCTTGACGGCGTACACGCCCTTGACCCGGTCCTCTCGCGTCTGAACGTTTCGAGGGGTAAACTCGGCCTCGGATGCGATGAAGGTGACCGCCCCGGAGAACGTCTCACCGGGGTAGGCGTCGACGGTGACGCTGGCCGGCTGCCCGATCGCGACCCGCCCGAAGCGGTCTTCTGACAGGTAGATCTTCAGGGTCAGATCGCGCCAATCGGCCACGACGACGACGGGTGCACCGGGTGCGACCTGCTCGCCCGGCTCGTACAGGGTCCGGACAACCCAGCCGTCGATCGGCGCGCGCAGCGTCTGGCGGTCGCGCTCACGCTGGAGGTGGAGCTGGGTGGACAGGTCGGGTGCGGTCCGAATCTGATGGTCGAGCAACTCGACATCGAGCTGGGCCAGCAGGTCGCCCTTGCGTACGCGGTCGCCCTCGCGCACAGGGCGCTCAGCCAGGCGCCCGCCCAGCTCCGACGACAGCGCGACCTCGGTCGCCTCGAGCATGCCGGAGGCGCGCAGCAAACGGGCCTCGGCAG
>JADLFM010000080.1 GCA_020845495.1 Chloroflexota bacterium
CTACCGGGATTTCTACAACGCCGTCCGCCCGCACGAGGCGCTCGCTCAGACGCTCCCGATCAGCCGCTACATCGCCCAACCAGACAACAACGAGCCAGAGGAGGCAAACCTTGAAACAGCCCGATCTGTCTCAGAATCTTGACGCGGGACAGTTGAAGTCCATCCGAGACAGGAGAAACCAGCATGAGGAAGGTATCTGGCGCGAGGGTCGGCGCGACGGCGGCGGCGGCCGAACGGGCGTTGCCGCCGCAGATCCAGGAGGCGCTCGGCCAGCTGGTCGGGGCGGCGCGGGAGGGGTTGCTCGCGCTCAGCGTCGGCCTCGGCGTCGTGCATGAGCTGATGGAGCTCGAAGTCGATGAGGTAGTGCGCGTTTTTCTGACCGGAAAATGAACTGCTGCCGCCAGCGGCTGGTCGGGGTGGGGGTGGATCAGGCGGCGATGGCGGCTGTCTCGAGGGTGACGGTGTAGCCGAGCGCTTCGAGCTGGCGGACGAGCTGGCGTTGTCGGCGGGTCTTGTGGATGCGGCTGGTGTAGAAGTCGGCGCCGAGGTCGTGGTAGCGGGCGGCGGGGTCGGCGAGTAGGTGCCAGACGATGACGAGGATCGAGCGGGCGACGGCGACGAGCGCTTTCAGCTTGCCGCGGCGTTTGACGAGCCGGCGGTAGCGTTCGCCGAGGAAGCTGTCGGTGCGGGCGGCTGCGACGGCTGCTTCGCTGAGGACGCTCTTGAGGTAGCGGTTGCCTTTGCCGGTCTTGCCGGCGCGGCGGCGGGCCCCGGATTGGATCGTGCGCGGGGAGAGCTTCGCCCAGGAGACGAGGTGGCCGGGGCTGGGGAATTGGTGCATGTCGAGGCCGACCTCGGCGACGATCACCTGGGCGGCGTAGGCGCCGACACCGGTGATCTCGTCCAGGCGAGCGACGACCGCCAGCGGCCTGCTCGCGGGGTCGACACCACCGTTACCGCCGCCGGGGTGGGTGGGGGCTTGGGCGGCGGGAATGGCGGCGATCAGCTGCTCGATGCGGCCGGTCAACCCGTCGATCTTGGCGTTGAGGGCGTCGATCTGGTCGAGCAGCAGCCGGGCGAGCTCGGCGTGGTGGCCGTCGAAGCGGCCGCTCAGCGCTTCCACGAGCGCGGCGTGCTTGGTCCGCATCCTGCCCCGGGCGAGCTCGGCGAGCACCTGTGGGTCACGTTCACCGACGATCAGCACCTCCAGCATCGCCCGTCCGGAGACGCCGAGGATGTTCGAGGCGACCGTGGAGAGCTTGATCAGCGCGTCCTCGAGTAGCTTCTCCAGCCGCTGCGCGTAGCGGGTCCGTTCGCCGACCAGGTCGGAGCGCAGCCGGGTGTAGTCGCGCAGCCGGCGGATCTCGACCGGCGGGATGAACGACGGCCGCAGCATCCCCCGCTCGTTCAGCTTTGCCAGCCAGACCGAGTCGAGCTTGTCCGTCTTCGGACGACCCGGCACCTGTTTGACCTCGCGCGCGTTGACCAGCCAGACGGTCAGCCCCTGCGCCTGGAGTAGGTAGACGAACGGACGCCAGTAGTCAGACGTCGACTCGACCACGACCCGTTCGATCCGCCGGGCCGCCAGCTGCCCGGCCAGAGCGGCGATCGCGTTCGTCGTCGCCGTGACGTTCCAGACGCTCGTCACCCGTCTGCCGACGATCGACGCGTGCGGAAGCCGGGTGCAGACCTGCCCCGAGCCTTTGGCGACATCGATCGCGGCGACCCGCTCGACGATCTGCTCCTCGTCCTCGCCCACGAGTTGCTCCGCCTCTCTGCTCACCGGACACCTCCTTCTCGACCTTGCCGTGCCGTCATGGGCTGCCCGGGGGCCTCGGTCAGGGAAGCCGAGAGTCTGACCGGCGTGCTCGTAGCAACAGTGCGTGACCCTTCAGGTCGGGCCCCGGCGCCAGACTGTGTACCGGCCTCACGACCAAGAAACCAGCATCGACATCACGAGCAACCCGCCCCCATTTTCACGCCAACCGTGGCGTCCCCGCCAGGGGACATCGAGACTGTGTATCCGGCCGGGTCGGGCCGGAAGGAGGCACGATGACGGAGAGGATGGAGATCCCGGGCGAGCTGATCGACCGGCTGCTGGGGGACTATGAGGGCCCGGAGCAGTTGACCGGCCCGGTCGGGTTGATCCAATCAGCTGCGGAAGCGGCTGATCGAGCGGGCTGCCGGTGTCGAGCTCGAGCAGCATCTCGGCTACCCGGCCGGTGGCGAGGTGCCGGAGGGGCAGCCGAATCGGCGTAACGGGGTCTCGTCGAAGACGTTGCGGACGACGGACGGGCCGGTCACGGTCGAGCTGCCGCGGGATCGGGACGCGTCGTTCGTGCCGCGGATCGTGCCGAAGCACGCCCGCTCGTTCGATGGCTTCGACGAGCAGATCCTCGCCCTGTATGCGGGTGGGATGACGACCCGGGAGATTCAGCGTCATCTGCGTGAGCTGTGTGGCGTCGACGTCTCGGACGGGTTGATCTCGGAGGTGACCGCGTCGATCCAAGACGACGTCCGTGCCTGGCAGTCCCGGCCATTGGAGGAGCTGTAGGTGGTCGTCTACCTGGACGCGTTGCAGGTGGCGATCCGTGACCAGCAGGTCGTGCGTAAGAAGGCTGTCTCCCTGGCGATCGGGGTCACCCTCGACGGTGAGCGTGACTGCCTGGGCCTCTGGGTCGAGAAGACGGAGGGCGCCCGCTTCTGGACGACCATACTCACGGAGCTGCGCAACCGGGGCGTCAGGGACATCTTGTTCGTCTGCACCGACGGTCTGACCGGCTTTCCGGAGGCGATCGACGCCGTCTTCCCGGAGGCGGTCAACCAGACCTGTGTTGTCCACCTGGTCCGCCAGTCGTTGCGCTACCTGTCCTGGAAGGAACGTAAGAGCTGCGCCGGCGAGCTGCGGCGGATCTACACCCGCCCCGGACGCCGACGCCGCCCGAGCGGTGCTTGACGAACTGACCGAGTCCTGGGCTGAGAGTAAGACGAAGACGGCGGCCCGCGAGGGCACTTCCCCAACAACGACGCAGCGCTCCGGCTGATCTGGCTCGCGATCATCCGTTCGCTCGTCGCTCGCGGGCTGCGCGGTGTGCAGCTCCTCAGCAGTGACGCGCACCCCGGTCTCGTCGACGCGATCGCGGCCGTGTTGCCCGGTGCGAGCTGGCAGCGTTGCCGGACCCACTCCATGCGCAACTTGCTGACACGGGTGCCCAAGAGCGCCCAGTCGTTCGTGGCGACGATGATACGGACGATCTTCGCGCAACCCGACGCGACCACGGTACGCGAGCAGCACCGACGGATCGTCGACCAGTTCGAGGAGCGCTTCCCGGACGCGGCGGCGCTCTTGGACGAGGCCGCAGCCGACCTGCTCGCGTTCACGCCGTTTCCGAAAGAGCACTGGCGCCAGGTGTGGAGCAACAACTCGCTCGAAAGGCTGAACAAGGAGATCCGCCGGCGCACCGACGTCGTCGGCATCTTCCCGAACCGGGCCGCGATCGTCCGCCTCGTCGGTGCCCTGCTCGCCCGGAGCCTGTCAAGCTCGGTGAGACGCTTCGTGTTCGAATTTAGTGAGTCGCCTCCTTCGTTCGGGCTTGTTGATCCAGGCTGCCGTCGGCAGCGTGGGCGGCTTCGGCAGTCCGCGGACGAACCGCTCGGGACGGGCTGCGTGGGCGGCCTCGAGCACGCGGGCGCGGGCGGCGTGGAGCTGTTCGGCCTGACCGTGGTGGACGGCCGCCGGGGTCATCAGGCCGATCCCGGAGTGGCGGTGGGCGTCGTTGGAGGGGGATGAGACTCTGTTCATGGGCTTGCTGTCTCGTCCGATTGTCGGCGTAGTGTCGGCGGCGTTCCGGGACAGGGGTTCTGGGAGGCGAGGGTTGGGCAGGCCGCCGGCTTGTATGAGCTGCGAGCTCGCTGTTTGTATTTGGCCGCCCCTGCGACTTGCCCGGGTGTGCCGTGAGCACGGATCCGTAGCTGTCGCCATGCCCGCCCCGCCTCGCGAATCGTCGAGTGAGAGGTGGTGGTGATGCGGAGCATCGGGCTTGACGCGCATCGCGACTTCTGCGAGGTCGCGATCAGCGAGCAGGGCCAGGGTGCGAATGGCGGGCCGGGTGGCGACGACACCGGAAGCGTTGCGGCAGTTCGGGGAGAGCCTTGCGGCGACCGATCAGGTGGTGGTGGAGGCGACCGGTAACGCGGTCGGGATCGCGCGGATCCTGGAGCCGTTCGTCGACCGGGTCGTGCTCGTTGATGCGAAGGCGGTGCGTGCGGCGGCGAAGGGGCGCGCGAAGACGGACAAGGTCGACGCGCGGCTTCTGGCACGGTTGCTGGCGGCGGGTTTTCTCGGTGAGGTGTGGACGCCGGATGAGCAGACGCGAGCACGCAGGCGGCTGGTCAGTAGACGTGCGCAGCTGGTGCGCCAGCGCACACGCGAGAAGAACCAGGTGCATGC
>JADLFM010000081.1 GCA_020845495.1 Chloroflexota bacterium
CGACCGACGACCTGCATCGCGCCGACGAGACCCGCCAGCGAGGCCGCGAGGGTTGGCTCGAAGCCACGGTCGTGCATGTACGCGATCAGGTGGGTGTAGACGGCGATGCTGGCGACGGAGTTCAGCGAGAACGCAATGGCCAGCCAGCGGAACGACGGTTGCCGCAGCGCCTGGCCCACGGACAGCTTGCGGGTTCGCCGGGCCTCGGCATGCGCCGCGTGGGCCGTCGAGTCGCCGTCGAGGTTCTGCCCGATGTCCTCGGGGCGTCGGCGCAGCACCAGAGCGTACGGCACGATGACGGTGACGGCCAGGAACGCCGCCAGGGCGAGAAGCGCAGGCCGCCAGCCGAGTCGCTCGATGAGCCACGCGGCAACGGGGAAGAAGATCGTGCTGGCGAGGCCCGCCATCAGCGTCACGATCATCATGGCGCGGGTCCGCTGGCGCTCGAACCAGGCCGTGATGACTACGAAGGCCGGCTCGTAGAGGACGGTCGCCATCACCAGCCCGAGCAGTGCCCAGACGACGTAGAACTGGACCAGGCTGGTCACCTGCGACAGCACGACCAGGAGAATCACCGCCGCCACCGTCCCGAGCGTCATCAGGAGGCGCGGCCCGTGGTGGTCGAGCCAGTGCCCAACCGGAGCCGCCGCCAGTCCCGAGAGGAGCATCGCGACGGAGAGCGCGCCGGACATCTCGCCACGCGACCAGCCCAGTTCGGCCTCCTGCGCCGGCAGGAACGACGAGAAGCCGTAGTAGACGATGCCCCAGGTGATGGTCTGGGTGATGCCGAGCATGACGGCAAGCACCCAGCCGTAGTAGACGCCGCTCAGGCGTGCTGGCATCAACTCACCGCCTACCGGCAACAGCCGGAGGACTGCTCGCCGCCGACGGCGACCAGGACCGGCAGCTCGTTCGGCAGAGGCAGGGCGGCCTCAGCGGAGCCGCAGCAATCCGACAGTGTCGGCACGGCGGTTGGGGATGATACGGTGCCACAGCAAGCCGCTTCGACCGGGGCGGCGGCCTGGGTTGGCTCAGAGCCGCAGCAGGCAGGCTCGTCCAGATCGCTCGAGCAGACGCCCGTTTCCGGCAGCACCAGATCGACGTTCCGTGCCGCCTCCATGTCGCCCGCGATGGCCGCCACCACCGAGCGGACCTGCTCGTAGCCGGTGAGCATGAGGAAGGTCGGTGCCCGGCCGTAGCTCTTCATGCCGACCATGTAGAAGGCGGCTTCGGGATGACGCAGCTCGGCCTCTCCGTGCGGGTAGACCGTGCCGCAGCTATGGATGTTCGGATCGATCAGTGGAGCGAGGACGGTCGGGGCATCGACGCTCGGGTCCAACTCCAGACGCAGCTCGGACAGGATCGACAGGTCGGGGCGAAAGCCGGTCGCCCCGATGATCTCGTCGACGGGTGGCAGCTCGCGATCGAGGCTGGAGACGACGATACCGGCGCCCGTCCGGACCAGCCTGTGTACCTTGAAGCCGGTCACGAAGGTGAGGCTGCCGGCCTCGACCATCTTACGCACCATGGTGCCGAGCATCCCACGAGCCGGCAGGGCATCGTTTAGCTCGCCACCGAAGAGTTGACGGAGGTCGGTACGGCGCACGACCCAGGTAACGCGGGTCGCCGGTGCCTCGTCCGCCAATCTGCCAAGGTCGATCAAGGCGTTGAAAGCCGAGTGGCCGCTGCCGACCACCATGACCCGCCGGCCCACGTAGCGCTCGCGCTCGGAGCCGAGCACGTCCGGGATGCCGTAGGCGATCCGGTCCGCGTTGTCTCGCTCGCCGATCGCCGGCACGCCGTTTCCGCCCAGGGGATTCGGGCTGGTGTACGTCCCCGACGCGTCGATGACCGCCTTGGCCAGGATCTCCTCCTCGATTCCGTCGCTCGCCACTCGCAGGACGAATGGCGCCTCATCCCGCCCCGGCGACTTCATCTTGTCGAAGCCTTGACGAGCGACCGAGACCACGCGAGTGTTGAGGCGAAGGTGGGGCGCGATCTCCGGCAGATCGGCGAGCGGCCGCAGATACCCCTCGACAAACTCGCCGCCGGCCGGCAGGCCCTCGGCAGGTGGGGATGTCCAGCCAGACCGCTCCAGCAAGGAAACCGACGCGCGATCGACGACATAGCGCCAGGGCGAGAAGACGCGGACGTGCGCCCACTTGAGAATGCTGGCCCCGACAGAATCGCCGGCCTCGAGGACCAACGGGGTCTCGCCACGTGAGAGTAGGTGAGCTGCGGCGGCGAGTCCGATCGGGCCGGCGCCGATGACTGCGACTGGCAGGGAGGTCTGGCTCATGGTGGTCTCCTCAGTGGCCCAGTATATCGAAGGTCATCAATATAAAGCCATCTTGCCAGACTATATTGACCTGTGTCAATATACCAACATGGACGTGACGATTCCCACGATGGACTGCTGCCCGGCGGTCTTGCAGAGCAGCCCGCTCACGCAGGCCGAGGCGGAGCAGCTGGCGGCCGCGTTTCGCGTGATCGCCGATCCGGCCCGGTTGCGGCTGCTGAGTCTGCTGGCAAGCTCACCCGATGGTGAGGCGTGTGTCTGCGATCTGGTCGAGCCGCTCGGCCTCTCGCAACCGACCGTCAGCCATCATTTGAAACTGCTCTTCGAGGCCGGTCTGCTGGGTCGGGAGAAGCGCGGGCTCTGGGTCTACTATCGCTTGCGTCCGGAGCATCTCCAGGTCCTCCGCAACGCTCTCGGTGCGCCGGCGATCAGGCAGCCGGTCAGCTGACTGGGAGATCATGCTCGTAAACCGCAGAAGCTGGTCCAATTCCGCCGGCCCCGCAGGCTGAGGCCACTCTCGTGGGCTTTGTGAGTCAAGCCAAACGGGCTAGCGCCATAGTTTCACATCGCCGCCTGTCATCCCTTCGGAGTCGAAAATCACGGGACGAGAAGACCCGGGCCCGCTACGCTGCTGTCGTTAGGGAACCTCAAATCTTCGTGAAATTGGACTTGGCTGCATAGACTTACAGGGTCTCGTTATCCGTCCTCCGGGCGCCCGCTGGCGACGGACTGAACCGGCTTCGTGCTCCGAACGATTCGGGCCGTGTCGGTCTCGCCTTTCTCTTTTCCAACCGTGGCGGCTCGGTATCCTGGTGGTGGCCCACGTTGTGCAGGTGGCGCGGGGTGATTCAGCGGCTAGGCATGCTTCCGTGTTATTGAGGTCCACTTCGGCCGGGGCAACTAGTCTGCTCGTGGTGCTGGTCTTCCATCTCGCCTATATGGCGTCGCCACTGCACGCGATGACAGTCGAGCCTCAGCTTGACGGCCGGGAGATGGCCCACGCCGATGACGACGGCGGAATGGTCGATGCTGCGCAGTCCGACGCCCACGGACGAGACTGCTCCATAGAGTGGGCGAAATCGGCCCAGACGGCATGGCTGATCTCGCCTCTCGCTCTGCCGGTGAGCTCGATCAGCGTGCTGCTCGCCGATCAGATGCCGATGCCCCCGACGGCCCAGGCGATCGGGCCGCCGAAGCGTGGCGACCCACAGGCTCTCCTTCAGGTGTTCCGAATCTAGAGGGCTCCGCCGAGCACAGATTCGGAGAATCCACCCGAGAAGGAGACAACGAGATGAAAACGCGGCTACTCTGGCCGATCGCGCCCTTCGCACTGGCCATGCTGCTCGTGTTCGCCCCGTCAAACGCCACGCCGTCGCGTGCGCAGTTGGGCGACATGATGGGGCAGCCCCTCGACCAACTCACTGGCGACGACTTCGACAAGGCGTTCCTGTCGCAGATGACCATGCACCACGGCATAGCGGTCATGATGGCTCGGCCGACCGTCGCCAATGCGAGCCACCAGGAGGTCAAGGATCTCGCTCAGAGCATCATCAACGACCAGACCAAAGAGATCGGCCAGATGCGAGGCTGGGCCAAGGACTGGTACGGACTGGAGATCGCGGACCCGGTCGCGATGATGGATCAGATGATTGGCACCGGCAGCGGACAGCAAGGCATGCCCGGCATGCACGGCCCCGGTTTGAACATGCCGGGGATGAACATGCCCGGCATGATGCCACCCGGCTCGGGCGGCATGCCGATGAACCCGTCGTCGATGAACCAGATGAACGACATGTCGATGATGGGTAGCATGTCGAAGCTGCCTCCGGGCCGGCTTGAGGTCGTGTTCCTGTCGATGATGATCCCCCACCACCAGGGCGCACTCGATATGGCGAAGCTTGTCCCTGATCGAGCTGCCCACCAGGAGCTCAAGGATCTTGCTACCAGCATCGTCTCGTCACAGTCTGCCGAGATCGACAAGATGAACGGCTGGCTGCAAAGCTGGTACGGCCTGTAGCCGAGGCCCAGATCAGGTCGTCACGGGGCGAGGTGCCGTCAGCGCCCCGCTCCGTGACTTTGGAATTGATCGTGGTCCGACCCAGAGCGACGCCGCTACGCTGAGCCTGACAAATGTCGGCCGCCGTCCATGACGATCGCCCCTGCCTGAAGAGCTGTCGTTACCCGTAATCTCATGTGACAACACCTCCCGCAGGAGCCCACATCATGTCCCGCCGGTCCCGCCGCCATCGTGGACGCCAAAGCGGGCGATTGCTCATCGTCGTCGGCGGTCTCCTGACGCTCGTCATCGGGATCGCGGCCTATCTCTGGCTCCAGCCGGCCTCCCCACAGGTCGCCACTGATGCTGGTGCGCCGGGTCGACTGGTCGCCTCGTCAGCGACAGTGGACCTGGGCCGTGTGCCATTCGACAAGATGGTCGAGGCCCAATTCGAGCTGGCAAACACCGGCGGCGGCACGGTTAACCTGACCGGCGCCCCGAAGATTCAGATGCTGGAGGGTTGTTGACCAGCCACGCCGGCCGTCAGTTCGACGGCCATCAAGTCCGGTCAGACGACCAGCCTCCGTTACCCATTCATCATGCATCCGAGCATGGGTGGCCAACATCGGATCCAGATAACGGTGCCAACGGACAGCCCGGAGACGCCGACCGTCACGTTAACCTTGCTCGCGGTAGCCGGCTGATGGACGGCAGGCGGCTCACGCGGCGCACGGCGCTTGGTGGCCTGGCGGGCCTGGCGACCGTTTGGGTCGGCTGGTCGATGTCTCGTGCCGTCGATCGCTGGGAGACCGCGGCATCTCGTCCCGCTCGGGCACCAGCATTCCCGTCCTGGGTCTCGTCGACGAGACGCTCTCGCCAGGCGTACGAGGTGGCTTTCGGCAACTTGGAGCTGATGGCGACGCTCCCGTGCTACTGCGGCTGCGCCGCCTTGACCTTACCGCACGCCAGTCTGCGGGAATGTTTCGTCCAACCCAGCGGGAGGATCGAGCAGCATGCGTCAGGCTGCGGAACGTGCCAGGACGAGGCGATCGACGCGGTGGCGTGGGCCGATAGTGGGATGGCGTGGCCCGACGTTCACAGCCGAATCGTCGCCAGCTACTCGGGCCTCGGACCGGGGTCACCGGGACATCGCACGTAGACCGGCAGGCTGAGGCCACTCCAGCTTCGGTGCTGTGAATCGCGACGAAAGCTCTACCCGGGACTACTGGGTCAGAAGACGGACCTTGCCTGCGCCCGACTCCATGCGGCGCTGGATCTCCCAGATGCCGACGCCCACCATATAGGTACGGACGATCGGGTCGGGCGTGATCTTCAGGAAGCAGATCCGGGATTCGCCGCGTCGAGAGGATGCGCGGTATGCCGAGAGTATTCGCCGTCCGAGCCACGAGCGGCGAAACACATCAACACCCGGTCCGTAGGTCCATTCGAGAATCTCCGCACGGCCATGTAGCTGGATCGTCGCCGGCGGCAGAAACCAGAGGAACTGCCGCCTGAGCGGGACCACGAGCGAGACATTCGGATTCTCGGCGATGTCTCGGGCTTTCCGCAGATGCTTCCGCGTCATGACGTAGATCGCTAGCGGCTCACCGGGCCCCGATAGACCGTAGGTCACACCGGCCGAATGCGGCTTCCCATCGCTGTTGACCGAGGAGAGCACAGCGAAGTCATGTTTCCGGAGCTGGCTCAGCACCAGCTCCGGCGTGAGTGTTGAACCCTGCATCTTTCACTCCAGGATCCTCATCTCCACGGCATCCGGCACGCAGGTGATCAGAGCCACGACCGAACAGACAGTCGGATCGACGACATGGAGTTCATTCCACGATGAGGCGGCCCCGCAGCATGCCCATCTGGCAGGCAAACTCGTACTCGCCTGGCCGCTCCGGTAGCAGCTCCACGGCGACCGTCTCGCCGGTCGGAAGCGTGGCGCTCTTGCCGAAGTCGCCGAACACCACCATCTCGGAGCAGGCGGCCGTCTCCTCCCGGCGGAAGTTGAGGCGGACCGGCTTGCCGTGCTGTACGACGATGACGTCAGGCGTGTAGCCGCCCTTCACCAGCACCATCGCCTCCTGGTAACCGCCGGAGGTGACGGC
>JADLFM010000082.1 GCA_020845495.1 Chloroflexota bacterium
AGAATCGCCATGTAGCCGCTCATGGCCCACGCCACGAGGTCCGAGCCCTTGAAGTGCGCGTGCGGACCGTATTGCCCGAATGGGGTGATCGACGCCATCACCAGCCGAGGGTTGATCGATGCGAGATCGGTGTACCCGAGACCCCGCTCGGCGAGGTAGCCGGGGGAGAAGCTCTCGACGACGATGTCGGCCCGTTGCACGAGGTCGCGGAGCAGGCGTTGGCCTTCCGTGCGCTCGATGTCCAGTGTGACCCCGCGCTTGTTCGTGTTGTAGTGGTAGAAGAAGAGGCTCCGGTTCGGGTCAGGACGATCATCTACGAACGGGCCGAACTGGCGTGTGGGGTCACCGCCCGGCTGCTCGAGCTTGATCGTGTCTGCACCCAGATCGGCAAGGAGTTTGGCGGCGTACGCACCTTTCTCGTCGGACAGATCAAGGACACGCAGGTGGCCCAAGGCTCCGGCTGGCTCTGGCTCCGGATTCACAGCGTTACTCCTTCGTGCTCGTCTACCGCAGATCCACTGCCAGCGATCCCGTGCTCGGACGGACCCCGCAGGCCCGCGCCGACCAACCGATCTGGACCAAAACGTTTTACCATAACCTTTTACCATGCCTTTATCGCTATTTCAAGGGGGTTTCATGACGAATGTTGGGCAGGTCACCTTTGCATCGGAACCGCCATGCCGCCGATGGGCAGCGTCGTCATGGACGCTGCTCGCTATCCAGGCAGGACCAGCGCGCTCCGTAACGTGGCCTCGCCGGCTCCTGGACTTCTGGGCGTGACCGTTAGGGGGCCGGTGACTGGTGCGGCGCCAGCCCCACACCTTTCACGTTGCCAACTGCCCCAGAGCGAGGAGGATCACGAACGGAATCGTGATGCGGCCATGGACGTAGCGTCAGTTCTCACCGTGGTGGCCCCGATCGGCCTGTTCGAGCCAGCCGATTCGCGGATTGGCGGGCAGGCGCACGATTGTTACCTCGTCGCCCACGCTCAGGTTTGCGACGCTCTCAGCGGTGAGTCGTCTACTGCCACGACGGGCTGATCGGCGCCGAGGGGACAAACCGTAGCAGCACGCGGGCGAAGGGACGGGGCAGGTCCACGGTCAACGACCGCTGGCCACTTCCTTATCGTGTGTGGCCCACAGACCTCACGACCCGCACTTCCTGCAAAGTTGCCGTTGTCCTGGCAGTACGTCCCGTGGGAATCGGGAACCGGTCGGCCGCTCCGAGCAGCGACAGCGGCAAGAGCTGGAGCATCGCGACATGCACGCACAGCAGCGCGATCTTGCGGGTTGCCAGCAGGAACCAGCCCAAGAGGATCAGGCCTGGAAGGATCCCCGATGCACGCAGCGCCTCCCACAGTGGTCCCAGGACCACCCGAGGGAGCGACTGATCCGCGAAGCGGGCGAGGCTGGGGAGCAATGGAGAGTTCCGCACCCGCACCGGCACGCCGGAACGCAGGTGGTCGTACTCAACGAGGCTCGTCGGGATAGGCGCCGTAGCGTCGGCGCGCGAGTTCGCCGGATGCCAGCGCGGGACGGTCGCGGAATTGCCGGGCGGCGTGAACTGGACCACTGACGGACGAGCAACGGCAGACGCTGGAGCGGGTGCGTCGGCGGGCTGGGCGAGGACGTGGTGCGGACGTGGCTGCATTGGTATGAGCGTGAGGCGCCGCTCGGCCTGGACGACCGTCCTCGGCCGGGCAGGCCACCGCAGGACCGCCTGGCCCTGCACATCGTGGACGCGCAGGCGAGCAACCCATCGTGAAACAACGGGCTGGCGCTCCCAGCGTGTGGCGCTGCCCTCGATGTCTGCGAAGACGAACGTCACCGTCCCGGTTGGCAACGCCGACATGTGTGCCAACCTCCCGCTACCGTGGCTCTTCGAGCGCGTACGCAATAGCCTGTTCCAGGGTCATCGCCCTGCCTTCCGCCCAAGCCGCTGCGAATTCGTCGCCTCCTAACCCGGAGCGGGCTGCGGCGATGGTGTCTTCGTGGACGGCCCGTGCGAGGGCGAGAGCCGCCAGACCGGAGGCGCCCTGTTGAACCTCCACGGCTCCGAGCAGGCAGGCAGCGCGCGTGTGGTAGCCCTCCAACGTGGCCACGTAGGCGACTAAGATCAGGTGGTTCCAGCTACACGGGGTGTCTGCCAGATCATGGAGCAGGCGCAGCGACTCCTTGAGCAGAGTCGTCGCCCGTTGGAGGTCACGCTGACTGCACGCGAACATTCCCAGGGATCTCACGACATTCGCGACGCCGTGTGCATCACCACACGCCCGGCTGAAGGCCATCGCCTCGTCATAGAGCTGCCTGGCCCGGCCGATTTCGCCCTGCTGCTCGGCCAGCCGTGCGAGATTGGCAAAAGGCGACTCGGAATAGAGAGCGAGCACCGAGCCGTAGGCCGCCACCGCCCCGGCATCTCGGACCAGGTCCGCACCCTTTTCGAGAAGATCCTGGGCACGCACGAGATCTCCGCCCGCCCAGGTTCCGAGCGCCAGGTACTGCAGTGCGGACGCCAGGCCGGATCGATCCTCCAGCTTGCGCGAGAGCGTCACGCTCTGCTCCTCCCAGCGCAGCGTTTCGGCGTAGGCGCCCCGGAAATACGCCAGATACCCGGCCACGCGGTACAGCGTCGCCCGAGCACGGTCGCTCCCCCGGTCGGCCGCGACGAGCCGTTCTACTCGAGCGCGTCCCTCCTGTTCGTGGCCGCGCAAGACCCAGAACCAGCCCAGTGCTTCAACCATGCGGGCGGCTGATTCCATTCCATCCGCCTCGGCTTCGCACCAGTCTAGCGCCACACGGAGGTTCCCGTGCTCAAGTTCCAGTTGGTCGAACAAGACGGCGTCGCGCGGGCCTCGCAGCTCGCTCGCCACGCGCTTGGCGAAGGCCTGGTAGTAGTCCCGATGACGCTGTCGGATGGTGCTCGCTTCGCAGCTTGCCCCCAACTGCTCCAGGGCGTACTCGCGGATAGTCTCCAGCAACGTGAAGCGCGGCTCGTCGTCGGGTGTTTCGACCGGACGGACGAGGCTGCTATCCACAAGCAAACCGACGCCATCCAGGATGTCGATGTTGAGATCACCTTCGGCGTTGCAGACGGCCTCCGCTGCCTCTAGCGTGAATCCGCCGACGAACACGCCGAGCCGCCGGAATAGCCACTGTTCAGGAGGGTGCAGCAATTCGTGGCTCCAGGCGATCGCGCTTCTGAGCGTCTGCTGCCGGGGTGGCAAGTCGCGCCGGCCGCCGGTCAGCAGGTTGAGACTGTGTCCGAGGCGAGCGAGGAGCGCCTCTGGGGGCAGCAGGCGGATGCGCGCAGCGGCCAGCTCGATGGCGAGCGGAAGTCCATCGAGACGAGCGCAGATCTCCGCGATGGCCGGCGCATTGGCGTTCGTGATTGCGAAGTCCGGCTTGATCGCGGTTGCCCGTTCGATGAACAGCGCGACGGCCTCGTACTGCGAGAGTGACTCTGGCGTGAGCGGGCGCCCCAGGCGGGGCAACGCCAGCGGCGGGATCGGGAACTCGTGCTCGCCGCGCAGTTGGAGGGGCGCCCGGCTGGTCACCAGGACGGAGAGGGACGGGCAGCTCCTGACTAGCTCATCGACATCCATCGCTGCGGCAAGCACCTGCTCGAAGTTGTCGAGCACCAGCAGGAGCCGCCGATCTCGCAAGCGCTCCACCAGGACATCTACGACCCGCCGTTCGGCTGTGACCGCTACGCCAAGGATCTGGGCAATGGTCGAGGCGACCAGGGCCGGGTCGGAAATCGGTGCGAGTTCGACGAGGAGCACGCCATCTTCGTACCGTTCGATCGAGCTTGCAGCCACCTGGAGGCCGAGCCGGGTCTTGCCGATGCCACCGGGGCCGGTCAAGGTCACCAGACGCACGTCATCGTGGGCAAGCAAGTCGCTCACCGACTGGATCTCGCGCTCCCGTCCGATCAGCGGCGTTGGCTGGATCGGCAGATTGTGCGGGTGACGGTCGAGCGTCCGGAGGGGCGGAAACTCGGACGGCAGGTCGGGTGCGACGAGCTGGAAGATCCGTTCGGGGCGGATCAGATCCTTGAGGCGGTGTTCACCAAGATCGACCAGAGTCGTCCCCGCCGACAAAGCGTCCCGCGCCAGCTCATAGGTCACTTGGGAGAGCAGCATTTGCCCGCCGTGGCCGGCGCTCATGAGCCGGGCGGCCCGGTTCAGCGTCGGGCCGTAGTAGTCGCCGTCGCGCTCCTCGGCCACGCCCGAGTGCAGGCCCATCCGCACGCTCGGTGCGCCCCACTCGTCCCACGGCTCAGCCTGGAGGCGACGCTGTGCCTCCAGTGCCGCCGCGACGGCATCCGGAGCCCGGGCGAAAGCAGCATGAAACGCATCGCCCATCGTCTTGACGACGTGCCCGCCGTGCGCCTGGATGGCGGCCCGCAGCAGGGCGTCGTGACGCGCGAGAGCAACCGCCATCGCCTGGGGCTGATGCTCCCAGCGCGTCGTACTTCCCTCGATGTCTGTGAAAAGGAACGTCACCGTCCCGGTTGGCAACTCAGCCATCCGTCCCCCACAGTGCGACCCACGATCCCTCGGGGCTGCCTTTCGCCATGATAGCCCCCGCAGCAAGCCTTCCGATGTCTGAGGTGAAGCTGATCGAGTCCCAGTGCCGAGTCGCTGCCCTGCATCACTGCGGACGACAAGAGACTCCACTCTGCGCCCATCGGAGCCGGCCGATGTTCCGCCGCACCACTCCGCGGCTCTCCGATGAGACCGACATGCGAGCATCTGCTCTCGAACAAGGTCGGGGGTTGGGGGTGAAGCTTGACGACGGTCGACCGACGTTTCGAGCAGCGGGGGGAGGGCAGGCGACGAGGCCTTCAGCCCCTTCGCCTGCCATGCCGAGCCGTGATCAGTTCGGAGCGGGGCCGGGTTCGGGGCCGATTGTGATCGGCAGATCGTCGCGATTGCCCCACTCGGCCCAAGACGCCGAGTAGAGGCGTACGCGAGGGTAGCCGAGCATCTCAAGAACGAACAGGGTGTTCGCCGACCAGACGCCGCCGTTGCAGTAGACGATGATCTCCTTATTCCGGTCGAGACCGATGCCGTCGTAGAGCGCCTGCATGTCGGCCAGACTCTTGAAGGTGCGCGGAGACTCGGCCTGGACGTTGTTGCTCCAGTCAAGGTGAAGCGCGGTCGGGATGTGACCGCTGCGGCGGAAGGCGCCGGGGTCCTCTCCGGTGTACATGGTCAGCGGACGGACATCGAGGATCTGCACGCCCGGATCGCCGAGTCGACCGAGGATATATTGATCAGTCGCGAGCCGCTCGGGATCGGTTGTCCCGGTGTACGTGGTCGGGGTGCGCGTGGGCGTCTCGGCGGTCATCGGCTGGCCCAGCTTCGACCAGGCGGCGAGGCCGCCGTCGAGGATGACTGCCCGCTCGTGTCCGAGGTGCTTGAGCGCCCACCGCACACGGGCAGAGAAGATGTTGCCGTTGTCATCGTAGGTGACGACGATGCTCCGAGAACCGATGCCGAGGCCGCTGAACTGCTCGATGGTGCGCTCGCGCCACGGTCCCGTTTCGAGCTCCTCACTGCTGCGAGTGGCAAGACTCTGCCAGGACAGGTTCACCGCCCCGGGAATATGTCCCTGCGCGTAGGCGTCCGGAGCCCTCGCGTCGATGACCACCACGTCAGGATGACTGCCAAGTTGCATAAGCCAGGAGGCCGTGACAATGAAGTTGGAGCTGCCAAGCTGTTGGGCGCTGATCGTTGTCGGGCTGAGCGCGCCAGTGAGCGGTAGAACGATGGCGACGAGGATCAAGCGTGAGAGGAATAATCGCATGGCAAGTTCGTCCTCGCTGGTCCCCTATGTCGGACCGAACTGTAGCGCCACCACGCCGCCGGCCAGGCGCCTCGCCTCGCGTCGATCAACGTGGAATGCTGGCAGAAGAGGCCTATGGCTCGCTGCACCCTCCTCCTGCAGCTCTCCTCCTTTCCTCAATCTCCGTCGATCACCCTCTCCTGCTGTGCCATCGTATATTCGGGGCGCTCTCACGAATACCTGACGAATGTCACCCTCCCAAAGGACCATCTGTCCTTTCGTGATGACATCCGGGCTGAACAACATCCCGAAGGAGTCGAAGCCTTGGATCGAGACGCCAGCGACTCCAGCGTCCATGCCAGGGCGCGTGGTGTCACGGCAGGGGGCGGACCCGGTGAGGCGCCGTGATGACCTTCACAAGCCTTCAGGGGTCAACCCATCGAAATCAGAGTAATTCGCACCATGCACTTCGGGGACGGTTCATCAGCCGACCGTGGGCGCCACCTGCACCTGTGCAAGCTCCACCATTGCCTCCGGGAGCCAGAACGTCATTCCCATCTCGCGAAGCATTGTGATCCCTGTCGAGAATTCTTCGCGAGCCTCATCATGACGGCCGAGCTGGTGGTGCAGCTTGCCGAGACTGCGATGGCGGTGGGCCTGGAGCGGGCGCATCTCCAGTTCAGTCGCCAGTGCGAGCGCCCGCTGTCCCGCCTCGAATGCCAGCTCATGCTCGGCGAGACAGTAGTGGGCGTCCGAGATGTCGGCCAGGATGCGCCCCAGGCGCGCAGCAGCTTCGAGGATCTC
>JADLFM010000083.1 GCA_020845495.1 Chloroflexota bacterium
GACGCTGGAGGAGATCGAGGTTGGCCTGGATCGCCGTGAGCGGTGCCCGAAGCTCGTGCGAGGCATCCCCGACGAACCGCTGCTCAGCGCGGTACGCCTCCTCCAGGCTGTCCAGCATCTCGTTGAAGGTCAGCGAGAGCTCGCCGAGCTCATCCTGGCGCGGACCGGGCGTCACTCGCTTGCTGAACGTGCGGGCGCGAGCAATTGCTCGCGCCGTCGCGCTTAGCACGGCCACCGGGCGAAGAGCGCCAGCCGCCAGCAGCCAGCTCACGGCAAACGTCACCGCGGTGCTGGCCGCGGCGATCCCGATCATCAGCTCCCGGAATCGCATGATCGATGCGTCGATCCGTTCGAGCGACGCCCCAACCACAACCGTCTGATTACGCCCGGGGACCTCCAGCACGTGTAGGCGCCAGCGTGCGCCTGAGCCATCATTGACGAGGCCAAATGCGCCATGGCGCTCAGCTTCGGGCGCGAAGGCCGGTGCCAGGTAGGCGATCGCATCATAGGGCGGACCGGAGGGATGGGCGAGCACGGCGCCAGGGTCGATCGGCGGGAGCACCGAGGCGCCGGGAGACTCCTCAAGTATCTGCCCATCGGCCCCGTAGAGTCGCACCGCCAACCCGAGCGAGATCGAGGCCGCCATGCGCGTCGCACGATCGGCCGGCGTGGCTGCCAGCACGTACTCGTCGATGATGTGCTCGGCCGCGTTCGTCAGCGTCCCGTCGAGATCGTCGTAGTGGGCCCGGCTGTGGATCGCATAGGCCAGCAGGCAGACCAGGGCGATCGCGATGCCGGTCAGCCCACCGTACCAGAGCGCCAGCCGCAGCCGTAGCGACATGCTACGGCTCGCGGAGGATGTAGCCGGTGCCTCGCAGTGTGTGAATCAGCCGAGGCTCGCCCTCGGCCTCGAGCTTCTGGCGGAGCTGCATCACGTACACCTCCAGCACGTTCGTGTGGCCGCCGAAGTCGAAGCCCCAGACCCGCTCCATCAGGAGGTCGCGTGGAAGCACCCTTCGAGGATGCAGCAGGAGCTGCTGGAGAAGGTCGTACTCGGTACTGGTCAGGGTGATCTCGCGCTCGCCGCGGGACGCCAGATGGGTGCCAGTATCGAGGCTGAGATCAGCGAAGCGGAGCACGTCCGGGCGATCGGTCTCGTTGCGGCGCAGCAGCGCCCGAACCCGGGCGACCAGCACCTCAAACGTGAACGGTTTGATCACGTAGTCGTCGGCGCCCTGCTCCAGTCCCGCTACCTGATCAGCAGGTGCGTCCTTGCCCGTCAACAGCAGCACGGGCAGCTTGGAGTCACCACCTCTGAGCCGTCGCAGGACTTCTAGCCCGTCCATCCCGGGCATCATGATGTCGAGCACCACGAGGTCGGGGGGGTGCTGGCGTGCGGTGGCGAGCCCCTCAACGCCGGAGCTCGCGACATCGACGACGAACCCTTCGTACGAAAGGCCGCGCTTCAGGACACTCGTCACGGACGGGTCGTCATCGACCACCAGAATGCGCTGCATCGTTCCGATCTCCACGGGTGCCTTGGACGAGAGGACTTGCGTCGCCATGATGTCACCTTACTCTACTGAGAGACGAGCCGAGCGTTCTGCGTGCGGGCGCCCCGCGCGGCGAGCCAGCCCCACGTGATGGCCACCGCCAGCAAGCCGAGTGCGACGAGCTGTGCCTCCTGAAGTCCCCAGAGCCACACTGTTTCCATTCGCAGGAACGTCAGACCAAACTTCCCGAGGGCATAGAGTCCAAGGTACAGAGCAAAGAGCTGTCCGTCGACGTGCAGCCGCCCCCGCACGCTCCAGAGGGCGCCGAAGATCGCCAGGGCCAGCAGCATCTCGTAGAGGAAGGTCGGCTGATAGGCGACGCCAAGGGCTGGGGCCACAGCATGCTCATTCAGGTAGACGATCCCCCAAGAGCCGTCGGTGGCCGGGCCGAGCGCATCGCCGGTGACGAGGCAGCCGAGGCGGCCGATCGCCTGTCCGAGCACGACACCCGGCGCGGTCGCGTCCGCGAGGGGCCAGATCGGCAGGCCCAGGCGGTGGGCGCCGAGCACCCCGCCGACAGTGCCGCCCAGGATCGCACCGAGGATAGCCAGTCCGCCGTTCTGGACGGCCAGGATCGCCATCGGATTCTCGGCGTAGAAGTCCCAACGGTCAACGACGTGGAGCAGCCGGGCGCCAATGATGCCGCCGCCGATGACCCAGATGATCAGGTCGCCGAGTGGCTCGGTCGGGATTCCTCGACCAGCCGCCTCGCGCCAGGTCAGCCAGGAGCCGGCCGTGATCGCTGCCGCGATGGCAAGTCCGTACCAGGACAGCGCCAGCGGCCCCAGCTGGACGATAGTTGGATCGATGTTGACGGTGAGCATAGTGAGCCCTCCTCGCGCTACGCGTCAGTGGCGCATGCCGGGCATGTTGGCGGGCATGGTCGGCTCCGGGGCGACGGGTGCAACAGTCGCGGCAGCCGGTGCCGCCAGCCCCTCGTACTGAATCAGCTGGATCAGGCCGCCAGGCTCGACTCCGTTGTTCTCGACGTGGTGCAACTCGTGGCAGTGGAACACCCAGGTGCCCGGATTGTCGGCCCGGAACGCGATGTCGTACGTCTCGCCGGCGTCCACCGAGAGCGTGTTCATCGTCTGCTGGAGCTCGGGGCGGATCGGCTCGCCGTCCTTGGCGATCACTGTGAAGTCGCCGCCGTGCAGGTGCATCGGATGCGCGAGGTTCGAGATGTTGATGATCCGGACCCGCACGAGATCGCCCTCGCGGACTGTCCACGGCTCGATCGACGGGAACGCCTTGCCGTTGATCGTGAAGTAGTTGTAGGCCATCGACATGCCGGGCATGTTGTCAGCGCTTCCGAGCAGCGCGTTGGTGTCCCAGGCGGAGAGCATCATCGTGTATTCGCGGTCGAACCGGGTCGTCGTCGGCGTGGCCGGGTCGATGATCAGCGGCGCGTACAAGCCACGATCGATCTGCTCCACCGAGTTGTTGTGCGGGTGGTACATGAACGTGCCAGCGTGGCTCGCTTGAAACTCGTACGTATAGCTCTGACCTGGCTCGATCGGGGGCTGAGTCACACCCGGCACACCATCGACGGCGTTCGGGACGTGCAGTCCGTGCCAGTGGATGCTGGTCGACTGCGAGAGCTGGTTCTTCAGCGTCACTCGGAGGGTGTCGCCCTCCATGACGCGGATAGTCGGACCGGGGACCTGGCCGTTGTAGGCGATGGCCGGCACGACGACGCCCGGAGAGATCTCCCATGACGTCTCGGTGGCAACCAGCTCGACGTTCCGAACCTGGCCGGTCGGCGCCGGCTTGCCGGCCACACCGATGTCATACCCAGTGGTCGGTGCTTGTGCCCGGGCCGCACCGATCGACACGCTACTTCGACCGAGGCCGAAGGCAACAGCCGCGACCAGCGCCAGGACGAGCACACCTGTCCCCGGAAACCCGGTGCCACGAGCAATTCTGCGTAGGTTCATCGCGCTCCCTCTCATCGGACGCGATCGACATGCAAACGGCTGAGGCGAACAGGTGCTCAGACACGTTTGTGATGTCGAAGATCACGAGGGCCGAACGCACTCCCTCTGGGCGGACGAGCGGCACCGCCCAGAGCGTATCGGCGGTGCCTGAGTCAGGCCTGAGTACGACCTGAGGGTTTCCTGAGGGAGGCCGACGAGCGACCGCGCCGTCCAATCATCACGGTGCTCAGGAAGAAGCCTCGCCATCTCTCAGCCAACGCTCATTTGCGCCTCAGGAAATCCTCAGGACTTGGCGTGAAACTGGCGCTGGAACATGCGAGACGCCCTTTAGAACCCGGGTGAGTCTGCCGTCAAGGAAGTCGCTCTGTGGGACGAGCATCGCTACGAACCACCTCTCCTCACCCTGCTACGTCTGGAAGCCATCCGCTGCCGCCCGCCCCACCGCATACGACTGTTGCCCCGAGCGGTATGGTGAAGTGGAACGGCTGGTGTGCTCCGGTGCGGAGGTGACGGCGTGACCACGATCCTCGTCGTCGACGATGAGCAGAATCTCGTCCGAGCGCTACGCGGCTACCTGGAGCATGAGGGGTACACCGTCGTCGCGGCGTTCGATGGCCCCACAGGCCTGGAGAAGGCCCGCGGCGCCCGGCCAGATCTCATCGTGCTCGACGTGATGCTACCTGGGCTCGACGGCGTCGAGGTGTGTCGACAGCTGCGTCAGTTCTCGGATGCGTACGTTCTCATGCTCACCGCCCGCGCCGAAGAGGTGGACAAGATCGTTGGACTCTCGGTCGGTGCCGACGACTACCTCACCAAGCCGTTCAGTCCCCGCGAGCTGGTCGCCCGGGTGAAGGCGATGCTGCGGCGCCCACGGGCATTCGGCACGCCGGCCCCAGAGGATGTCACCGGGCCACTCCGGTTCGGAGACCTGGTCATCGACGAGGAGCGCCACGAGGTGAGCCGGGGGGATGAGCCAATCCCGTTGACCGCGCTCGAGTATCGCCTGCTGTTGGCCCTTGCGAGCCATCCCGGCCGCGTGTTCACCCGGTCACAGTTGTTAGAGCGGATCTGGGGTGACGATGTCTACGACGACCACCTGGTCGACGTCCACATCGGCAACCTCCGCAAGAAACTCGAGCTCGATCCCACGCGCCCGATCTACATTCGCACTGTGCGAGGCGCCGGGTACCGTTTCGACCCGGGGGCCTCTTGATGGCCGCGCGGGGGATAACTGGACGCGTGCGTGCGCGACTCGGCGTCAAGCTCTTCGTGTCGTATCTCGCCGTCATTGTCGTCGGCGTCGGAACGCTGTGGGTGGCCGTGAGCCTGATCGCTCCGCCGGCGTTCACGAGTCACATGGCCGGCATGATGGGCGGCGGCATGATGCCCGGTGGGATGATGGGACAGGCGTCGTCGAACCAGATCGAGGCCAGTACCCAGGAAGCGTTCCGGGCGGCCGTCGGCGAGGCCTTGTTAGCGGCCAGCGTGCTCGCACTGGTGACGGCGGGGGTCGTGAGCGCGTTCGTGACCGGACGAGTCGTTGGCCCCATCCGCAGCATGGCACGGGCCAGTCGCCGCCTGGCGAACGGCGCCTACTCTGAAAGGGTGCCAAACGATAGTGGCGACGAGATTGGCGAATTAGCAGAGAGCTTCAACGCCCTGGCGGCGACGCTCGAGGCGACGGAGCGGCGACGGATCGAGCTGATCGGGGATGTGGCGCACGAGCTTCGCACGCCGGTCGCCACGCTCCAGGTCTATCTCGAAGGGCTCCTGGACGGTGTCGTCGAGCCGAACGAGGATACCTGGGCCCAGATGCATGACGAGACCGGTCGCCTCCGCCGGCTGATCGACGATCTCCAGGAGCTGTCGCGGGCCGAGGCCCACCAGATACAGATGGATCTGGTGAGTGTCAACCCGGGCGATGTCGCCAAAGTCGCCGTCGAACGCCTCGCGCCGCGGTTCGCCGCCCAGGAGATAGAGCTGACACTCGACGTTTCGCCGTCGCTACCACACGTCCGGGCCGACCGTGACCGTGCCATTCAGGTCCTGACGAATCTGCTCAGCAACGCACTCCGTTACACGCCCGCACCAGGGAAGGTGGTGGTCGCCGGCCGCGCGCGAGACGGGTTCGTGGAGCTGACGGTCACCGACACGGGCATCGGTATCGCGACGGACGAGCTGCCCCGGGTGTTCGACCGCTTCTACCGAGTCGACAAGTCGCGCAGTCGAGCGTTGGGCGGTGCTGGCGTAGGGCTGACGATCGCCCGTGCGCTTGTGGAGACGATGGGTGGTCGAATCTGGGTCGAGTCGGACGGTCCAGGTCGGGGTTCCACATTTCGATTCACGCTGCCGGTCGCTACTCCTGCCGTCGCGAGCCAGCCCGCTTGAACAAAGCTTGACCTTCCTCAGCATAGGAGCTTGATCTGATCGTCCCATACTGAGATCAGGACGACGAGCCACAGGCTCGAACGGAAGAGGCAAGGACATGATGGGGTATGGCGGCATTGCAGGCATGGGGCTGTTCGGCCCGGTCGGCATGCTGATCGGCATGGCGTTCTGGGTTGTCGTGGTCGTGTTGGCAGTCTGGGGTGTGAGCACCCTCTTCAGCGGCGCAAGCGGCCCGCAGCACGCGGAGGAGCCGCTAACGATCCTGCAGCGACGATTTGCACGAGGGGAGATCAACCAGGCCGAGTACGACCAGGCGAAGCGGACGCTGGACTGAAGCGACGTAAGCAGCAGCAGTCAATCACGACCCGATCGACGAGATAGAAGAGGTAAAGAGATGCGACAGCGTACCATTGCGCTTCTTGGCAGCACGCTCCTGGCCGGGGCCCTGACAATCGGTACATTCGGCGTGGCACTCGCCCAATCGACACCACCGTCCCCCAGCTCGCCGCCGGCCGGCGCCCCATGGGGACCGGGCGGGATGCATGGACCGATGATGGGGCCCGGCACGACGGGCGGCCCCGGCATGATGGGCCCCGGCATGATGGGAAGTGGCACGGCCGGGCCGGGCATGATGGGTCCCGGCATCATGGGTAGCGGGGCGACGGGACAGGGCATGATGGGAGGTCCGTGGAGTGGAACCGCGACACCGCTGCAATCTCTTCCCGACGCTCAGACGGCGTTTCAGGCGTACGTTGACCGCCTCGGCAACCCGAATCTCGCACTCGATGAGGTGATGGAGTTCGCACAGAACTACTACGCCGTGGTGAAGGATCGAAGTACTGGCAGCGGCGCGTTTGAGCTGCTGGCCAACAAGCAGAACGGCGCGGTCTTCCTTGAATTCGGCCCGGCCATGATGTGGAACACCCAATACGGCCACGGTGCGTCCGGCCACAGTGGCATGATGGGGGCCTGGACGACGCCCGCCGGGGACCCGACCGTCAGCGGCGACCGCGCCCGTGAGCTCGCCCAACAGTGGCTCGATGCCAACCTGCCAGGCAACCAGTCCGAAGAGCCGGACGCGTTCCCTGGTTACTACACCGCGCACTTCGGGCAGGGCGGCCAGGTCACTGGGATGCTCTCCGTCAACGCCTACACCGGCCAGGTCTGGTACCACACCTGGCACGGAGCATTCGTGAGCGAAGTGGAGGTCGGTGGCTGACC
>JADLFM010000084.1 GCA_020845495.1 Chloroflexota bacterium
ACGGCGCGGCGAAGGCGGGAATCGCCGCCTTCACGAGCATCGCGGCGCTCGAGCTCGAACGCTACGGCGTCACCGTCAATGCGATCAGTCCCGCAGCGCGAACCCGCATGACCGAGTCGGGGCTCCCGGAGGTGGCGAGCGGCGCCTTCGATCCGTTCGATCCGGCTCACGTCTCGGCGCTCGTCGTCTGGCTGGGAAGCCCCGAGTCGGCACAGGTCACCGGCAGGGTGTTCGACGTCTTCGGCGCTCGAGTGCGGCTCGAGACCGGCTGGACTCCGGGCCCGGCCAGGCCGAGCGCCGGGCCGCTCGAGGTGAGCGAGCTCGGCCCGATCGTCGCTTCGCTGCTCGCCGAGGCTCCGGCGCGGATCCGCACCTGGGAGGACGCGGAAGTCGGCCAGCCGGGCTCCGAGCTGATCCTGCCCGCGTAGATCTCCGGGCCGACCCGGCAGCGGGAGCAGGCCGGCAGGCCGCCCTGCCGCCTGGGCAATTTTGATCTGGCATTCCAGATTGCCAGATGAAAGAGTCGTTTTCGCTCAATGGACTCCGCCGTTCGCTTGGCACGCAAGGAGCATCGAGTTCCGCGCCAGGATGGCAGCGGTCTGAGCGCACGCCGCCGGAAGGAGGTGAGGCGCTTTCCCACAGCTGCTTGACGGATCAGCGGGGGACCCTTCGAGAGGACGTTGCAGGGAGCAACGCCAGGCCCTTTCTAGGAATGGAGTGTGACCATGCCCAATGAACGACTCGCCGAGATCTACGACGCCGTGGTCGAGGCGGCCCGGAAGATCGTCACCGAAAAGGGGATCACGTACGCGGAGCTCGACGCCGCTGGCGCCTACCTCGAGCAGATGGCACAGACGAAGGGTCAGCTGAGCGACTTCATCAACCTCGCCTGCTACACCGCTGCGGCCGACCTGCAGGCCGAACGGGAGATCAACCCGAACGCGCTGGTGATCGGCCCCCGCTGGAAGGAGGGCGCACCCGTCAAGAGCGACGGCGTGCTCTACGAGACCGACCGCCCGCAAGTCCCGCTGCTCAAGGTGTCCGGCCGTGTCTACGATCCCGACACGGGCAAGGGCCTCGAGGGCGCGCAGGTCGATTTCTGGGGTTGCCGGCAGGACGGCGAGTACGACCTCACCGGCTACGACCAGCGCGGAAAGATCGTGACGGGCGCGGACGGCCAGTACGAGTTCACCACGCTCGAGCCCGGTATCTACAAGACGCATGACGGCGACGAGGTCGACGATCTGCTCCAGATGATGGGTCGAACGACGCATCGCTCGCGCCACCTCCACGTGAAGGTCTGGGTCGACGGGCAGGATGTGCTGACGAGCCAGTTCTACGACCCGAGCTCGCCGTACCTCGACACCGACATGCTGCACGCGTCGGTGCGGCCGGAGCTGATGTCGGACTGGAAGGAGGTCGAGCCCGAGAACGGTCGGCGGCAGCTCGAAGCGACCTACGACATCCCGGTCAGGGTTCCTGCCTAGGGAGCACGTTCTTCGGGGGAGGGGGGCTCGTTCGGTCGCGCACTGAGCCCGAGCCTCGATCGGGCGCGCCGGGCCTGTGTGCCCGATGCGCCGTGCCGGGTGACCTCCTGAGCAGGGCCCGAGCGGCTGGGTGACAGCCGTGGCCCTGCCTCAGGAGGTCACTCGTCTGGAAGCGGTCGGTCCGGACCTGTACTGGCAGCGATTGCAGCGTGAGCAATTCTGATCTAGCATCCTCCAACTGTCAGATGAAACCGTTATTTTCACTGATTGAACATCGCTTGCCTGGAAGGCGCGCACGTCGGCCCGGGACGAGGCTCGGCGGCGTGGGAAGGAGGGAGCAATCGCGTGCCGGCATGGTCGATCCTGACGACGTGAGCCCACCTCCGGCTGCGCCGACGGCGTCACACCGAATCAGACGAGCGTAGAAAGGGGATCAGAGTGTCTCTTCCAGCCAAGCGGAGTCGCCGTCCAGCGGCCCTGCTCGTCACCGTCGCCGCCGTCGCGGTGTTGCTCGGCGCCTGCGGCGGCACGTCCGACTCGGGGGACGCCGGCAACGACGCCGCTGCGACCACGGCCGAGGCCGCCGTGACCACCGCCGAGGCCGCCGCGACGACCGCTGAGACCGGCGTGACCACCGCCGAGGCCGGCGCGAGCGCGGTCGAGGACGCGAAGGCCAGGATCGCCGAGCTCGAGCAGCCGATCTCGGCCTGGCCGGCGGTCGAGCCGCTGGCCGAGCCGGCCGATCTCGCCGGCAAGAAGATCGCGCTCGTCCCTCTGATGGACGCGGTACCGCTCCTGCACGGCACGGGGATGGGCTTCACGGCGGCTCTCGAGCAGCTGGGCGCCGAGGTGAGCCTGTGCGACGGCGGCGGTGACCCGACCAAGGTCGCGTCCTGCCTGACCACCGCCGGCGACCAGGGCGTCGACGCAGCGGTCACGCTGTTCATCGACTACCAGGCGATCGGCAATGCCGTCGACGGGCTTACGAGCAAGGGCATCCCGGTGCTGATCGGCGGCCAGCCGCCGGCGCCGGACCGGCCGGCCGACGAGCTGCTCGGCTACGCCGACCACTCGCCGTTCACCAACCTCGGCTTCGAAGCCCTGGCCTATGCCGCGCTGGCCGCAGGCGGCGAGAACGCCTCCGTCGTGGCGGGCCGCCTGCGCGACTCGAGCCTGACCACCGAGTTCTCGGACACCATGGTGAACACGTTCAAGGAGATCTGCCCCGACTGCCCGATCTCGACGTTCGACTTCACCGCCTTCACGCTGCAGGACGTACCCAGTAGCGTCAGCGCCGCGCTCGCCGCCCAGCCCGACACCAACATCGTGGTCATGCCGGACGACGGGTTCGTACCGCCCGCCATGCAGGGGATCCAGAGCGCCGGGTTCGCCGACAAGGTGCAGATCGTGTCGTACGGGGCAGACCCGGCGGGTCTCGAACGCGTCAAGGCCGGCCAGCAAGCCACGTCGATCGGTTACCCGGTGGAGTACGAGGGCTGGCGCCTGGCCCACGGGCTGATGCAGCTGCTGAGCGGCCAGGAGGTCACACCCGTGACCGAGCTGGTGACCCGGGCGTTCACCCCGAACAACATCGGAGAGATCGACATCAAGCCGGAGAACTACTTCACCAGCGCGTGGTACGGCGACGACTCCTTCAAGGACGCCTTCCTGACCGCCTGGGGCGCCCAGTAGCGATGGCGACTCCCCGGCTGGAGGCGACGCACGTCTCGAAGACCTTCGGCTCCGCGAAGGTGCTGGACGACGTGAACCTCGCCATGCAGCCGGGTGAGATCCACGCACTGGTCGGACAGAACGGCTCGGGCAAGTCCACGCTGGTGAAGATCCTCACCGGCTACCACGC
>JADLFM010000085.1 GCA_020845495.1 Chloroflexota bacterium
ACATCTTATAATGCATGATTACGACTCTCCACTCGAAGAAAAACGCCCCGCAGGGCGTTCACTAGATCGCTCTGGTGGACCTGAGGGGAATCGAACCCCTGACCTCTTCCATGCCAAGGAAGCTACCGCGGGCAGGGGCTCTTTCGCTGTTTTGGCCGCGTTCGTCCGGGATCCGCTGCCATGGAAGCCGCGCCGGGATTCCAGGCTGCAACAGCAGTTTAGGCCAGATTTTGCCTGCCAGGCAATTCCCACACCGCCGCTCTGTGTGCGATGGTGATCAGTCAGTCGGCTACCGACCGCTGGGTGGACGTGGCCGCTGGACCTCACCACCTCGCCGCGGCTGAGGGGCTCGCCAATGCCAGATCACGATGGTGGAGTCCTGCGGCCGCCCGACTGGACCAGTGTTGCCGGAACGAACCGGCCGTGAGTCTTTCAGATGGGCATGCTCTCTTCTGAGGCAGAGTCATATATAGTTGACCAGATAGCATTCTACTGTCGGTTTCAGTATACTGGCTCGACATGCTGACCGAGCGCGGCGGACCTGTACTTGAGCGCCATGCACGATGGAACCGATTCGCGTCGCCACCAGAAGTCGTGGGACAAGCCATGCCGGCGAACAACCCCGGCGACGGACTGCGTGGCGATAGGACACACGGTCACTGTCAGCGGACTTCGGCGCCCGCCGAGTTCAGTCCCAGCGGATACCGTATCCCGTCGGAGCCTTCGCGTTGCCCACGAGTTTGTCACCTTCCGCCGACGACGTCGGGACGGCGCTGGTAGTCCAACGAGGGGAGAGAACGTGCCGATGGCCAAGAGGATCCGCGTTCGTGTTGACGGCGTGACGGCGGAGGCCGCGCTCCTGGAAGACGCGGCGCCACGCACCGTTCAGGCCTTGTGGAGCCTGCTCCCGATCAACGATCGCACGATCCAGACACGTTGGTCTGGCGACGCCTGGCGCACCGAGGGCAACTACGAGCTTCTCACCGAGGCCGACGCCGTCGAGAACCCGGCCGGCCGCCTCTCCGCCGGCGACATCATCTACTACCCCGGCTACAAGTACCAGTTGCTCAGTTGCTCAAGGTTGGCTTCGCCTACGGCAAGGCGCAGTGGCTCGCGCCGTTCATGGTGCCGGAGCCGGTCTCGTATATCGGCAGGATCGATACGAACCTCGAGGCGTTCGCCGCACGGTGCCAGCGCATCATCTTCGAAGGACCGCTCGAAATCGAGATCAGCCGCCTCAGCGAATGACGCTGTTCGGCGCGATCTGACGCCACCGAACACTGCAAGGAGCGCAGACTGGAGCCATGATGTACATCGACGTTGCGTTCGCCGGGCTGCAGTTGCGGGCCCGACTCCTCGAACATCGTGCGCCCGCTACCGTCGCCGCCTTCCGCCAGAGCTTGCCGCTGGAGGGGCGCGCCTCCCAGGACCGGTATAGCCATCAGGTCATGCGGTTGACCTGCCGGATCGACGTGGACAGTGCTGGCGACCAGCGGTACGGGTATCAGCAACCGGGCCTCGTCATGCTCGACCCGGCGACCGGCGAGCTTGCCGTCTGCTTCGGGCGTGGGCGGCTCCAGAACGCGCTCGGGCCGATCTTCGCGATCCCGATCGCCGAGCTCGGCGGGGACCTGGCCGAGCTCGAAACGCGCGGGGAGGAGCTCCAGTTTCAGGGTGCGGCCCCGATCACCTTCACGGTGTCGCACGACCAGGAGTCGCCGCTGGCCGATCCGCCGATCGTGGGCCATCGGATGGCGCTGACCCTCGGGAGCGCGCGTGCAGAGGCGGTGCTGCTCGAAGAGACCTCGCCGAAGGCCACCGCCGCGCTCGCCGCCGCGCTGCCGCTGGTCGGAAAGGCGACCAACACGTTCGCCAGTGGCCCGCTGACGCGCTTCTGGAATCCGAGCGGCGGCCCCCAGGGCGAGACGCCGCTGGACGTGCCCGCGAGCGAGGTCAACACGAACACGCTGTACGGCGGCGGCTACTATCTGAGCAGCGCGCCGTATCGCGGCCTCCGCATCGCGGTGGTCGAGCCGACTGCGATGGGCGGCGGTCGGTCGGCGCTGGCGCCGGTCTTCCGCTTCGTCGGCGACTGGTCGGCCTTCGCCGCCGAGGCCGCGACCTTGACCATGGACGGCCAGAAGGATCTCCGGATCGAGTTCATCTAGCGCGCCCCGGCGCCAACCGGCGACACGACCAGGGCATCCCGCAGCGCGGTCAGGTCGTCGGCGTCGCGCAGGCCGACGACCTGCTCCACGGCCCGGCTCACCTGCTCCTCGGTGAGCCGGCCGGCCGCGCAATCGCGGAATTTGGTGATGACCTCGGCCATGCCGACCGGGTTCTCGGGCGCGCCGCGCGCGTAGCGGATCTGCTCCTGGAGCCGGCGGCCGGTGTGGGTCTGGACGGTCACCCGGACGACGCCGTCGCCGCCGGCCAGGCCCCCGGCCGCCTCCGGCGAGCCCGGCTCGAACGGGCGGACCTCGATCCGGGGGATCAGCGCCTGGACCTCGGGCCGTTCGACCATCTGGTCCTCGAAGCTGCTGAGGCCGACCGCCCCATCGACCAGGGCGGCGGCCAGCGCGTACTGCATGCTGAACTTGCCTTCGAGGCCGGAGTGCGGGCGCGGATAAATCAGCGGCTGCACTTCGGCCGGCGGCGCGCTGACCTCCGCGTGCGCCAGGTCTGAGCCGCTGAGCCCGTGCTGCTCGATCAGGCTGAAGAGGCCGTCGAGCGCGCGGTGGGTGCCGTAGCAGCACGGATACCGCTTGATGCCCAGGCCCGGCGACTCAAGCTCGAACGGCGCGCCGAGCGCGAGATCGGCCTCCGCGCCGGCCGGGTCCGCGCCGTGCGCGGCCAGGAAGCCGCGCCGCCCCTCGAAGACGTCCGGGCTGGCCGTGAAGCCGGCGCCGGCCAGTCTGGCCGCGCTGACGCCGCTGCGGCCGGCGTGGCCGGCGTGGTGCGGCTTGGTCATCGTGCCGAAGTTCGCTTGCAGCCCGGCCGCCGAGGACGCGGCGATCCCGAGCGCCATCTGGATGCCTGACGCATCGAGCCCGAGCAGCTTGGCGGCGGCGGCGGCGCTGGCGAAGCAGCCGGCCGTGGCCGTCATGTGCCAGCCGGTCAGGTAATGCTCGTTCCCGAGCACGCGCGCCAGTTTGGCCATCACCTCGACGCCGCCGATGTACGCGGTCAGGACGCTCGCGCCGGACGCGCCGGTGGCCTCCGCGACGGCCAGGACCGCCGGCAGGACCACGACGGTGGGGTGCCCGATGACCGCATAGCTCACGTCGTCGTAGTCGAGCGCGTGTGCGGCGATGCCGTTCACGAAGGCCGCCCACTCCATCGACGTGCGGAGTCCCGTGCCGATCTGCGACGCCACCGGCGCCGCCCCATCAGCGGCGGCGAGCCGGGCGGCAATCCGTACCGGAGGCTCGCTCAGGCCGGCCAGGGTGACACCCAGCATGTCGAGGATGCTGGCCGTGGCGCGTTCGACGGCCAGCGCCGGAATGTCGTCCAGGCGGAGGTCGGCGAGCCAGTCAGCGATTTCGCGGGTCAGTACCACGGCATCCTCGCCTTCACGGTCAACGCGGCAACGATCGCAGATACGCCTCGACCTGCTCCAGCGCCATCACGTCCCCATACTTGGCGTCCATGTCGAACAGGTTGACGCGATGCGGCGTGAGCGCGCGGTCGAACACGCACTCCTCCACGATGGCGTTCTTGAAGCCATGGGCCGCGCCGTCCACGACACTCGCCCGGACGCAGCCGCTGGTGACGCAGCCGGTGTGGATCACGGTGTCCACCCCGCGCTTGACAAGGTTGGCGGCCAGCCTCGTGCCGAAGAAGGCGCTGGCCGACTCCTTCTCGATGACGAGCTCGTCCGGGCGCGGCGCCAGCTCGTCCACGATCTGCGTCCCGAGACGCGGCGATCGGAGCGTGTCCGGCCGCTCGAAGCCGTGGGTGTACGCGACGGGCAGCCCGAGTGACCGCGCAAGCTCCAGCAGCCGCGCGATGTGTGGGATCGACTCCCACGCCATCGGGCCGCAGCTATTGCGGTACATGGCGATCGATTCGAGGTGCTCCTGCCCGCGCAGGCCGGTGAAGTTGTACTCCACGTCGACGATCAGCAGCGCCGGGCGGGTCCCGAGCCCGTACGCTCGCTGGTAGCCGGCCCGGCGGTAGACCTCGATCTCATCTGCTGGGAACAGGTCGGCCCAGGGCCGGGCGGTCTCGGTGCCAGTCATACGGCCTGCCCCCAGGAATCTGCGCGCTAGGCGCGCAGGAGGCGATCGAGCGTCGTGGCGACGACGGCGAGTCCGTGGTCCAGGTCGAAGTCCGGTTCGAGCAGCCACTGGTATCCGGCGCCCCGAATCAGGCTGATGATCAGCGACGCGGCTTCGTCCACATCGGTATCGGCGCGAACCACACCCGCCTCGATGCCCTTCGTCAGGATGTCGCGGTACATGATGCGCTGGCTCTCGTGGAACGCGCGGACGCGCTCCTCCAGGACCCCGACCCCGAGGACCGCCTCGAACATCAGCGCGTACAGCGCCTTGACGTTGGTCGGGTTGCGCCGGACGGCCGTGCGTGTGACGTCGAGCAGCGATCGGATGGCGTCCAGGCCCAGCCGGCCGACGATCGCCGGGCGGACCTCGCGCGCGGTCCAATCGGCCGTCATCCGATCGAAGAGTGCACGCAGCAGGCCCTCTTTCGAGCCAAACCGCAAGGTGACGAGCCCGTGGCTGTAGCCGGATTTGGCGGCGATCTCGATCAGGCTGGTCCGCTCGTACCCCTTCTCGGCGATCAGTTGGGCGGCGGCCTGGAGGAGGCGAGCGGTCGAGAGATCGGACCGGCGCTTGTGCCCGTTGAGCGCCGGTCGTGGCGGGCTCTCGATGTCGCGGTCTTCGCTTGCGATGGTACTCATGGCATGCTAGTATACGCCCAAAGATTGCTATCTGGTCAACTACCATTCTTCCTGCGGCAATCGCGGCCGGCCTGGGCGCGCTGGTGGCCGTCTCTGACCGGCGGGCTTCAGTCCGGCGCCTTAGACGCGCGAGCACCGTCGCGGGCAGCCAGTGGGAGGTACGGTGTGAGTCGTCGGATCGAAGTCGAGGCTGATGGCGTTCGCGCGACGTTCGCGTTGATCGAGGAGTGGGCTCCGAAGACGACCGCATTGCTCTGGGACGTGCTGCCGCTCGAAGACCGCGTCTTCCGCCACGGGAAGTACTCGGGCGACGCCTGCTTTCTGTACGCCGAAGACGAGCGTCTTGGGCAGTTGCCGGCCACCAACGAGCTCCCTGTGACCTCAATCTATCAGGGCTACATCGTCGCCAGCCTGCACCCCGAACGCCGCTCCGTCGAGCTCCTGATCTCGTATGGGCTGGCCGAGTATCGTGGCCCGGACGGCCGCCGGTACGTCACCCCGGTCGCCGAGATCGAGGGCGATGGCACGGCGTTCTACGACGTGCTGAAGCGCCGAGCGACGGACGGGCAGACGACGATCACCGTGAGAAAGGCCGAGTGACGATGGCGAGAAGGATCGCGCTTGCTCTCGACGGCACCACCGCGACGGCCGTCCTGCACGAGGATGCCGCGCCCAACTCCGCGCAGAAGATGTGGGACGCCCTGCCGATCGAGGCGACACTCCGTCACCTGCGCTGGGGCGGCAATGCGGCCTACGTCATCGCGGCGTCCCTGCGCGACCCGGCCTTCCCGAAGGAGCATCGGGTCAGCCTCTACGCGCCGGGCACGCTGAACTATCAGCCGGAGTACGGCGAGATCAGCATCGCGTACGGCGAGTCACAGGCGCGTGACGCCACCGGCAATGCCTGGGCGACTCCGCTTGCCACCTTCGAGGGCGACGCTCGCGCGTTCCTGGACGCCGTGGCGCGGACGCAGCACGAAGGCAGGAAACAGCTTGTGATCACGCGGCGGGAGGGCTGACGCGCTATGGCACGCCACATCCAGGTTGAGGTGGAGGGCGTCGTCGCGGAGGCCGAGCTGTGCGACGCCCTGTCGCCGCGGACCGCCGAGGCGTTCTGGCAGTCGCTGCCGATCGAGGCGACGCTGACCCCGGTGAAGTGGTCCGGTGCCGCGTGCTTCTTCCGTCCAGGCGGGCCGCACCTGAGCAGCGTGACGGCCAATGAGATGCCGGTCGCGTCGATCTACCCGGGCTACATCGTCATCATGCCGGGCGGTGAGGCGCTGATCGCCTACGGAGCATCGGAGTGCCGCTCAGCCGGCGGCACCGAGTACACCACCCGGGTGGCGCGCCTGCTCGATCGCGGCTCGGACCTGCTGAAGGTCGTGGCGCGGACCCACGACGAGGGCAGCAAGACGATCAAGATCACCCGCATCGGCGCCGAGCAGTAGACGACCGACGAACGCTCCCCGGCACAAGAAGGACGGTGGCCCGAGCCAGACAACGGCTTGGGCCACCGCCTTGTTGTTGCTGAGCGGCGCCGCATCTACCCCAGCGAGATGTTCTTGTACCGGGTGATGATGTCCGCCATGTGCACGAATCCCTGCACGCTCGGCGCGATCCCCTTGAAGTCCGCCCCGAGCTGGAAGAAGCAGGTCGTGGCCACCTCGTTCAGCCGCTCCGCAAGCTGGCGGTAGATCTGGTAGCGCTTCTGCTGATCGTACTCCCCCTCGCCGGCCGTGATCAGCCGGTCCGTCTCGGGATCTTTCAGCTTGCCGGTGGCGTAGTAGGTACTGGCGCTGTGGTACAGCGTCCCGGCGTACTGGGCCGGGTCCGGCCGCCACCCGAACCAGCTGGTGCTCCGGAGCTCGTGAACCCAGTCGCCACGGTCGGTGCGCGCCGTCCACGCGGCATCGTCCTCGGTCTGGAGCGTGACGTTGATGCCGACGTCGGAAAAGCTGGCCTGGTAGATCTGCGCCAGCTTCTGACCCACCGAGTCCTGGCCCGGGTAGATGGTGAACGCGCGCGGCGTCGGCAGGCTCGCCTTATCCAGCAGCGCCTTGGCCTTATCCAGATCCCGTGTGAACGGCTTGTAGTTGGCGTCGTAGAACGGCGTGCCGGGCAGGAACGGGTCGTAGCCGATCGTCCCGGTATCGAAGAAGACGGCCTTGTGGATCGCCTCGCGGTCGATCAGCCAGTTCAGTGCCTGGCGGAACTCCTGGCTCGATCCAAACTGGTCGTCCATGTTCCAGCGCGACCGGTAGAAGCGGGCACCCGAACGCTCGCTGAGCTTGAACTCGCTCATGGTGCGCATCATCTCGACGTTCTGGAGCGGCAGATCCTCGGCGATGTGGGCGCCGCCGGATCGAAGCTCGGTCAGGCGCGTGGCATCCACCGGGATGTCCTTCCAGGTGATCCCATCCAGGTACGGCTTGCCCTTGTCCCAGTAGTCCGGGTTGCGCTGGACGACGTACCGCTGGTCCGGCTGGTACTCGGCGAGCACGAACGGTCCGACACCGACCGGATGGAGGCCGTACTCCTTGTCGCCCCACTTCTGGACCGCCGTTGGCGAGGCGATGAACCCAACCCGATCGAAGAAGATCGACAGGAAGGCCGCGTACGGCGTCCTCAGGCGGAAGCGCACGCTGTAGGTATCCGGCACGTCGATCGAATCGACCGATAGCAGCACGCCGCGCTGCTTCGAGGCGGTCTTCGGGTCCAGGTGCCGGTCGATGTTGAACTTGACGGCCTCGGCGTTGAACTCGGTCCCGTCGGTGAACTTCAGCCCCTTCTTGAGATGCAGGACGTACGTCTTCGGATCGGGCGTCTCCCACGATTCGGCCAGGACCGGAATGATGGTGCCCTGCTCGTCGACGTCGACGAGGGTGTCGTAGATGGCGCGCCCGATGAGGCGCGAGGGGGTGTCGCTGATGTACGCCGGATCGACGGTCTTGTTGTCTGCGCGGTCCGCGACGATCAGCATCCCGCCGGGCTTGACGTTTGCAGCGGCGGACGCCTGCGGTTTCGCGGCAGCGGCGGCCGGGCTGGCGGTCGGCTGCGCCGCTGCGGCCGGGGCCGCGTTGGGCTGCGCGGCTGCCGCGGCAGGGCTGCTTGTGGGCTGGGCGCCGGCAGCAGCGGCCGGCGGTGCCGGCTTGGCGGCGGCCGGCGGTGGTGCCGCTGTGGGTGGCGGCGGAGCTGCGGTCGGTGGGGCCGGCGGGACCGGCGCGCAACTCGCGAGCAGCGCGATACCGGCCGTGCCGAAGGCGGTGACCACGAACGCGCGCCGTGTAAGGTGCATGCTACGCCTCCCCAGAACTCCCGACACCACGGCCTGACGGCGGCAGCGCCGGCGCTGCACGAAGGACGCCGCCAACCATGCTCGCTGCCTCGTCCCGTCCTTGACACGATGTTAGCTGGTCAACCACAATCTATTCAAGCATCAGGCGGCGCTGCGCATGGGCGCGTACGAGCTCCGCCGTGGCGTGCCGCCGGCGGTCGGCGCCGGCCGGGTTGATCGAGAGCCCGCTGCCCCCGGCGTCGACAGTCCGTCGCGGGTGCAGCCCCCCGATGTCGGAGGCGAGGCGAGATGGCACGGTACATCGTCGGGCGACTCCTGGCCGCGATCCCGGTCATCTTCGTGATCGCGCTGACGGTCTTCGTGCTCGGCCACCTGCTGCCCGGCGATCCGATCTCCTTCATCGTCGGCACGTCCCAATCCGCCTACACGCCGGATCAGCTCGCAGCGATCCGCCGCGACTACGGCCTGGACCAGCCGATCTACGTCCAGTTCGCGATCTGGCTCGGGAAGGCGCTGACCGGCGACTTCGGCCGCTCGTTCCAAAGCCGGCAGCCCGTGTTCGAGATCATCGTCCCCAGGATGCTGCCGACGGCGCAGATCGCGATTCAGACCTGGCTCTTCGCCGTGCTCATCGGCATCAGCGCGGGCGCCCTCTCCGCCATCTCGCCGAATAGCTGGAAGGATTGGCTGGGCACGTTCACGGCGCTGTTTGGTGCCGCCATCCCGTTCTTCCTGACGGCCAGCCTGCTGATGTTCGTGTTCGCGCTCCGCCTGCGCTGGCTGCCGGCCTCGGGGTACGTCCCGATCTACCAGGATCCGCTCGGCAGCATCCGCAGCACCATCCTGCCGTCACTGACGCTCTGTCTGGGCCTCGCGGCCGTGCTGACCCGCCAGACCCGGTCGAGCCTGATCGAGGTACTCCAGCAGCCGTACGTCACCACGGCTCGCGCCAAGGGCCTGCGCGAGCACCTGGTGCTGACGCGGCACGCCATGAAGAACGCGCTGCTGCCGGTGCTGACCATTATGGGCTTCCAGCTTGGCAACATCTTCGGCGGGGCGGTGATTACCGAGACGATCTTCGCGATCCCGGGGCTGGGCCGGCTGATGGTGGATTCCGTCACCGGGCGCGAGTACCAGGTGCTCCAGGCGCTGGTGCTGCTGGCCGGCGCGAGCGTCGTGCTGGCGAACATCGCTGTCGATCTCCTCTACGGCGTGCTCGATCCGCGCATTCGGCTGCGCCGTGGATAGCGCGCTGCCCGGGATCGAGTCGCAACCGGCCCGCCGCGCCGAGCGGCCACGCTCGTACTTCTGGAGCGCCGTCCGGCGCTTCTTCGCGCGCCGGCTGGTGGTCGTGGGCGTCGTCCTGGTGTCGATCCTGGTCCTGCTCGGCGGGTTCGGCCGGTTTATCGCGCCGTACAATCCGCTGGCCCAGGACCTGGTGAACGTGCTGGCGCCGCCGACGATGCGCCACCTGCTAGGGACCGACGAGCTCGGGCGTGACATCCTGTCGCGGCTGCTGTGGGGATCGAGCGTCTCGCTCCAGGTCGGCATCGCCGCCGTGCTGGTCGCCTCGATACCGGGGGTCGTTGTTGGGCTCGTCGTGGCGTATCGCGGCGGCTGGCTGGACAGCGTGGTGATGCGCATGCTCGACGGGCTGATGGCGATGCCGTCGCTGATCCTGGCGCTGACGATCGTCGCGGTGCTCGGCCCGAACATCGTCAACGTGATCGTGGCGATCGCGGTGACCTCGTTCCCGCACTATGCGCGGCTGGTGCGCGGCCAGGTGCTCGCCGCGCGCGAGTACGACTACATCCTCGCGGTCAGGTCGGTCGGCGCGCGCGATGCGCGCATCATGTTCCGCCACCTGCTGCCGAACGTGATCAGCCCGGTGCTGGTGCAGGCGTCGCTCGGCGTCGGGTTCGCGATCATGGCCGAGGCCGGCCTCAGCTTCCTCGGCGTCGGGGTGCAGCCCCCCACGCCGACCTGGGGCACGATGATCCAGGTCGGGTTCCAGTATCTTGAGGTGGCGCCATGGCTGGTGATGGCGCCCGGTGTGCTCATCTTCATGGCCGTGCTCGGTTTCAACTTGCTCGGGGACGGCCTGCGCGAGGCGCTCGATCCGCACCTGACCCGATCGCGATAGTCCGACTCACTCGCCGTCGGCGCATAGCCGCGAACACGCTGGCGGGACGCAGCCGTCGCGGTGAGCGCGCCGGCGAGCACCGGCCCCGGTCCGAAGCGGCTACAAGACACCGTCGCGCCGAAACGCCGCAATCTCCTCGTCGGCGTAGCCGGCTTCCCGGAGTACAGCGTCGGTGTCTGCACCGAGATCAGGCAGCGGCCCGTCCGCGACCGGGCTGTCGGACAGCCGGAGCGCGCTCTCGATCGTCGGAATGGGCCCGACCGGCGAGTCGATCTCCCGGATCAGTCGCCGCGCGGCAACCTGCGGGTGGGCCAGCACCTCGGCCATGCCCCGCACCTCACCGTACGGCAGCCCGCTTGCGCGCAGGCGGTCGAGCCACTCTGCCGCGTCGTGCTCCAGCAGCAGCCCTTCGATCAGGTGCTCCAGCACACCCCGCTGCCGGCGGCGGGCAGGCGCGTCCGCAAACCGAGGATCCTGGAGCAGGTCGGGCCGATCGATCACCCGCCGGCAGAAGATCTCCCAGTCGCGCTGGCTGGCGACGACCAGGTTGACGTACCGACCGTCGCGGGCGAGATACGGACCGTACGGGACCATGTAGTGGTGGCGCATCCCGACGCGCTCCGGCTCCTCACCCTGGTGCCAGTAATGGTGGGGGAAGTACCCGAGCCAGGAGAGCATCGACTCGAACATCGAGACGTCGACGAGCTGGCCACGCCCGGTTCGCTCGCGCTGATACAGGGCGAGCAGCGTGCCCAGCGCGGCATACATGCCGGCCGCGATGTCCGAGATCGGCACGCTCACCTTGGCTGGTGCGTCCGGATAGCCGGTCGTGGTCAGAATGCCGGCCTCGCCCTGAATCAGCAGATCGTACGCCTTGACGTCGCGATACGGGCCGTCGAGGCCGTAGCCGCTGAGTGCGCAGTAGACCAGCCGCGGATTCAGCGCCCGCAGCGCATCGTAGCCCGCCCCGAGGCCATCAGCCACCCCGGGAGCGAAGTTGGTGAAGAAGACGTCCGATCGCTCGGCCAGGCGCCGCAAGATCTCGCGCCCGGCCGGCTGCTTGACGTCCACCGTGACGCTGCGCTTCCGTCGGTTCAGCCAGACGTAGCCCGAAGAGAGCCCGCCCACCGCCCGGTCCCAGCCCCGGATCACGTCGCCGGTGCCCGGGCGCTCGATCTTCACGACGTCGGCGCCCATGTCGGCGAGCAGGTGGCTGGCGAACGGCCCGGCCGCCGCAAGCTCGAACGCAAGGACGCGCACCCCGCTCAGGGCAGATTCAGGCATCGTGGACCTGCCCCTCAGGCTGTCAGGTGCGGCATCACGTCCTGGGCGAACCGCTCCATGTCGTCCATCAGCTCCTCGACGGTCTGGCCCAGAAAGATGAGCGCCACGGTGACGTCGCCGGCCGCCCCCAGCGGCGCCAACTGGTCCAGGATCTGCTGCGGGCTGCCCATCGGGTTGGTGCGCTTGAAGCCGTCCAGCACCTGCTCGCGTGACTGGTCCGGGCGCCGCGCCCAGGCCCGCTGGATGTGCTGCGAGCGCAGCAGCTTATCCTCGGCAGCGGCCTGATCCCTCCCGAAGCAAACGTTCACCTGGACGTTGATGGAGATCGTCTTCGGGTCGCGCCCGATCGCGTTGGCCGCCTCGTACAGGTCGCGCTGCATCGCCAGCATGGCATCGCCGGAGGGTGCCCCGATCACCCAGCCGTCGGCGAGCCGCGCCACCCGCTTCAGGCCGACCGGACCGTAGGCGCTGATGTAGATCGGCAGCCGCGCCTGGGCCGGTTTCGGCGCAAGCTCAACGTCCTTGAACTGGACGTACTTGCCGTCATAGGACGCCATCCGCTCGGAGAACAGCAGGCGCATCGCCTCGATGGTCTCGTCCAGCATCGTGCCCCGATTGGCGCCCTTGAGTCGGGGGGAGATCGACTCGAATTCGTCCTTGGAGGAGCCGATGCCGGTCCCGAGCACGAGCCGTCCGCCGCTCAGCACGTCCAGCGTAGCGGCCTGCTTCGCCAGCAGCACTGGCTCGCGCTCCGGCACGATGATGACGCCGCAGACGAGCCTGATCCGCTCGGTGACGCCCACCACGCTGGCGTAGGTCACCAACGGCTCGAAGAAGCGCGGGGCCGCGTCCGCCATCGTGGCGCGGATGTCGGCCGGCGTGCAGAGGTGATCGTTCGCCCAAAGCGAGTCGTAGCCGAGCTCCTCGGCACGGCGGGCGATTTGCGCGAAGTCGCGCGGCTGGGTGTAGTTGACGGGGTACGCAGTCCCTTCCCGGCAGCTTGGGAACCCGACCCCAAACTTCATCGTCACGGCCATACCTCCCAAGCGTGTGAACAGAGCATCCGGCCACGCTGCAAGCGTCTGGCCGAGCGGCCCGGCTCGGCGATCGCGCCTGCACAGTTTATGGTTGATCATATACTATAACTGTTGGGGGCCAGGGTCACGCAGGTGCGGCTCCTGGTTGGCGGCCCCCGGGGAGGAACCATCGGTGGGAGTGAAGTCCGGCTGGAACGGGCGCTTCTTTGAGGACTTCGAGGTCGGCGACATCTACCGCTGCCGCATCGGGAGGACGGTGACCCAGGCGGACAACATCTCGTTCACCCTGCTCACCAACAACACCAATCAGATCCATTTCAACGAGCACTATGCACGCTTCACCGAGTTCAAGCGACCGCTGGTGAACTCCGCATTGACGCTCGCGATCGTGGCCGGTCTCGGCGTCGCCGACACCAGCGAGAACGGGTTCGCGCTCGGCTGGGATGAGATCAAGCTGCCACACCCATTGTTCGAGGGCGAGACGATCTACTCACAATCCGAGGTCGTCTCCGCTCGAGAGTCCAGGTCGAAGCCGCAGTGGGGGATCGTGAAATTCCGCACCAAGGGCATCAAGCAGGACGGCACCGTCGTGATCGAATACGTCCGCAGCGTGATGGTCTGGAAGAAGGCGCACGCGCCGAACAACGACACGTTCCCCGAGCCGAAGGAGTAGCCGCCAGGGCTGCTGCACGGAACCCAGATCCCGCGCGGGGGCATCTGCATGGATTTTGGCCTCACACCTGAACAGATCAGCATCAAGGCCGCCGTGGCCGAGCTGTGCCGCGACTTTCCGGACGCCTACTGGCGTGAGCTGGACCGGGCGGGCGCCTACCCGGATGCGTTCATCAGGGCCCTGACGGAGGCGGGCTGGCTCGCCGCGCTCATCCCGGAGGAGTACGGGGGGGCCGGCCTGGGCATGCTCGAAGCGGCGCTGATCCTGGAGGAGATCAACAAGTCCGGGGGCAATGCGGCGTCGGCACACGCCCAGATGTATACGATGGGCACGCTGCTCCGGCATGGCGGCCCGCTCAAGCAGCAGTATCTGCCGCGCATCGCCGAGGGAGAGCTTCGACTGCAGGCGTTCGGGGTGACCGAGCCGAACGCCGGCTCCGAGACGACTCGCCTGGAGACCCGGGCCGTCAAGCGCGGTGACACCTACATCGTGAACGGGCGCAAGGTGTTCATCTCGCGGGCGCTCCAGAGCGATCTGCTGCTGCTGCTGGCCCGGACCACGCCGTACGACGAGCTTGAGGATAAGACGCGCGGCCTGAGCGTGTTCCTGGTCGACCTCAATGCGGCGAAGGCGCGCGGCCAGATCGCCATCAACCCGATCGAGATGATGATCAATCACCACACCACCGAGCTGGTGATGGAAGATCTCGAGATCCCCGCCAGCCACCTCGTCGGCGAGGAGGGCATGGGGTTCCGCTCGATCATTGATGGCTGGAACGCCGAGCGGATCCTGGTCGCCTCCGAGGCGCTGGGTGATGGGCACTGGTTCACCCAGCGGGCCGCCCGCTACGCCTCGGACCGGACGGTGTTCGGCCAGCCGATCGGCAGCAATCAGGGCATCCAGTTCCCGATCTCCCAGGCGTACGCGCAGCTTGAGTGCGCCGCGCTGATGCGCGACAAGGCGGCCTGGCTGTTCGATACCAACCAACGGTGCGGCTTTGAGGCGAACGCCGCCAAGCTTCTCGCAAGCCAGGCGTCGTGGGACGCGGCCAACGCCTGCATGGACACCTTCGGGGGCTACGGCTACGCCGTGGAGTACGACGTGGAGCGCAAGTTCCGCGAGACCCGCCTCTACATGACGGCGCCGGTCAGCACGAACATGGTGCTGGCGTTCATCGGGCAGAACGTGCTCGGGATGCCGCGCAGCTACTAAAGCCCCTGGGAGCGCGGCCATCCGGGGCGGCCCGGATGGCCGCGCTCCCAGGGGCCAGCGTCTCGTCGCCGCAGATGTGCGAGCGGTCGCTCATGGGACTCATGGGAAAGGTGGGGAAAGGCCAGCATGGAGCTCTTGCGATCGTGGATGTTCGTCCCAGGCCACCGGCAGCGCATGATCGACAAGGCGCTGGCATCGGAAGCCCACGCGCTGTTCCTCGACATTGAGGATGGCGTGCCGCCGGCCGAGAAGGACCTCGCGCGTCAGACGATCGCCGGCGCGCTCGAAACGATCGCGAGCGATCCGCCCCCGGGCCGGCACCCGCAGCGCTTTGTGCGGATCAACGCGATCGGGCACGAGCGGATGCACGCCGATCTGGCGGCGATCGTGCGGCCGGGCCTGGACGGGCTCTGCCTGCCCAAGGTCGAGCACGCCGAGCAGATCCGCGCGATGGACGGCTACCTGGAGGAGCTCGAGCCGGCCGCGGGGCTCCCAAAGGGAAGCGTGCGCTACCTCGCCGCCATCGAGAGCGCGCTCGGGCTGCTGAACGCGCCGGCCATCGCCGCAGCCTCGCCGCGTATGGTCGGCCTGATGTTCGGAGCCGAGGATTACGGCAAAGACCTGGGCCTGCCGACCTTGCGGGTGGGCGAGGCAAGCGAGCTTCTGTACGCCCGCTCGGCGGTGGTGGTCGCCGCCGCGAGCGCCCACATCGGGTCGGTTGACGGCGTCTGGCCGGACATCCGCGATCCCGAGGGGCTGCGCAAGGACACCGTTCAGGCACGGCGGCTCGGGTTCACCGGCAAGTCGATGATCCACCCCGGCCAGATCGAGACGGTAAACAGCGTGTTCCGTCCGGACGAGGGCGAGATCGCGTACGCCCGCGAGGTCATCGCGGCGTTCGACGAGGCGCAGGCCCGAGGCGACGGCGCCATCGCGCTGGGTGGGCAGTTGATCGACCTGCCGATCGTGGATCGGGCGCGACTGGTGCTGGAGACGGTCGAGGCGCCGGGCACCGGACGGGGGAGGTAGGCGGGTCGATGGGTCGTCGGGCCGCGTCGGGCCCCGACGCGGCCCCTCACGAGTGGTGGATCGCTACCGGTTGCGGAGACGAGGATCCAGCAGGTCGCGGATGCCGTCGCCGAGCAGCGAGAAGCCGAGGACGGCCAGCGTGATCACCGCGCCTGGCGTGATCGCAAGCCAGGGTGCCATCTCGATGAACGGATACCCGAGCCGCAGCATGCTGCCGAGCGACGGTGTCGGCGGGCGGACGCCCAGCCCGAGGAAACTCAAGTTCGACTCGGTCAGGATCGCGAAGGCGGTGGTCAGCGCCGCCTGAATCACCACGATCGAGATCACGTTCGGGCAGATGTGCCGGACCAGGATCCGCGTCGAGCCCGCCCCCGACACGCGCGCCGCCTGGATGTACTCGCGCTCGCGGACCGACAGCACCTGGGCGCGGACCAGGCGGGCGAAGCGCGGCAGGGCCACGATGCTGATCGCGAGCATCGCATTGATCAGGCTGGGGCCGAGCGCACCCACCAGGGCGATCGCCAGGATCAAGGTCGGAAAGGCGTAGAGCGCGTCCATCAGCCGCATGATGATGTCGTCGATCCAGCCGCCCCAGTAGCCGCAGACCAGCCCGACGGCCAACCCGACGATCGTCGCCACACCCACCGAGACCAGGCTGACCTGGAGCGAAACGGTGGTGCCCGCCGCCAGCCGCGAGAGCACGTCGCGCCCGAGGTCGTCGGTGCCCAGCAGGTGGGCCGCGCTGGGCGCTTCCAGCGAGTGGGCGACGTCCGGCTTCAGCGGATCGTACGGCGCGATGGCCGTCCCGAGCAGGGCGACCACGAAGAACAGCCCGACGATCAGCATACCGAGGCAGGCCAGGGCGTTGCGCTGCACGAAGCGCAGGACCGGCCACCCAGGCCGCCCTCCGACCCGCCCGGCCGAGACCGTCGACAGCGCCGCCTCAGTGGTCACGTCGGCACCCCGCAAGACCGTTCCACGTCATGAGCGTTCCCACACCAGTCATCAGTCGTAGCGGATGCGCGGATCGGCCACGCCGTAGAGCACGTCGGCGACCAGGTTCGAGAGCAGCAGCGCCCCGGCCATCAGCAGGGTGACCGCCTGGGCCGTCACGAGATCGCGGCCGACCACCGCGTCCACGGCCAGCCGCCCGACGCCCGGCAGCGCGAAAATGGTCTCCGTTACCACCGCGCCGCCCAGCAGGCGACCCGTCTCCAGGCCCACCACGGTGATGACCGGTAGCAGCGCGTTGCCAAGCGCATGGCGCCAGATCACGACGCGCTGGTGGAGCCCTTTGGCGTGGGCCGTCCGGACGTAGTCCTCGCTCAGGACGTCCAGCAGGCTCGCCCGGACCAGCCGGGACAGCACGGCCGTGTACCCGACGCCGAGCGTGATGCTCGGCATCAGCAGCGACTTCGCCCAGCCCCACGGATCCTGCGCGAACGGCACGAACCCGGACGGCGGCAGCCACTTCAAGTAGACGGCCAGCACCAGGATCATCAGCACGCCCAGCCAGAACGCCGGCATCGACGAGCCGAGCGCGGCGAGGGCGCCTGAGAGCAGGTCGAGCCAGGAGCCCCGGTGGGTCGCGGAGAGCATCCCGAGCGGGATCGCGATCAGCAGCGAGAGCAGTACCGAGACCGCCGTCAGTTGGAGCGTGACCGGCAACCGTTCTCCGATCGCGCGGGCCACCGGCATCCGCAGGTGGTACGAATACCCGAGGTCACCTTCCAGGATGTTGCGCGCCCAGATCGCGTACTGGACCGGCGGCGGCTGATCGAGGCCGAGGCGCTCGGTCAGCACGGCGATCACCTGGGGATCGGCGCGCTCCTCGCCGAGGATCGCCGTGACCGCGTTCCCGGGCGCAAGGTGGATCAAGGAGAAGACCCCGATGCTGACGAGGATCAGCACCGGGATCGTCAGCATCAGCCGCCGCAGGATGTACCGTCCCACCAGGCTTGCTCCGTTGCTCTTCCAGGCTCGTCGGTCTGGCGCCGAGGTTGCCCCTCACACGCCAGACCCTCGCCCCTTCAGGTACGAGGATTTGGGGTTCAGGGCGACCTCGGGTCCAGGCTACTCCTCGATGCGGGTAATCTCCACGTCCAGCGGACCATCGAAGATGATGCGCTGGGCGGCGGCGACGAACGCATCCAGGTTCGTGTCGATCTTGCCGATGGTCGAGGTCGGGACCGGCTCCATAAACGGCGCCAGCCACTGCGCCTTGCCGTACGCGAAGCAGATTTTGAAGTTGCCGCTATGGTAGCCCGGGTAGTAGGCGACGTCGCCGGCGCTCAGCCGCTCGATACGGTTCTCGATCTCGGCGTCCTTCGAGAGCAGCTCATAGTCCCCCTCGGTGCGCCAGGCGTCTCCGGACCAGCGGACCTGGATGGTGCGCTCCTTCAGCATCGGGAGGCGCTCCCAGAATGCGGCGACGGTCTTCGGGGCCTTGTCCTCGAACAGCGCGGCTTCGGCGGTGACGTCGCCCATGCGGATGCGGATGCGCTTCGACATGCGGTACTCCTTCGCTCCAGGGTGTGGTGGGACGTGCGCTCCAGGGTGAGATGTGCGAGGTGGCACGGTGCTGAAGGCTGGCCGGCTTACTTGTTGAGCCAGGCCGTCTTGGGACGCATCATCGTGTCGGGAAGCACCGGGAGGCCCTGGACGCTCTTGAGCGTGCCGCGAGCCTGGTTCTGGAACACCAGGAAGATCCACGGCGCGTCGTCGACGATCAGCTTCTGGGCGTCCCGGAACGCCTTCACCCGGCCGTCGCCGGGCGGCAGCCGGCGGGTCTGCTCCAGGAGCGCGTCAACCTGCGGATTGCTGTAGTTCATGCTGTTGACGTTGCCCTTGGAGTGGAAGTGCCCGAACATGGTGCCGTCCACATCAGGGCGCGGCGTCCAGGAGCCAATGGTCATCGAGTACTGCTTGTTGGTCAGGCGATCGGTGAAGACCGTCGTTTCGTAGACCGTGATCTCGACGTCGGCGCCGACCTCGGCGAGCTGCGCCTTCAGCAGCTCCGATAGTCGCTGCTGCTCTGGCCCGGACTGGGAGTCGATCGGCAGCTTAAAGCCTCCCGAGAAGCCCGCCTGGCTGAGCAACCCCTTGGCCTTGTCGATGTCCCGCTTGAAGCCGTACGTCTCGACGCTCGGATCGAAGACGGCCTTGTAGACCGGCGAGATCGGGCCGTAGGCCGGCACGCCGTTGCCGTTGTAGATCGCCTTCAGGATGGCGTCGCGATCGATCGCCATCGAGATCGCCTGCCGAACCAGCTTGTTGTCCAGCGGCGGGACGGTCACGTTCAGCCGGATCATCGGCCACCGGGTGCCTTGCAGGTCGTACAGCGTGATGTCCGGATTGCTGCGGAGCGTCGCCTGTTGCAAAGCCGACACGTCGTCGATGACGTCGAGCGATCCGGCCCGCAGCCCGGCCACCTTCACCGATTCGTCGGGGATCGGACGGTAGATCGCCTCGTCGACGTACGGCAGCCCCTGCTCCCAGTAATCTTTGAACTTGCGCAGGGTGATGTGATCGTTCTTCACCCACTCCACGAACTGGAAGGGGCCGGTCCCGACCGGCTGCTGCCCGAAATCGGCGCCGAGCTTCTGGACGGCGCCCGGGGAGGGCTGGAAGCCCGGACCTTCGGTGAGCCAGGAGAGGAGCGGCGTGAATGGCTGCTTCAGGCTGACCTTGACGGTGGCGTCGTCGACCACGTCCACGCTGGAGATGTCGGTAAGCTGCTGCCGGAGGCCGGCGCCCGTCTTCGGATCGAGCAGCCGATCCAGGTTGAACTTCACCGCCTGAGCATTGAACGGCGTGCCATCGTGGAACTTGACGCCGGGCGCCAGCTTGAAGGTCCAGGCCAGGGCGTCCTGGGAGACGTCCCAGGACCGGACCAGCTCCGGCTGGATGTTGAAGCTGTCGTCAATCGAGAACAACGGGTTGTAGACCGCGTAGAAGAAGTTCCGTTCGCTCACGTTGGTGTAGAGCGGCGGGTCGAGCGTCTTCCACTCGCTCGCGATCCCGATGCGCAACGTGCCACCGGGCCTGGCGTTGGGATCGGGGGCGGCGGGCTTCGGGGCCGCCGGCGGATTGGCAGCGGCCGGCGAGGCACCCGGTGAGGCGGCTGCTGCCGCGCCCGGGGAGCTTGCGGCCGCTGGCGACGCGGCCGGCGGCGCGGCCGGCGCCGTCGTAGGTTTGGGCGCCTCAGCCAGCTTTGCTGTTGGCGCCGGCGGTGAGGATGGCGCGCAGGCGGCGGCCAGCATGCCGGTCGCGAGCAGGCCCAGCATGGTTCGTCTCGACACGGTCCGCTCTGATCCGAACACTGTGAGATCCCTCCTGACGCGACCTAGCCAAGGTCGTCGCACAGATCGCCCTTCTTTTTATAGTTGACGAGCTACCATTCTCATTTCGCCATCATATCCCAAGGCAGGCTGGTCTGTACACCCACGTGGCCTGGCTGGTTGGTCTGCCGTGAATTTCGAGTAGTCAAGAATCTGGACTGCTACGCTGAGAACACGGGGGGACAGCGTGGGCAGACGAGGCGGACCGGGCAGGCACAGGTATCCTGCGGAGCTTGGGCAGAGAGTGATCGACCTGCTGGCCACTGGGCGGGAAGTGGCGGACGTGGCGCGCGACGTCGGGATCAGCGAGCAGGCGATCTATGGCTGGCGCCGCCAGGAGCAGATCGATCGCGGGCTCGAACCCGGGCTGAGCACCAAGGAGAAGGCGGAGCTGGCTTCGGCCAAGCGGCGGATCGGTGAGTTGGAGGCGGAGCGGGCGGTGCATCAGCGCGCCGCCGAGCTGCTGAAGGAGAGCCACGACTCAAAAGCCGGTTCGCCGCCATTGGCGTGATGGCGACCGAGGGGCCGTCCATCCGGGCCGGCTGTCGGGTGCTTGGCGTCTCGGAGTCCGGCTTCTACGCGTGGCGGAGGCGCCCGCTGTCTGCGCGAGCGGTGCGACACGCCTAGCTGACGGACCGCATCCGCGCCGTCCACACGGCCCCGCGGGGCACCTACGGCGCCCGGGGCGGGCACGCCGAGTTGGTCCTGGGGCAGGGCATCAAGGTCGGCCACCAGGCAGTCGAGCACCTGATGCGCGCCGCCGTTATCCAGGGCCTCTCAGGCCGCACCCGCTATCGGATGTCGGCGCCGCAGTCCGTCGCCGCGGATCTGGTGGGTCGCCAGTTCGCGCGCGAGGCGCCGGACGAGCTGTCGGTGACGGACATCACGGAGCACCCCACTCGCGAGGGCAAGGTGTATTGCGCGGTCCTGCTGGATACCTACTCGCGTCGTGTCGTCGGGTGGTCGATTGATGCGTCGGCCACGGCGGCGCTGGTGACGAACGTCCTGGGCATGGCCATCGACGCGCGACGGCCGGCCGGTTCGACGGTGATCCACAGCGGCCAGGGCACGCAGTACGGCTCGTGGGCCTCCACGCGCCGGGCGCTGGATGCGGGCGTGCGGCCTTCGATGGGCGCCGTGGGGACGTGCTACTACAACGCTCTGATGGGGTCGTTCTGGAGCCGCGTCCAGGTCGAGCTCCTGGACCGGCAGGCCTGGTCCACGCGCCTGGAGCTGGCGACCGCGCTCTTCGAGTATCTCGAGATCTTCCACAATCGTCAGCGCCGGCACTCGTCGCTCGGTATGCTGACACCGCTAGAGTTCGAAACCCGCTAAACGGCGACGGCGCCGAGCACACAGGCGTGACGTCCAGTTTCGCGCCTCCACCGATCCCCGGGGCACCCCATCGACTCCACCGGACCCAGGGCACCCCACGAATTCGTCGAACTTCAATTGCCAGTTGAGGCGTGACAAACCCGGTCAAGCACGTCAGCCGCACATTCCTCTAAAGGTCGACCGCCGTCAACAACTAGCTGAGCAATCCGGGGCAGGACTGTGCCGACCTGAATCTCCGTGGAGTGTGTTTCGCTGCGCTCTGAGATTGGATGAGGAGCATTGACCTCGCGTCGAGCCAGGCGGTCCTCTCGCTCTAGATCGCTGACCACGATGTGGATGTGCACCAGGGGTGACGGATGCACGAGTTGATTCAGCGTCGCCAGGGCCTCCGCGTGGCGAATACCATCAACGACGAGGGACTGACCAACCTCCCACCCCGCCTGAGCCAAGACCGCACGACAGAAGCCGTCCCATCCCATTTCTTCAATCAGTCGCGCTCCGACCTCCTGCAGGTTAGGCACAGAGCCTGGTGTGCTGCGAGTTGCTGCAATCCGCCTTACGAAGTCGCCGAAGGAAGCCCGGGGACAGGCAAGGCGTGCGGCAATCTCAGTTGACAGCGTCGACTTCCCGCTTGCGTGTCGTCCCGAGAAGGCGATCACTACAGGTTTCATGAAGGAACACCCTTGAAGCTCCCGCGAGATCTGAGTATGACCCAGCCGCGACGATCTCGCTTTGGATGGTAGATCGGTTCGATGGTGCGGACGTTTGAGACGCGCATCAACGTAGCGAAGGACGCTGATGCGCGTTGTCGCCAGAAGTCTGGGTCCTGAGCACAGAGTGCTTCGGTAAACGTGCTCCGGATCGACGCCCAGGTGGACGGGTCCAGTCGGTAGTACCATACCGACACTATGCGACACAGACCGACAATCGGCCCGCCGGTCCGCTTGAGCAGAATGATGTCTCCGACCTCGGCCGATCGATATGGTGCGATTCGGTTCACTGAGAAGCGTGACTCAACGGTCTTTTTCCCATCCAGCAGATATTGCAGGTAAGGCTCAACGAAAACTGCGAGGTGAAGCCCGACGGGGCTGGCTGACGATTCCGTTGTCCGCGATAGGTAATCATCCCAGAACTGGTCGCCTCGAATGGACTCTCTTAGACGGCTTTCGAGTGATTCTTGTGGGGACAGGTTAGCAATCGTGACACGAGCATGAACCGGAACAGATCCATCATCTATCGCCTGGCTCATCTCGCTCGCCGTAGCGGTACGAACGCCACATTCAGGTTCCGCTCTTCCTGCGAATACCTCTGGGCCAGCTCCGATTGCCACGCTTCGATGGCCACCGACTGAACCTCAAGTGCCTGGGCCTCTACATCGCCGACTCGCTTCTCAACCGGCGCGAACACTTGGATCTCCAATGGCACGGTCCTGAGTGGCAGGTTGCGGTCAATCGCCTGGAGTCGATCGACGAAACGGGTCATCCGGCTCTGAACTTCATCCGACGGAAGGTGGGGCGACGTGAAGGTCGCATAACCGTACGCATCCAGCCCGAGATCTATCAGCCTCTTCATAAGTACGAATTGTTCGTCGAACAACTCCGGCTCGGCACGGGTATTGAATGAGAATGATTCGGCGTCGAAGCCCTTGAAGCAGCCTACGCGCCCGTAATTTGGGTACTCGATCATTAACTGCCGCTGGTCATCAGTGAGAATCCTCCAGAGGTAGTCGGTGCTCAAGTTGTCATCCGACCAGAGATAGATCTCGTCTTGAAGGCCACGTTCCTGAATCGCCTCCATCATCCACGGCACCCACTCGGGTACCAAGTCCGGCTGGCCACCGGTGAGATCAATGACGTTCGGAGGGTCTGGCTGTTCCAAGTAGAGGTCGAGTAGCTCAGCGGGATGGAGCCAGCCTGAATGCTGCTGGTTAGCTGCGAGCAGGTTGAACGGCACGAAGCAGTACCAGCAGCGCCAGTTGCAAGCAGCATTCTGGAACGCCTGCGCTCTGATCTGGTCGATCTGCGGCATTCCGAGCGCCGCGCACGCCGGATCGATGGGTAGCGGATTTGAGGGCCAGCCTTCCGAAGTCGCACGTCGAAAGTGTCGGACACGGCCATATCCACCGCAGTTTGGCGGGAGCGTGAGGTCGGCCTCCTGCTCCGAACCGGTGAGCCGAGTGATGAGCAGCCGGCGACCTTCCACGTCAATCGACTTGTCCCGATACATCTTGGATACCTGCTGGGTGTCGATGAGCGGGAGGGACTTCATGGTTGAAACTTCCAAGGGCCGGGCAGCACGCGTAAGTTCGGCACCTTCTGGGGCTCTTCTGGCAGATCTGGTAGCCGCTTCTCCAAGTACATCAGGACGAGCTCGGTCAGGTAGTCGATCTCGTCCTCGGTCAGAGGCCGGCCACGGGGAATGTCGTGCCATTCTTCGATGCACTTGCGGCAACAACTCCCCGTGCTGTGCTGGGCATAGAAAATGACGTTCCCCTGCATCGACGTCTGGCGACCATCGAATCCTCCATCGTCGCCTACTGACTTCCGTATGACGTGCCCGGCCGCGACACGCAAACCGGCTCGTCCTTTCCGGAACGCATGTCGAATAGCTTGTTCATCGAAGGGCCTGTGCCAGAAATGGTGGCGAATCCGCTCTTTCTGAAGCTCCTCGAAGGTGTGCGCGATATCGGACGGGTCGCGGCGAATGACGCGAGGCCAGTCAACCAGATCGGCTCCGCAAGATCGACAAGGACCACGGGGGACGGAATGAGTTGCTGCTTGATCGCCCTCCGGATCACCATCGTCTTGCTTGGCTGAGCCGGGTGCCAAGGCGGCCTGGCGGCGTCGATCGGGCCGGGGTCGAAAATAGTGCAGCCCGATCTTGCAATCGGTGCTACTGCACGTCATGCCGAGAGATTTCAGATCATCGATCGCGGCTGCGTCTGCCATGTGCTTACTCCTGATCCCCGATCAGGGCCTGCGAGAGCAGTTGCCGATCAGGCTCGCTAAGGCGACTCATGTCGACTCGCTCGAACAAAATGTCACGCACGATGCGATGGGGCTCCTCACCGGTCGCCTGCAACCCAGCGGCAGTTGGCCACCAGTTCGCACCGTCGAGAGCTAGTCGGAACGCCATGTAGTTGGCGAGGGCATCGACTTGCACTCCCGCGTTCCTGGCAACCTGTGGCACGACCGACTTCAAACGGCGAATATCCCTACCCGCTGCAGATGCCGCTTCCCGCGCTAGCGTCGCAGCCCTGCCTTCGAGGACGACATTCCCAGCAAATCCACTTGCCTCTTGTTCCTCGGGCGTCTTCCATCGGGCAACGTCCGACTCGTCTCCCTCAACCAGAGATCGCTCCGGCAGCCCTGGCTCCTCCCCAGCATGCCGAAGCTCGTGCGAGGCGTCGAACGCCCATCGTGCCTTGGACGATGTCTTCTGCTTTAGCACGACGACATTCCGACCGCCGGTCCGCCAGCACGCGCCATGAAATGCACCAGCATCCTGCAGCGGCAGTACGGCAATACCGAGATCCCACATGTAGCGAATGATCGACTCGAGATTCACCGATCTGTAGGCGGCTCGAATCTCGTTGACGATCTGAGCCGGATCGGTGGGAACCGGCTTCGGGGACAGCTCGGGCGTCGCATCCAACAAGAGCAATGCGAGGTAGTGCGCGTACACCGTATAGGCCGTTAGTCGCCGTTCATTCGCCACCGACGATGCTTTGAAGCGAACGCCAGCGAGCGACGGAAGCGTGTCAAGCTTCGGGGCCGAAGCTCCGAGCAATTGCTCAGGTGAAAGGCGCAGCACCCGGCCGGCAGCCTCTGCGGCCTCGACCGCAAGCTCTGCGTCGCCTCGCGCCGTTCGTCCCAGTTCGAGGCGCGCTCTGATGTCTCTCGGGATCAATCGGCTCATGACGAAACCGCGCTCGTACCCAAGCACCTTGAGGTGTTTGAACAGCGTCGCAACCGATGCCGTACTACTGCCCGGCACGACGCCGCCGGAATCGCCAGCATCAAGAGCCCCGATTACTTCTTCAAGGCGGGAGAAACTGGCCGAGGCGTACTCCGTCGCCTCGTATCGTTGCACCTGCTGCTCCTTCAAACCGAGACGATCAGCAAGATCGCGCTGGCTAAGGCCGGCAGCGATCCGTCGCTTGATCAAGACCCTCGGCAGCTCAGTGAAGGACGCGAGATCCGGGACCACCTGGTTCCCGGAGCGCAAGGCATCATATTCCTCAACCTCGGCATCCAGGTCGGCCAATTGACTCTGGACCGCATCGATCTGCATCTGCAGGAGAAGAGGATCGAGCTCCTCATCCACTACACCCGAGGCTGAGAGGCGGGCCATCTCGTTACGAAAGCGGTTGGCCTGTGCCTTGGTGATGCGGTACTCGCGATCGTTCTTGATCATGGGAGCCTCCTCAGGTCCAGAGCCACGATGCCTTTGGGCAACCCTGTATGGCGGTTCGTCTGGAAGAACTCCAGGAAGGTGGCTCCGGAAGGGTCGGCCGCGAAGGTCATGGGGAATAGCTCCCCGAGATATTTCGCCTTCTGTGTTGCTCGTCCCGGATCAAACGTCCGTAGCGCCAGGTCCAGGTCACCGACGCGCACGCCTCTTGGATCCCAGCAGGCATCGAAGTCATTGGGCAGATCTGTGGCAGTCACAAAGCTGCCATCGACGTATGTCATCGTGCAGCCTGCCTGCTTCAGAACTTCCAGGGCTCAACGCAGGCCGTCGAGCAGGCGCCGACGGTGGGGGTTCAGCCCGAAGCGCGTCGAGAACTCATCCCATTCGGCCGAGTGGATACCTGGGGGGAGGTCGCCTGTTGCCTGGTCGAACTCTGGAATCATGACACAACGATATCATTGTGTAAGAAGGTTGTCAATCCTGTTGTTGGTAGCTGCGACTGTGCCTCCGAGCACTCGCTTTCCAGCGATAGGCACTGTCAGTAGGATGCCGGCCACCAGGAGGTGGTCGGCTGGGAAATGGTGTCGGACTCGGATAGGTTCAGTGTTCCGACGGTAGGAGCAAGGTGGTGACTGACCGGTCGGCCTCCGTGATGATCCAGATCGTCGCCTCATCTCGGCCGCGTCCTAATTGCCATGAGGTCATGGCGCGGTAACCACGCTTGATCGAGAAGGCGTTCTCTTGCAAATCGTCATCAGTGAGGTTCGGACACGCTCCGCGAGCGTGACGCCTCAGCGAGTTCAACAGCCCCGTGTTGATGCCGGGATGGTTGGCGATAAGAGCGGCGACGCCGGGTGTCGACACGGCCCGGCCCAGCGCAATCGGAGCGGTGGCGCTCATCGGGCCACCGCCCTGAGGGTCGCCGGAGGCAGCTTGGCCCGGAGCCGTCGGATATGGTCCGCGCGCTCATTCCACACCGGGTCATCAATGGGACGAACGCTGAGGTTCAGGAGCGCACGACGATGCGCATTCTGCTCCGCGATGAGGCGCGCCCGGAGTGCGGCGGGAGCGGTCACGATGAGGTCGCCGAGTTGGCACAGGGCGATGGGCCGTGCACTGACGGCACTCCGACGGGTGATGCGGAGCTGTCGGATCGCTTCGACCGCCCCGCTCACCTCCTTGGGAACCGCCGTCGCCTCGCCCGAGAGGACCTTTCGGACGGCCGCCTCGGCATCCACGGCGTCGGTCTTGCCACGCCGACGACGAAGATGGACGTGCGGCTGGTTGACTCCCACGACACGCACCTCCGCCTGCAGCAGGAGGCGGGTCCGAGCAGCCCCGTAGCTCCCGGTTGACTCCACGCCCACCTCGGTCACCGTACCGAACCCGCGCAGCCACCCGAGCAGATCCGCGTAGCCGTCACTGGTCGCCGGGAAACCCCGGACACCGAGTCGTCGTCCGGTATCGTCGATGGCAACCGCGTGATGAACCTGCGAATGGCAATCCACCCCACCAACCACCGTTGCGCCGTCGCTCGTCGTCATAGCGCTCTCCTTCATTCAGCGGACCGACCGAGGAGCGCACGGGCACAGCATCCATTGAGGTCCCGAGGCTCTTCGCCGACTGCCGCTGTTTCCTGGTGCACCGGCCAGATCGACGGGTCCGGGGCATGACACCGCGGACGGGTCACTTTCTTGGTAGGTCAGATCCGACCGGCGCACCTCCGAAATCTTGGGTGCTTTCCTGGAGGCGCAGATCTGGTTAGAACCAGATGGTGGCGCGAGTAGCCTCTCCGCAATCCACTCGGCTGCTGCCTAGTTGCTCAGAAGTATCCCCCGTGTAGCCGACCAGTAGCTGTTCCGACACTCGTCCTCCGTACTCTGGCCTCGTGTCCGTGGCCAAGTTAAAGTCCCCAGTGGTGGCCACGAAAAGTCCCCGCCTCGCGATTGAATGAGCCGGCCGGAGGGCCCCGCCGGTAAGCGATGGTGAACGTGCGAAGGACACCACGCTGACC
>JADLFM010000086.1 GCA_020845495.1 Chloroflexota bacterium
AGGATGTGACTGGGGCCGCGCGCCGGCGTCAGGCGGAGGCGACGCCGTGAAGGATGGTCTCGATCACGGCCGTCAGGAACGACTGATCGAGCGTGTCTGTGAGGTGCCCCATCAGCACGGCGAAGAGAAGCAGGCGGGCGGTAGCCTGCGTGTCGTGCGGTCGCAGCTCGCCGGCCGCCACGCGAGACCCGAGGTACTCGCCGAGGAGGCGCACGCTCTCGCGTTGGGCCCGCTCCACGCGTTCGGCGACGGCCGGATTGGTGGGCGCTTCGCGGATCATCACCTGCATGAGCGGTCGGTGCTCGCGCAGCATCGCGGCGAACCCCTCGCCCACCTCGATCAGCACCGCCTGCGCCGGCCGATTCCGGTCGGGAGCGGTGATGCGGCGCAGCTCGGGCAGGAAGTAGTGGCGCTCGAGCGCGGCGCGGAGCAGGTCCTCCTTCGACCGGAAATAATGGTAGAGGAGGCCCTGGGCTACGCCCGCCTCTTCGGACAGCTCCTTGACGGTCGCGCCGTCCACCCCCTTCTGGGCGAAGACGTTCAGTGCCGTGTCGATGAGCTGGGCGCGTCGCTCTTCCGCCTGTCTCCGTCGGGTCATCCTCGCTCCGTTCATTGAATACTCAGTCAATAGCATACCCGATGCCGAGCGTGTTGTGAGGCCGGGACAGGTGTCACGCCGACGAACGGATGAATGTCCCGGCCGAGCCGGCCCCGCGGTGCCTAGGATGATGTCAACGGTGATTGACATGACCCTTGACCCGCTCGAAGATATGGACCCTGCTGCCGTTGAGCTCCTCCAGTTGCTGGCTGACCCGACCCGCCGCCGGATCTTCCGGTCTCTCTTGCGCGGTGAGACCTGTAACTGCGAGTTGGCCGTCGAGCTCGATCTTGCCCACAATCTGATCTCTCATCATCTCAAGCGCCTGCGACTGGCTGGTCTCATCCAGGAGCGTCGCGACCGCCACGCGGACCACTGGGTCCACTACGTCGTGAACGTCGAGGTGTTGAACGGTGCCCTCGGGGCACTGAACGCTGCGCTGACTCCGGCGCCGACCGATGCCCGCACGCCGTGCTGCGAACGACGTGATGTCACCATGGTCAGCGAGCCGTGTCCAACCTGTGCGTCCAGGCCGGTTGCGCGAGCCTCGCGCGGCCGGCGCGCTTTGCGACCCACGTCCTCGTCCACCGTGACGCCAGGCTCGGACCGGTAGCGGGTGGATCGGAAGGATTCGCGATGGAACAGACAGTTGAGGCATCACATCGAAGCGGTCTCTGGCTCACAACACGACTCGTTGTCGGCGTGGCGGCCTGGATCGCCGCCTATTCACAGGTTCAGGCGGTCGCGGACCGTGTGACGTACGATCTCGTCGGGTTAGAGCGTGGCTCCCATCTCGGCGAGGCCGTGGCGTTCTTCCTCTACGACGTCCCGAAGATCGCGTTGCTGCTGGCCGGCATCGTCATCGTCGTCACGGTGATCCGCAGCTACTTCCCGCCAGAGCGTGTTCGGCGGGTCCTGGCGGCGCGTGGCGACCATGTTGGAACGGTCCTGGCGGCATTGCTCGGCGTCGTCACGCCGTTCTGCTCCTGCTCGGCCGTCCCGCTGTTCATTGGCTTCGTCGAATCCGGCGTCCCACTCGGGGTCACGTTCAGCTTCCTGATCGCCGCTCCCGTCGTCAACGAGGTCGCCCTGATCCTGCTCGCCGGCCTGTTCGGCTGGCAGGTCGCGCTACTCTACGTCGGCACCGGGCTCGTGGTCGCCATCGTCGGCGGCACGGTCATCGGGCGGCTTGGCCTGGAGAACCAGATCGAGGAGTACGTCCGCCAGATCAAGGTCGGCGCTGCCATCGAGCGCCGCATCTCGTTCGAGGAGCGTGTCAACGAGGCAGTTGCCTACACCCGCGACCTGCTGGGGAAGATCATGCCGTGGGTGCTCGGGGGCATCGCGATTGGCGCCGGCATCCACGGCTACGTCCCGACTGACTTCGTCGCCGAGTACGCCGGCCCTGACAACCTCTTTGCTGTCCCGCTCGCCGTGCTGGTCGCCATCCCGCTCTACTCCAACGCGGCCGGCACCATCCCGGTCGTTCAGGCGCTGATGGACAGGGGGATGCCGCTCGGAACGACCCTCGCGTTCATGATGGCGATCACGGCGATCTCGACACCCGAGCTGGTGATCTTGCGGCGGGTCATCAAGCCAAAGCTGATTGCCGTCTTCGTCGGGGTCGTGGCCGTCGCCATCGTGGGAATCGGCTATCTGTTCAACGCCGTGATGTAACCGCACTCAACAACGAGGCCCGATGTGGGCCAGGAGGTCCGACGTGATCGTGAAGATTCTCGGCACGGGCTGCTCCAACTGCCAGCGGCTCGAAAAGCTCGCACACGAGGCGGCCAGTGAAGTCGGTATCGAACCCGACTTTGAGAAGGTAACGGAGCTACCGGCCATCATGGCGTACGGCGTCATGAGCACGCCGGGGCTCGTCGTCGACGAGCGAGTCGTCTCGTCCGGTCGGGTCCCTTCCAGGACCGAGATCGCCGGCTGGCTCCGTACGGCATCCGCCAAGCAGGCGTAAAAGGTGAGAGCCGCCCATCGGGCGAGGAGAGCTTCGATTTGTTCCTGATCGGAGAGGGGTAATGCGGCGTAGTGCTGGTGGCGGGCACGGGCTGAACCGGCTGGCGGCATGGGTTGTGGCCGTCATCGCGGTGGTCGTCCTCGCATCTGGCTGCGGGCCGGAGGCGAAGAGCGTGTCGTTGACCGACGGTGATGCCCTTGACCTGCCCGCGCCACCGCCACCCGAAATTGGCGTCTACAGCTTCGGCTTCGATCGGCGCCTCGAGCCGAGCGAGGATGTGCGGATGTACGTGCCACTCCTCAAGATTCTGGAGGAGCGAACCGGCTACCGCTTCCGACTCCACGTCACGCCCGCTTCGGCATCAGTCGTGGACGAGATCGGCAACGGCTCGGTCCAGTTCGGAGCGGTCGGTACCCTGAGCTACCTCGCAGCAGAGAAGAAGTATGGCGCCGAAGCGCTGGTTGCTGGTCGGACCCCGAGCGAGGACGCCAGCTACCGTGCCTTGATCGTCACCCTGCCCACGAGCGACATCCACGGCATCGCCGATCTCCGAGGCCGGTCGCTCGCGCTCGGGAGTCCGAGCTCGACCCAGGGCCACTTGATCCCTCGCCTCATGCTTCGCTCGGCTGGCCTCAGCCTGGCCGACTTGTCGTCCTTCCAGTACCACTCGTCCCACGCGGAGACGGCGAACGCGGTGCTGAGTGGTCGCTTCGACGCCGGCGCGATCCAGGATACCCTGGGTTGGCAGCTCATACAGGAGGGCCGACTACGTCTCGTAGCCGAATCTGAACCGTACCCCAGCAGCGTCATCGCCGTCGCGCCGTTTGTCTCGCCGGCCGTCGTCGACGCGGTTCGAACGGCCTTGCTAGACCTGGACACGACCGGGCGCGACGCGCCTCGGCTGTACCATTGGGAGCGATCCGAGATGCCGCTCGGCTTCATGCTGATTGACCCAAGCCGCCTCGATCGGGTGCGAGAACACGCGGAGGAGCTCGGCATTCTGCGATGAGACGGCCTACGCTCCTGCTCGGCCAGCGGATCGTCCTGACGACGACGTCGATCGTCGTGGTCATGGGCCTACTCACTGTTGCCGTTCTTCAGATGATCGTCTCTCAAACGCTGGGCCGAGAGCTCGACGAGAAGGGGCTTGCGACGGCCCGCATCCTGGCCAACGAACTGGCGGACCCGATGCTGGACGCCGACTTTGCCGGCGTCCAGCGAATCCTCGACCACTTTCAGCGGGACGGCGGCTCGATCGTGTACGCGTACGTCTACGATCCGCCGGCCCGGCGCGTCGTTCACACGTTGTCCGGGACGTTCCCTGGTCAGCTCGCGGCCGCCGTTCTGCTGCCTCCTGATTCGAGCCGATCGGTGCATTTCCTCGCGACCGAACGAGGGCGCGTGCGCGATTATGGCGTCCGCCTGCTCGACGGCCTCGACCAGGAAGTGCATGTCGGACTTCCCGAGGAGAGCATCGTTGCCTCGATTGACCGGGTGACCTGGCTCATCGTGACACTCACGGGCGTGGGAGTCGCCGTCGCCGCGGTTCTCGCCTGGGTCTTGGGCCGCTATGTCACACGCCCGCTCGGTCGACTCGCCGCCGCTGCTGAGGACATCGGTAAGGGACAGCTCGCACAGGACATTCCAGTGGCCTGGCACGACGAGGTTGGCGCCCTGGCAGATGCGTTCAATCGGATGTCGGCGCGCTTGAGCGAGACGATGGATCGAGAGCGGCGTCGCAATCGGGAGCTCACAGCGCTCAACGCCGTCGCGCAGGTGGTCAGTACAGCTGACGACCAGACTGACGTCCTGCATCGAGCCGTGCAGGAGATCATCGCCGCGCTCGGCCTGGATGGAGGCTGGGTCGTCCTGCTCGGCGAGGACGGCCAGCCATCGAGCACCGTCGCAGTCGGAGACATTGGCCGCGACCTCGCGTCACACTGCACCGAGCTGGCGACCGGCACATGCTCCTGCTGGGCCACCTCGCGCGAGGTCGGCGCCGGCCGTGGCGACGGCGAGCGATCCTGCGGGGTGTCCTCGCTCGTCACGCCAGCCAAGACCGTGGCGGGTCCGTTCCCCTTGTTCGCCGGGGGCCGCACCGTTGGCGTCCTAAACGTCGTTGCCGACCGAGCCATCGGCCTCAACGATCACGATTTTGGTGTCCTGCAGGGTGTGTGTCGGCAGCTCGGACTGGCGCTCGATCGGGCGAGGCTCTGGCGCAGCCTGCGGGACCGCGAAGCACGCGTAAGCCAGCTCCTCCAGACCGTGATCGACGCCCAGGAGGATGAGCGCAAGCGGATCGCGAGAGAGCTCCACGACGAGACCAGCCAGTCGATGGCCGCGCTTGCGGTCGGGCTCAAGGCCGCATCGACGCTCGTGGACCGGGATCCGGTGCGCGCCGCGCAGGTTCTCGAGAACCTGAAGGACGCAGCCGCATCAACCGTGCGTGAGATTCGGAATCTTGTGTCAGATCTGCGTCCTACGTTGTTGGACGACATGGGTCTGGTGCCAGCACTGAACTGGTCGGCCTCTCGACGCCTGGCTGAACATGGGGTCGACGTGGTGGTCACCAGCCACGGCGTGAACGATCGGCTGCCGCCACGCATCGAAACCACGCTGTTCCGGATAGGCCAGGAGGCGATCAACAACGCGGCCCGGCATGCCAGAGCACGTCGCGTACAGATCGACCTGTCGATCGCTCAGGGGATCGCGACGCTGTCGATCGTCGACGATGGGCGTGGGTTCAACGTGGACCTGGCGACGAATTGCGATCACCAGAGGCGCCAACCGTTCGGCCTGCTCGGCATGGCTGAGCGTGCGGGCCTGCTCGGTGGTACCTGTACGATCACGTCACTGCTCGGCGAGGGCACGCGGGTCGAGGCGCGGATCCCGCTCGACGAGCGCCCCCAGCACGACAGGGAGCATGTCGCATGATCCGACTCCTGATCGCGGACGATCACGCGATGTTTCGCTCCGGGATCCGGCTCCTGCTGGAGATCCAGGACGATTTCGAGGTGGTCGGCGAAGCCGAGGACGGGGAAGCCGCGGTCGCGTTAGCCGTCGATCGGCAGCCGGATGTCGTCCTCCTGGACATCGGCCTGCCTGGCCTGGATGGCATCGCGGCGTGCGAACGCATGCGCGCTCTGGCCCCGCGTTGCCGGGTAATTCTGCTCACTCAGCATGAAAATCGTGAGTACGTCGTGCCCGGTCTCAAGGCCGGAGCTGCCGGCTACGTCCTCAAGCGCGCAGCCGCCGACGAGTTGATCGGCGCGATCCGGGCCGTCCACGCCGGCCAGGCATTCCTCGATCCCACCGTCACCCAGGTCATGCTCGACCAGCTCAATTCGTCGACGTCTTCCGGGGTTGACGGCCTGTCGGAGCGGGAGCGGGAAGTCCTGACCCTGATGGCCCGTGGTCAGACCTACCGCGAGATCGGCAGCGTGCTCGGCGTCAGCCCGAAGACGGTCGACTTCCACCGCGCCAACGTGATGCAGAAGCTCGGCCTGCGCACGAGAGCTGAGCTTGTCCAGTTCGCGGTGCGGCACGGGCTCGTCGAGTAGCACACCTGGGCACTTTCCTAGGTCCGAAGCTAGGCAATTACCGCCTGGCAAACTGGGGTTGATCCGAGCTAACGGCAGCCCTTGGTCCTCGGTATGGTGAGAGCAAGATTGACTCTCGATCCCTCCGTCACCACACGAGGAGGTGCCGCATGGATGACCAGACGAACGGCGTCCGCGAAGCACGGCGCGGCCTGTTCCGAAAGACACTTGCCGTTGTCGCCGGCGGACTGGCCGCCCAGGCGCTTGCGGTCGTGCCACCAGCAACGACCGCGGCCGCGCAGGCTCCACCAACGGAAAGGGCGCTCGTGCCCATGCCCGACCTGCCCCCAGCGGTCGCCGGCGAGAATCAGATCGTGCGCATGATGTCCGACCTTCGCCGCGCGCTGGCGAAGCCGATCGAGCAGCGCCGGTGGGGGATGGTCATCGACCTGCGCAAATGCATCGGCTGCCAAGCGTGCACCATCGCCTGCATCACCGAGAACAAGCTGCCGCCCGGGGTAGTGTACCGGCCGGTTATCACCGAAGAGAAAGGCAAGTTCCCGCACGTCTCCAAGACCTTTACGCCACGTCCCTGCATGCAGTGCGATAACCCGCCCTGCGTCGGCGTCTGCCCAGTCGGGGCCAGCTATAAGCGCCTAGATGGCATCGTCGCCATCAACTACGAGACGTGCATCGGCTGCCGCTACTGCATCACGGCGTGTCCCTACGATGCGCGCACGTTCGACTTTGGCGAGTTCCACGACGAGGGCGGCGAGATTCCGGCCTACGACCAGGTCGCATCGAAGGAGTACGGCCGGACCTGGAGCCGCGCCAACGACGACGTGCCGATCGGCACGGCCCGTAAGTGCACCTTCTGTATCCATCGGTTGGACAAGGGCGAGCTGCCGGCCTGCGTCGTCTCCTGTATGGGCCGTGCAACATTCTTCGGCGACTTGAACGACCCTGAGAGCCTGGTGCACGAGCTTGCAGGCCGCGCAAACGCGACGCGCCTGAAGGAAGAGGCGGGCACCGGCCCGGCCGTCTTCTACCTGAACTGAGAGGAGGCAGTAGCGATCATGCGAAGCCTGCGCATCGTGCTCCTGGCGCTCTGGCTGGCAGCACTGGCCTTCGGCGGAATCGGAGTGGTCGAACGCCTCACGTCCGGCCACAAGCTGGCCGCCTACACCAGCTACGTCCCATGGGGCCTGTGGGTCTCAGCGTACATTTACTTCATCGGCCTGTCGGCCGGTGCCTTCCTGCTCTCGAGCCTTGTCTACGTATTCCGCGTCCGCGCCCTAGAGCGCATCGCCAAGCTGGCGCTCGCCACGGCCGTGGTCACCTTATGTATGGCCCTGCTCAGCATCTGGTTCGACATCGGTCAGATGCCACGCTTCTACGAGATCTTCACCCGGCCAAACTTCCACTCGATGATGGCCTGGATGGTGTGGCTCTACAGCGCCTACTTCCTGGTGCTCCTGGCCGAGCTGTATCTGGCAAACAAGGCCGACCTCACGAGCTTGCGCGGACGAGGCGGACTGGCGGGCCTGATCGCCCGCACATTCGGATACGCGCACACACCCACCGACCAGCAGATCGCGCGTGACCACCGCTGGCTGCGAGTCCTTGGCACCATCGGCGTGCCGCTCGCGATCGCATTTCACGGCGGCGTTGGCGCGCTGTTCGGCACGGTCGGTGCCCGCGAATACTGGCACAGCCCCATCTTCCCGATCCTGTTCCTGACTGGTGCGTTGACGTCGGGTGGGGCGTTGATCGCCGGGCTCGTCGCCTTCACGTGGGCCGAGCGCGATCAGCCGTGGCGGGACCTCGTTACCCTGCTCGGGCGGATCGTCTTGGGGCTCGTGCTCTTCGATCTGCTCCTCGAGTGGGCCGAGTACTCCATCCCCATGTGGTACGGCGTTGGCTCCGAGTTCGAGCTGCTTCGCTACGTGCTGTTCGGCCCGCAGTGGTACGTGTTCTGGCTGGTCCGGATCGGGCTCGGTGTCGCGGTCCCGATCGTCCTTCTCGCCCTGTGGCCGCGCAGCAGGTCCGCGGTCGGCACCGCCGGCTTTCTCGTCGCGGGCAGTTTCTTCGCCGTGCGATTGAACATGGTGATCCCTGGCCTGATCACGCCGCAGCTCCGTGGACTGGAGCGGTCGTTCGTCGATCCCCGTCTGACATTCGGGTACATGCCGAGCGTGTTCGAGTGGCAGGTCACGCTCTTCATCGCGGCGCTCGGCATCGGTTTGCTGTACCTGGCGTACCGATATCTACCGCTCTTGACTGATGCGGTGAGCTTGAAGGAGGAGGCAGCATGACTGCGCAAGACACTCGAAGCCGTGGCGTCTCGCGCCGCAGCTTCCTCAAGATCTCCGGCAGTGCGGCCGGCCTGACCGCCCTGGGCGTCGCATGTGCACCAGGCCCCGGCGGGTCCCCTGGGCTGCGCCCCCTCGACGCGACGAATGGCGCATCCGGTGAGCAATCCATCGCGACGGCGTGCGTCATGTGTCCCTCCGAGTGCGGCCTGATGGTCAACCTGTCCGGAGGGGTCGTCTCGTCCATCTACGGCAATCCGTACGTTCCCTTCAATAACGGCGTCGTGTGCGCCAAGGGCGCTTCGGGCGCGCAGATGGTCTACTCGCCTTACCGCATCAAGTACCCGATGGTTCGGGTCGGCGAGCGAGGGGAAGGGAAGTTCAAGCGCATCTCCTGGGACGAGGCGTTCGATCTGCTGGGAAAGAAGCTGGTCGAGATCAAGAAGCAGTACGGTCCCGAGTCGGTCATCATGGATGCCGGCGACGTCACCGACCGCGACACCTACTACCGGCTCTTCTTCGCCTTCGGGACCCCACACTGCACCGAGCATGGCGCCATCTGCGACACCCCAAGGCGACACGGACCGAAGCTGATGTTCGGTGGCAAGCGCATCGAGCCGGACATCATGCGACCGCTGCTGCTGCGCCAGCCGGACGGCTCGCTTGGGAACGACTACACCTACCGGACCAAGCTGATCATCTACGCGGGCTGGAATCCCTTCACCGCCACCCGCATCAACTACGAGTCTCGTGGGACCGTCGAGGCGAAGCTGAACGGGGCCAAGATCGTCGTGATCGACCCGGCACTGAGTAACACGGCGTCGAAGGCGGACCAGTGGCTGCCGATTCGGCCTGGCACCGATCCGGACCTCTTCGCGGCCATGCTCCGATTCATCCTGGAGCATGACGACCCGCAGAGCCTCGATCACAAGTACATCGACCCGTCGTTCAAGGACTGGAGCGTCGGCTGGGACGAGTTCGAGGCGGCCTTCCGGTCCTGGTGGACGAAGACCGATCCGATCAACGGCAAGCCGTATTTCAGCCTCGAGTGGGCGGCTGACCGGACGGCGTTGTCGCAGGCGCAGATCGCCGACCTCGCGCACACGTTCGGGAGCGTGAAGCCGGCCGCGCTGATCTGGGGCATGAACGGCACCGGCCACCATTACAACGGCTACGTAACGTCAATCCTGGGCACGGTGCTCAACGTCATCACCGGCAACTTCGATGTACCGGGCGGCGCGATCGACACCGAGCTGACCAAGTCGAGCAAGGGTGGGTCGGCCACCGGCAAAGACTTCCTCAAGACGAAGATCAAGCGCACAATCAACGGACGGGAGGTGGAGGCTACCCAGGACGACCTTCACATGGACCACTTCAGCGACTGGTTGGCAGCCTGGGACGACGCCGTCGGCGACTACCCGCGCCGGTTCCAAGAAGGCGTGACCCTGAAGTACGGGCCGCTCCGCGGGCACACGTACCCGATCAAGGCTTACATCCTTCGTACCGGTAACTCGGTGATCACCGGCTCCCAGACGAAAGCCTGGCAGGACGCCCTGACCGCGAAGGATGACAAGGGCAACTACAAGGTTGACCTGACGGTTTACATCGATACGCCCTATCTCGAGTCGGGCATGTACGCCGACGTCGTTCTGCCCGAGGCGAGTTATCTCGAGCGGATGAGCCTGTCGGACATCTACCCGTCGCATCCGGTGCTCTATCTGCGCGACAAGGTGCTACCCTCCAGCTTGCATGAGTCCAAGACACCGTTCGAGATCATGATCGGACTGGCACAGGCGCTCGTGAAGCACGGCGACACCGACGTGAAGGCCGCGGACTTCTGGGAGAAGTACAAGGACGAGGAGGCCTTCTGGAACGAGGCGATGGCGCCCGCTCCCAGCATGCGCAACGTCGGCACGCCACTGCCCTATCCACAGTATCCCGTGGGCTACAAGCTGACCGGTACCCCCGACTCACTCGAGGCCGGGCGGGTGAAGGTCGATAACGAGAAGAAGGAGGTGACCGGCGAGCTGGTGACAGCCAAGTGGATGCGCGCGAACCACGGCGTCGCGGTCTGGCCGATGGCGTACCTGCGATACCGCGACTCGAGCGGCGGCATCCTCGCCACCTCGTCGAAGAAGATCGAATTCAAGTTCGCCCGCTACGACGGCTACAACAAGCTGATCGACCAGGCGGGCGGCGAGACCCCGCCTCCGCTCAAGGCGGCCGGCTTCGACAAGTATCCGTCGACGTTTTACTGGTTCGAGACCAAGTGGAACCCGTTCACAAACCCGGAGTTCAACAAGTACCGGCAGGATTTCCCCTTCCAGCTCATCTCGGGGCGCGTGCATCACTCGATGTCGGGCACCCAGATGGTCGACTCCCTTGGGCGGATCAACGCCGAAGGTCTCTGGATGCCGCTGAACGAGGAGAAGGACTTCCACGAGCTGAACATCGGCGGCACAGGCGCCGAGCTCACCGGCCGGGCGCGGAAGATACCCGCGAAGACGTGGTCGGTCGGCACCATTCAGATGAATACCGACGACGCGGCGCGTCTTGATCTGCACACCGGCGATCTGGTTGAACTGGAGAATCCGCTCGGCGCGACAACCCGTGGTCGAGTGTACGTGACGCAGACGATCCGGCCTGGTGTGCTTCGAATGGCACTCGGCACGGGCGGACGGTTCAGTCCCGGTCTTGGGAAGACGGCGGCTTTCAAGGACACGAGCCCCAGTGCGAACGCCCTCGTCGATCCGACCGCGCTCAGTCCGATCATGGGTATGCCGGCCTATGTCGATATGGTGGCACGGGTCCGGCGAATTCCGGGAGGCCAGGTCGCATGATCGACCTATTGGCGTCGCGGGTAGCGATCTATCATCTCCTACGGGATGCGTTCGTCTACCCGGTCAGCCTGGAGACACTGGAGGCCCTGCAGGGCCTCCAGGTCGACGCCGAGACGTCTTCGAGTCTGGGAGACGCCATCGGGCTCCTGAAGGGAGGGCTGGCTGCGAGCCCGCCCGAGGAGCGGGTGGAACGGGTCAATCGCGAGCATTCCCGACTGCTCGCGGGACCGGGGCTGGCGCCGGCTCCGCCTTACGGCTCGTACTACCTCGATCCGGAACCGACGCTGTTCGGACGGGAGACCGCGCGGGTCGGACTAGCCTTTCGAGCGGCGGGCTTCGCACCCGCCGATCCGGGCACACCAGCCGACCACATCACATTCGAGCTTGAGTTCATGGCAATCCAGGCAGGTCTCGCGCTCGAAGCGGCGCAAGCGGGCCATGATGACAAGGTTTCGGGTGCGCTGCGGTCACAGCGAGCGTTCCTCCGCGCACATCTTCTGCCACTCGCTAAGGGTCTGGCTGAGAGCATCCTCCGCGCCGAGCCGGATCAGACATTCCAGGGGTTGGCGAGACTGCTCGAGGAGTACCTGTTCCTGGACTATGAGCTCCTCGACGAGATGGTCGAAACGCCGCCGATTTCGCGAAGTGCGAGTACACTGGACGTATCCTGACGATCTCGCCGCCAGCGGAGGAGCCGTGAGCGACTACATCCCCAGAATCTACGAAGACTTTCGCCGTGACTATCCGGATGTCGCCGCCGCCTACGATGCCTTGTCAGAAAAGGTCCACGAGGTCGGCACGCTCGATCAACGGACCCGACGATTGGTGAAGCTATCGGTCGCTGTGGGAGCGGAGGCGGAAGGGGCAGTGCGCTCGCACACTCGCAAGGCGTTGGCTGAGGGCGTCTCCCGCCAGGACATCGAACACGCCATCCTCCTCAGCCTGACGACAGCCGGGTTCCCCACGATGGTGGCTGCGCTGAAGTGGGCGCGCGAAGTGTTCCAGGCGCAGGACTGACGTTCGGTCCCGACGAAGGCAGACCGTCCTCACACGCGACGCCAGATTGGCGACGCGGCTTCCCCGGTAGTCACGATGCGCGGGAAAGCAATTTCGCACGAAGCGGCCAGGCGGTACTACGACCGTCTCGCCGGAGCGCACGATTTCGCCGAGCGGTACGAGGGTAGGGCGAAGGCCCGAGCGCTCGCACTGCTCCAGGTGAGCAAGGGCCAACACGTCGTGAACGTCGGCGTCGGGACTGGTCTCGACCATATGCGCCTGGTTCACGCGGTTGGACCAGGCGGCCTGGCCCTCGGCCTCGATCTCTCGCGCGTCATGCTGGACCTGACACGCGAGCGCACGCACGCCTCGGTATGCCAGGCGGATGCACTTCGGTTACCTCTGGCAGATGAGATCTGCGATCGGGCGTTCTGCGCCTACGTGCTCGATCTGCTTCCCGAGAACGAAATCGCGACAGTGCTCGCCGAGCTCTATCGCATTCTTCGTCCAGGTGGGCGAATCGCGCTCGTCAGTCTCACCGACGGCACGACTCTGATGAGCCGTGGCGTCATCGCCGTGTGGAGAGCGATCCACGCCATCAATCCGCTGATACTCGGCGGCTGCCGCCCGGTGCACCTGATCGGCCTCGTTCGCGCGGCCGGCTTCATCGACCTGGAGTCCGAGACCATTGTGCAGTTTGGAATCCCGAGCGAGATCGTCGCGGCGAGACGTTGAGGTCACGTCAGCCACACGGCCCGAGCACGTGCCGAGCTGGCCGAGCAGGTCAGCTAACTTGAGAGCGCGCTCGACGTCTCGTCACGCTAGC
>JADLFM010000087.1 GCA_020845495.1 Chloroflexota bacterium
CGAAGATGGCGATGGGCAAGAGCGGGCCGTCGGGGCCGACGAGGTGCATGAGGAGCGACAGCACGGCTGGGTACCCGTAGGTCCGCAGTTTGTCCATGAAGGTCCAGAGGCCGTCACGGTAGAGCCGCTGGCCCAGGTCGACGTATCCCAGCGCGTCGTAGGCAATCGGCTGATCGCCGGCCACGTAGAGCACGCTGCCCAACGCGACCGAGACCAGGGTAATGACGCTGGGAACCGTGGTGTGTGGGCGGAGCCAGTTCCGGCACCGTGCCAACCGCGCAGTACGAGTCGACGGAGCGACAGCACTCTTCATGCGTGTGCGCCCTTCCCAGGGGGACTCAGTCAGACCGTTGGCTCTTTGGTTGGAGCCTGCACCCCAGGGATGCGGCGAAGGGTGGTCGCGGCGCTGTCGCCACGGACGGCTCGCCGCGGTCCGTGACGACGCCGCGTGGGGGTCGTGTCCGCGGGTACCGACCGGCCGAAGCGATGAGGTGATCCTGACGACCGCACCAGTACCCGATGGCGGATCATGCGCTATCGCCGTTACGGCGCGCAACAAATTCGGCCATCCGACGCACGTACGATCGCGCGACAAGCACGCAGATCTGCCATGACGTACGGCGGCCGGGTGGGCCGGCGGGCCGCGGCCTCTACCCTCGTGCTGCCATCACCACGGCGCTAGAGGGCGAGGTGACACAGTGAGGGCCGAGGCTCCGCACGGGAGCCTCGGCCCTCGGCCGTGATGCGCTGCTGCGAAACGTCGAGGAGCGGCTACGCCGTGCCGACGGCTGGGCGGTACTCGATGCCCAGCGCAGCGAGCTTCTCGGCCGGGACGACGCCGTTGTTCCAGCCGCGTGCCGCGTAGTACTCCTCGAGCATCTTGTCCAGTTCGCAGACGTGGCCCTGCGAGCCGGGCATGGTGGACGGTTCCTTCGTGAACCGGTCGGGGAGGGAGTCGCTGCCCTCGCGGTGGCCGGCCAGGTTGTTGTAGAGCCGTTCGAGGTTGTAGATCCGCTCGCCGGTCTCGAGGAGCTCGGCGACCGTGAACGGCCGACCGGTGATTGCCGCGTACTGGGACGCGTACTCCTCCGGTCCTTCGGCAAACGCGCTGAACTTGCAGAGATCCAGGCTGTCTGAGAAGGCCAGGACGTCCTGGAGCACCTTCGTCAGTTCGCCCTTGCCTTTCCACTCCAGCGGATCGGTCTTTGGCTCGATCAGCCCAAGCTCGCTGGCAGGCGTATAGCCACGCAGGTGGCAGGCGCCGCGGTTGCTCGTGGCATAGGCGATGCCCATGCCCTTGAGGCCGCGCGGATCGTACGCGGGGATCGCCTGGCCCTTGACCGTCATCGAGATCTCGGGGTGGCCGTAATGGCTCGCAACCCGCTCGGTGCCTTCGGCCAGAACGTTGCCGACGCCGCTACGAGTGGCGATCATCGGGGTGAGCTGGATCATCGCCTCGGCGTCGCCCCAGGCCAGCCCCTCGTAATCGTCGACCCAGCCCATCTCCGACGCCTCCATGTAGGCGGCGAGGGTGTTGCCAAGCTCGATCGTGTCCATCCCGTAGTCGTTGCACTGATCGATGAGCTTCGCGACGGCTGTCACGTCGTTCATGTCGCAGTTGGCACCGAGCGCCCAGGCCGACTCGTACTCGACGCTCTCCATACGGAGGCCGGCGTATGGGCCTTCCTTGATCTCGACTTCCTTCTTACAGGCCACCGGGCAGGCGTGACAGGTCGGGTTGTGTACGAGGTAGTGATCGTTGACGTACTCGCCGCTGATCTTCTCGGCCTTATCGCCGAACGACGTGACCAGGCTGTTCTTTGCCGGCAGCGCCCCCATTGCGCTGGTGATGTTCATCAGGACGTTCGTCCCGTACACCGACAGGCCGCCCTTGCGGGGTGCGGTCACGTTCTTCTCGTCCATGATCGTGGCGAGCGCTTTGCGGCGGGCGTCGTTGAAGGCGGCCGTATCCGCGGCCTTCGGAACGGCGCGCGCCGATTTGATGACGATCGCCTTCAGGTTCTTGGAGCCGCCAACGGCTCCGGTGCCGCCCCGTCCGAACGCCCGATCGTTCTCGTTGATCCAGCCCGCGAGCCGCACCATGTTCTCGCCGGCCTGGCCGATCGTGATGACGCTCAGATCCTTGTCGCCGTGGCGGTCCTTGAGGGTCCGAATCGTCTCGTGGGTGCCCTTGCCCCAGAGATCGCTCGCGTCGCGCAACTCCACGACGCCGTTTTCGACATAGGCGTAGACCGGCGTGCTGGACCGCCCTGTGAAAATCAAGCCATCGAAGCCGGCCCAGCGGGTGCGGGCCGCCGACCAGCCGCCCTGATGGCTATCTGTGACCGTTCCCGTCAGCGGTGACTTGGTGACGACCGCCATCCGTCCGCTCATGTTCGCCTCGGTCCCGGTGAGCGGACCGTTCATGAAACAGAGCATGTTGTCCGGCCCGAGGGGATCGACGTCGGGGCCGTTCTCGAGCAGGAAACGAACGCCAAGGCCACGTGCGCCAATGTACTTCTTTGCCCACTCCTCGGGGATCGGCTCGTAACTGACAGCGCCGGTCGACAGGTCGATACGACCAATACGGTTTGCGAAGCCCCCGTACGGCATGTGAGCTCCTCCAGGCAACGAGCTCCGGGCGACGGCGCCCGGGGCGCGGGCTCGTCATCGCCCGCGCCGGTGCACCGATTCTACTATCTCGGCGAGCCGCTGCCCACCAGATTCGACCCGGCGTACCAGATTCGGCGCCACGCCCCCTGACGTCAGAGGCAGAACGAGCCTCTCACACGCGCAGGCCACACCTTCGTGCCCGCGCTGACTTTGTCCACACCCGGGTACACTCCACGGCGCGGGAGGGTGATGATGACCGGCCGGGATGTTCGGGTTGCCACCTTCGATTGTTACGGGACGCTCGTCGACTGGGAGGGCGGCGCCGCGAGCTTCCTCTACGCTCTCGCGCTCAGGTACGGCGAGCGCCAGCTTGTGCCTGGCCGCGCCCTGCGTGACCGTTGGGAGGCGATCCAGTTCGATCTACTCTCAGGCCCGTATCGGCCGTACAAGTCTATTCTGGCCGAAAGCCTGAGGCTCTGGATGACTGAGCGCGGCTACCCTTGGGACGACGCCGAGGGTACGGCGCTGGTGCGCGCCATCCGAAGTTGGCAGCCGTTCTCGGACACGCGTCCGGCGCTGGTCCAGGCGAAGGCGTCCGGCTTGCGGCTTGCGATCGTCTCGAACACCGACCGCGACATCATCGAGCACACGCTCCGTCACCTGGATCTGCCGTTTGACGACGTCATCACCGCTGAGGACTGCCGCGCCTACAAGCCCGCCCACACCGTCTTCGAGCAGGCGTTGGCCCGAATCGGCGAGCCGCCCGAGCGAGTGCTCCACGTCGCCTTCGGCTTCAAGTACGACATCGGTCCGGCTCAGTCGGTCGGCTGCCGGACGGCGTGGGTGAACCGCTTCGTGGAGGCGGCGCCGGGGCCGGCCCAGCCGGATTACGTCTGGCGCGACCTCTGGGGGCTGGCCGAGCTCGTGGGCGGACGTGGCCCGGTTCCACCCGGCGATACACCTGGAACGGCCCGATAGGTAGTCGACCCGACGTCATCTGACGAGCTGTCCTCATCCTCGTGAGCGCGACGCCTTCGCGGGCGGTGGGGCGAACGGATCAACTCGGCACATCCAGGAAAGGGAGGCACATGGCGGACGTTCGAATTTGCTTCATCGGCGACTCGTTCACCAATGGCACCGGCGACGATACCTGTCTCGGCTGGACAGGGCGGGTCTGTGCCAGTGCCCGCGCGGCCGGTCACGGGGTGACGTACTACAACCTCGGCATCCGCCGCGAGACGACCGTCGATATCCGCGCTCGCTGGCGCAGGGAGATCGCGCCGCGCCTGGGGCCGGGTGTCGACGGGCGGCTGGTCTTCTCCTTCGGCGGAAACGATGCGACGCTCGAAGATGGACGGCCGCGAGTGTCGCCGGAAGCATCGGCGGAGAACGCCCATGCGATGGTGCGAGAGGCGCGGGCGTTGTTCCCGACGCTCGTGGTCGGGCTGCCGCCGGCGCCCGAGGATGACAGGACGGCCCGCCACGCCGATTTGACCGCTCGCTATGCCTCCGTGTGCCGTGACCTCGACGTCCCCTTCCTCGACGTGTTGGAGCCATTGCGGCACGTCCGAGCCTGGTGGGATGAGGTTGCAGCGGGCGACGGCATCCACCCTGGCGCTGGCGGATACGCGGCCCTGGCGCAGCTTGTCGAGGAGTGGGACGCCTGGCAGCGCTGGTGGCGGTGATGTCGCGAATGACGTTCTCCGACGTACTCGGCGACCGCCGGACGTGAGGGAGGACTGACCCCTCGGCTACCATTTAAGGGCGCTACCCGGCTGGGTGCAACGGGGCCGGCACCAAGAACAGGTCGTAAATGATGTCGACGGTCTGCACACCGCTCCATCTGATCACTGGCTCTGGATTAGATCGGCCACGTATATCTGGTAGGCACGATCTAGCCTCACGAGCACCGAAGTTGGTGGCCTTGGAGGCATTTCCACCACCGGCAAGTGCAAGTGATCCAGATTGCCACCATGCCAGCATCTCGTGCTTGGGTACTGCGTGACGTGCGACCGGCGAAACTTTCTACGACTGATGGAATGCCGATCGGCAGCCTGATCGGACGATCACTGGAGGCGATCTGAAACGATGGCTACTTTCGTGCGCAATGGCGTGCTCTTTGATGGCAGTGAGCGGGATCCCATCTCACGGGGGGCGGTCCTGGTGGATGGCGGCCACATTGTCGCGGCCGGCTCCGAAAACACCGTGCAGGCTCCGCGCGATGCGCGGGTCGTAGATGCAGATGGCGGGACGATCATCCCTGGACTCTTCAATCTCCACGACCACCTCTGCCGAAAGTCCGTGCGAGTACCAGGACCAGGTCTCTCAACGAATGAGCGAGTCTTCCTCATGCGGCGCAAGTCGCATGACTACCTCGTCCTGTATATGGCTCATCACGCGCTCGCCGAACTACGGTCTGGCGTCACTACGATTCGGGATTTCGGTGCTGAAGGGTATGCCGCAATCGGGCTAATGCACTCGATTGAAGATGGACTTACGCCCGGGCCACACATCATCGCGGCCGGGCGGCCTGTCTGCGTGACCGGCGGTCATGGTACATCCTGGGGAGCCCGTGAGGCGGATGGTCCAGAGGAGGTTCGGAAGGCCGTACGCGAGCAGATCAAGGCAGGAGCGACGTGCATTAAGCTGATGGCCTCCGGAGGACTAGGTGGCTTCCCCGAGGAAGATACGGGCATCCCGGAACTCACCATGGAAGAGATGCGCGCGGGCGTCGATGAGGCCCACAAATGGGGGCGTCGCACGTCCGCACATGCCTATCCAAAGGAGGCCATCAGAAACGCCGTCCTCGCAGGCATTGATAGTATCGAGCACGGAGCCTTCTTGGACGAGGAGCTTGTCTCCCTTATGCGAGAGCGTAACGTGGCGCTCGTGCCCACTGTATCCGGATTGATCCCAGTCGCATTTAATCTGAAGATGAAGGGACGACAGGATCACTACGACGTTATCATGAAGAACGTTATCTCACCACAGCAGGCAAGTATTCGACTGGCGATAGAATCTGGAATTTGTGTCGGTACGGGATCAGACACGAACGGAGAGATTGTTGAGGAGATGGAGCTCCTCCAGGAAGCAGCAGGACTCTCGAATCTTGAGTGCATCCGGATGGCTACATCCTCGGCAGCCAAGATTGCAGGAATTGACAAATCCGTAGGTGTGCTCGAGCCGGGCAAGCTGGCTAATCTCGTCATCGTAAATGGCAATCCGCTCGATCGACTCGCGGATCTTCGGCGACCACGATGGGTCATATACAAAGGGGAGGTATTTGAGGGGGTGCCGATGCCGCTGGGAATGCGGTTGGCGGCGGAACAGCAGTAGAAGGATGTAGTGCGGGATGCCCTGTGAGTGGGGCATCCCGCTGTGGCAGGCTATGAAGGCTCGCCGTCGCGATAAGGGGACGATGCGCTTCAAAGTTACAAGCGGCGGCTCCGCAGAGGATCGAGGCGATCGCGAAGCCAGTTGCCGAGCAGGTTGACGCCCAGCACCAGGACTGTAATCGCTAGTCCTGGTAGCGTAGCGATCCACCACGCCGCAGAGACGAAATTGCGTCCATCGGCAACCATATTGCCCCAGGTAGGTGTCGGAGGTTGCACCCCAAGCCCAAGGAAGCTAAGCGTCGCCTCCGACAGAATCATGCGCGAAACCTGAAACGAGGCGAGGACGATAATCGAATTCGACACGTTTGGCAGGATGTGGCGCAAGAGCAGCCGCCAATCGCTCATGCCGAGTGAGCGAGCTGCCTCAACGTAAACCCGCTCTCGCACAACGAGCACCTCACCGCGCACGACTTTCGCAAAATACACCCAGCTTGTGATGACGAGTATCAGGATCACGTTCAGCAGACTGGAGCCGAGTACCGCCGCGACAGCAATCGCCAGTGCGAGAAAGGGAATCGTCAACTGGATGTCGGTGACCCGCATGATGACGGCATCCCAAACTCCACGTCGAAACCCGGCGATAAGGCCGAGCAGTGTTCCTACCACTAACTGTCCGGCCGTCGCTGTGAGCGCGATCACTAGGGAAATCTGCGCCCCATACAGAAGCCGACTCAAGATATCGCGGCCCAGTGAATCTGTGCCGAGCCAGAAGATTGTTCCGTTCTGCGACCGTGCAAGCGGCGGCTTCAGGCGGTTGCTCAATTCCTGAGCGGTCGGATCGAATGGTGAGATGACAGGAGCAAGTACTGCTGCCAGTAGGACTATGATGAGTATGACCAGCGCAAGTGATGCCGACAACGTCAAGGGGCGTCGCTTCGCCTTCGTAGGCATGGGTGCCGAGATGGAGACGGCCGCCGTATTCATTGGAACCGCACTCTCGGGTCGAGGACTGAATAAATGATGTCAACGAGTAGGTTGATGCTGACAATCACGATAGATAGAAGAATCACAAAGCCCTGCACAAGCGTAAAATCGCGCCCAAAGATCGCCTGCACTACAAGTAGGCCCATTCCCGGATAGTTGAAGACTGTCTCGGTCACAATGGCACCACTTAAGAGATATCCAATTTGCAGCGAAATAACTGTGACTACTGGCATCGCGGCTATTGGTGCTACATGACGGACTATTATCGCCCACTCTGTAAGTCCTTTCGAGCGGGCCGTACGAACGTACTCCTGATCCAGTACGTCAAGTAAGCTCGATCGTACCATTCTGGTTGCAAGTGCTGCGGAGTACGCTCCCAGCGTGATAGATGGGGCAATCAAATGCGCAAGAGTTCCAGCGCCCATCACTGGCACCACTTGCAACTGCACAGCGAAGATCATTATCAGCACAATGCCCAACCAGAATGTTGGAACGCACTGTCCCAGTAGCGCGACGAATGAGCTGATTGTGTCGATAGTTGAGTCTCGTTTTAGCGCCGACAATGTCCCGAGGGGCAAGGCTACTAGAAGGCAGACGAGGAGTGCGCCGACCGTCAGTTGCAGTGTGGCCGGTACACGCTCTGCGAGTAGCTCTAATGCTGGCCGCCGGTGCCGCAGGGACTGGCCAAGATCCCCCTGTATAAGGCGGCTAAGATAGTTGACGTACTGCTCCGTGAGTGGGCGGTCAAGTTGTAGCTGGGAGCGGACGCGAGCGATTTCCTCGTCGCTGGCATCAGTCGGAAGCAGCAACTGGACTGGATCACCAGACGCATGCATTAGGAAGAAGACGATCGTACAGACGCCCCAAATGACGAGCGCGGACTGGGCTATACGCCTGAGGATGAACCTGGTCATTGCGCGTCCGGCCTTTGCTTCATACCAATGCCGCCGGCCGACGCTGTCTGTGCCAGACCTGACCGTCCTGTGGGAACGCCAGTATTACGGACCTGGCTGAGACGGATGGTATCAGAGTGAGATGCTGCAAACCGCTCACACAATCCCCTCGATCCGATTGCTGGGCAACTTATGCCTGCATCGGGATCCCGACGTTGCATGGTCTGACGCCGCATGACGAGAGGCGCTTCATGACGTCATGGATACTTCTGCGAGCGAGATTGACTCGTCGGCTCGGGCGCTCCACCCAGCAATGCGCTTGTTCACGCCCAGCACGTCTTGCATCTGGAACAGAAAGATCCAGGGTGCTGCGTCCTTGAGATGCGCGAGTGCACTTGCATAAACGGCCTTGCGCTCATCAGCATTGACGTTCGATTGTCCTTCGGCTATAAGTGCGTCCAGTTCGGGGTCGTTGTAGTACAGACCACGCCGTCGCGAATCGAAGTAACCTGCCATCGTGTCATCTGCGTCGAGGATCGGGGTTCCGTACGCGAAGTAGAACATCGTGAAACGGTTCTCAGCGTTCTTTGCATCGAACAGCCGTGCGAGAAAGTTTGCGTATTCGAGAATCTCGACGTTCACTCTCACGTCAACCTTCGCCAACTGCCCAGCAACGGCCTGCGCGATCTCAGCATCTAGCAAATAGCGCCCCTTAACCGTATGCATCGTCACATCTAGACCAGTTGGAAACCCGGCATCGGCTAGGAGCTTCTTGGCGAGTTCAGGATCGTACTTGTACGGTGCGAGCGTGGGATCAAAGCCAAACTGCTCTGCGCTCAATACACTCGGGACGCGCGTGGCACGGCCACCGATGAGATCGCGGATAATACTGTCAACATCAACGGCGTAGTTCAGTGCTTGTCGTACGTGCACGTCTCTGAAAGGGTCGCGGAACGTATTCATGCCGACGAAGTAGACCCGGGCGTTCGGGACCAACTCCACCTCGAGTTTTGGGTCGGACTCAATCTCTGCTATCTGCTGCGGCTCGACGTTGGTGATGAAATCGACGGTACCCGTGCGCAGCGCCGCTACTCGAGTCGAGGCTTCAATAATCGGCCTGTGGATCAGCCGTGAGACTTTCGCCTTGGTCCCCCAGTAGTCCGGAAACGCGTCCATTGTTAGATGATCGTCTTTCACCCACTCAGCGTACTTGAATGGACCCGTTCCCACTGGCTGGGGCTCCGCGTCGCCGGTTATGGCGGCGATCACACTGGCCGGCAGAATAACTGTGCTGGGAATAGACAGCCGGGACAATAGAACTGGGTCCGGCTTGATGGTTACGAACCTCACGGTCATCGGGTCAACGAGGTCAACGCTCTTTAGCGTAGAGACGGCCGTGCGGTTAATCAGAGGGCTGTTCTTGTCCATGATTCGATCGAAGGTGGCCTTCACGTCTCGACCGCTTAGTGTTGTGCCGTCGTGGAAACGAATATTCTCTCGGATGGCAAACGTCCAGGTATGGGGGTCCACCTGAGTCCACGACTTCGCGAGTAGCGGCACAAGATTGAGCGAGGCATCACGGCCGATGAGCGGCTCGAAGATGTGACGCTGAACGTTGGATGCCGCCTGCCCACCCGATCGATGTGGGTCACTACTGATGAGGTCCGTACCAACCGAGAAGGTGACTGCGTTCGTCGACCCGCCTTGAGGGGCACAAGCGGTCCCCCCGGCCAGGCTCAAGGTCATCAGGCCCAGGGAGATAGCTCCGGAGTTGCAAAGAAACGCACGTCGGGAGATGGACGGTGTCCGATGGTTGGTCGCCATGGGATTCTCTCCATGGGGCATGTAGTAGCATTGGCTGCTACCTCGCGCTTGACGTGGGCATCAGTCGCGCTAAAATACTTCACCTCACGAAGGCAACTGGGTTCTACGTGAGGTGTACTGTGCTGTCAATCTGGATAGCTACAACCTCGTGTATCAAGGGACGCTTGTGCCTGAACATCACGACGCCATCCGCTGGTGGCTCTGACCATACCCGGTGGCGTGTGAGCGAGTCGCCAATTTAGGAGCTATGTCGATGTCAGACGCCGACAGTGTACGTGGCGTACCTGATAGTGTCAAGTCGCGCGCGCCCATTCGTGCCAACAAGCGTGTTGTTCGCCGGGTGCGGTGCAGCTCATCGGCACTGTGAACGACGCACTGAGAAAGATCGCAATAAAGCGAGCATCATCCGATCACTTGTCAAATCTAGCGATTCCAACTAATTGATGGGCAACGCCGACCCTGCGGGGTGGTCGAACTGATTGGCGCATGACCTCTGGTCGTTACTGCAGGTGGCAGAGGTGCAGGCGGAGAAGAGTCACGCTGAGCGTGAGGGGGAGGATGCGGGGGTAGGCCGGCCCGCCCAGGCGCCGGTGGTGCAGTTGGAGAAGAGTCATGCTGTGTGTGAGGGGGAGCCGTGCCCTCGGCTACCATTCGGGGGGCGCCGGACAGCACCAACATGAGATGCCTGGCGCCTGAGGCACCCAAGCACCATGAACGACGTGGAGGCGGCCACGGCCGCCCTCGGGGAGCACTGGTTATGACGACCTCGCCGTCCGGCGGCGCCACGATCTCGTTTGGCGAGCGACTACTCGCCGATCCAGTCACCCGGGAGCGCCGCGCGCTCGTGACGCGGGTCATGTCCGCTGCGCTCGAAGCCGTCGACCCGGCTGAGGCCGTCCGCCGGGCACTCACCCGTGACGGTGGACGACTGACCGTCGGGGACCGGAGCTACGATCTCGACCAGTATGAACGGGTGCTGGTGGTGGGCGCGGGCAAGGCGAGTGCACCGATGGCCGTTGCCGTTGAGGAGGTGCTGGGTGAGCGCGTCGCCGGTGGCCTCGTCGTCGTCAAGCACGGCCACACCGCTCCGACCCGGATCGTCACACTCCGTGAGGCGTCGCACCCGATTCCCGACGAGACCTGCGTGAACGGCACCGCTGAGCTCGTCTCAGTACTCGACGGAAGCGGGCCGCGCGATCTCGTCATCGTGGTGCTCTCTGGCGGCGGCTCGGCGCTGATGCTGCTGCCTGCCGCGGGCATCACGCTGGCCGACATGCAGCAGACGACCGATCTGCTGCTACGGGCCGGCGCGACTATCAACGAGTTGAACACGATCCGCAAGCACCTGGAGCGTGCCAAGGGCGGCGGGCTGGCGCGGCTCGCGGCGCCGTCTGACGTGGTGACGCTCGTCCTCTCGGACGTCGTCGGGAATCCGCTCGACGTTATTGCCTCTGGCCCGACCGTCCCCGATACGAGCACCTTTGCTGATGCCTGTGCGATCGTCGAGCGTCTCGGCGTCTGGGACCGGCTACCCAGCAGCGTCCTGGAACGGCTCCAGGCCGGCCGTGCAGGCCGCATCGACGATACGCCGAAGCCGGGCGACCCGATTTTCGAGCGAGTTCAGACAGTCGTGGTCGCGAGCAACGAGCTTGCGGCGGAAGCGGCCGTGCGGCAGGCTCGCGCTGAGGGACTGGAGCCATTACTGCTCACTACCTACGTCGAAGGCGAAGCTGCCGAGGTCGCGAAGGTCATCGCGGCGCTGGCTCGCGAGGAGGCTGCCACGAACCGCCCACTGCCACGTCCCTGCTGCCTCGTACTCGGCGGTGAGACGACGGTCCACGTGCGCGGCGATGGCCTGGGCGGGCGGAACCAGGAGCTAGCGCTTGCAGCGGCGCTCAAGATCGCCGGGCTGCACGATGTGATCGTCGTCGCGCTGGCCACCGATGGCAACGACGGCCCGACCGACGCCACCGGCGCCCTGGTTGACGGCACCACCGTGCAGCGCGCCCGCGCGCGTGGCCTCGATCCGGAGCAGTTTCTGGCTCGGAACGATGCCTATCATTTCTTCGAGCCGCTCGGCGATCTGCTCGTGACCGGTCCGACCAATACGAACGTCAACGATCTGCTGTTCGTCTTCGCCTGGTAGGCCGACCTGCTCGGAACACGGCCCAGGCGGCCTGCATCGGCCACTTCGCATGTTGAGTCGGCCGTCTCGACCTGTCCCAGCGGGAGAGGCCGCGCGCAACGCGGGTGAGGGTGCCCTCGCAGGTCTCGGCAAGAGCCCTCACCCAACGCACCCAGCGGGAAGTGAGCGGGAGTGGGAGCTTAGCGAGTACGAACCTTCTTGTAGCGGGCGCTGACGGCCGTCTCGCTGGCGATCTCCAGCCGGACCGGGATCTTGTAGCGGGCCAGTCGATCGCGGGCGAAGACGCGCATCCGCCGGGTGAGCGTGTCGAGCGGCTCCGGCTCGTCGAGGACGACGCGGGCCGCTACCAGGTGGCCGGTGATCGCGTTCGCCTCCCCGAAGACGGTCACATCCCGAACGTTGTCCAACTCCAGCAGCACGCTCTCGACCTCGGCCGGATAGACCTTGTTCCCGCCGACGTTGATGATGTCGGTCACGCGCCCCAGGATCTTGATGTACTCGCCATCCACCTCCACCTGATCCTGGGTGTTCATCCAACCCTCGGCGTCGAAGGGGCTTGGCGCATTGAGGTAGCCGAGCATCGCCGAGCGGGAACGGATCCAGAGGATACCGTCGACGACCTTCGTTTCGACACCCTCACCACCGACCTTCACCCACAGCGAGCCGTCCTCGCGCGACTTCGAGCGCAGCACCCCAAGCTCGGAGAGGCCGTAGGTCTGCTGAAGCTTGACACCCGGTAGCTCGGCCCGCAGCCGGTCGAGCGTCGTCTGGGGCATCACCTCGGTGCCGTACGTCACCAGCCGCAGTGACGACAGGTCGTAGCGGCGGTGCGCGCCAGATATCAGAAGCAGGCTCAGGAAGGTGGGCGAGGCCGGCAGCAGTTCGATGCGGTGCCGCTCCACCAGATCACAGACAGCCTCCGGGTCGCGGTGCTCGGTCGCGACGACCGTGCCGCCGTTCGAGAGCGCGTAGAACAACGTATTCAGGCCGCCCATGTGGTCGAAGAGCAGGAACGTCAGCGTGACGAGCCGCTGCCGCGTGACCGTGAACTTCTCCAGTATTCGGCCGAAGTCGTGGACGGCGGCCTTACTCTTGCCGGTCGAGCCGGAGCTATAGAGCACCAGCCCGGGCGTCGCCCGGCGGCGTAGCTCGGCCAGGAGCGGATGGATCGGCTCGGCAGATTCGACCGCTTCAATCTGCCAGGCGTCGTCGCGGTTGAAGCGGACGAGCGTCTCGACCTGTCCGACCTGGAGGAACTCGGCGTGATGGGCCGACGTGGCACCGGTCAGCGGGACGACGAGTGCGCCTCGGTCGACGAGCGCCAGCAGCAGCGCACAGGCGTTCGGTGAGTAGTCCCCGACGATCGCGACGATCTGGCCGGGCTGTACACCCTGTGCATCGAGCCGCTCGTTCCAGGCAGCCCGGCGCCGCAGCAACTCGGCGTAGGTCGTCGCCTCGTCCCGCCAGACGATGGCGGGACGGTCCGCCACCTCCGCCATGCGCTCGTACAGCCACTCCAGGTGCATGCGTGTGTCTCCTGAGGTATCTCCCTCACACTTTGAACGAAGCGCGAGGCTCTGGCGGGCCGACGAGGGGTGGAACGACCGCGCTCCTGGCTGCGCCGATCTGGTGAGACGGCTCGTTCAAGAGGCCGATCAGGCGCCGCCGAGATAAATGACCTGACCCGTCACGTAGTCGCTCCGCCTGCTGGTGAAGAAGTCCACCACGTTCGCCACGTCTTCGAAGGTGCCGAGCCGCTTGACGGCCAGCGTATTCACCAGCCGGTCGATCTTGTCGCGGGGGACCGACTTGATCAAGTCTGTTTCGATGGGCGTCGGCGCGACGACGTTACAGGTGATCCCCAACGGCCCGACCTCACGGGCGAAGATCTGGCTGAACGTGACTACGGCGCTCTTGGAGGCCGCGTACATCGCCTCGCCTTCAAGGCGTAGCGGCGCGGCCACCGAGCCGAGGTTCACGATGCGGCCGTAGCGACGCCGCTGCATCAGCCGCGCTGCTTCCCGGCAGACCAGGAACGTGCCAGTAACGTTCGTCTCCAGAATTCGGCTGACGGTCGCGACCGGCGTCAGCAGCGTGTGGTTCATCGAGGCGATACCGGCGTTGTTCACCAGGATATCGAGCCGCCCATGGCGGCTGGCGATCGACTGCATCATCTGGCGCACCTGGCCTTCGTCGAGGACGTCGGCGAGATGATGGTGGTAGCCGTCCAGTGTCCACTCCGGCGCCTGTCGGCTGCATCCCTCGACCAGCGCGCCCTTCGCGACGAAGTGCTCCACGAGCGCCTTCCCGATGCCCTTACGGGTGCCGGTGACGAGCACCACTTCCCGCTCTGGCCGCTCTGAGCTCGATGCCTGAGCGGCCGAGTCGTCGGCCGACGCGTTTCCGGCCGCTGGCGTCTCAGCCACCGGCGCCATCCCCACGAGAGACCGCCAATGCGTAGTCGGCCAACGTTCCGACAGTGCGGAACGGACTGTGACGCTGTGACATCGCGCGGTCGTCGGCGAGGGTGACGGAGGCGCCGTGCTCTCCTTGGAGGCGCTGTTCGACGCCGACGATCACGCCGACGAGGCCCAGCGAGTCGATGGGCGAGTTTCGGCCGACGAGCGGCGTATCCTCAGTGAGCGGCCCGGAGGTGTCGGTGCCGTCCGCTTCCAACTGATCGCGGAGCGCCGCGAGGACGATCGAGACGAGGCTAGCTCTAGTCATGCACATGTCCCCAGGAGGTTTCGGTAGTGGCACGGATCACGTCGGGCCGGCGCACCCGGCGAAGGGTCACGGTGCACAGGCCTGGCCGCGTTGTCCCATGAGCCGCTGCACGGGTGCGCTCGTCTCAGCGGTCGCCCCACGGTAGCTGACGGACGACGCGGGCCGGATTCCCCTCGACGTAACTGTTTGGCGGCACGTCGGCGGTCACGACGCTACCTGCTCCAACGATGCTGCCCTGCCCAATCGTGACGCCCGGCAGGATCAGCGCGGCGAGCCCGACCCAGGCGCCGCGCTCGATGGTGACCGGCTTGGCCAGGATATGGGGCATCATGCGCCGTGATCCTGGGCCGATAGAATGCGTGGCGGTGTAGATCCGCACGAACGGCCCGATGCTCGCGTTCTCGTCGATCCGGACGAGCCCGTCGACGTCGATCGTGACGTCGGTTGAGATCAGCGCATTGCGCCCGACGATCAAGTTCTCGACGAACGAGTCGGTGCCGCCGATGATGCGGATCGGCCCGAGGAATGAGGCGCCCTCGCCGATCTGGAACCCGGCGGCGCGGTAGAGGCGAGCTACCAGCGGCCCGGCGGTGAACAGCGGGATCATTCGGCTCGCCTGGTACGCCGCCACATACGCAGGGCGCACTCCGCCGAGTATCGAGCCGGTGTACTCGCGGATGCGTCGGGCGGTAGGTGCAGCCCGGGCGCTGGCTCCATGCCCGAGTCTAACGACGAGGCTCACGCGCTCACTCCTTCACCGCTCCTGGGCTCGTCGCAGCCCGTCGTCTCGGCCGGGCGGCGGGCTGTGGGCGTTCCTCGCGATCGCCCTGTTGACGCTGGCTGCGCACGTACAAGAAGACCAGGATCCAGATGGCGATGGCTCCGACGGTGAACGCCAGGAATTGCGCCTGGCTCAATCCCCAGACGAACGGCTGATCGAGTCGGAAGAACTGCACCACGAATCGCCCGGCCGAGTACAGCGCGATCATCGTCCAGAAGACCATTGAATCGCGCGGCAGGGTGCGTCGGTGGAGCAGCCAGAGGCAGAAGGACAAGACCGCCACATCCCAGACCAGTTCGTACCCGACCGCCAAGTGCACCGGCACGTTCAGGTCGCCAAGCGTGTCCGGGTGGGTATAGCGCACCGACCATGGGACGCCGGTTGCGGCGCCGTGGTGTTCTCCGTTGATAACGTCGCCAAGCCGGCCGATCGCCATGCCGAGCATCAGGCCCAGGCCGCCAAGGTCGAGCAGCCGCGTCGCCGAGAGACCGCGAATCCGGCAATAGATCGCGCCGCCGATTGGTCCGCCGATAATCGAGCCCCAGATCGCCAACCCGCCCTCGTTGACCCGTAGGATCATCGTCGGGCTCTTGGCGTAGTAATCCCAGGCATCGACGACGTGGAACAGACGTGCGCCCACGATCCCGCCGACGACGCACCAGAGCGCCAGCGACATAATGTCGTCTTCGGTGAAGCCCCGCTCGACGGCCAGCCGGGTCGTCAGCCAGATACCGGCCAGGACGCCGACGGCCGTGAAGAAGCCGTGCCAGGTGACCATCAGCGGGCCGAGGCGGACGAGCACCGGGTCGATGGCGATCTCGATCATGATCGTCCGACACCCTTCACACGTGGTCTGCGAACTGGCGCCCGCTGTGACGCTCTCGCGACGAGGCAGCCGGCGTGCCAGGAGTATAAACTCTCACCAGGGGAGCGCTCCGCGTCGGTGCCGGCCGGGGCGTTGAGGGCCATTCCGAGCCGGTTCCTCTCAACCTGGAGTCTGGACGTCGGTGCTGATCCTGCATGGAGCGTGGGGCGTTGAGCGGAACACGGGTGATGCCGCCTTCCTCCTCTGGGCCGAGAGCAGCCAGCGCGGGGCTAGCGACGAGGCTGCTGCTCCCGTCGATGCCGCTGCCTCGCGTGAGGCCGCATCCGCGCGCCTCCATCCATTCCAGGCGCCTGTCCGCGATCTCCGCCAGGCGCTCGCCGCACTCGCCAGCTTGACCGGGCGGGCCGTGGCTGACGTGCAGTCGACGGCCGCATCCTGGGACATTCGGCTGCCGACGTGTGAGGCGACGCCGCTGCCGTCCCCGGAGGCGTGCGCGGCCGGGGTGTTGGCAGTCGGTGAGCCGGGCGATGGGGCTGATGGCAGGGCAGGCCAGCCTGGGTCAGCAGAGGAGGTGATGCTCGGCACCTGGAGGGTGCGTGGGCGCGCCGTGCCGGCCAGTCAGGCCGTCTGGTTGCTCGCGCTCTTGCCGGCCGCCGACGGGCCATTGGCGTCCGATCTGGTGCTCGGGGCAGATGCGCGCTACTGGCGAGGCGTCGCCAAGCTCGCCCTCGAGCTCGTGGCTCGCGAGCGCTTCGTGCCAGTGCTCGAGATCCGGCGCGGCGCCCGAGCTCGATGGCGGCCGGTCCTCTCCGAGCCACACGATGCTGCCCGGTTCGCAGTGCTTGCGCGGGCGATGCCGCCGGCTTGCCGCGCAGCGGGCACGACCGCCCAGGGCGCAGCGACGGTGCTCTCTCGCTCGCTTGGCGCTATGGTCGATGCGCTCGTCGTGAATGGTATCGTCGAAGCCGGCCTTGCCGAGACCGACGAATGCGAGGACGGCCACGACCTTTCGCGCCCCGTGACCGCCGCCGATGCCTGGCTTCGCGCGATGGCGATGGGGACCAGCCTCGTTCTCGAAGGCCCGTACGATCTCACCGCATTCGCCGAGCGTGTCGGCGAGTGGGCGGCCCCGGCCGGCGGCGTCGCCACGGCGGACTCGTTCCGGACCTGCTTCCGCCTCGACGCGCCCGAGAGCGTCCCGAAGAAGAAGGCCGCCGACGCCATCTGGACCCTCCGCTTCCTGCTCCAGGCGGTCGACGACCCGACCCTGCTGGTCGAGGCCGAGCGTGTCTGGGAGGAGCGTGGCGACGCCCTGGAAGTGTTTCGGCGCCGCCTCGACCGGCCTCAGGAGCACGTCCTCGGCGACCTTGGCCGGGCGGCTCGTCTGTTCCCGCCCCTCGAACGAGGGCTGGCCACACCCCGTCCAACCCATTGCGCACTCACCACTGTCGAGGCGTACCAGTTTCTGCGCGAGGCCGCGCCCCTCCTCGAAGATAGCGGCTTCGGGGTGCTGGTGCCGCCGTGGTGGAGCCCGCGCGGTACCAGCCAGGTGGGCGTGCGGCTGCGGCTGGGCTCGTCCGGCACGGATGGCGCGAGCGGCTTGCTCGGCCAGGACCGGCTCGTCAGCTTCGATTGGAAGCTGGCGCTCGGCGATGAGGAGATCGACCCGGCCGAGTTCAAGCGGCTGGCTCGCCTGAAGGTGCCGCTCGTCAAGGTGCGCGGCCAATGGGTGGAACTGGATGCGCGCAAGATCGAAGAGGCCATTGCCTTCTGGGAGAAACGGCGGCGCAGCAAGTCCTTGACGGCGGCCGAGGCGTTGCGTGTCGCGCTCGGCTCGACCGAGGAGGCGCCCGGCCTGCCGGTCGTCGAGGTGAGCGCCGAGGGCTGGCTGGCCGAGCTCCTGGATCGGCTGGATGAGGGTGAGGCCGTTCCCGACACGTTCGAGACACCGTCAGGCTTCGTCGGCACGCTCCGAGAGTATCAGGCGCGGGGGGCTGCCTGGCTCCAATTCTTGGCCGCGCATGGGCTGGGCGGCTGCCTGGCCGACGATATGGGGCTGGGCAAAACGATCCAGTACATCGCGTTCTTGATGGCGAACCGTCTGCCCGAGGCAACACGCGCTCCGGCCCTGCTGGTCTGCCCCACGTCGGTGCTCGGCAACTGGCGGCGTGAGCTCCAGCGCTTCTCACCGGACCTGAACATCTACGTCCACCACGGTCCGGACCGTCGCCTCAACGAGCGATTCGCCGAGGCCGTTGCCGGCCGCGATCTCGTCCTCACCACCTACTCGCTGGTCGACCGCGACGAGGCGACGCTTCGGGGGGTCGACTGGGCGGGACTCGTCCTCGACGAGGCCCAGAACGTCAAGAACCCCGCGACCCGACGGGCCAGGGCGGTGCGAACCTTCCGAGGCCGCTACCGTTTTGCCATGACCGGGACGCCCGTCGAAAATCGCCTGGCCGAGCTATGGGCGATCCTTGACTTCCTGAACCCGGGCTATCTCGGCTCGCGAGAGGGGTTCCGCCGCGCCTTTGCGGTACCTATCGAGCGGTGGCAGAGCGCCGAACGGGCGGCGAGGCTTCGCACCCTGGTACGGCCATTCGTCCTTCGACGCGTCAAGACCGACCCGAACGTGATTCAAGATCTGCCCGACAAACTCGAATCGCGCGTGTACTGCACCCTGACCCGCGAGCAGGCGACGCTCTATCAGGCTGTGGTCGACGGCATGTTGCGCGATATCGACGATGCGAATGGCATCGAGCGACGGGGTCGGGTGCTGGCCGCCCTCTTGCGGCTGAAGCAGGTCTGCAACCATCCCGCCAACTACCTCGGAGAAGGCGATCGTCGACCGCTGGGCGGCCGAAGTGGCAAGCTCGCCCGTCTCGAAGAGATGCTGGAAGAGGTCATCGATGAGGACGAGGCAGCGCTCGTGTTCACGCAGTTTTCGGAGTTTGGCGGGCGGCTGCGCGAGTACCTCCAGGGCCGGCTCGGGCGCGAGGTGCTGTTCCTGCACGGCGGGACGCCCGTTCGCGCCCGTGACGCGATGGTCGCCCGCTTCCAGCGTTCGGATGGCCCGCCCGTCTTCCTGCTCTCGCTCAAGGCCGGCGGCATCGGGCTGAACCTGACCCGCGCCACCCACGTCTTTCACTTTGACCGCTGGTGGAATCCGGCCGTCGAGGATCAGGCGACCGACCGCGCCTTCAGGATCGGGCAGGCCCGGAACGTCCAGGTGCACAAGTACGTTTGCGCCGGCACGTTGGAAGAGAAGATTGACAGCCTGATCGAGAGCAAGCAAGCGCTGGCCGAGCAGGTGCTCGGCGTTGGCGAGACCTGGTTGACTGAGCTCTCGAACAGCGAACTTCGCGAGCTACTGGCCCTGCGCGCGGAAGCGGTGCTCGACGAATGAACGGATGCAGCGCTCTACACGGTCGCCAGCCCTCCCTCTCCTGCACGCGGGAGAGGGGGCCTGGGGGTGAGGGGGGCTTCGGGCAGCGAAGGTCTCGGGCCGACTCGGAGCCACACCACCGGATACTCGAGTCATGACAGCTCGCGGCGGCGAGTTCGGAACCAACTGGTGGGCGCGCCACTGGATCGCGTCGCTCGATCGAGACGGCTGGACCGGCCGCTTCACGCGTGGCCGATCGTACGCCCGCAACGGTCGGGTGCTCGACGTCGACATTCAGCCAGGGGTCGTGCGGGCGCGCGTCCAGGGCAGCGAGTCGACGCCGTATCGCGTCCAGCTACGCCTCGAAATGCTGCCCGACGCCGTCTGGGATCGGGTGGTCGGGGCACTGTCCCGTCAGGCGATCTACACGGCGAAGCTGCTCGCCGGCGAGCTCCCTGCCGAGATCGTCGCACTCTGCGATCGTGCCGAAGCGCCGCTCTTTCCCGAGCATCCGGACGAGCTTGCGATGTCCTGCTCGTGCCCGGACTGGGCCGTACCGTGCAAGCACGTTGCCGCTGTCCACTACGCGCTCGCCGCCGAGCTCGATCGCGATCCGTTCCTGCTGTTTCGCCTGCGCGGACGGACTCGCGAGGAGTTGACGGCCGCGCTGCGTGCCCGTCGTGGAGCGATGGCGGCGGGATCCGGCGCGGCACCTGACCCACCCGCGACGAACCCCGAGCCGACACCCGAAGCGGCCGACGACCTGTCGATCGAGCGATTCTGGGATGTCGGGTCAGGGCTCGACGAGCTACAGATCGAGATCCGTCCGCCGGAACTTCCCGGGGCCGTCCTGCGCCGCCTCGGCCGGCCACCAGCCTGGGGCGCCTCGGACGACCTCGTGACGACGCTGCATGCGTTGTATCGAGTGGCCTCGGCGAGCGTCCGCGATATCGCGCTCTCCGATGGCGAGGCCCTGAGCCTCGACGCTGACGATCTCAACGCGGACGCCGCCACCGCCCAGGCCGAAAGTCCCGGAGACGAGCACGGCGTGGCCGACCAGGTTTCGCCCGATGGTTTCAGCATCTCCCCGGCCGAGGCCAGCGAGCCCCGCGGATCCGGCCCCGGCTCTGACACCTGACCGCTCACCACGGACGTCTGAGCGCTGAGGACTACCCGCCCGTCCATCTGACCTCTGACAACGACCTGCTGAATGCTGACGTGCTGAAAGCTGACTGCTCGCACCATTGACAGCAGCCGCCTTCGACCGGTACCACCCGTCGCGCGACCATGAATGCCCTGACGACCGCGCCAGCCGCCGAGATACAGCGGGACCAGCCGCCGACACCCCGGCGATTCACGTCCGGCTACTGGCCTGGGCCGCACGTTGACCTCATGTTGGCCCTCGGCATTGGGCTCGTCGCGCTGGCCGTACGCTGGCCGTACCTGTGGATCGTGCCGCGCTTCACCGACGAGACGCTGGAAGTCTTGCACAGCCTGGCGATCGTGCGAGAGGGCGCCCGGCCGCTCACAAACTACGATAGCTATTACGGAGCGCTCTACAACTACGCCGTGGCGCTAGCGCTCTGGCTTGGCGGGGAAAGCCCGCGTGCGCCGCGCGTGGTGGTGCTGCTGGCCGGGGCTGCGACGGTTGTCGTGACCTACGGCCTGGGCCGCGAGCTAGGGCGGCGTCTCCTGCCGCTCGTTCGCGGCGGGCGGGCTACTGACACCGGTGCGATACTTCCGCGACTCGTCGGATCGATTGCGGCCGGGCTCCTGGCGGTGAACGGCCCGCACGTCGTCGTCAACAGCCACGTGGCATGGTCGAATTGTTTGACGCCGCTGTTCACGACGCTGGCTGCTTGGGCGTTGCTCCGCGCGACCCGACGACCGAGCGTGGAGGCTGAGACGTGTGAGATGCAGGTGCAGGCCGATGCGATGGCGGCGCGCGCACCGTCAGCAGCCTGGAGCACGAAGGCTGTCGACGTCCGGGCGAAGGCTCGTGACCGCACCTCCGGGTTGATGCTGGCCGCGACCGGGCTGCTGCTCGGCCTCGCACTCCAGACCCATCCGCTGGTAGCCGTGCTGCTGCCGGCGGCGGCGCTCGTCGTCGTGGTGCAAGGCCGGCGCTTCCTGCTGACGCCCTGGCCGTGGATCGCGGCGGCGCTCTTCCTCGTCGGCTACGCAAACGTACTGGCCTATAACGCCGATCACGGCTTCGAGTCGCTCCGTAGCGCTCAGCGTATGCGCGGCGAGTACGCGCAGGACGAACAGGCGACGACCGGTTACGTGCCGACCTTCGGCTCGATGGTGCTTCTGCTCGCTCGTATCCTCGGCGGCGCGGTCGATCAGCGCGACGGGGTGGCCGGGTACCTGCTCGATCCGTCCGTGATCGCCGTCACGGCGCTCGCCGCCGTTGGTGTGGCCCTCCTGGCGCGGCGCGGCGAGCCGCTTCCGCTCGTCTTCGGCCTGACCTTCCTGCTGCTGCTCCCGGCCCTCAACCCGAAGTTTCGGACGCTCATTACCAGCCGCTATCTGATGCCGCTCGTGCCGCTGCTGTTCGCGTCGGCGGCGGTCGGGCTGGTCTGGTTCGGGAGCGTTCTGGCCGCTCTGCTTCCGGCGGTACGACGTAGGTGGCTCTCCGTGGCTCTCGCCGGGCTTGCGGTCATGCTGTCGACTGCACCGCTCGCGTCGCTCGGGCGCTACTATGCACGCTCGTTCGAGCGTGCAGACACAAACGAGCGCATCCTTCGTCTCAGTGCCGAGATCCAGGCCGCTCGTCAGCCTGCGGAGGCAGTGCTCGTCGACGAGGCGATCGGCAGCGAATTGCCCGATACCGGCGTCACCGAGCTACGCGGCTTCGAGCATCTGTTGATCTTCGGGCGGGTCCCGTACCGCGTCGTCCGTCCATCGCCTGGGCGCCTGCAAGACGAGTTGGGCGACGATCGAAGCGTCCTGATCGTGATGAACGCCCGTGACGCCGCGGCGGCCGATGCCCGGCTCACCGTCATCCCTCTCGATCCGCGCCCGCCGGCCACGAGCGGGCGAATGTCGGACTATCGCCTGTACCGCCTGGAAGCAAAACGTGCGTAGCGTCGCCGTCGCGGCGGCTCTGATCGCCTTCGGGAACATCGTCAGCCGGCTGCTCGGGTTGATCCGCGAGCAGGTGATGGCAGCGCTGTTCGGCGCAACCGCTGGAACCGATGCGTTCGTGGTCGCTTCAGCCGTGCCCCAGATGGTCTACGATCTACTCGTCGGCGGAGCGATCAGCGCGGCGCTCGTGCCGGTCTTTGTGGACGCCGCCGACGACGATGCGGCCCTCTGGCGCCTGCTCAGCACGATCCTGACGCTCGCCGCGCTGGTGCTCGGGGCGGTCGGGCTGGTCCTCGGGCTGGCCGCCCCGATCGTCGTGGATCTGCTGGCCGGCGGCTTCGGGCCAGAGGCGCGCGAGGCGGCCGTCCCGATGGTGCGAATACTCCTGGTGGCAGTGGTGCTCCAGGGGATCGCCGGCGTGCTGATGGCGGCGCTCTATGCCCGCCGTCGGGTAACGCTGCCGGCCTTCGCGGTGGCTATCTACAACATCGGCATCATCGCCGGTGCTCTGCTCCTGCACGAGCGGATTGGCGTAGACGCGCTGGTTATCGGCGTGCTGATCGGGGCGGCTGGCCAGGTGCTGCTTCAACTGCCGGGCCTCGGGCGGCTGCACTATCGCCCGCTGTTAGAGCTTCATCGGCCAGAGGTCCGCACCATCCTCCGGCTCTACGGGCCGGTGGCGCTCGGGATGATCGTCACCATCGTCGGAATCGTCATCGACCGCAACCTGGCCTCGGGCCTCGCCGAGGGCAGCCTCTCGGTGATGAATTACGCGACGCGCCTGATTCAGTTCCCGCTTGGCCTCGTCGCGACCGCCACCTCGTTCGCGGTGCTGCCGCTCCTGTCGCGCCACGCCAGCGAGCTTGCCAACGCTATGGCTCGTGGCACGCCGGAGGAGGCGTCACGCCGCGCCTACCGCGAGACGCTCCAGTTCGGGATCCGGATCGTCCTGCTGCTGATGGTGCCGGCCACGGTTGGGCTGATCGTCCTGCGGGAGCCGATCGTGCAACTGCTATTCGAACGGGGCCGGTTTGGAGGCGCTGAGACGGCGCGAACGGCGATGGTCTTCCTCGCCTATGCGCCACAGCTTCCGTTCACCGCGCTCGACCAGTTGTTCATCGTCGCCTTCTACGCTCGCAAGGACACCCGCACGCCGGTGCTCGTCGGGGTAGCATGCGTACTGCTGTACCTGGTCAGCGCCCTGGCCTTGATCGGGCCGCTCGACGTGGCCGGACTGGCACTCGCCAATGCGATCCAGAACAGCGCTCACGGACTGGTGCTGTTGGCGCTCCTTGAACGAGCCGGCGCCAAGGTGCTCGATGCGCGCCTCATGGACTGGGCTGGCCGGGTCGCCGTGGCGTCGCTTGGCATGGGCGGACTGCTCTGGCTGCTGTTGAATGTGGGCCGACCCTTCGCCTCGAGCGCTCTGGCGCTCGGCCTGCTGCTCGTGCTCGCCGCCGTGCTGGCCGGGGCTGTCTACATCCTGCTGTTGGAAGTCCTCGGCGTCCGCGACAGCCGCCAGGTGCTCGCGGTGGTTCGCGAGCGGGCGGTCCGTCGCCCGGCCAGTTGAGGGCTGCCGAACGGCGCGGCGCGCCCGGCTCGACTATGCTTGAGCCCATCACCTGCCACGAGTGGCGATTCGGACCAGCGAAACAGGGACAGCCGGCTCGGCGCGTCGAGCGGGCAGCGGGAGGGACCATGAGCGTGCAGGAGTTGCCGATTCTCGGCATCACGATGGGGGACGCCGCCGGCGTCGGGCCGGAGGTCATCGCGATGGCGCTTGGCCGCGCCGAGGTCCGGGCGCGGGCACGCTCGGTCGTCCTCGGAGACGCCAGCGTCATGGAAGAGGCGGCGAAGATCGTGGGCTCGACGCTGCCAGTCCGTGCAATCGACAGCATTGACGGCGCAGCGCTCGACGACGACGCGATCTGGGTGCTCGATTTCACGAACCGCCCGGCCAGGACTCTGACGCGCGGACAGGTCGAGCCGGCCAATGGTAAGGCCGCCTTCGAGTACATCGAGCGGGCCGTGCGGCTGGCGCTCGACAACACCATTGACGCTATCGTGACCGCGCCGCTCAACAAGGAGTCGCTCAACCTCGCGGGCTTCCCCTATCCCGGTCACACCGAAGCGCTGGCACGGCTCTGCGGTGTGAGCGACGACGATATCACCATGCTGCTGGCCTCGCCGCGCCTGCGCGTCTCCCACGTCTCCACTCACTGCTCGATGCTCCAGGCCGTCGCCGCCGTCACGACCGACCGGGTGACCCGGGTAGCACGCCTCACGGCCGAGGCGGTCGCGCCGCTGGTCACGCGGCCCCCGAAGATCGCCCTGGCGGGCATCAATCCCCACGCTGGCGAGCACGGCCTGTTCGGCAACGAAGACGAGCGTGAGATCCGGCCGGCCGCCGCACAGCTTCAGGCTCAGGGTATCGACGCCTATGGTCCGGTCCCACCCGACAGCGTGTTTCTGCGCGCGCTCAACGGCGACTTCGACGCCGTGGTCGCGATGTACCACGACCAGGGCCACATCCCGTCGAAGCTGACCGGCTTCCACGACACGGTGAACATCACCCTTGGCCTCCCGATCATCCGAACGTCGGTGGACCACGGGACGGCGTTCGACATCGCCGGGACCGGCCGGGCCAACCCGGACAATATGGCGGTGGCGATCGACCTCGCGGCTGGCATGGGACGTGCGCGCCGGGCCGCCCGGCGGACCTGAGCCGCTAGAATTCGGCGCCACGCAGGCGACGGCCCATGGGCTGGCGGTCCAGACCAGGAGCTTTCCTGCGGCGGTGAGGTCTGATCAGGAGGAATGCACTCGAATGTCGTCGTCTATCGCTCCCGGACCCGCGCCTCGCCGGTTGGTCTCGATCCGGCGCGCGATCCTGACAGTGGTGGCTGCAAGCGGCCTCATCGTCGCGAGCGCCTGTGCGGCCACGGTGCCGCCGGCCAACACGCCCTTGCCAACCCCGGTCGCGCCGACCGTCCCACCAAAGCCGAGCCCGTCACCCTCGCCGAGCCCATCGCCCGGAGCGAGTCCCGCGGCAGGCGCGGCCGCGAGTCCGGCGGCCAGTCCGTCGCCGAGTCCGGCCAGCCGATAGGCAGAGCGGCGCATCACCATCCGACCTGAGAATGCCAGGGGGTGGGAGCCTGCGCTCCCACCCCCCGTCGTTACTCGACTGGTGACAGTTGAGTGAGTGACGCTTAGCGGCGGCGCCGCCAGAGCAGCAGGCCCGCGCCAATCGCGCTAAACCCGGCGATGGCCGCCGGGACCGCCGCCTCGACGGCCGGGATGGCCGAACCGGTCCGAGGTAGCGCAGAGGGGGATGCGGCCGGTCGCGGAGCCTGAGCCGGAGCGGTAGCCGGCGATGCTTGTACCGCCGGTGCCTGAGCGGCGCTCGGCTTTGCGGCGGCAGGAGCCTGAACGGCCGGCTTCGCAGCCGGGGACGGCTGGGCAGCCGGCGCAGTCGTCGTGGCCGGCTTCGCGGCCGGCGAGGGCTGTGCGACCGGAGCACTGCCAGCACTCGCCTGGGCGCCCGCCTTCATGATGACGCCACAGGCGATTCGTGCACCGCTGTTGCCAGAGGGATCGGTCTTCTGGTCGTCCCGGTCGGCGTGGAGCACGATCGCCGAGCCGTCGGCGTCGAGCAGCGAGTTTGCACCGCTGCCGAGCGTCGCGCCGTCAAGCATGGCGTCGAACGTCGCCGTGCCGTCAGCGCCGACCTCGAGGTTCGGCATGTCGCCGGCGTGCCAGCCTTGCGGGTTCTCCAGTCCGTGCTGCTTCGTCATCGGGTTGAAGTGGCCACCGGCGGACGTAAAGTCCGTTGGGTCGCACGCACCAACGGCATGAACGTGGAGGCCGTGCTGGCCGGGCGGTAGGCCGTGCAGTTGCGCCAAAACGTGGACGCCGCTCTCGCGCTCGGTGAACGTCGCCGTACCGACACTCTGGCCCGATGCCAGCTTCAGCTCGGCCGTTGCTCCCGGCGTCCCTTGCGCGAACACCGATGTCGTCCCGAGGACGAGCATCGCGCCCGCGGCCAGTCCTAGCGCACCCCGCGCTTTCCTCACTACTTCCTCCCGTGGTGGCAATCCCACCAGAGATCCGCGTCGAGTGTACGGGCGCGCCGGACCCGTGTCAACGCGACACTCTGGAGGGGCTTGACGAACGGTGTCGTGAGGTCTAGACTGCGCGATGATGAAAGCGCTTACAAACCAGAGCATGCCTATCGACGGCCGCCCGACCATCCACGATGTGGCTGCCGCGGCCGGCGTGTCGATTGCGACCGTGTCGCGGGCGATCAACGAGCCCCTCCGGGTGAGCCCCACCACTCGTGAGCGGATCGTCGCGGCGATAGGAACGCTTGGCTACGCCGTCAACGCCGCCGGGCGACACCTTGCCGGAGGCGCGACCGGCAATGTTGGCGTGCTGATGTTCCTCCCACCCGGCAGCACACAGTCGGATGTCTTCTTCATGGAGCTCCTGCGCGGCATCGAGCTCTCGCTTCAGGACACAAGCCTGGCCGTCCTCGTGTCGATTCTGCCGTGTGACCGAGCGCAGGAACCGCGCACCCGGCCGCTCCCCTTCGATCGCGTCGACGGCCTGATCGTCGCCGGCGAGCCGGTCCCGGCCGGGTACCGGCGAGCGATCCGCCGCGCGGGACTGCCGCTCGTGCTCTGCTGGCACAGTGAGGAAGAGCCGGGTGTCTGGTCCGTCGCCGCCGATAGCCGTCGCGCGGCTGAAGAGGTGGTCGGCCATCTCCTCGGGGCTGGCCGGCGAAGGGTCGCGCACATCGGTGGCCCAAGCGACGTCCCGACGGCCGTGGCCAAGCGAGCGGGCTACTGTCTGGCCCACGAACGGGCTGGCGTCAGCATCGATCCTGGCCTGTACGACGTCGACCTGGCCCTTCACGTCCGCGAGCGTGGCGTCGCCGCCGTCGAGCGGCTGCTCGCCGCCGGCATCCAGTTCGACGCGATCTTCGCCGATGACGACCTGATCGCACTGGGGGCGATGCATGCGTTGGGGCGGGCTGGCCGGCGTATCCCTGACGACATCGCCGTTGCCGGGTACGGCGATCTGGAGGAGGCACGCTTTGCCGAGCCGCCACTGACGACCGTCCGCGTGGACCTCCATCAAGTCGGCTGGCTCGGCGGCTCGCTGCTGACGAAGCTCCTGGCAGGTCAGGTGCCTCCGCCGGCCCAGATCAGCGTTGCGCCTCGGTTGGTGGTCCGAGCGAGCACGCTGCCGGATAGCTCGCTCCCACCGCACGGCAAAACGCAGGGGGAGGGTGATCGAGCGGACTGATTTCCGTCAATGGCCACGCCGGCAGGCGGCCGAAGCCGTCTCAGGTCGCATGGGTCATGGAGCCTGAAGAGTTCTCCAACGTCGCGGCAACGTCCGCCGCGAGAACCGAGAGGTGTGAGATGGCGACGATGCCACGGTGGACCCGCAGGAAGTTCCTTCGCGTAGGGACAGGCTGTGCTGGGATGGTGGGCATGGGCCTGCTGTCGGCTTGCGCACCAGAGCCGCCCGCGCGTGCCACGACAGCACCCGCTCAGGCGCCAACCCAGGTAGCCGCTGCTCCTACGAGTGCGCCGGCCGCGAAGCCGACGACGGCAGCGGCTCCAACGACGGCCGCACCGGCCAAGCCAGCCGCCACTCCGGTCCCAGCTCCCGCGCAGGCCACGGCCGCCCAGCCCGCTGCTGCCAAGCCGGCAGCGAAGTCCGGCGAGCTACCAATTGGGCGCCAACTCGTCGGCAAGCTGGAAGGCCCGACGCTCGTCCTCGATCCGGCCCAGTTCCCGAAGACCTTCAAAGAAGCCCCCCAGCTCGCCGAGCTCGTCAAGGCTGGCAAGCTCCCGCCGGTTCAGGAACGGATCGGTCAGGATCCGCTGGTCATCAAGCCGCTCCACGAGACCGGCACGTATGGTGGTGTCCTGCGGCGCGGCTTCACCGGACCGGGCGATCGCTACAACGGCATCCGCCTCGCCGCGCACGATCATGTGTTGTATTTCGACTACACGATGAACGAACTGACCCCAAACGTAGCGCGGGACTGGAAGATCAGCGACGACGGCAAGGTGACGACAATTTCCCTCCGTCGCGGCATGCGCTGGTCCGACGGACACCCGCTCACCGCCGACGACTTCGTGTTCTGGTACGAAGACATGCACCTGAACAAGGAGTTGAACCCGACGCCGCCGAACGATCTGTCCATCGGCGGCGAGATGGGCAAGGTCGAGAAGGTCGACGACTTGACGGTTCGGTACACCTTCTCGGCACCGTACTTCCTGTATCCCGAGGTGATCGCCGGCAACTGGGCCAGCGCGAGCCACTCCAACTACGGCCGCATCGCGAGCGGCGGTTTCGGGCCGGCGCACTACCTGAAGCAGTTCCACCCCAAGTACGCGAGCAAGGACGAGCTCGACCGCCGTGTCGCCGAGGCGCAGGTCGACAACTGGGTGCTGCTGCTCAAGCTCAAGAACACCTGGGAAAGTAACGCGGACCTACCCGTCATCACGCCTTGGAAGACGGTGACGCCGATCAATACGCCCCAGTGGGTGCTGGAGCGGAACCCCTACTTCTACGGCGTCGACACTGACGGTAATCAGCTCCCGTACATCGACAGGGTCGTGATGACCCTTGGCGAGAACCTGGAAGTCATCAACTTGAGGGCGATCTCCGGCGAGTTCGATATGCAGGCGCGCCACATCGACATGCAGAAGCTACCTGCCCTTCTCGAAAATCGACAGAAGGGCGACTACAGCATTCGACTCGATCCCGGCGACTTCGGGTCGAGCGCTCAAATCCGCGTCAACATGAGCTACGAGGCCGATCCGGAGATCGCCCGGCTGTTCGAGAGCGTCGAGTTCCGGCGGGCGCTCGCACTGGGAATCGACCGCGACCAGATCAACGAGGCGATCTTCCTCGGCCTTGGCACGCCGAGTTCGGTGGTCCCGGCCGACGACAATATGTACAGCCCCGGGCCGGAGTACCGGACGCTCTGGGCGACGTCGGACGTCGCCCAGGCGAACCAGTTGCTCGACAAGGTCGGCCTGACGCAGAAGGACTCCGAGGGCCTCCGGCAGCGGACGGACGGCAAGGGCCGGCTGCGCCTGGACATGATGACCTGGGGCGGGCAGTTCGTACCGTACACCCAGATCGCCGAGATGGTTCGGCAGCAGTGGCGACGGATCGGGATCGACGTGGTCGTGCAGGAGACCGAACGAAGCCTCGGGGAGCGGCGCAACGCGAACAACGAGACCCAGTTGTTCATGTGGGACAACGGCGGCACCGAGCGTCTCTTCGGTACGCCGGGCAACACCTTCGCGGCCGAGCCGAACAGTTCCTATGGGCCGTTGTACGGGCAGTGGTTTACGACCAACGGCGCTCGCGGGAAAGAGCCGCCGCCGCGCATGAAGGAGATGATGGAGAAGTGGCGACGCGGGTTCGGCGTGCCGCAGCCCGAGCGAATCGCGCTCGGGAAGGAGATCTGGAAGATCATGGCCGAAGAAGTCTGGGCGATCGGACTGATCGGGCTATCACCGGCCGTGAGCGGCATCCGGGTCGTCAAGAACAAGCTCAGGAACGTGCCGGAGCGCGAAATCTTCAGCAACGACGGCATGACGCCCGGCATCACCCGACCCGAATCCTACTACTGGAAGGCGTAGACGATCCGTCCTTGCCCGCGGTGAGAAGTGAAGGCCGTGCCCGGCCGGTCGGCGCGCTGGCGGGGGGCAGCCGCCACCTCCCCCTGGAGGATCGGTGACAGCCGATCCCGGGACGGACACGCCGCACACACCTACAGGAGCTCAACCCGTGAAGGTAACCCAGATTGCCACCCACATTCTCGGCTACGACTACGACCGTCCCTGGGGCTCGGCACGTGTCTGGTTCGAGCGGCAGCGAGCCGTCATCGTCGAAGTTCTGACCGACGAAGGTATTGTCGGGTGGGGCGCGTCCAGCGCTCCGCCGGAGGTCTGCCGCGTCTCGATGGACAGCGTCCTCGCGCCGCTCGTCGTCGGCCAAGATCCCTTCAACTCCGAACGGATCTGGAGCGACGCCTACCATCGAGTAAAGACCCACGGTACGCGCGGCGTGCTCCTCGAGTGCCTGAGCGCGGTTGACACGGCCCTCTGGGACATCAAGGGCAAGGCGCTCGGAGTGCCCGTTCACCGGCTGCTTGGCGGACGGGTGCGCGACCGGGTGCCGGCCTACGCCACCGGCTTCTACTTCACTCAGGACGAGGATCAGACGCGGGTCGCCATCGAGGAGGGACGGCGCTTCTACGAGCAGGGCTTCCGCGCGATGAAGGTCAAGCTTGGCCTCGGCGTTGCCCGCGACGTCGAGCGCTTTCGCGCCGTGCGGCAGGAGGTTGGCGACGACGTCACCCTGATGACCGACGCGAGCCGAGGTTACGGCGTGAGCGACGCGCTCCGGCTCGGGCGGCACCTCCAGGATCTTGGGGCATACTGGTTCGAGGAGCCGATCACGGGCGAGGATCTCGACGGCTACGTCGAGCTGGCGCGGGCGCTCGACCTTCGGATCGCCGGGGGCGAGGAGGAGAGCACGAAGTACGCCTTCCGCGACATCGTCACTCGGCGGGCCATGGACGTAATCCAGCCGGACCTGGCCCGCTGTGGCGGCATCACCGAGGCGAGGAAGATCGCCGCGCTGGCGGAAGCCTGGTCGATTCAGTGCATCCCGCACGTCGGATTCACGCCGATTAGCGCGGCGGCATCGCTCCAGCTCCTGGCGCTTACCCCGGATCTGCCGACCTCGCGTTTTGCCGAGCCGCCGTATCTCGAGATCATCAACGTCCAGAATCCCCTCCGCGACGAACTGCTCACCGAGCCGATCCGCCTCGTCAACGGTTGGGTGGACATCCCGTCCGGGCCGGGCCTGGGCGTCGAAGTCGATCGCGCGGCGCTCCGTCGCTTCACGATCGGTTGAGGGGGTAGATGGTGACTGAGACTGGCAAGCGTGACGCGGCGACCCAGGAGCGGACGGGCGATGTGCCGTACGGAGACGTCGCAACGTTCGTCAGCCCGACGCGCGTCCTCTTCGGTGTGGGCGCGGTTGACACGATCGGCGCCGAGATTCGTGCGCTGGACGGTCGTCGCGTCCTGCTGGTGACCGAGCCCGGTGTCGCGGCGGCCGGTCTGGCGGCGCGCGTTGAGCGGCCGATCCGTGATGCCGGGTTCGAGGTCACGACCTTCGATCGAGTCGTACCTAATCCGGACGTCGAGGGTGTGGATAGCGGCGCTGCCCTGGCGCGGCAGATCCGCGCCGATGTGCTGGTCGGGGTGGGCGGTGGAAGCGCGCTAGACACCGCGAAACTCATCGGCCTCCTGGTGGCGGAAGGCGGGGACTCCATCTACCGCTACTTCGCCGACCCGGTCGTCACCCGCCCGATCCTGCCGCTCGTCGCGGTACCGACGACGGCCGGCACGGGCAGCGAGGTCGCCTGGGCGGCGATTGTGAACCGGAAGTCGACCGGCGAGCGGCTCAGCCTGGGCTCGCCCCATCTGGCCGCACGGGTCGCCGTCGTCGATCCGGCCTTCTCGGCCGGGCTTCCCTCACGCCTGGCGGCCGGAACCGGCATGGATGCTCTGGCGCACTCGATCGAGGGATACACCTCGACGCGGGCCAACCCGTTCGGCGACGCCATGGCCGCGGAGGCGATTCGCCGAATTGGTAGGGGCCTCGTCGCGCGCGTCACCGAGCCAGGTAACCTGGCTAACGCGGCTCTGATGGCGAGCGCCGCGACGATGGGCGGCTTCGTCTTGAACCTGAAGGGCGTCAACCTGGGTCACGCCATGGGGCGCTCGCTCAGCACCTGGTACGGCATCCATCACGGAACAGCGGTAGGCGCACTACTCCCGACGATCATGGCCTTCAACATGGTTGGCAATGAAGTGCGCTTCGCACAGGTCGCGCGGCTGCTCGGCGTCCAGGGCAGCTTCGACTCGGAGGCCGAGCTAGCGCGGGCCGGCGTGGAGCGCGTCCGCGAGATTCAGCGGCTCGTCGCCATCCCGGGCTCACTGCGCGCACTGGACGTCCCGCGCGGCGATCTGGACCGCCTGACCGACGCGGTTGTTACCAACCCGGCCCTGACGGCGACGAATCCGCGCCCGATCGATCGCAACGCGATCCGAGCGCTGTACGATGAGCTACTCTGCTGATCGCTGCCTATGGTCCAGGGCGCCCATCCTTGTGGGTTGCCCCTGGACTGCCTCACCCCGAACCAGAGGTTAGGCAACGACCGGCGAGGCTGGCGTGCTGAGTTGGTGCGCTTCATCGTCTCGACCCGCCAGGACCGTCACCGTTCTTCGCTCTTGAGCACGTCCCGATGGAATCCCTGACCAACACTCCCCACGGAGCGAGGGGCCGTGGTACCTGACGGCTGATTGCTAACGCGAGCTTCACCGGTGTCGGCTGCATGGCTGGTGGAGGCCGCTTGCCGCCCTTTCGAGATGCGGATGAGCGTCAGGCAGCGACGCGGACGACGGTTCGGCCACGGATGTCGCCGCGCAGGATCGCCGCCAGCACCGCCGGCGTCTCGTCGAGCGAGATCTCGTGCGCGATGGCGTCTTCGAGGTGGGGCGGGCGCAAGTCGGCCGCGAGCCGTTGCCAGAGCGCCGTGCGCTTCGCGAGGGGCACGCCTGCCGAGTCGATCCCGAGGACGTTCACGGCACGGAGGATGAACGGGAAGACCGTCGATTGAAACGCGACGCCGCCGGTGTTGCCGCTGATCGCGATGCTCGCACCGTATCGCATCGTCTGGAGCAAGTAGGCCAGCGTCGGACCGCCAACGGCGTCGACCGCGCCGGCCCAGCGGCTCTTGTCGAGCGGGCGATCGCTCGGGGTGCTCGTCTCAGCGCGATCCAGGATCTCGCGGGCACCCAGCGCGCGCAGGTAGTCGTGCGCGTCGGCCGAACCGGTGCTCGCGGCCACCTCGTAGCCACGCGCTGCCAGGATGTCGATTGCCGTCGAGCCAACCCCGCCAGAGGCTCCCGTGACGATGACCGGTCCTGTGCCCGGTCGCAGCCCTTCCGCTTCCAGCCGCTCGACGGACAGCGCCGAGGTGAAGCCGGCCGTTCCGAGCGCCATCGCCTGACGGCTGGTCAGGCCCTCCGGGAGCGGCACGACCCAGTCGGCCGGCACGCGGGCGACTTCGGCGAGCCCACCGTGATGCGCGACGCCAAGATCGTGACCGTGGACGATCACTCGGTCGCCCGGCGCATGGCGTGGATCGCTGCTCTCCACCACCACGCCAGCCAGGTCGATGCCGGGGATCAGCGGGTAGCGGCGGGCGACTCGGCCGGTGGCAATGGATGCCAGCCCATCCTTGTAGTTGACGGAGGAATACTCGACGCGAATGGTGACGTCGCCGTCCATGAGTCGGTCGGGCGACCAGCGGTCGATGCCGACCGAGACGCCGTCATCCGTCTTCTCGACGATCAGGGCGCGAAACGAATCCACAGTCCACCTCGCAGGGCACGGTTCCTGGAGTGTAACCGGCGGGCAGGAGCTAGCTGCTCCCAGTGGGAGCGAGAGAACGGGGGCCGCGTCCGCCAGTCAGCTACTCAAGTGTTGCCGGCCGGCTGCTCCGTCGCGCCGATCTTCGCTTCGAGCCGGCGCATCGACGTTTCAAGGTCGTGCTGGCGAAGCGCGAACGTCAGGTCGCCGCGCGTGCGTTCGAGGATCGCGCGGGCCGCATCGGTCGTTCGGCGGAGCCCGCCGGTCAACGCGTCCGGGTAGTCGACCGTGACGAGCAGGCTATAGATATCGTCCATCGTCTGAAGCAACGCTTCACAGCCGTCGAGGTCGCCGCGTCGCAGCCGGTCGAGGACGTAGCGGCGTAGCTCGCCAACCGTCTCGCCGAGGCCGTTCAGGAACGGCGCCGGCGCGACGCCAAGCTCGGTCGGCGGCGGCATCGGCTCGCCGGTGACGAGGCTGAAGACGGCGAGCGCCTCGACGAGCTCCTTTTGCGCGTCCTGGACGTAGCCAGCGAAGAAGATGTCCGGGTATGGCGACAGGTCCGCGATCAGGCCGTCGCTCAGCCGGCGGGCGGTCCCAATGAGGGTGCGGGCCTGCTCGACGTCGTGGCGATGCACGGCACGGATCGAGTTAGCACAGGTCCGGACCAGCTCGCGGGAGCGTGCGAGCGCCTGTTCGCGGGCGGCGTTCTTCGCTTCGAGCTCCTGGCGAGCCCAGCGTTCGACCTCGTCGAGCACGTCAGAAGCCTCCCAGTTGCGGATGCTGAGCCGACGGACCTGTACACGGACGCGAGCGTAACGGGCGCGAGCGTCAGCGTGGGATCACGCCTCGACCCGGATCTCGAGCCGCTTGTTGATCCGCCCCTTGTTCTCGGTCCTGGTGATTCGTACCCGCCCGACCTCGCGGGTGTCGTTGACGTGGGTGCCGCCGTCAGCCTGCTGGTCGATCCCCTCGATGTCGATGACGCGGATGTCCTGAATCTGGGGCGGCAGCAGGTTGACGTTGGTGCGGATCAGGTCCGGGATCGCGAACGCCTCATCGCGCGGCAGAATCTTGACGTGGACCGGATGGCCCTCGGCCAGCAAGCGGTTCGTCTCGTCCTCGATCGCCTGCACCTTCTCCGGCGACAGGTCTTCGAGCGCGAAGTCCATCCGTGCTCGGTCGACGTACATCTGACCGCCGGTGACGAGCGCGCCGTACAGCCGGTAGATGACACCGGACATCGAGTGCAGCGCCGTGTGATGACGCATCAGGGTGTACCGGCGGTCCCAGTCGATCTGCCCATGGAGCAGCGTCCCGACAGCCGGCGGCTCTCCCTCGATTTTGTGGAGGACGTCGCCGGCCTGCTTCTTGACCTCGACGACGCGGCACGCGCCGCCGTCCCAACTCAGGCTGCCGGTGTCGCACGGCTGGCCGCCGCCGGTCGGGTAGAAGGCGGTGCGGTCGAGGATCAGGGCGCCGTCGCGGATCTTGACGACGAGGGCATCGAACTGCTGAAGATAAGCATCAGTGGTGTAGAGCAGATCGGTCATCGTCCCTCCGTCGGACGCACGGCCCTCACGCCGCGATTGTAGCAGAGGCTGTCGCACACGGCCGTTGCGCGTGTCTCCGTTGGCGAGGGCGGGCCGAACAGATGCGCAGGGCGCCTGACGCGGCCGTTGCGCGTGTCTCCGTTTGCGAGCGCGGGCGCTGCGCTGGCTGCTATGCCTGACCGCGCACGGCGCGTTGCAGGCGGGCCTCGAGGCGGGCGGCGACGGCCGCGCGGTCGTAGCGGGCGACGACGGTTCGACGGCCGGCCGCGCCGGCGCGGGCGCGGAACTCTGGATCGTCGATGAAGCGGGCCAGCACGCCGGCCAGCGCTGCCGCATCGTTGGCCGGCGCGGCGCGGCCGCCACCACTATCCTCGACCAGCCGTGCGGCGACGCCCTCACCCGAGAACGCAACCGGACGTGCCATCGCCATTGCTTCGAGGATCCGGACGGGTAGTTGACCGCGCGTGACGGGCAGCGGCTGGAGCGCGCTCACCGAAATGTCGGCAGCCGCAAGGAGGCTGCGAATGCGCCGGTGAGGCTGGGCCGGCAGGATCAGGACGTCGGTCAGGTCCCGCCGACCCACCTCCTGCACGACCGTCTCCCGTTGGGAGCCGCCGCCGGCGATCAGCAAGCGCAGTCGAGGTCCCTCGCGCGATCCGGGCTGCTCCTGAAGGCGAGCGAATGCGTCGAGGATCGTCTCGTAGCCGTAGACGAGGCTCACGGTCCCAATGCACGCCGCGAGGATGTCACCATCGCCCACCCCAAGCTCGGCCCGCACGGCGGTTCGCTCGGCAGTCGTCGTGGAAGGGTCGAGGAAGCGGGTGTCGACGCCGTTCGTTACCAGGTCGATCTTGCCGCGCGGGACGCCCGAACGGACGATCTCGTCGACCCAGCGCTCGGTGACGACGATCAGCCGACGACTGGCCGCGTAGACGGCGCGCTCGAAGTAGCGAGCGGCCCAGATGGCGCGCGGATCGCGGAGGGCGCCAAGCTCGATGGGGACGGCCGGCCAGAGGTCCGAGACGTGCAGCACCATCGGGGCGCTGAGGGCCGCGCTGAAGATCGCGCCGGTCAAGCCGAGGAAGAGCGGCGGGCTCTCCACCAGGATGACGTCGCGCCGTCCCACGGCTGGGAGCGCCGCCAGCGCTGACGCGGTGAACGACACCTGGTTCGCAAGCCGCTGTCCGATCGAGATGCCAGGGCGGGCGTAGGTCCAGGTCCGCTCGACGGGTATGCCGCCGATCCGCTCGTGAAGGCGCGGCCGGCCACGATACCTCGGCTGAATGATCCCATCCGGGTAGGAAGGCATGGCGGTGACGATACGGACGTCGTGGCCGCGCTCGCGGAGGAACCGCGCCGTGCCGCTGAGGCGCGTCTGCGGGGCGCCGACCTCAGGTGGGTAGTGATGAGTCAGGATCAGAACGCGCATACTCCGGCCCATGATACCGTCCGCTGCCGCTGCCGCTGCCGCTGCCGCCGGCCGGCCGCTGCGCGTCATGCAGTTCGATCCGAACGCCAACACGCCCCCGTACGATCGCGCCCTCTGTCGGGCGCTCGCCGAGGCCGGCTGCGACGTGGAGCTCGTGACCTCACGCTTCCACTACGAGAATTTGCCAACGCCGGTTGGGTATCGCCTCTCGGAACGTTTCTTTCGACTGCCAGGGATGCTTGGAGGCCGGGGCCGGGTGGCTGCGCGGCCGCGCGTTCGGCGGGCGCTCAAGGCGGCCGAGTATCCGTTCGACTGGGTCACCGTCTTGGCGCAGATGGTGGGCCGCCCGCCAGACGTGGCCCACGTTCAGTGGGTGGTCGAGCCGGCGCTTGATCTCCAGATCTGGCACCTTCTCCGCCGGCGCGGGATCCCCCTGGTTTACACCGTTCACAATCTGCTGCCACACCACGCCCGCCCAGACGATGCGGTTCGATATGGGCGCCTCTACCGGGCTGCCAACGTGCTCGTCGTCCATAGCGAGCGGAGCGCGACGGCACTCGTGGAGCGCTGGCGGGTGCCGCGCGAGCGGATCGCCGTCGTCCCGATGGGGCCGATGCTGGAGCAGCATCCGCCGCTCTCTCGCGAGGCGGCGCGCCGCCGGCTCGAGCTCAGCCCAGACGACCGCATGATGCTGTTCGCCGGATTGATCGAGCCGTACAAGGGCCTGGCTGATCTCCTCGACGCGTTCGCACTCATGGTGGGCGAGCACCCGAACGCCCGCCTGCTCGTCGCTGGCAAGCCGAACGAGTCGTTTGAGGGCTATCGGGCCCAGATCGAGCGTCTCGGGCTCACCGACCGAACGATCGTGCGCCTCGAGTTCCTGAGCGAGCCTGATCTGGCCGCCGTGCTCTGCGCCGCTGACGTCATCGTGCTGCCGTACCGTGCGGTCACATCGAGCGCGATGCTGTTTGCGGCCCGACGCTTCGGTTGCCCGATTGTCGCCACCGACGTCGGGGATCTCGGCGAGCTCGTGCACCATGGCGAAAGCGGCTTGCTGACGCCGCCGAACGACCCGCCGGCTCTGGCTCGGGCAATCGGGCGGCTCCTGAGCGATGCTGGCCTGGCTGCGCGCCTCGGCGCCGAGGGACAGCGGGTCGCCTTGACCGAGCACAACTGGCCGTCGGCGGCGCAGCGGACGGTGGAGGCGTACCGGGCAGCGCTGGCCCGCCGTGCCGGGGCCTGAGGTCGTGACGTCATGGTCCTTTCGGGGGCGTGTGCCCGTGCCGTACACTTTGCCGCCCGTGCTGTCGAGCCGCCCGACTGGCTGACACAGGAGCACTGACGTATCAGGCACTACAGGATCAGCCTGGCTGCTATCGGGGTCTGAGCCAGTACGCGCGTCGGCATTCGACGGGTTAGCACGTGCTGCTCGGCCACTGGCGTCCCGTCTCACCACGCTCCCGAGGAGTTCGTCTCTGGAAGCGACCGCTGCCGCTCCACGCCGTAGCCTTCTGCGGCACCCGTTCGTCACGCTCGTGCTTGGGCTGGTCCTGGCAGCCGGGGTCGGCTACGCGCTCTGGGTTGCCTGGAGCGATCCGCGCCTGGCCGGGTTTCACTGGCAGTTCCATCCGCTGCCGGTCGCGCTGGCGTTCCTGCTGATGATCGGATCGAGCGCCACGACGGTTCCGCTCTGGATGGCGATCTACCGCGGCCTCGGCGGTCGGGTGCGGGTCCGCGACGGGTTCCGTATCTACCTGGTTTCCAACGTGGGCAAGTACCTGCCGGGCAAGGTCGGGCATGCGGCCGGACGCGTGGTCATGCTGAAGGCGAAGGGACAGCCAGCTTCGATTGGCGTCACGAGCATCCTGGTCGAGTTGGCGTTGTCGCTGCTTGGCGCGATCCTGCTCAGCCTGCTCAGTATCCCGATCTTGCTCCATCTCCAGGGGCTCGGCGATCAGCTTGGGTTCGTGACCCCGCTCGCACTCCTGGCGCTGCCGGCCGGTTTGATCGGGCTGCACCCGCTGGTGATGAGCCGGATCCTGCGGCTTGGCTCGCGCGTCCTGCCCGGCGGGGCAGAACTCTGTACCGACCTGCCGCCGTACCGCCTGATCCTGGTGCTGCTCGTCTGCTACGTCGCGCTCTGGTTCACGATGTCGGTCGGGCTATTCGCGACCGCGCAGACGGTGTACCCGCTCGGTTGGGAGTGGCTGCCAGCGATGGGCGGAGTCTCGGCGCTCAGCTACCTGTTCGGGCTGGTGGTGCCGTTTGCGCCGGCCGGACTTGGCGCGCGTGAGGGGTTGATGACGGTGATGCTCTCGACGATGATGCCCCCACCGGCCGCCATCGTGACGAGCATTCTCTACCGGGCGGTGTCGATATCGGCTGAGACGATCGCCGCCGGGTTGGCGGCTGTCTTGATCCGGGAGCGGTAGCGTTGGGCGCTGACGCGTCGGGCGCTGACGCGTTGGGAGCAGTAGCGCCGGGCGGGCACGCGTTGGGCGCGGACGCGTCGGGAGCAGTAGCGCCGGGCGGGCACGCCTTGGGCGGGCACGGAGGTCCAGTCTGAAGATCCTCTTCTTCATGTCTCACCCGGGCTTCACGCGCAACTTCGAGTCGACGCTCGTGCAGTTGGCCGAGCGCGGCCACCGAATCCATCTCGCGTTCGACGGCCCGCCGCAGGTAGGCAAGCCTGGTGCGGTCCAGTTGCTCGGCGAGCGTTACACCGAGATCTCGCACGGCCCGGCGCCAGAGCGGGACGACGTCTGGTCCACGCTCGCGGGGGCGGCACGGGCGACACGCAACTACCTACGCTACCTGCATCCCCGCTATCGCCGGGCTGACCGGCTGCGCGAGCGGGCCCTGGTCTGGCCGCTCGCGCCGCTGCTCGTCACCCTCTCTGAGAGGCCCCTCGGTGGGATGTCCCTGATCCGTGCCCTCGACGCGCTCTTGCGGGGTGTGGAACAGGTGATTCCCAGTAGCCGCGACGTTGAACGCTTCATCGCGGAGCAGGCGCCGGATGCGGTGCTGGTGACGCCGCTGATCGACTTCAACTCCCCGCAGGTAGATCACCTGAAAGCCGCGCGTGCGCTTGGCGTACCGACCGGACTCTGCGTTGCATCCTGGGACAACCTGACGAACAAGGGGCTGGTTCTGATCGAGCCAGATCTGGTGACGGTCTGGAATCAGGCCCAGGTGCGCGAGGCCGTCGAACTTCACGGCATCCCAGCCGAGAAGGTGGTGGTGACCGGCGCACAGTTGTTCGACGAGTGGTTCGCGCGCCGCCCAAGCACGCTGCGCGCGGAGTTCTGCCGCCGGATCGGCTTGCCATCTGACCGGCCGGTCGTACTGTACACCTGCTCGTCGGTCTGGATCGCGCCGCATGAAGTGCCATTCGCGCGGCGGTGGCTTCACGCGCTCCGCTCCAGCGATGGGCCTCTCCGCGACGCGGGCGTGCTGATCCGACCGCATCCCCAGAACGCGGCGCAGTGGGACGGCGTGGACCTGTGCGATCTCGGGCCAGTCGCGGTCTGGCCGCGCGACCCGGCACAGCAGGTGGACGCCCGCTCGAAGGCCGACTTCTTCGACTCGCTCTCGCACAGTGCGGCGGTGGTCGGGATCAACACGAGCGCGCTGATCGAGGCAGGAATCGTCGGCCGGCCGGTCTTCACGGTCCTCGACCAGGAGTTCCGAAGCTCGCAGGAAGGAACGCTGCACTTCCAACATCTCGTGAACGTGAGCGGGGGCCTGCTTCGTGTGGCTGGTAGCCTGGACGAGCACGTTGGGCAACTTGGCGCGGCGCTCGCCGAGCAGGCAGCGATCGAGAACGCTGACGCCGTCGACCCAGGCGATGGCGAGCGAGCGCGTGAGTTCGTGCGAGCCTTCGTGCGGCCCCTGGGGTTGGATCTGCCGGCGACCCCGCTGCTGGTCGCGGCCATCGAGCGGCTCAGGACAACGGCGACGCAGCCGGACCGCCCGCCGCGCTGGACACCGGTAGCGCGCCCGCTGCTCTTCGGCCTGGCGCTGCTGGCGCGCGGCGTGTGGCTGGCCTTGCGGCGCTACGAGCGCCGTCGACTGGCCGAGTCACCCCTCGGCATCAGTGACGAACGGGCACGAACGGCCATCCTAGCGTCGTCACGCGGCGCCGTCAGGTGACGACGTTCGGTCGATGTGTGGTGCGCCTGCTCGGTCTCGCTCGGTGTTGCCGAGATTCGGGGGGCGGCAGTATCCTTCGGGCCGCCGGTACGCTCGCTCGAGCGGGCCGGCTCGAGGAGTCCCACTGACGATGTCCGACGGCTCGCGATCGGACGCCTCGGCGGCGCCGCGCGGCGTCACCCCGGCGCTCGTCGTTCCGCACGGGTTTACCGCCCGCATGTTCCTCCGCTCGACCCTCCTCCAAGAGCTGGTCGCACGGACCGGGCACGTCGGGATCTTTGCACCCCCAGGGTCGATCGAGCGGCTTCGACAGGAGCTCGACGATCGGCATTTTTTCTTCTACCCGCTCCACGATGACGAGCGTCCCGTCGACGTCGCCGCCAGTTTTCTGCGCCTCTTCTTCGCCGATTGGGCGCTCACGCCGACGCGCCAGATCCGGGAGCGCGAGGAGTGGGCACGGAACCCCTGGCGACGGCTACTCTGGCCGGCTCATCAGCGTATCGGGCGCTCGGCGGGGCTGCGGCAGGCGTGGCGGCGAGCCGAGAACCGCCTCCTGCCGGACCCTTTTCACGGCCCAGCCTTTTCTATGCTCCGACCGGACGTCGTCGTCACGGCGACCATCGGGGTCGTACCGGGCGACATCCGCCTGATTCGGCGAGCCCGCGCTGAAGGCGTCCCCTCCACGACGTTTACCCAGGGCTGGGATAACCTGACCTCAAAGACGATCGTCGGGGCGTACTCGGACGAACTGATCGTCTGGAACGAGCGAATGTTGGAAGAAGCCGTCACTCTGCACGGCTTCCCGGCCGACCGCATCACCGTCACCGGTCCCCCCCATTTCGATCCGTACTTCCAGCGGACGGGCTGGGTGGACCGGGCTGCCTTCCTGCGGTCGCTCGGGTTGGACCCGGCACGGCGCGTGGTGGTGTACGCGACCAGCCCCCGCCGCTACTTCACCGACAGCCTGGCGATTGCCGAGCTCCTGGTCCAGGCAAATGAAGCCGGGCGCTTCGGCGAGGACGTCCAACTCGTCATCCGACTGCACCCACAGGTTGTCGAGGGGCGCGACGCCGAGGATCTGGCCGGCTTCGAGCGGCTACGTGGGCGCGCCTACCTCGACGTGCCACGCGGCTCGACGGGGCTCGCCGCTGACTACACGCCGGATGGCATCCGCCACGCCGGTCAACTGCTCGACGCCGCTGACGTGACGATGAATGTCGCGTCGTCGATCACTATCGACGCGGCGATCTTCGACACGCCGGTCGTCAATCTGCGCTTCGACGCGAGTGGTCCGAAGCCGTACCTGCGCTCGGTGCGCCGCCAGTATGACTCGGACCATTACCGACAGGTGCTACGGACCGGAGCGGTACGGCTCGCCGATAGCCCAGAGCAGTTGATCGACGAGGTGCGGCGCTATCTGGCCGATCCGTCGCACGAGCGGACCGAGCGGGCACGCCTGATTCGCGAGTTGTGCTATCGACCGGACGGCCAGGCCGGCGCGCGCGTGGCCGAGGCGATCGTGCGGATTGGCGCCCGGCATCGGCTCGCCGGTGAAGCGGGCGGACCGGTGAGGCGGGCCGGTAGGGTCAGCGCCGGCGAGGCGGGCCGGTAGGGTCAGCGCCGGCGAGACGCGCTCCTGCTCCGTCCCCTGCTCGACCTCAGGGAATGGGCCTCGCGAGGGTGCCCACACGTCTCTGGGTGGCGACGTCTAGCGTCGGTAGCTGTGTGCACGTCCCCACCGCGTATCTTGCTCCCACGCGTTTGAGGGCGGCGAGTCACAGCATCGTCGACTCAGAAGGAATCAGAATCCAGAGAATGAGGTAGAGCAGGAAGCCGGGGATGCCGCCAGGCAGGAGCGTGAGGAGCATCGCGAGCCGCACGAGCCAGGTTGGGACGCCGAAGCGTTGGGCGAGGCCAGCACAGACGCCAGCAATCATCCGCCCTTGACGCGGTCGGTACAGGCCGTCCATGTCAACCCTCCTTCAGGATCTCTTGGCCTATGGTGTTCGGACCCACGAGGATGGACTACCGATGTGACGGTAGCGCGCCGCCGAGTGTTGCACGGGCAATACTACGTCGGCCCGAGCGTGGCGAACGTGGGCGTCGCCGCAACAGCCTGTTTCCGGCATCGCCAGCGCCTGGAGCCGACAGACGGCTTCGGTGCCGGTGCTGATGCCAGCACCGGCACCGAAGCGTCGGCGGCCTCGTGGATCTGGGACGGTCAGGCGCGGGCGGCCGTACGAAGCGTCAGATCGTAAACGATCCTCGTGCCGAGCCGCAGGTTCTCGACGGATAGGCGCTCGTCGACGCCGTGATACCCCTTGTTGTCCTCGGCGTTGAGCATGCAGGGTACCAGGCCATAGGCGGGGATGCCGCGCTCCCGGAAGAAGCGAGCATCGGTGCCTCCGACGCAGATCGCCGGCGCGACGATGCTGGTCGGCAGATGCGCTTTGCAGGCGGCCTCGATCGCCGTAAAGAGCGGCGTATCGATCGGCGAGAGCGACGGCGGCGCGTCCGACCACTCGACCTCCAGGCTGATGCCCGGGTCGTTGACGATCTGCTCGACGTTCGAGACGAAAGCGCGCTCGTCGGTGTCCGGCAGCAGGCGGCAGTCGAAGCTCATCGATGCCTGCTCGGGGATGATGTTGATCTTGTAGCCGCCCTCGATGATGGTGAGGGCGATCGTGTCGTGCAGGAGCGGGCGGATCGCGCGGTGCTGCGCCATCTCCTGTTTCACCTGCTCCCCGCCCATCCGACGGATGAACTCGGCGACGGGCGGGCACTCGCGGTCCTCGGGTGGCTGGGCCAGGAGGGCGTTCGCGGCCCGAACGAGCCGATGCGTGGCGGCCTCGTCCCAGGGCTGGGAGGCGTGGCCGGGCTCGGCGCGAGCGACCATCTTGAGGCGCAAGATCTTCTTCTCGCCGACCGAGATCTCGAAGACGTCGCCGGCGCTGAAGAAGCCTTTCATGCCGGAGCCGCCTTCGTCCAGGATGAAGGCGGGGTCGAG
>JADLFM010000088.1 GCA_020845495.1 Chloroflexota bacterium
GTCGTCGGCCGACTTGGGACCGACCAGCCTACGGTGTCATTGCGGGTCGGCGCGTACGGTTACTTCCTCCCGGTGGCCTGGGGCAGCGTGTTCGACGGTGCCCCAGGCGCGTTCCGGGACGCTCACCTCGACTCGCCGCACGACGACGCCGAGACCGATGGGCTACCTGATTAGCACCGTCGGCGAACGGTCGGCCCACGATCGGACCGATCCCGAAGCGACCATCGTGCTCGTCGGATGCGGCGGCACCGGCGGGTTTCTCGCCGAGGCGGTGTGTCGCCTGCTCATCGGACGCCGATCGCGGCTCTACCTCGTCGATCCGGACCGGGTGGAGCCGCACAACGTCGCTCGACAGGCGTTCGAACTGTCCGACGTCGGGCGCTTCAAGTCCGAAGTCCTTGCCCTGAGGCTCGCACGCCGTTTCCAGCGCGAGGTCGGTTACTCGGTCCTGCCGTACGACCGAGAGCTACACGCCAGCGTCTTCGGGGATTCAGCCGGCCACCTGTGCCTCGCCATAGGCTGTGTCGACAACGCCGCCGCCCGCCGAGCGATCGCGGAGACGCTCGACGTGCCCACCTGGAACACGAGCCGCGTCGGTCGAGTGTGGTGGCTCGATTGCGGCAACGGTCGCAACTCCGGCCAGGTGCTCCTGGGCAACGCGACGCGGCCCGAGGCCCTTCGTCGGGCGTTCGCCCCCGCCCAGCAGATCTGTCGGGCGCTGCCTGCGCCGAGTCTCCAGCGCCCCGATCTCCTGCAGAGTCCGCCCGAATCGAGGCCGGAGCCGGACTGTGCGGAGGCGATCATCGCCGCCGAACAGGGGCCGACGATCAATCAAGTCGTCGCATCGATCGCCGCGAGCTACGTCGAGAAGCTGCTCACCGAGACCTGTACCTGGATGGCCAGCTACTTCGACCTCGACGACGGGACGCTCCGCTGCCTGTCAGCCGATCCGAAGCGTGCGGCCGACATCGGTGGTCTCCACGTGAACGCGGTCGCCCCGCCGGCCGCTCGGAGTCGAGCGGAGCCTCGATGACTCACTGGGCCGAGGAGCCCCGTGCGGGGCCCCTCGGCTGATCGGAGGCAATCATGGTCCACGTCAATGACCACGATGCCGAGCGGGCACATGGCGCGTCGAGCATCCTGAACGACTCAGCACCGTTGCCTGTCCTTCAGGCCGGCGGCTTCGGGGCAAGCGTCGATGCGTTCGCCTGGGAGCCCGACCCGGATTCCAGCATTCCGAAGATGCGCCTGTGGCTCGTCTCTCTCCTCGGATCTCAGCAGGCCGTCAAGGCGGTCTGGGCCCAGCTCGTCAAGGGTGACGCGGCCACCCTCAGCGACCCTGGCGCCGGCGCCCGATTCTGCACGCTGGCGCCGCAGGGTCCGCGCGCCTGGCGATTCTTCCGCGCTTCACTGCCGGCTTCAAGCGCGTACCACGGCGTCCTGGTGCCCGACGTGGCCTTTTTCGCCACGGAGTGCTCGGAGTTTCTGCTCCTGGCACGTGGCGCCGATGACGCCGCTCGACTCCACTATCGCTTCCTCAATCGACGGGTGCCCTTGCCGCTGCATCCGTCCTGGGCCGAATGGCTCTGGGAACGGGCCCTTCGCACTGGCGAGGCACGCGCGCTGGAATCGTTCGGGGTGGAGGGCTATCGCTGCAGCCCCGACGAGGTGGCGCTCGGATCGGACATCACCGCCGCGATTCGGCGGGGTGCGCTGATGCTGGTCGACGATCGGGCCATTCAGCCAGATCACGCCGCCGAAGCGACCCATGCATTGGAGCGGACTTCGCATGGCACGACTTGAGTCGATTGCACGCGCGGGCTACTACCCTACGCCGCCTCGCGTGGTGGAAATCCTCGCCCGGCACGTCCAGACATCGACGGGCACGAGCAGGCGAGTGATTCGTCTCCTTGATCCGTGCGCAGGGACCGGCGAGCCCGCTGCCGCGCTCGCGCGGAGCCTTGGAGCAGAGAGCTTCGGCATCGAGGTGAACGAGGAGCGAGCCGACTCGGCGCGCCAGAGGCTCGACCACGTGCTGCACACCTCGGCGTTCTCCGTCAGACTGGCACATGGCGCGTTCTCCTGCCTCTTCCTGAATCCGCCGTACGACTACGACGACGAGAGCCGTCGCCTCGAACACGCCTTCCTGACGAGCCTGACGCGCGCGCTCTGCCCGGGCGGGGTGCTCGTGTTCCTCATTCCGCAGCCCCGGCTGGCTGTGTCGTCCCGCTACCTGGCGAGTCACTACGCGCGTATCAAGGCGCTCCGATTCCCCGACCCAGAGTACGGTGCGTTTCGTCAGATCGTGCTTTTCGGCATTCGCAAGTCGAAGGCAACGCCCGATCCCTCCGTCCAGTCACGCCTGGAGGAGTGGAGCCGGGCCGATCTGGAGCCGCTCTCGGACGATTTGGTCGGACCAGCGATACCCCTGCCGTCACTTCCTGCCGGCGATGTCTTGTTCGCCTCGCTCGCCTTCGATCCGCAGCAGGCGGCTGCGGAAGCCCGACGCTGCGGCGCGTGGGTCCAGCCTGATCTCGCCGAGCAGCTCTGGCCATCAGACGATCAACAGGTCCGACCGCTGATGCCACTGCGCCGAGGGCACCTTGCGCTGCTGATCGCGGCAGGCTTGTTGAACAACTGCGTCCTACGCGATGGCAAGCGAAGCGTCCTGGTCAAGGGGCGAACCTTCAAGGAGTTGGTCGCCATTGAGAGCGACGACGAGGAGGTCGAGATCCAGCGCGAAGTGATCCGAACGTCCGTCACGGTCCTGGATCTCGTGACTGGAGACATTCAAGTCGTCGAACAGGGGGACTGCCAGGCTGCGCAGTCCGATGGGCGGGCAGCGTGAATCTCGCCGACCTCCTCGACCAGTACGGCGAGGCAATCGCCAGGACCGTCATCGAGAGCTACCCTCCTCTCTACGATGGCGACGTGCGCCGTTCCGCGAGCGCTGATCTTCGACGACTGCTGCGCCGACCGCTCGGCGCACAGGTCGACGCGATCAACGCTACGGCACTCTCCCTCAAGCAATCCTCCGGCACGTTCGTGGTCGGGGAGATGGGAACTGGCAAGAGCTACATCGCCGCCGCCGCAGCCTACCTGGCCGTATGCCGACGAATCCTTGTCGTCAGCCCGCCGCACCTCGTCAAGAAGTGGCAGCGGGAGGTCAAGCAGACCGTGCCGGGCGCACACGCAATGATCGTGCGGACAATTGGCGATCTGGAGAGCCTGAGGACGTCTGTCCACGATCGACAGTTCGTGATCTGCTCCAGGGAGCGCGCCAAGCTTGGCTACCGCTGGATGCCGGCTGTGGTCGATCGACCGGCCCGCGACACGGACGGAGGTATTGCCCGCTGCGACGATGGCCGCATCGACTCCCTGCTCTGCTGTCCGTCGTGCTTCGCTCCGGTGTCGGATGACGAGGACGTGCCGCTGACGCTGTCCGAGCTTCGGGTAAAGAAGCGTCGCTGTCGAGCTTGCGGAGAATCGCTCTGGCAAGCCGACCGGACCGGGCCCCGTCGCGTTCCGCTGGCTGAGTATGTTCGCCGACGAATGCCGGGCTACTTCGATCTGCTGGTCCTCGACGAAGGACACGAGTACAAGGCCCGGGGCTCCGCCCAGGGCCTCGCTGCCGAGTCCCTTTCTGGTGCATGTGCGCGGACCCTCACGCTGACCGGCACACTGTTCGGTGGGTACAGTTCGACGCTGTTCTACCTGCTCTGGAGATTCTCGCCGGCAGTACGGCGCGACTTTGGCTATCGCGACGAGTCCAAGTGGATCAGCCGATTCGGCATCGTCGAGCGGGTGCTTAAGAAGAGCTCGGATGCCTACGGTGACGACGGGCGCCACTCGAAGCGGCGGAGCTACCAGGCGCGCACGATCGAGAAACCCGGTGTCTCTCCGTCAGTCCTGTTCCACCTGATCGGGAACACCGTCTTCCTCCGACTTGCGGACGTCTCAAGTGACCTGCCCCCCTATACCGAGCGGGTCGTCATTTGCGACCTCCTCCGCGGCGCCGATGCCAGCTCGCCATCGCAGGCCGAATGGTACGAACGGCTCGCCCGAGACCTCCGGCAGGCAACGGTGAGCGCCCTGTCGTCCGGATCCAAACGACTGCTCGCGACCTACCTCCAAACGCTGCTCGCTTATCCGGATGCCTGCACGCGCGCCACGACGGTGACCGACGTGGCGACCGGCAGCATCATCGCCCAGGCGCCGGCGCTGCCCGACGACACGCTGTATCCGAAGGAGCAAGCACTGGTTGACCTCGCGCTCCGCGAGCGGACACGTGGGCGGCGGCTGCTGATCTACATCACCCATACCGAGCGGCGGGACATCAGCCCACGCCTGCAGAGTATTCTCGAACGAGCCGGGCTTCGTGTCGATGTGCTCAAGGCCGACACGGTGGCTCCCGATCGGCGCGAAGATTGGCTGGCAGCACGGGTTCGCGAGGGAACGGAGGTGCTGATCTGCCATCCACGACTCGTGCAGACCGGACTCGACCTCATCGACTGGCCGTCGATCTGCTGGTTCGAGACCGAGTACAGCGTCTACGTCATGCGCCAGGCCAGCCGTCGTTCGTGGCGGATCGGCCAACGTCAGGCCGTCGAGGTCA
>JADLFM010000089.1 GCA_020845495.1 Chloroflexota bacterium
CGGCGCCCGCGATTACGACGCCGACTCGGGCCGCTGGACTGCGAAGGACCCGATTGGCTTCGCCGGCGGCCAGGCCAACCTCTACGGCTATGTGCTCAACGACCCGGTGAACCTGGTCGATCCGAGCCGGCTGAGCGTCATTCCCGGGCTCGATCTTGGACCTGTGGACGACGTGACTGGGGCGGGAGCTCGGACGATAGGAGAGTTCGACGACGTCATCACCAACGGCGACGCTTGGGAGTTTGGCCAAAACGAAGCACTGGGAGTTGTGCACGCCTGGAGCTTGGGCCTCATCGATGCGCCGTGCCCAGGAGCAGGGTATGGAACGGGACAGGTACTCGGTGCTGCGGTCGGTCTTGAGGCTGGTGGGTACGTAGCCTTAAAGGGGGCCGAGACCGCCGTGAGCAATGGCGGCTCGATCATGAAGGGTGCTGAAGCCCTCGATCGTCTGAGACGCGCTGCTCAGGCTCGTGGGTACAACGGCGCCGCTTGGGCCGGCCGAAATGGAGAGATCCTTCTCAGCATCTACGATCTGATAGCCAAGTACAGAGGTCTGCCATGAAGACTTCTGACCTGTCAGATGAGATAACTGAGAGAGCGCAAGCGGGCGACGTGATCGGGCTGGTCGGTCTATTGAACATCCCTGAGGTGCGCTCGTCGGCGAAGCTTTCCCACGCGGTTCTCTTCCGAACGAACCACTTCATTGATAAAGATGCGGCCGTGCCGGTCCTTTCCCGGCTTCTTGGGGTTTCCGAGAGTATGGATGCTAGGTTTGGGGCGGCGAATGACCTCGGGAAGCTCCGCGGGCCGCATATCGTCACGGCTTTGCGTCCAGGGGTCGAGGACGAGGACGGACGAGTTCGAGCGAGGACACTGGAATCGATGGCCTCTGCCGACGCGACCAGCGCGATTAGGTACTTCCGCACTGGTTTGAGTGATCCATCATGGACCGTTCGGGATCGCGCATGTCTCGGACTTGTAGAAGCCGATGATGCTTCCTCTGTTTCCTTGGTCGTACCTCTCCTCAACGATGAGAGTAGGACAGTTCAGAAGGCAGCCAGGAAGGCTCTTGTGTCTCTTGGTGGCGATGCTGCATCGGAAGCACTTGAGGTCGCCGCTGAGGAGGTGGCGTTCATGGAGCGACGCCTGCTTCGTGCTGCCGCCAGAAAGGCGCGATCAAGACCGACTCGGCCGGGTTAGAACGGCCGCTGCAATGGTGCCATCTGGTCGCTGAGACGCAAAGGACCGGATCCTGTTTGCACGCGCCCTGGCGGCGGGAGCCCGGCTGCCTGACCGACGAGTTTGGCCACCGCATGGACTGACACTTCCATAAGAGGCCACCGAGGCCGTGAACATCTCAAGCGAACCCGCTGACCGTGATTGGTCTGATGCCCAGAAGAGGATCGTGGCTATCGTTAAGAGGGTGGAACAGCGACGCGAATCTGCTGAGATCGGCATAGAATTCACCAATGGCTGATGTAAGGATTCGAGACCCCGGCTTCTCGGCTATTCCGGTCTCGGGGACGCTCCCACGGGTGTGGCTCTCGCCGGTGAGGACGATCCTCGGCGACGGTTTCGCACCGAAGAGCGGGAGCGTCATCGTCCGCTGTACCAGCCACTGGAGGCAGATCTCGAGGACGACGACGAAGGCGATGAGCTGCTATTGAGCGACCTCTTCGAGGCGGCCCTCTCGGGCCCCGATGGAGTGCCCCGGGTCTCGTGGACACGGTGTCCACGAAAGCGGGGGAACTCCAGCTCGAGGCCGATCGCTCGGCTCGCGAGGGCGCCTGGGTGGCGGAGCTGACCGATCGGGTCCCGCTCCAGCGCTGGCCCGAGCGGACGCGGCTGATCGTCCGCCGCGAACGTGCCCATCCCGGCGCCCAGTTCTCGCTCACCGACCACGACGGCCACCGCTTCACCGCCTTTCTCACCGACACGGCAGATGTCGCAATCGCCGATCTCGAGCTCCGTCACCGCCGCCGCGCCCGAGTCGAGGACTCGATCCGCTCGGGCAAGGACACGGGCATGCGCAACCTGCCGTTTTACGACTTCGCCGCCACCGAGGCCTGGCTCGAACTCTCGCTGATCGCCCAGGACCTGCTCGCCTGGTCGAAGGCGCTGCTGCTCAGCGGCGCGCTCGCGCTCGCCGAGCCGAAGCGGTTGCGCCAGCGCCTCCCGCACGTCGCCGGGCGGATCGCCCGCTCGGGCCGACGGACACTCCTGCGGCTGCCGCGAGGCTGGCCCTGGGCGGAGGCGCTGCGGCTCGCCTTCGAGCGGCTGCGGGCGCTACCCGCCGGCGCCGGGCCATAGCCGGCCGCAAGCGGGCTCGCCAGTCGAGGGGGAGGAGGCCGTCCCGGAGAGCCGGAGAAAGCAGCGCTGCCCGCAAGCGTCGCATCGAGCTCGACCAGGTCGGCTGACACACCGGAGAGCACGATCGCGGCGCTCGGCGGGACCACACAGTCACCCTCACCTGCCAACAGGAGCCTGATCACACCCTCCGCGACGCTACTGGTGGATCGAGGTTAGGAGGCCGGGGTGGACTTGGCTGTAACCTATCATTCGCCGTAGTCGCGAGCGAGCCGACCGGACCGGACGCGCAGCGGGGGATCCGGTCGGGGTGATCTCAGGTCGGCTGCGACGAGGGCCGGATCAGGATCTCGTTGACGTCGACGCGGTCCGGCTGCGAGGTTGCGTAGTCGATCGCGGCGGCGATGTCGTCGGCCTCGAGGACGCCGGTGGGCGGCTCGTCGAA
>JADLFM010000090.1 GCA_020845495.1 Chloroflexota bacterium
AACAGCCCCCGCTGCGCCGACCGTTTCCCCAGCATCTCCCATCCCTCGCTCAGTCGATCCTTGCCTTCATCCTACCCGGCCGACCCACCCTGCCGGTAGTCCCCCTTTCCGGCCGCGCTCCTAGGTGGGCCAGGAACTCCTCGACGTCGACGCGTTCGATGCGCTCGGGTCGATCAGCGGTCACGTTGTTCTCAGCCAGCCAGCTCGCAAACTGGGTCAAGTCCCTCCGATAGGCGGTAATTGTTGCCCCTGAGCGGTTCTTGGCCTCAAGCGAGCGGATGAAGCCCTGGATGGCCTCAGCGAGGGTCTGGTCTATTCGGGCTCTAGTCGGTTGAATCATAAATTGGTGCCCTGATTGCCTTTCTGCGATGTCGTCAGGTGAATGCAGCATAGGACGACGATCGCCACGGCTCAAGGGGGCACTCTCAGTAAAACATGGTTCGTATAACCATGTCTAGAGGGCATTATGGCGTACCGTGAAATAGGACCCTCAGGAAGGGGTGTCACTTTGATTGATTTCTGGCGGGGAAGCTTGATCGCTTTGTGGCGGGGTGTCACGGTGGCCCGATGACCAGGCTCTCCCGCGCGGTCTCGACCGCCTCTCGCGTCACTGTTTGAAGATTATTGATCTTCAGGACGCGATCGATCTGGCTGAACAGGCGCTCGATCAGGCGGAAGTTGCCGCCCGTGATCCGGATGATGGTGGCCATCGCCTCGGCGTCGCTGGCGTTGTCAGGCTCAAGCAGCAGGCCAAGCCGCTGCCACTGGCAGGCCAGGACGAAGCTCATCTCACCCTCGCTCAGAGTGCGAAACTCGTGGACGAATCCAATGCGCGAGTAGAATTGCGGGTAACGGGCAAGCCGCCTCTCCAGGCCGGGCATGCCGATCAGGACGAGCCCGATCTGCCCACGATCGTAGTGATCGCGGAGGGTTTCGAGGGCGGCGAGCTTCAGGCGATCGGCCTCATCAACCAGCACGAGCTCGGTCCACGCGCCACGCCAGCGGTGATTGAGATCTGGATCGTCCGGGTGCTTCTCCGCTTCGATCTCCCAGCTCAGGCCTCGGCTGAGGCGATCGACACCATCCGCGACGTGCTTCGGGGCCGTCGCTATCGTCGGTGTGTAGAGGATCGACCGCCAGGTCACGATCTCCGGGGGCCTCGGCACCTCCGGTGCGAAGGGCGCTTGATCCAGCAGCGGCCCGAGCTGGTCCCAGTGGGTGTAGTGACGGGCTGAGATGGTCTTGCCCACGCCCGATGGACCGTAGCAGACGCCGATGTAGCGATACCGTTTCACAGCATCGCAGAACTCGGCGAAGCGCCGGTACTCCTTGGTAATCAGGAAGGTCGGCGACTCCACTGCCCTGGGCTGATCACTCATTGAAGTACCGCTTGAGCCTGGCTGGCATCGGTGTCGGTGCGCCCGCCTGGGTTTGTGGTCGCGGCCGGGGCAGGAGCTGATCGGCAACGCTCGTTCGAGCGCCGATGTGCTCGCGTAGCTGGCGGCGTCGGGCGTTCCGAGCCCGGATGATCTCTTTCAAGCTGATCGTCTGGCCCGCCAGCTCCTGGCAGATCGCTCGGCAGACGAAGCGCCCCTCGTGATACACGCGGATCTCGGCCAGATCACGCGGGTCGTAGCGGACAATCACCTCCTCGCCGACGTAGGCGGCCAGCGTCAGGTCGATGTAGCGAAAGCCCTGGAAGTGCACACCGTCTTGATGGATGCGACGGGTTCGGGGCATCGTCAACAGGAGGAGATCGAGCTGCTCCAAGGTGTCGGGGTGGCGAGGAAGGAAACCACCCGCTTCCCAGCGGGTCTGCGGAGCAACACCCGTCTCGCCGTGCAGGCGGTGGTGGTAGTCGCTCAGGAAGAAGTCGGTCAGGCGGGTCTCCAGCTCCGTGAGTGTCAGCACCGGAGTCGGTCGTGGGATGCCCCACGGGGCGTAACCTGGCAGTGGGCTGACGCACATCTGGTGAACCGTCAAGAAGAACCGCTCGATCCGACCACGGCCTCGAGGCTGGCCCGGCCAGGAGAAGACGAGCTGCATCTTCAGGTCGGCCGCGACCTGCTCGAGATGCTCCGAGGTGAAGTCTTTCCCGTGATCGGTGTAGAAGGTGCCCGGGATGCCGCTGACGTGCCAGCGGGGATCGCTCTTGCGCCAGATCGCCTGACGCAACGTCAGCGCGGTACCGAGGATGCTCGGCGCGTCGAACCCGACCCGGAATCCGGCCACCGCTCGGCTGTAGTCGTCGATGATCACGGTCAGCCAGGGACGGGCAGGCTGTTCCTTGTCGTCGAGCACCCAGATATCGAGGGGGGTGTGATCGGCCTGCCAGATCTCGTTCGGGTGGCCAGCCTCCCGTCGATAGAGCAGGTCGTACTCCTCGCCGTAGGCCTTCGGCCCGGCCTGCGCCAGAGTGACGAGCGCAGGATCGAGGGCGCGGATGATCGCGTGGACGCAGGGGTAGCTCGGAACGACCCAGCCACGCTCCTTGGCGATGGTGGAAGCTTGGCGGTGGATGACAGCCGCGCTCAGGGCCGGCCGCCGTAAGGCGAGGCCTTCGATCAGCCGTTGCAACTCCGGCTCAAGCTTCCGCTGTCCTCGGTTCACATGGACCTTGCGAACGAGTCCGGGCAGACCATGCTGACGGTACTGGTGAAGCCAGCGCTCCGCAGTGCGGAGGGCGATCCCGCGCTCCCGCGCCACCCGGGCCAACGGCACGCCCTCCTCGAGATGCGGCCGCAAGAGCTGGAACCGCTCAAGGGCGAGTGTGCGGGCCTGCTCAGAGAGCTGTGTCAGGGGGGTCGGTCAGCCACCTGGGATCTCCTCGTCTTCCTCATTCTGTCCCAGAAACGAGCGTTTCTGACACTAGTCGGCACGTGGTTCGTGTAACCCCATTACACGAACCGTGAATGCCGAATGGCAAAGAAAAAGGCCCGCCGAAGCGGGCCGCTGCTCTCCTGGGATGTCCAATCCGGTGCCCGGCGAGCCCGCTTCCGTGGCGATCAGAGGTTCTCGGTGTTGGAGATGGTGATCCGCTGGTGCAGCTCATCCACGCTGAGGTTGATCTTCGTGTGGTCGACTATCATCTGGGCTAACGAGGCAACCGGGCGCGGAGCGTCGTGGCGCGCCGCCTCCCAGAGGTCCGAGCGGATGAACGCTTTGGCGCAGTGAATGGTCACTTCCTCCGCCTCCACCACGATCCCCAGTAGCGGTCGATTACCCCGCGCGGCCATTGTCTCCAACAGAGCGCCACCGGTAACGAGCCGCGCCCGCCCGTTCACGCGCAACGTCTCCCGCACGTTCGGGATCAGGAAGATCAGCCCCACGCGCGGATTCTCGATGATGTTGCGGAGGGAGTCGGCGAGCCGATTGCCCGGCCGCTCGGGGATGACCAGGGTGCGGTCGTCGAGCACGCGGACGAATCCCGCTGCGTCGCCCCTCGGCGATACGTCACATCGACCGGCTGCATCGGCGGTGCCGAGCATGAGGAAGGGCGCGTGAGCGATGAAACGGCGGCAGTGCTCGTCAAGGTGGTCGATCTGCTTCCTGCGGACAATATCGTTCGGCTCGCCAATCAGTTCCCGCAGCTCCTGCAGGGCGACGATCTCTCGGCCCAAGTCGGCGGTCGCGAGCATCAGTGCTCCTCCTCGCCCGGCAACACCCGTCGTCGGTCACGAGAGGTGGTCCACGCTGAGCCTATCATACATCGCCGCCAAGGGACAAAGACGAGCGGCCTATCCAAGGAGAGTTGGGAGGCGTTCCGCGACGGCATCTTGATGTCCCGCATACAACAGGGCGTCGCAGGCGGCTTCACCGCGCCACCAAGTATCAGAAACGACCGTTTGTGAGACATGCCACCGGGGTTGCATCGCGTCACCCTGTCAACTTCAGCGATAGGTGGCGCTGATCCTTCAGCGTTATTTGGCACTCAAGCCGTCCCAATGACCAGGCTTTGACGAGCAGCGTCCACGACGTCTGGAGTGATCGCCCGGAGGCCATTGATCTC
>JADLFM010000091.1 GCA_020845495.1 Chloroflexota bacterium
CCTTGGCCAGCGGCTCCTCGGTGGCCGGGTTGATGACGGTGAAGGTCTTCCTCGGCTTCGAGCGCACGAACTGGTTGCCGATGAACAGCCCGTACTCCGGCTCGATGCGGACGTGGTCCGTCGACTCGGGGGCGGCGGCGTACTCCCACGGAACCTCGCCCGCGGCGAGGCCCCACGAGGCTGGGGCCGGGCGTGACTCGGGCTTCTTGGTGAGGGTCATGTTGGCTTCGATTATCCCACGACTCCTCGATCCGGCCACGCTGGCGGCCGTGTCAGTCATCGGTCGATGACCACGAGCACCTCTTCGCCGAGCATGTCCGTGATCTTCACCGCCAATGGCGCCGATGAGCCGGGCGGCAGTTCCAGCTCATACGTTCCGGCGACGAGGTCCGACTTGCGCTCCGGGATGTCGGCGACGACCACGTTGAAGACTCCCCCATCGTAGGCGGTGTCGATCATCACGCTGTCGACCATCGAGCGCCAGTCGGTCACCTGCGGCGACAGGACGCCATCGGTCTGGGACAGGCGCTCGAGAATGGACGGACTGATGAAGTCGTCGATGACCAGCGTTGAGCCGTCCAGCCGCACGCGGGCCGATGCCGGCCGGTGCTCGAAGAACCGTCCGTACTTCGGGTCGCTGCGCAACTCGACGATCCGCATCCTGTTCACCGGACGGCCGCGGTTGTAGTCGTCGAGCCACGTCGCGCAGGCAATCTCCATCCCGAGCGCCACGAGGACCACGTTGCGCTCCTCCCCCGGCCGCGCGTCGAGCTCGGCGACCACCGCCTCCAGGTCGGGCGGCCCGACCGGATGATTGAAGGCCACGATCTTGACCAGCTCCGTGCCGAGCGTGCCGTCGAAGAACGGATCGGCCTTCGTGCGCTCGACGCCGAGGTGCTCGCAAGCCAGGTTGACCGCCTCGTTGTGCTGAATCGCCAGGTCGTAGTCGTTGACGCGCCACGTCGTGAAGCTCAACTGCGCCGGAAACGGTGGCGCGTCGTCAACATCGGTCAGGAGCTTCTGCTGCGCAGAGACCGATGCGGACGCCTGCTCCTCCATGATGCCCGCCAGGCGCTTGATGGTGGTCTGGATGGCGCCCTTGTTGATGTCGGCACCGATCCACCGCCGCCCGAGCTTCTGCGCCACCGCCGCCGTCGTCCCTGACCCGATGAAGCAGTCCAGCACGATGTCCCCCGGATTCGACGAGGCCCGAATGATCCGGTCTAGCAGCGCCGCTGGCTTCTGCGTCGGGAATGCCTGATCCTCATCATCCGACAGGTGCATCGCGTCGGAAATGTCTGTCCACACATCCCCGAGCAGGATGTCCTCCACGATCGAGTCGCCGTCAGCGCGAGCGTAGTACTTGATCCGTATGCCTCCGGTTCGTGTGCGATGGATGCGGCCCTCCGCTTCGAGCTCTGAGACGCTCTCGTCTGTGTAGTTACCTCGAGGGGCGGTCTTGAACCAACCGCGCTCGTCTTCTCGAAGCCCGGCATCGCGAGCCTTTGCCACCGGCGTGCGGCGCTCCAGTCGGGCACCGTGATAAGTGTGGCTTTGGCCTTTCCGGTACCAGATAACCGTGTCGTGATTCCTTGGGAACTGGGCCGAGTTCGCCTTGCCTCCTCGGGCGGATTCCCCATACGCCCAGATGGCCTCAGCCAGGTACGATTCAGGGCCAAACACCTCGTCCATGACAAGCCGCAGCATGTGGACCCTGCGGTAGTCGACGTGGAGGAAGATGGAACCGGACACCGCCAATAGCTCCTTGAGGAGGAGCAGGCGCTCGTACATGAACTGGAGGTAGGTGTCGTTGGCCCAGATGTCGGTGTACTGGATCTGCTCGCCCAGGGTGTATGACTCGCCGTCGAGCCGGGCCGTGCCTGACGCGCCGCGCAGCTGCACGCGGCGCACGTAGTCGGCGCCCGAGTCGAACGGCGGATCGATGTAGACCAAGTCCACCTTGCCGCGGAAGCCGTTGGCCAGCAGGTGGGCCAGGACCTCCTTGTTGTCGCCGTGGAACAGGAGGCCGCCGCGGTCGTATCGGTCCGGCCATTCGGACCAGTCGACCTCCCGATTGACCGATCCCCCCGCGCTGAAGCGCTCGATGAGCTGGGCGGGGAAGGCACGGACCTCGCGCAGGGGGCGCTTGCCGACCCAGGACAGCATCGGCCGGCCCTTCGCGGCCGCGATCTTCACCGATGCGGCCTGCGTGGTGGTCGAGCGCGTACCCTTTGTCTGCGCCGTCATGCCCGTAGCGTAGCGCGCGCGGCGGCCGGCTGGCGGAACTGAGTCACCTGCGTTCGTGTTCGAGGTCTGGCGAAAACAGGTCCCTGAGGCCGATGAGGTCGGCGCCTCCGGCGCGCTGGAGCGCAGGAGAGAAGCCACTACGGGAGAGCAGGAGGAGGTGAGGTTGATCAGCGGGCAACCTGGCCACCCGCCGCTTCAGGGTGTCGAGCTCGCCGAGGCCCACGGCAGCGCGGGTCCACTTCGCTTCCCCCGCGAACAGGACCGCTCGTCCTCGAACGCCGACAAGGTCGAGCTCGTCGGTGCTATCCCACCACTCCCCCACTCCCTCGGGTAGCGGGAGCCGACCGACGGCGGCGGCACGCCACGCAAACTGCCTGGCGACGTGCTCAAAGATGCGGCTGACGTATCGGTCCAGTTCCTCGTCATTGAGCCCTTCGCTGACTCGAGCGGCGGGCCCGATCGCAATCTGCGCCCGGCGGCGCTCGAGCACGGTGAACGAGAAGCGCAGGTACGGATCAGCGATCCGATAGATCACCTGGCGGTGGCGAAGCTGATCGCGCTGCGTGATGGGCACGACCCGCTCGAGGAGCCCCAATTCGACGAGGTTCCGGAGGTTCACCTGAACGTCGGCGGCGCTGCCCAATCCGATCCGCGTGGCGATCTCACTCGGGCGGACGGCGCCCTCGGCGATTGCTCGGAAGATCGAGCCTCGCCGGCTCACCTCACGAAACTCGGACTCCAGCAGGTACTCCGCCTCACGGAACAGTTCGCCGTCGGGCGCGAACGCGAGGCGTTCGAGGTTCGACCTCAGTGGGAGATGGTCGTCCAATAGCCTCAGGTAAGCTGGGATCCCGCCCGCGATCGCGTACGCACGAATGCGGTCCGTGGGCGACCAACGCGGCACGAAGCGCGCGGACTGGTAATAGTCGAGCGGTTCGACGCGCGGCCGAAGCGTGGCTCGCCCGAACAAGGGCGCTCGCACGCTGACGAGCTGTTCCATCAGGCTTTGGTCGGATCCGGCGAGGACCAGCATCAGGTTCGTTCGTGATCCGGTTCGATCCCACCAGCGTTGGATGAGTGAGGGCAGCTCGGGAGCCTGCTCCACGAGGTACGGGAACTCGTCAATGATCACGCCGACGCGCCGGCTTCTCGCGCCGTCCGTCAGCAGGGTCAGAAACGCATCCCAGTCTCCGACTCGCACCTGCGGCGGACGGCCCACCCGGAAGGCGTTGGCGTAGGCGGCAATGTCGCGCTCGGCATCGCGGAGCTGATCGGCGCGAAGGCGTTGCGCCGCGGCGAGATAGGCGATCCGCTTGCCGCGGCCAAACTGTGTCAGGAGCTCGGACTTGCCGACGCGGCGGCGCCCGGCGACCAGCACGAGCTCGGCGCGCCCGGACGACCACGCGGTTTCGAGGGCGTCAAGCTCGCGACGGCGATCGATGAAGCGAGCGGTGGTCATACTGCTTCATTGAATCAAGTTTCACTGAAACGCACAATAGTGAGACCTGTTCAAGCTCCTGCTATCACAGCAGGCGGACCGGTACGGTCGTCGAGGCGAAGTGGGCGTCGAAGGTGATGATCTGTTCACAGCCGGCCCGCTCGGCGGCCGCCGCGACGATGGCATCGGGAATGCGGCGCGCGGAGGACGCAATGGACCGGCGCACCGCGGCGATCGTCTGCGCCTGATCCGCATCGGTCAGGGTCACGTTCTCGCGCAGGAGGAACTCGACGAGCAGGTTCCCCACCACGGGGTTGGCGAGTCCGTAGTCGCCGCGCAGGACGTGGACGGCCTCGAGCAGGACCGCCGTCGACACGACCAGCTCCACGTCGGAGTCGATGATCCGCGCCGCCGCCAGCGCGCGTGGCGGATCGTCATCGGTGAAGTAGCGGATGAGCACGCCGGTGTCGCAGAAGATCCTCGGTGCCATCAGCCCGGCCGATGTCGTTCGCTGTCTTCGCGGAGGGCATCGGTGATCTCCCGGGATCGCATGGCCCAGGCGCGGTCCTTCACCGCGGCCCAATCGGTGATCGGCTCAACGGAGCCTTCGAGGTGCGGACGGAGGACGCCGAGCATGGACCGGTTATGCCGGCGTGGGATGAAGTCCACCACCAGCCGGCCGTTCTCGACGCGCTCGACGGCGAGATCACCCGGCGCGAGCCCAAGCTCGTCGCGCCACCGCTTCTCGACGGTGATCTGGAACCGCTCCCCGACGATGTTGGCCATCTCCTTGAGTATGCGGATGATCGGTTCATACGTCAATAGCAATCACACCGTATGAGTGGCGACTCCTCGTACCGCGGCGAAATCCTGGTGGCGGACGGTGTCGCCATCGGCGAAGACCATGTGGTAGGCGATGCGGCCCAGATTCTCCGCCTCCAGGCGGCGCAGGGCGCGTGACTTCAGCCCATCACGACCCTCGACCTCGTCATGCTCGCGAGCGGCCATCTTGACCTCCACCAGCAGCCATCGGTCGTCGGTGGTGTTGATGACGAAGTCGGGCGTGTAGCGATGGAGGCGACCGTCGCGACCGGTGTAGCTGAACGACAGGTCGGTGCGCCGCGGATCGGTGATGGCACCGGTGTAGTACACGTCGCGCACCGACGTGGGCGCCTCACCGACGGCCCGGATGATCCGCAGGAAGAAGTCCGACTCCGGGCTCGAGTCGAAATTGTACGGCTCGTAATGGAAGCCGTACGGGCCCGCCTCCTCGCCGATGCGCTCCCGCCCGTAGACGAGGTGATCGCGGTCCTTCGGATAGCCGATCGTGGCCTGCCGGCCGCCGTCCGGACCCTCCTCGAAGCCATCGGGATCGAGGACGGCCAGCGCGCGCTCGTCGACGGTCTCATCGGTGACGTAGCCGCCGAAGGACTGCTCGATCTGGAGGGCAAGGCCCGGCAGGTGCGCGACCGGAACGGGCGCATCTGGGTATGTCGCCCGCAACGCGTCGAGGATCGTCCACGGGTCAGCGCGATAGGCGGCGGCAAGCTGCTGCGCCGCCGCGTAGGCGCTCACGGTGTCCTCGCCGACCTCAAGGGCCACCGCGTCGCCGACCTGGGAGAGGATGCGCCGGCTCGCGCCAGCAAGGCCCACGTCGAAGATCGTGCGGACCAGACCCTCGGCCGGTGCCGGCTGCGGCCTGGTGAAGGCCAGCAGACCGAGCGCCGCATCGGACGATCGGCGGCTGACGGTGCGAGGCTGCCGGACCGTCATCGGCGGCAGGTCCGTCTTGCGAATCCGGATGATCCGGGTCACTCGCTCACGCGCGGTGCCGCCGAACTGCGCCAGGGACTCGCCGTACGTCTCGCGCAGTTGAGAATCGAGGATGGACCGGTTCGCGCTCGACAGGTAGATGCGTGCCGCCTTCGTGTTGCCCGGCACCTGGCGCAGGCAGCGGGTGGCCGCCTGGAGCACGAAGTTGTTGCTCGTGCGCAGGCGGCGCGCCAGCGCCGTGGCGAACAGGCTCGGGCAGTTCCAGCCCTCGGTGCCCTTGTTGACGAGCAGGATGACCCGATGCGGGCTGGCCGGGTCATTGAGCCGGTTGAAGGCGTCGACCTCGGCGGCGCTCGACAGGCTCGTGTTGGCGAGGATGGTCGAGGCGTCGAGCCCGGCCTGGCTGACGGCCAACTCGAAGTGCGGTCGGAGCGCGGCGAGATCATCGGTCTGCGGGAAGTAGATGGCCAGACGGGCCGGGCTGCCATCGGGCAGGGCGTGGTCGCCGTAGGCGGTGAAGAAGTCGCGGACGATCTCGGCGACGAACTCATCGGTGCTGTCGTCGTCGAAGGCGTAGTCGTAGATGCTGTCGGCCACGTCCTTGAGGATGTCGTCGCGGATACCCTCCGACAGCCCGTACCAGACGACGACGTCGCGCAACGGCTGGCGGCGGAAGTACGGCGTGCCGGTGGTGTTGACGACCGCGACGACGTTCGTGGCATCGGCGAGGTAGTTCACCGTCTGGCGCACGCGCTTGAGCTCGGTGTCGAGGGCCTGGCCGTAGGTGTGATGCGCCTCGTCGCTGAAGACGCCGAGATGCGGCAGGCTGGCGAGAGTCTGGAGCCGCAGATTCGCCTCAGCGGTCGCCTCCTCCTCGAGCGCCTTGAGCTGGAGGAATCCGGCGTTCTTGCGCACGGGCTTGGCGCGGATAGCGATCTTCTCGGTGTTCGTGACCACCAGGTTGAAGCGGCTGCCCCGGGTGACGGGGATGTCCTTGTCGCCATCGCGGGTGAACGTAACCTTGCGGCTGGTCTCGAACGGCGTGCAGAGGCGCGGGGGCAGCAGGTCCTGGTATCGGATGCGGCTCAACTCGCGCAGGCTCTCGATGATCGTGCGGCCCGGGGCGAAGACGAGCGCGTTCTCCACGAACGGGTCGGTGGCATCCGGGTACTCGATCGCCATCGCGAACTCGGTGGCGACGATGGCGCCGATGAGAATCGTCTTGCCGGCCCCCATGGCCAGCGCCAGGATGTAGCTCGGGTAGGCCAGCGTCAGCGTCTCGCGCAGGCCTTCCAGCCGATGCTCGCGGGCGAACTCGTCGTCGGTCCTGATCCGATCCAGCAGACCGGCCGCGCCGCCCGCATCGACAGCGGCACGAAGGTAGGCGTCGCCGGTCAGCCCGAGCGCGTCGAGCACGGCCGTGCCCTCGAAGGTCCGCAGATACAGGTCTTCGATGCGCGGCGTCCTCTCGACCAGGCGCAGGTACCAGTAGGTTTCGAGTGCCCGGATCTGAGGTTCGCGGAGGTAGCGCGAGGTCCCGTCCTCGTGGCGCATGTACTGGAGGATCTCCGCGATGGTCGGGTAGGTCTGGTGCGGATAGCCCGCCGTGCGCCAGCCGCTGACGCGCTCTGCCAGGACCTCGTGCAGCTCCGTCATCGGCACGAGCGTAGCAGCGCAGGGCTGGCTCCGATCAGCCCAGCAGCACGCCCTCGAGGCCGAGCAGGAACCGCTTGCGGTCGAGCCCCCCGGTGTAGCCGCCCAGTCCCCCGCCGGAGTGCAGGACGCGGTGACAGGGCACCACGATCGGGATCGGGTTCGAACCCAGCG
>JADLFM010000092.1 GCA_020845495.1 Chloroflexota bacterium
CCTCGCTTCCGCTGGCTCCTCTCACACCTCAGTGCTCCCGCCTGGACCACCCGCTGGTACCGCGCCCAGGCCCTCCGCTTTCTCTTTGCTCAAACTGTCCGCCCATGAACGCACGCGGGAGAGGGGGAGCGGGCGCACGTCGCGATGTCGCAGTGAAGCATCCTTCCAGACGTGTTCGTGCCGTCATCATCGCCGCGCTCCTGGTTGTCTTGTCAGCGGCCGGAAGTGTTCTCTGGCGTATGCCGAGCAGTTTCCAGGCCGGTGTTCCCTCGGAGGGTGTCAGCCCGAGAGAGCGCGCTGGACTCCGGCAGTCTGCCAACCCGTCGGTAGGTGCGATCCTCCAGGATAAGGAGACTCGCCCGGTTATCACGTGGACCGGGTCGCTCCCCAACCCATCTATGGGCGGGATCGAGCAGGAGAGCCCCGAGTCACGCGTAAGCACTGCCCGTCAAGGAGGCGCTGGTCCTCAGGAGAGTGCTGCTCCTCAGGGGGGCGCTGGCCCTCAGGAGAGTGCTGCTCCTCAGGAGGGCGCTGCTCCTCAGGAGGGCGCTGCTCCTCAGGAGAGTGCTGGTCCTCAGGGGGGTGCTGGTCCTCAGGAGAGTGCTGCTCCTCAGGGGGGCGCTGGCCCTCAGGAGAGTGCTGCTCCTCAGGAGGGCGCTGCTCCTCAGGAGAGTGCTGGTCCTCAGGGGGGTGCTGCTCCTCAGGGGGGTGCTGGCCCTCAGGAGAGTATGGCGCAGCCAGAGCGGGTGGCTCCGGAGCGAGAAGAGGCTGGAAGCAAGGACTCGGGCGCGCGACGGGTGGGCACGGGCCACAACGTGCGCGGCATCCACACCCTGGCTGCCTCCCGCGCCGCTATCGATGCGCAGCTCGCCTGGGCAGGCAGGCTCATCGGGGCAGGCGGCGCCGTGACTCAGCCATTCCTCGGGCTTGGGCCGAACAGTCCGGGGCCGACGCCCGATGCCGTGTACTTCGTCGAGCAGGCGTACGTCCGCGATCTTGACCCAATCCTGGTGCTCCAGGGGCGCTTCGTCAATCGCGACGGCTGTAACCCCTCCGACTACACCGGCTGGCTTGCGCCCATGCCCGACCGGCCCGACGGCCCGTACTCTACCGAAGCCGAGGGATATCGCCGCTTCGTGGCTGGCCTCCCGCGAGTCGACGGCCGAACGCTGTACGTCCAGGTCGGGAACGAGCCGAACCTTCACGAGATGTGGGGTGGCGCAGCCAATCCGGCCGCGTACGCGCGCTTTTTCGCCGACGTATCGGATGCGCTCCGCTCGCTGGGAGACCGCCGCATCGTCATCCTGAATGCCGCCCTCGCGCCTGAGGGGGACGTCGACAATCTCGCGTTCATCGCGCAGGCCATACAGGCTGAGCCGCGCTTCGCCGGTGCTTTCGATCTCTGGGCCTCACACCCGTACCCTCGCAACCAGCCGCCCGCCAACAACCTGCACGATGGCACGGCGTTGCCCAATAGCCGCTACGCCATCGACGCCTACCTGTTGGAGCTAGCGGCCCTCGCCGAGCACGGCGTCGATACGACCGGGCTCCAGGTCATTCTGACGGAGACCGGCTACGAACTTGGCGACAGCTTCTACCCGGAGTACCCGCCCATCTCCGAGGAGCGCCGCGCCGAGTACGTTCAGCAGGCATTCAGTGACTACTGGTTGCGCTGGCCGGACGTGCGCACCGTCACCCCCTTCGAGTTATCCGGCTGGTACGGCTCCTGGGAAGCGTTCGACTGGGTCTGGCCGACCAGCACCACGACAGTCCACGGGTTTCCTACCCAACCGCGCCTTCAATACGCCCGGCTCGTGCCGGACACCGGTCTCGTCGTCGGAACGGTGCATGACGACCACGGTTTCCCGGTCAAGGACGCCATCGTCTCATCCCAGCCGGGCGGCTTCCAGGCCATCACCCTGCCAGACGGATCGTTCGTGATGGTCGCGGCGCCGGGGCTGTACACCGTGACGACCGAGCGGCGGGGCTACGACACCACGACGATGCTCGACGTTCCTGTGCGGCTTGACTCCCCAACGAGACTGACCGTCACCCTGCCGGCTCGCCCTGCTCCTATCCTTCGGAACGCCGACTTCGAGGCGTCAGACCTGGATGATTGGACGCCCTGGGGGTCGACGGATGGTGTACAGGAAGGGCCGTGGTTCTTCGAGGTTCAGCCCCACGACGGTGCACGCTTCCTCGGGACGGCCGTCAACTGTGGAGCGAAGGACGGCGGCGTGTTCCAGTCAGTCGCCGCTCGGCCGGAGAGCACTGTCACCGTCCGAGCCTGGACACTGACGTACGCCGATGGCGCTGCGAGCAACCGCAACCGAGTCGGCGTCGATCCGGCCGGTGGAGGCGATCCGACGGCTGAGCGCATCGTCTGGTCGGACTGGATCGCGACTGACGGCCACTGGCAGGAAATCGGGGTGTCGGTACAGCCGGCCGGGAGCCGCGTCACCATCTTCCTCCAGCACGACCAGGATGCAGCCAACCCCTGGAACGTGAGCGCCTTCGACGGGGTATCCGTCCACTCGGAGCCGTGATAGCCACAACTCGTCGTCGTGGGCGGGTGACAGGCGGCCCAGGAAGCCGAGGGGCGCAGCCGCCGTCTCAGTCAGACGCCCCTGCTAAGCATGGGTCCACACCGCATGGGTCCACACCTTCGGCATGGTTCTCCCTGTGACTGGGACAGTCAGAGACTCTTGCACACGTGTGTAGGACCGGTGGCCGCGCCCGGGCAAGATGACGTTGCCGCGCAGATGCGGGGCGCGAGGGTCGAGAGGCTCGCACGCGCGTCCCGCAACCCAGGATGCCGAGTACGGCTGGCGGTCGCGGAGCAGGCCGCTCACGGCGGCGTCCGTACGGGCGTCGCCGAGGGTGGACCGGAGCGTCGTGCTGGAAGTGTCGCACGGTGCACCCGGCACGACGCCTGTCCGGACGAGCCCAAATGCTGGAGCCGATCCGCCGTAACCCGTCGCAATGAGTGTCCCAGCCGACGCCCGTTTGGAAATCTCCGCGGCGCTTGCGTGGCACCGACTATGCAGGAATACCTGGCGGAGACGACTTCACAGCAAAGGAGCCGCCTAACACGAGGCAGGGTAGTTGCCATGCAGGTACGTAATCGTGTCACACAGGACGGGGACGGCGTCCCTGTCGATTCGACCGTCGCTGAGGCTCTGAAGATCGCACGCGCGCATCGTGGCGAGCCGGTCACGGTGTACGACGGGAATAATCCGGTCGGCGTGGTCGCGGAAGACGAAACGTCCGTTCCGCCGGCTACACGGATCTTCCTCCAGCCAATCGCGGCGCCATCGATTCTTGGGTTGTTCGGCTTCGCCGGTGCGACATTCATGGTGGCCACTCAGATGGCTGGGTGGTACTCGAACCCAAGCGCACTCTTCATCTTCCCCTTTGCCGCCTTCTTCGGCGGGCTCGCTCAGTTCATGGCGGGGATGTGGGCGTTCCGCGCTCGCGATGCCGTCGCTACCGCAATGCACGGGACGTGGGGCTCCTTCTGGATGGCCTACGGCCTGTTGAACCTGCTATTCGCGACTGGCAACCTGACGGCGCCGAACGGGGTCTTCCCTGAGTTCGGTTTCTGGTTCATCGTGCTGGCCGCGGTCACCTGGGCCGGCACGGTCGCAGCCATTCCTGAGAACTCGTTCCTGACGGGCGTGCTCGGCTTCCTGGCTGGCGGCTCGACGGTCGCAGCGATCTGGCTGCTCACGGGCATCGCGGTGATTGGCGTCATCGCTGGGTGGCTGTTCATCGTTTCGGCTGTCATCGCCTGGTACCTGGCGAGCATCATGATGATTGCCGCCGCGTACAAGCGCGAAGTCCTTCCGCTTGGGAACCACGGTCGTGGGATCGCGCATCCAGTGCAGTACACCTACGGCCAGCCAGGAGTGAAGGTTGGACAGTAGTCGGCTGTAGCGGCTGACACACTCGCTCCAGTTATCCACCCATAGCAGCGGGGCGCGTCTCCACCCCGCGAACGCAGAACGGCCGCGTCGGGAGTTTCCCGACGCGGCCGTTCTGCTGCCTGCTACACCAGGTCCACCGTGAACCCCACATACGCCGCGCTGACGACCCTGTAGATCCCACCCCGGCATTGGTTGAGCGACGCAGCCTGGAGCGGACCCACGTCTGCCAGGGTCGGCGAGAGCGCGACGGTACCGTGCAGGCGAGCGCAGCACGTCACGGTCTTGGATGCACTTCTGGGCACCGCGCCACAGGCCGTTCCCCACGCAGGCGGGCCTGCATGGGCCGGCCTGATGGCTCCATCAGTCGCCGCCGTCTTGCTCCCAGATGGTCTGCTGACCAAACGTCTCGGGATCGAGCGCGTCGCCACCGTCGTCGGTGGGCGCCGCGTCGGGCTCGTCTGGGCCGAACATCCTCGTCCCCCTCCTGATCACATGCCTGGCTGCCGTTTCCCCACACGGTCCACGACCTCCATCATCGGCCGCGTGCCCGGACGTGTCAACACCCGGACTGTCGCTCGCTTCTCATTACGTCTAGCCAAACCAGGCAGCCCCAGGTGAAAGCGTGCGTCGGGGTGCCTCTTCCGAGCACGGAGCGGGGCACAATTTGAAATCATTCCTCGAAATTGGTGGCCAGAAAAGCCTACACTCGGAAGAGCCGCGACCTGGCGCGCCACGGGGAATCCGGGTGCACCGCGCGACCACAAGGAGGTGGCTATGGCAGATGACCGGCTAAGCCTCATGGCGCATCTACTCCGTCGCGCCGGCTTCGGAGCGTCACGCGAGGAGCTAGAGGCGTACGCTGCCCGGCCGTACGAAGACGTCGTCGAAGAGCTCGTCCATCCCGAGCGAAGCCCTGCGCTCGACGAGGAAGTGCTCCAGCGCTACTACCCCCAGTTGTTCGCCAATCAGGACAACCCGGGTAGTTGGAACGGGCGCTGGTTCTATCGCATGGTGAACACGAAGCGGCCACTCGAAGAGAAGATGGCCCTCTTCTGGCACCACGTGTTCGCTACCGGCTGGACCAAGAGCGAGCACACACCCACGATGGTCGAGCACATCGAGATGTTCCGGCGGAACGGCCTCGCCAACTTCCGAACCCTCCTGCTCGACCTCTCGAAAGATCCGGCCATGATCTACTGGCTGGACAACTGCGAGAACCACGCCCACGAGATCAACGAGAACTACGGCCGCGAGCTACTCGAGCTGTTCTCGATGGGCATCGGCAACTACACCGAGACCGACATCAAGAACGTGGCGCGGTCCTTCACCGGCTGGACCTTCGAGCAGCCCGTCCCGCTCTACCCCTTCGGCCACTACCAGTCGCGGTTCGTCTACAAGCCCGAAGACCACGACGAGGGCCAGAAGACGTTCCTCGGCCGGACCGGCAACTTCAACGGCGAAGACATCATCGACATCATCGTCACTCAGGAGGCGGCGGCCCGCTTCGTCTGCCGGCACATCTACAACTTCTTCGTGGCCGACGAGCCGCAGGTGCCCTCCTGGAGCGTTACCCCGCCGCAGGATCCGGCCGCCCTCGACACGCTGGTGCGGGCATACACGGAGTCGGACGCCGACATCCGTTCGGTCATGCGGGCGCTCTTCAACTCCGACTTCTTCAAGGCCGCGCGCTTCAAGCGGGTCAAGTGCCCGGCCGAGCTCATCGCCGGCACGCTCAAGCTCGCCGGCGGCTTCGACCAGATCGTACCGGGCTTCAACCAGTTCGACGGCGCCAGCCGAGTCATGGGCCAGACTTTGATGGACCCGCCGACCGTCGAGGGCTGGCACACTGGCAAGGAATGGATCGACGGCGGCACCCTGACCGAGCGGGTCAACTTCGCCGTCGGGCAGGTCAAGGACATCTCGAAGCCCGGTATCCAGTACATCATCCGCCGCTTGAGCGCGTCCGGGCAGCCGGTCACGCCGGCCGAGCTCGTCGAGCGCTGCCTGGATCTGGCCGGGCCGATCGAGGTGAGCGAGCCGACCCACCGGGCGCTGCTCGACTTCGCTGAGAGCGGCGGCAACCTGACGTTCGATACCGACGAGGAGCGTGCGAAGAGCGAAGAGCGAATCGGGCGCACGATCACGCTCATCGCCGCCTCGCGCGAGTATCAGTTCGCCTGAATCGGTTGCCAGGAGACAGATCACCGCGGCAAGGAGGTCGCCGAAAGATGGCAGTCAACGGTAACGGCCACGCAAGGAAGAAGGATCCGGTCCTGGTCGTCGTGCAGCTCTCGGGCGGCAACGACTTCATGAATACGCTCGTGCCGTTCACGAACGGCAACTACTACGACAATCGCCCGCTGGTGCAGGTGCCCGAAGACAAGGTCTTGCCGATCACCGACACGCTCGGCTTCCACCCCTCGGCTGGACCACTGCGCGAGTTGTTCCAGGCCGGCAACGTCGCGATGATCCAGGGCATCGGCTACGAGAACTCGAGCCGCTCCCACTTCCGCGCGATGGACATCTGGCACACCTGCGAGCCGAACAAGATCGCCACCGAGGGCTGGCTGGCGAAGGTCATCCGCCTGCTCGACCCGGAAGGCACCAACCCCCTCACCGGCATCAGCTTCGGGCGCGGCCTGCCCCGCGCGCTGGCAGCTCCTGGCGTCACCGCGACGTCTGTCGACAACCTCGACAACTACGGCCTGATGACGCCGATCGAGACCGCCGAGCAGCGCCTGCAGGATCTGGACATCTTCAAGCGGATGTACACCCCGGCCATTGGCACCGGACTGGTTATGGACTACCTTAGCCAGACCGGCCAGGGTGTCCTGACCGGCGCCGACATGCTCAAGGTGGCGCCCCAGCGCTACACCTCGACCGTAAAGTACGCGGACAACCCGATCGCCAAGGCGCTGCGCGACGTCGTTCGGGTTCACACCGCGAACCTGGGCACCCGTATCTTCTACACCCAGCACGGCGGCTACGATCACCACGCCCAGGAAGTTCCGAACCACACCCGCCTGTTGGCCGAAGTCTCCGGCGCGCTCTCGAGCTTCATGCAAGACTTGCGCGAGCACGACGCTGCCGACAACGTGACGGTGCTGGTCTTTAGCGAGTTCGGGCGGCGCATCAAGGACAACGGTAGCGGCACTGACCACGGCTCCGGCGGCGGCGCCTGGATCGTCGGCGATATCGTGAAGGGCGGGCTCTACGCCGAGTACCCGTCGCTCGAACCGATGGACTGGCTCAACGGCGAGGATCTCCGCCACACCATCGACTTCCGAGGCATCTACGGCACGCTCCTCGAGCAGTGGATGGGGATCGACCCAACCGAGATCGTCGGCGGCGTCTACGAGCAGATCCGCCCGTTCAAGACCGCCGTGGGGGCCTGACATGGCGATCGAAGATGCAGTCCGACCACAGGTAGCCGCCCGACCGTACGCCCTGCTGCGGGCCGGCTTCCCCTACTACACCACGCTCGGCATGCGCCGCGTGACGACCTACCCCATGGACATCGTCATCGGCGACGCAGGCCGCATCTACGTGCTCTGCCGGGACGACGGCGCGGGCGCGTCGATCCGGCGCACCAACTGGGATGACGAAGACCTCGACACGATCAGCGGCAACGGCACCGACGAGGGCAAACTGCTCTGGCCGGTCCAGATGATCCGCGACGGCGGCGAGAATCTGTACGTCTCAGACGAGGCCACGCATCGGATCTCCGCATTCAGCCGGGACGGCACGTTCCTCGGCTGCTTCGGCAAGCATGGCAGCGAGCCGGGCCAACTCGATCGGCCGTCTGGTATCGCCTTCGACGCCGACGAGAACCTGTTCGTCGTCGATACGATGAACCATCGGGTCCAGAAGTTCACCAAGGATGGGCGATTCCTCCAGGCCTTCGGTAGCCACGGCAGCGGCGAGGGTCAGTTCGACATGCCGTGGGGTATCGCTGTCGACAACGAGGGCAGCATCTATGTGAGCGACTGGCGGAACGATCGCGTTCAGAAGTTCACGGCCAACGGGGACTTCATCATGGCGTTCGGGACGTCAGGCAGCGGCGACGGGGAACTGAACCGCCCGGCCGGCGTTGCGGTGGACGTCCACGGCGACATCTACGTGGTTGACCGTGGCAATCATCGCGTCCAGCTCTTCAATCGGGACGGGCAGTACGTCGAGCAATTCCTCGGCGACGCGACGCTCTCCAAGAGCGGGCGGCGCTACGTCCTGGCCAACCCGAAAGTGCTCCGGGGTCGGGAGATGACGACGCTCGAGCACACCAGGCGGCTGCGCGGCCCGACCTCGGTGCGCGTGGACGACGAAGGCCGGATGTACGTTCCGGATTACGGCAGCCACCGCATCCAGGTGTACAAGAAGGAGGCGTATCCGCTGACCGAAGCCGACATCTGGGCGCCCCCGAAGGCCCCGTTCCTCTACAACGTCTGACACGAGCGTTGTCAGGTATCAGCGATTGGGTCTCAGGAGTACGTGCCGCGCATACGCGCCTGAGACCCAATCGCTGACAATTCCACGGGTTTCACCATGCCCATGATGTTCGGGTTCTCCAACCAGCGTCGGCAAATGCTGGCGGCCGAGGCACAGCGGTTCGCCACCGAGGCCTACGGCTTCGGTGCGCTGCGCGCGTACCTCGTCGGGGAGTTCGCGGCCGGACACGTCGGCCCTGAAACCGAGCTCGAAATCGTGGTGATTCAGGAAACCGACGAGCCGTTCCGCCGTCGCCCGGACTTCTGGGTCGCGCACATTCGGCCGCGCATCGGTACACGCTTTCTCGTGTACACCCCCGAGGAGTTCGAGGCGTTCGAAGAGGAGGACGCACTGCTCGTCGAGGCAATCCGGCGCGAGGAGGTGCTGGTTGGCTGAGCTCCCCACGACCGAGGCCGCCGCACTCGGAGATACCGCTTCCGGTCGTTTGCGGCTCGAGGGCGCACGAATCGGAGGGCACCATGTCCGATGATTGGTCGTCCGGGCAGGCCGCATCCGAGCGCCGGCCTCGCGAGCCTGCGCGGCGCGATGCCGACCGCTGGCTCAGGCAAGCCGAGCACGACCTGTCGGACGCCGAGTATGCGGCAGCAGGCGGACGGCACGCCCTGGCCTGCTTCCTCAGCCACCAGACCGCGGAGAAGGCGGTGACCGGCTACTTGCTGGCGCGGGGGGCCGAGCGGGTCTGGGGCCACGCCCTGGCCGACCTCTGCGAGGACGCGATGGCGCTCGACCGCTCCTTTGACCTCGTCAAGTCGCTCGCCGGCCTCCTCGACAAGCACTATCTGGGGGCGCGCTACCCCTCGGCCTTGCCGGGCGGCATTCCTGCCGAGGCGTTCGACGCGCAGGACTCACAGCGCGCCATCGAGATTGGCCGCGAGGTACTCCGCTTCGCCCGCGAGCGCCTCGCCAGTCCCCCCGCCTGACTCCCCCCGCCTGACTCCCCCCGCCATCGGCCCCGGCCCCGCGTGCGGGAGAGCGGGCTGGGGATAAGGGGCTTCCTGGACAGGGTGACGGGAGCCGTGCAAGCGAGGCGAACAGGTGCTCTGCTTACATTACCCGTCTGAAAAGAGTCTCGCGTCCCGCTCGCCGTTGATGGGTAAGGGATCGAGGCGGGTGAGGTACGCTGTGCGGAAGGCCCTCCGCGCGATCGTGATGGGGAGCCGGACGAAGAAGCTATCGGCCGGGATCTGGGTCCGATGGCAGAGCAGCGCCGCGCGCTGCGTCTCGACGTAGGCCGATACGTCGATCGCAGCGGTCACGTCGTCCACTTTCGCGCTCGGGAAGCGTCCGGCACGTCGTTCAAGCATCCCCACGATGGGAGCCGTGTCCAGCCCCTCCGCCCGCATCAGATCGACCACCTCTTCCCAGCCTTCGAAGACCGGTGACATCACGTACAGGCGTTCCGGCCGCCACGGCTCGCCCTCCACAGGCGCTGACGGATCGGCGGCGAGCTCCCAGCCGCGCACGGCGACGCGATGGCACATGACGTGGTCCGGATGACCGTATGAGCCCTCGGCATTCTCGGTGACGATCACGCGGGGTCGAAGCTCGCGGACAATTGCCGCAACCCGCACGCCTGCCTCGTCCAGATCGGCGTTCATGAAAGCGTCCGGGTGCTGATTCGCCTCCACCCCGACCATACCTGAGTCGCGGTACCCGAGCAGGCGTAGCTCTGCGACGCCAAGTACCTCGCAGGCACGCAAGAGCTCGCGTTCGCGGATACTCCGAAGGCGCGGGAACGCTTCCTCGTAGACAAGATCCGGGTCGTGAATCTCGCCCTCCTCACCGCCGGTGCAGGTCACGACGCCGGTCCGGCGGCCTTCGGCAGCGTACTTCGCAAGAAGACCGCCGGTCGCGCTACTCTCGTCGTCGGGATGCGGTCGGATGGCGAGGAAGTCGACACGCTCGGGCATCAGGAACTCCAGTACATTCAAACAGGTCCGTCAAAGGAGCCACACGAAGGATGCGGCGAGACGCTCGCTCCAGACAACTTCACGGTCCGTCCGCCTTCACGGCACCCCCTCTGTCAAGACGATGTCGGGCAGATTCGAGACTGGAGCGACATCGGGCAGCTTCGAGCTCAAGGTGGTGGACGGCACTGGATGATGTCATCAGATGACGCGTAGCGCATCGGCCACTCCCTGGCCTCCCGGCGACCCGGGCACCTACATTCTCCTGCTCCGGCTCACCGCACCCGCGACCATCGATGTTGGGCGGCGGGGCCGGTACTCGATGGCAGCCGGCTGGTACGCCTACGCGGGGAGTGCGCTTGGCGGCCTGGGACCACGCCTCCGACGACATCTGCGCGCCGTCAAGCCACGCCACTGGCACATCGACGCGCTCCGCGAGCTGACTGACGTCGTGGCCGTCGCGACGCATATCGGCCGTGACCGCCTGGAGTGCGCGACGGCCGCGCACATCGGCCGGTTGGACGGTGCGGTGATCCCGGCCCCTCGCTTCGGTGCGACCGACTGTCGTTGCCCCAGCCACCTCTTCTATTTCCCGATCTGCCCGCATCTGGGCCTCGGGCCGTCGTGGACGATCCACTCACTGGCGAACACCTCGGCCGTCGACAGCGCAGCAGGGCCGAAGTGAGCGATCGGTATCTGGTCGGCCCAGGAGTCACGCCCCCGGACCATCGTAGCCGCGTGCCCGTGGGCGACCGTGAAACGCGGACGACCGTCAAACACGGACGACACGACGACGGCCCGGCAAGTTTGCCGGGCCGTCGTCGTGTCCAGGTGGCGGTTACTTCTTCTTATTCGGGGCCGATCGCGCCGGTTGTGCCTTCGCCGGTTGGGGCTTCGGCGGCTCCGCCTTCTGGGGTGCTGGTTTGGCGGGCTGCGCCTTGGCAGGTTCTGGCTTCTTGGGCTCGGGCTTTGGCGGATCAGGCTTCTTGGGCGCGGGCTTTGGCGGGTCAGGCTTCTTGGGCTCTGCCCTGGGCGGCTCTGGCTTCTTGGGCTCTGCCTTGGGCGGCTCTGGCTTCGAAGGTTGTGCCTTCGCCGGCTGGGGCCTCGCAGGTTCGGGTTTCGAGGGTTGGTGCTTAGGCGGCTCTGCCTTAGGCGGTTCCGGGCGTGAAGGTTGTGCCTTCGCCGGCTGGGGCCTCGCAGGCTCCGGTTTCGAGGGTTGGTGCTTAGGCGGCTCTGCCTTGGGCGGTTCCGGCCGTGAGGGTTGTGTCTTCGCCGGCTCCTGAGCCGGCCGAGTTGGCGGCCTGGTGGCGTGCGACGGTGCTTCCGGTGCGGGCTCGGGCCGCGTGGTCGGTGGCTGCTGATTGCGCGCCGGCTCCTGGCTCTGCTGCTGCCGGGGCGCCGGCTCAGCCTGAGCGATCGTCGTCGTGGGCGCCGACTGCTCGGCCCCGGGCGCAGTTGGCACCGCCGGTTGGGCAGCGACTGGAGCCGCGAAAGCAGAGCGGAGAGGTTGCTGCGGTGCGAGCAGCGGCAGAGCGACCGGCATCTCACTCTGCCCGGCTCCTGCCACCGGCTCAGCCGGTGCATCGGGCTGAATCGGCGGCGACGGCGCTGGCAGCTCGGGCTGAATCGGCGACGACAGGGCAGGTTGTTCGGACTGACCGGACCAGGCCACCTCCGACGGAATCTCGGGTGCGGGTGCGACCGGGATCGGTGCGACCGGGATCGGCGCATCGGGCGGCGTTACGGGGGCAGGCGCCGCCGGCGGAGATGCAATCGGCGCGTCGGGTGGCGTGGTCGGGCCGCCGGACGAGGAAGCGGCCGTATTCTCATCCGGCTTCTCCGACCGTCGCTCGCGCGACTCACGACGTCGCCCGGAGCGCTCCTCATCATCGCGATCGTCGGTATCACCTGCACTCGTCGTCTGGCGGAGCACGGCGGCGATGGGTTCGGCCGCGATGGGTTCGGCCGCGATGGGTTCGGCGGCGATGGGTTCGGCGGCGATGGGCTGAGCGGCAACGGGCTGGGGGACGATGGGCTCGGCAGCCACTACCGCCTCCGGCAAGATGCCATCCGACTCATGCGCGATCGCGTCCTGGCCGCTCGCGGGCGATTCGCGATCGTCGTTCCCGGACGCTGCTTCACGAGCACTCGCCAGGGCGGCAGCCTCAGAGGGAGCCGCGTCCTCAATGGCAGACGGCTGTATGAGGCCGGCTTCGGCTGAGACGTCACTTGCCATCGGGGGGAATGCGGAAACACTACTCGGTGCGGTGCTCGCCGTGGTAGCCAGCGGGCCGAATGCCACGGATCCCATCGATGGCGCGCCGTCGGCGCCTGATGCACGCGCGCTGGGCGCATCGGGCTGTCCTACCGCGACACGCACCGGCGGCGCTTCGGAGGAGGCCGGCCGTACGTCGCGCACAACGGCTCCAGCGGTCTGTTCGGGCGTCGGCGTAGCCGCAATCGGCACGTAGATGATCCGGTCGACCGGCACCTCAACGGGGACTGTGACGGGCACCGGGACCGCGACCGTGACCTCCACGGGCACGTCGTGCTGGACGATCCGTACCTCGACACGCGGGATACCTTCACGGGCGAGGAATTGGAGGCCGGCAAAGAGCGGGGCAAGCAGGGCAAGCAGGGCAAAGAGGCGGAGCCGCGCCATCGACGCGGGAGTAACGGCCGACCGAACCATCCCTGGGGTCCCGCGCACCCGTCGCGCGAGACGTCGTCCGACTTCCATAATTACCTGCCTTGCCCGAGTGACCTGTTACAACGACAGCACGGCTCACAAGGGGACGGCTTTTCGGAGCCAATTTCAATACTGTCGCCCAACTTCAGTACACTCATCCAGGTGCCTCGACGGGCTTGCCGGCGTAGGCGCCCCCATACGGTACCATTGCCCGACTCGATACTGCCTTCGCACCATTCGAATCCCCTCCTCTGAGCACCGTGGCGCGGCACGCATCTCCCTGGATCTGGTGATGCTCGACCGACTTGGCGGCGAAAGCTCGGCCCTACCGCCGGCTCCACCGGCGGCCGATGCACGGCTGCGTGCGGTGCTCGGCGTTGGACTGACCGTCACCGCTGCCATCCTGGTCATGCTGACGGCCGACCGCGACGCCATGCCTGACCCGGTCGTCCTCGGAGCGCTGCTCTTCGCGGGCACCGTACTGCGCGCACTCGTCGTGCGGTTGCCCAGGCGCGATCTGACGCTGTTCGCCGCCGTGCTCCTACCCACCTGGCTCACCTTCGGCACGGCCGTAGCAGGGTCACTCACGTTCGCCGCTGCGCTCATCAGCAGTCTGGTACGCCGGCATGGCCTCCTGGCCGCGTCCATGGGCGCCGCCGCGGGGTTGGGTGGCCTCGTCGTCGGCAGCCTGGCTGGCCTGGGGGTTGAAACGCTCGGCCTGTCACTGGAGCAGCCGTTCGAGCGGCTGCTCGTCGGGGCGGCGTTCATGGTCGGCAACTGGCTCGGCGAGCATGCAATCGTACGCCTCGCCGGCCGGATCGAGCCTACGCCGGCCACCCGGTTGGTGCCACGCCCGAGCCTCATCGCCAACCTGCTCCTACTCTACCCAGCGCTCGTGCTGGTCGACGTCCTGACTACCCGCGGTCCCCTGCTCTTCGCCAGCCTGCTAGCGGTTCTGGTCGTCGCGCTGATCCTGATCTGCCTGTACGTCGGCGCCGAGACGTCACGCCGGAGCGCGGCCGGCGAGCAGGCCCGCTTGCAGTCGATCGTGGCGCAGGCTCCGGACGGGCTGTTGGCGGTCGGGCCAGACCTGCGCCTCGAGTGGCTCAACGACGCGGCTGGACGGATCGTCGGCATCGAGCCTGACGCGGCAGTGGGTCGGCCGCTGGTCGACATCCTGCCGCTCATCCGCCCGAACGGCACGCCTGTCGACCTCCAGACCGCGTTCCTGCAGGCAGCCTCGACCGGGCGGCCGGTGGACGTTGCCGGCCGGTATGGGTCTGAGGGGGGGCGAGAGCGCCCGCTCGTGGCCACCTTCACGGCACTCGCCGAAGCGGCAGGGACGCTCGCTGTCGGAGTGGTCGCCATCCGTGAGGCGAACGCGGACGACTATCAGGCTTTCCAGGCGACCGACCTCGGGCACGAACTGCGCTCGCCGCTCACGTCGATCCTCGGGCATGCGCAATTGCTGATGCGCGCGCCGGCCGGCTCGCTCGATCCAGCCCGTCAGTCCGAGATCGTCTCGCGGATCGCGTCGTCTGGTGATTACATGCTGCGCCTCGTGAATAACCTTCTCGACCTCCGGCGGATGGAATCCGGCGTCGAGGCGGTCGATCCCGTCCCGCTCGATCTAAGCGCGGTCCTGCTCTTGATCCTGACGATGGAGAAGCCGCGCGCAGCCGAGAAGGGGATCTCCCTCTCGATGGCCACAGAAGAGGGCCTACCCATCGTCCGCGCCGACGAACTGCTGGTCCGGCGCGTCGTGGATAACCTGCTCTCGAACGCCATCAAGTACACGCCCGGCGGCGGAACGGTCCGTCTGACTGCCGTCCGTGACGGTGACGCCGTAGCGATCGCGGTCACGGACACTGGCATCGGTCTGACCGAGGAAGATCGTGCCCGGCTGTTCGAGCGCTTTTTCCGCTCGGAGCGCCCCGAAGCGCGCCAGGAGCGCGGCACCGGCCTTGGCCTGGCGCTGGTCCGCGAGGCGGCGCGGCGGCTTGGCGGCGAGATCCAGGTCCGGAGCGCGCCCGGTGTGGGAAGCACCTTCACGCTTCGGCTCCCCCTCGAGCCGCCGCCCGGCCATTCGATCGAGCCGTCGTCCGGCCATCCAATGGGTGGGCAGCCGACCCTCCACCCGGCGTCGGACCAGCTACCCGATCCGCGGGCTGCCAGATAAGCGCCCAGTCATCTATGTCCGGGCGGTCTGCGTTCCGACGACCGACGAGCCATCCGCTCGTCCGACGCACGCCCTCGCCAGCCGCACGCCCCAACCTCACCTGCGCCTGGCAGCCCTCCCGGTCTCTGGCACCGCTCCTACAAGGCGCCTATGCCACGTCGAGTGCCTGCTCCGTGACGCTCTCAGCATTACGAACCGCGTGATGCCGCTCGACCGGCCCCCATCCGAGGGCGCCCCAACGGAGCCAGCCGACGCCCGCGCCGTTTCACTACTGGGCAGACGAGGCTGGCGTATCCTGGCGCACGTCATGCTGTTCCTTGGTATCTGGCTGGTGTTGGTGGCGATCCTGGGCCTCGCCGCGCAGGCGCTGGCCCTCTTCATCATGATCGGGCCGGACGGCCTCACCGCACTGCTCGCCGGTCAGGGTCTCCAAGTCACACCCGCCACCCTCGCCGAGCTCACCCTCCCGACTCGCCCGTTCGCACTGCTCGTGACCGCTGCAACGGCTTTCGGCACTGTGCTGTCTGTCAACGTGATGCGGCGCTTTTTCGGCGGCCCGAGGCTGTTCGATCTCGGGCTACACAGGCAGGGTCACTGGTTCCACGACAGCCTGCTCGGGCTGGCACTCGGACCCGTGATGTTCGGGACGATCCTGTTGCTCCTGCTCGCGGCCGGCTGGGCGGACGTCCGCCCGGGCACGATTGGCCCTGGCGGGCTCATCACCGCGCTGGCGACTTTCGTCTTCGTCGCCTTCTCCGAGGAAGTTCTGGCACGGGGATGGCTGCTTCAGGTGTTGGAGCGTGGGTATGGACGGTGGGCCGGTGTGGTTGGCTCGTCGGTGTTGTTCGCACTCCTGCACGCCTCAAATCCCGGCTTTGGGCTGACCGCGCTCATCGGGCTGTTCTGCGCAGGGCTCGTACTCGCACAGGCGTATCTCGTGACGCGCCGGCTCTGGCTGCCGATGGCGTTCCACCTGAGCTGGAACTACAGCGAAGGACCGATCTTCGGTTTTCCGGTCAGCGGCCTGAGCTCCGCGGGCCTGCTCGTTGCCGATGTCCACGGCCCCGACCTCGTCACCGGCGGCTCGTTCGGCCCAGAGGCCGGACTCGTGGTACTCGTGGGGCTCGGGCTCGCCTCAGTGGTCCTCGCCTTCTGGCGGCGGCAGGCGGCGCCCGCCTGATTTGCGCCCGCTCACTCTATGCTCGCCATGTCGCCGCCAGACTGCCCCTCCGACCGTTCAAGCGCACCGCACAACCGGGCCGCTCGGGAGTTGACGCCGCGGCCGACTGCGGGCGCGTCGTCGGTTCAGACAGGCCGCCGACTCGGGTGCACCACCCGTTCGGCCGCTCGCTGGGTCTGGCCGTGAGCCACCCGCCGTCGAGAGAGCCCGTGGTACACTCGCGAGTGTGAAGAGCCTCCGCTGGCCTGCTCTGCTCGGTCTGATGCTCGCCCTCATCGCTAGCGTGGTGCAGGCTCCGGCTTCGTCAGCCCTGGCCGACGATGGTGCCCGCATCGACAGTCCCGCACCCGGCGCGCAGGTCAGCGGCAAGGTCGAGATCCGCGGTGTCGCCACGACCGGCGATCCATCGACCTTCTCCTTTTACCGGCTCTACTACGGGAGCGGCGCATCCCCGTCGGTCTTCCGACCGATTGGACCGCCTGGCGACCAGCCCGTCGATGGCGGGGCGCTGGGGCTCTGGGACACGACCACGCTGTTGCTCGGCGACTATACCGTCCTCCTCATGGTGTACGACACATCGGGCAAGACCACGACAGCCAGCGTGGTCGTATCTGTGATCCCCGGGCCGACGCCAACGCCGCTGACGAATCTTGCGCCCGCCATCTTTCCAACGCCGAGCGTCGAAGCGACTCCACCCGAAGAGCAGATCGAGCAGCCAGCCCCGACGCCGCTCCCGGAATTGCCGCAACTCGTGCCCGAGATCCCGAGCTTCAACGAGCCCCCGCCAGCCGAACCGAACCCGCCGCCAATCCCGGAACCGAACCAGACCAACAACCCGCCGAACCTGGCCCCGATCCCGCAGAGCCCCATTGGGCCGCCAGCGCCGCAACTACCGAACCCGGCGCCGCCGCCCCCAACCATCGAATCCGGGACGAACGTGGCGCCGCCACCGCCGGCCATCAACCCGGTCGCGCCGGTAGCACCGCCACCGGCGCCGGTCATTCCGCCGTACGAGCCGCCGCCACCCCCGCCGACGATCGCGCCGCCCACGCCGTTCGGTCTGCCACCGTGATACCGGTCACCCCAAGGTACAGGCGGGCGCGGAGCGGGCCGGCTGGCCGCTGGGCGCGGACCGAGCCGCTCGACAACCTGAGCGCTCGGCCACGCGCAGACCCGAATCGTCGGCGACCGCGGTCGATGGCCGGTCGCAGGTCGACGTGACCCGCATCCCAGCTTATAGGCGTTCGAGTGAGATCGGGCAGCCGGCCTGCTTCAGCGATGCTGTGGCCGCCTCCAGGATGCGGACGATCCGTAGACCGGCGCGGCCATCGGTGATGGGGCGGGCAGTCGTGCGGATACACTCGACGAAGTGCCGCGCCTCGACGCTCAGCGCCTCGGTGAGACTGACCTTGGGCGCCCACATATCCCCCGAGCGGTAGCCGACCAGCAACTCGAACGGGCCGTCCGGCCCGGCTGGTCCGTTGCCGAGGGTGATGCCACGGTCGTACACCTTGACCTTCTCACTCGGTTCGAGGTCATCGTAGACGATCATCCGCCGGTCGCCGCCCAGCAGCGTCCGGCGGACCTTGACCGGTGCCAACCAGTTCACGTTGATGTGCGCGATCAGGTTGTCCTCGAAGAAGCACGTCAGATAGGCGACGTTCGCCGGCCGGCCGGCGACGTGGGCTGCTCCGGTCGCGGCAACGGCTGTCGGGTATGCGCCAAGGACGTAATCCATGATCGAGAGGTCGTGCACGGCCAGATCCCACAGGACATCCACATCTTGCTGGAACAGACCCAGGTTGATCCGGGTCGAATCGAAGTAGTGCAAGCGGCCAAGCTGCCCCTCTTGCACCAGGTCGTGCATCCGCTGGACCGCACCGCTGTACACGAAGGTGTGATCGACCATCAGGGTCAGATCGCGGCGCTCCGCCTCGTCGACAAGGGCGGCGGCCTCAGCGTAGGTCGATGCCAGCGGCTTCTCGATCAGGACGTGCTTGCCAGCCGCGAGCGCAGCCATCCCCAGACGGGCGTGCGTCCCGACCGGCGTGGCGATCACGAGCGCGTCGATGGCCGGATCGTTCAGCAGATCTTCGAAGCTGGTCGTCACCCGGACGCCGGCGTACAACGTCTGGACTTCGGCGAGCCGCGCCGGGTTGAGGTCACTCACGGCCACGACGCGGGCACCCGGGGTCAAGGCGAAGTTGCGGACCAGATTCGGCCCCCAGTACCCATACCCGACCACGCCTACGCCGATGACCGGCGGAGACCCACCGGCGAGCACGTCGTCGACATTCAATCGCGGCAGCGTCTGGGGCCTCAGTACCACAACGGAATCCTCTCATACCGTGGGCAGGGCGGTTCATCCACGGCCGTCGTCCACAGTCACCATAGCGCTGCTGGGTACTCGACGTCTGCCGACCTCGGTACAGAACCGGTAACCGGCCGCGTTCAGCCGCGCAGAGGCGCTCTCCGCCTCACCTGAGCCGGCCACATCTCAGCCGCCTCATCGGCTGTAACGGCGACTCGATGCTGAGAGTGCCGGCCGGTATACGCACGGCCTCCAGACGATCCGCGCACGGCGATGGCACTTGACGGTTGCGGCGATCGTTGGTACCCTCGCGATAACGAGACAACGCGGACGAGGTGTACCATCCCGATCGCACCGGATGTCAAGCTGGGACACAACGTCCAGATCTATCACCCGGAGCTCGTCAACCTGTACGGTTGCTCGATCGGCGATGAGTGCAAGATCGCGTCGTTCGTCGAGATACAGCGCGGGACGACGCTCGGGCGCGCCGTGAAGGTCGAGGCGTTCGCGTTCATCCCGAGCGGCGTCACCATCGGCGATGGAGCCTTCATCGGGCCGCACGTCTGCTTCACGAACGATCGCTACCCGGCCGCCACGGATGCGAGTGGACGCTTGCTCGGCGGCGAAAGCACCGGGGATTGGGAGATCGTGCCGACCGTGGTCGAAGCGGGCGCAAGCATCTGCGCGAACGCGACCATCGTCTGCGGCGTGCGCATCGGGGCCGGCGCGCTGGTCGGCGCTGGGGCGGTCGTGACGCGCGACGTACCGCCGGGCGTCCTCGTCGTCGGCACGCCGGCGCGCGTGGTCGGTCCGCGCCCCCGTCCGGCGTAAGCTCGCATGGAGCTGGATGTCGGCCCCCAGAGGCAGCGCTCGGCCAGATGGGCCACACGGCGGTCGACCGTGGGTTGGGGGCGAACCGGCCGGGAACTCGAGCGCAACGTCCCAACAACGCCAACGTTGACGTTCTTCACGTTGGATTGAGTGAGCGGGTCAGCGGCTCACCGTGCCCGGCCTGCTCTGGGCTCGATCCGGCTCGGTTGGGCGGCGATTGTAGGGTACGGATGATGCAAGCATCGCCGACGGTCGTGCCGACGCGAACTCTGGCTCGGGCTGCTACCAATTGAACTGATGGACTTGGAGCGGGCAATGGGGATTGAGCTACGGGGGGCACGGGTCTTCGTGACCGGTGGGGCCGGCTTCATCGGCTCCTACATCGTGGATCAGGCGCTCGCGGCTGGAGCCGAGCGCATCGTCGTCGTCGACGATTTCGTCCGCGGCCGTCACGAGAACCTCGCCCGGGCCATCATGACCGGACGTGTTCACGTCGTCGAGGGAGACATCCGCGACGCTGCGCTGGTGAACGGTCTCATGGCCGGCTGCGATCTCGTGTTCCACCAGGCTGCGCTACGGATCACCCAGTCCGCTGAGGAGCCGATCCGTGCAATCGAGGTGATGATCAACGGCACCCAGCACGTGCTGGAGGCAGCCGTTCGCCACGGCGTGAAGAAGGTGTTGGCGGCCTCGAGTGCATCGGTCTACGGCGAGGCCAGCTACCTGCCGATGGATGAGGACCACCCCTTCAACAATCGCACCCTGTATGGCGCCGCCAAGATCGCCAACGAGCAGATGCTGCGATCCTACGCCGAGATGCATGGCCTGCGGTACGTCGCGCTGCGCCCGTTCAACGTGTACGGGCCACGCATGGACGTGTTCGGAGCGTACACCGAGGTGATGATCCGCTGGCTGGAGCGGCTGTCGCGCGGGGAGCGGCCCATCATCTTTGGTGACGGTCTCCAGACGATGGACTTCGTCTACGTCGAGGACGTGGCACGGGCCTACCTGCTCGCGGCGGCATCCGGCGCCACGGACGTGGCGCTCAACGTCGGGACCGGCGTCGAGACGAGCCTGCGGCAGTTGTGCGTGCTCCTCTGCGCCGCTGCCGGGCACCCGGACCTCGAGCCGCTCTACGAAGCGCCGCGCAAGGTCAATCCGGTCGCGCGGCGGCAGGCCGGTGTCGAACACGCCCGTGATGCCATCGGCTTCGTCGCTACGACGCCGCTGTCAGAGGGATTGAACGCCCTGGTCCGCTGGCACGACGACCTGCTGGCATCAGCTAGCAGCCAGCGTGAGTCAGTACGAAGCCACGAGCCAGCCCTCATCCCATGAGCCGGCCCGGGCCAGTTGTCTGGCCCCAGGCCGCGTGCCCCGCTCCGTACTCCCATGCTATCCACCATACCCGGCACACGTCACCGAGCGGGATGACCGCCGGTCGCCACCCCCAGGAAGTGAGAAGCGCATGGCCATCACAGCCGCTCAGCCTGTCCGCATTCCCATCACTCGCCCCTGCACTGGCGAGGAGGAGGCCGCTGCCGCTGCCGAGGTGGTCCGCTCCGGCTGGCTGACGGAGGGACGCTGCGTCCGGGCCTTCGAGTCGGCTCTCGCCGAGTACACCGGCGCCCGCCATGTCGTCGTCACGTCGAACTGCACCACGGCGCTGCACCTGGCGCTCGTCGCGGCCGGCGTCGGCCCGGGCGACGAGGTCATCTGCCCCTCGTTCTCATTCATCGCCACTGCTAACGCGATTGTCCATGCCGGCGCGCGGCCGGTCTTCGTGGACATCGACGCGCGCACCTACAACGTCGATGTGGCGCTTGTCGAGGCGGCCATCACGCCGCGCACCAGGGCGATCGTGCCTGTCGACCAGATCGGGCTAGCGGCCGATCTGCCGGCCGTGCGGGCCATCGCGCGACGCCATGGGCTAGCCGTTGTCGAAGACGCCGCGCCGTCGCTGGGTGCAACGGTCGACGGAGCGCGGGTCGGCACGATCGGCGATTTCACCTGCTTTAGCTTCCATCCGCGCAAGAGTATCACGACCGGCGAAGGCGGCGCGGTCACGACCGACGACGACGCGGCTGCGACGCGTTTGCGCTCCCTCCGCTCGCACGGTGTCTCGACCTCGGCATTCGACCGGCATGCGTCCGGCACGACGGCGATCGAGGAGTATCGCGAGGTTGGCTGGAACTACCGGATGACGGACGTCCAGGCAGCCATCGGCGTCGTGCAGCTCCGCAAGCTCGATGCGATCCTGACCGAGCGCCGGCGGCTGGCCGAGCGCTACTCTCGGCTGCTGGGCAGCGACGACCGTCTGACGGTGCCGTATGAGCCGGCCGGCCGCCCGCACACCTACCAGTCGTACTGCATCTGGCTCCACACCGACGTGCCGCGCGCTGTCGTCATGGCGCACCTGGCCGAGCGCGGCATCGCCACTCGGCGCGGCGTCATGGCAGCACACCTTGAGCCATGCTATCGGCAGCTAAGCCCGGACCTATCGTTGCCGGTGACGGAACGCGCAGCGGCTGAGACGCTCCTGTTGCCGCTCTACGTCGGCATGACCGAGGCCGAACAAGACGAGGTCGTCGGCGAGCTACGGCGGGTACTTGGGTAACGACGAGCTTCGAACAACGATGCGCTATCAGTTGGAACGGCGGAGCGGGGGCGCAGCATGCCGCTGACGGCGGCAGCGAAGGCCGTTCTCCGGCAGGCTGGTCTACGGCGCAGCACGCTTGCGGCCGCCCGGATGTGCTGCGAGCGACACGTCATCGCTCGGGCCGGGCGCCCGCGTCCGCGCTCGGGTGGCCGGATCCTCTGCTACCACTCGGTTGGGACTCCGCTCTGGGGCGTCAACGACGTGGCGCCGCGTCGACTCCGTGCCCAGATCGAGCGTGCGTTCGCCTCCGGCTGCCGCTTTGTGCCCGCCGAGGAGATCGCGCGAACCGGCGGCGGGCCACACGATCTGGCGCTCACCTTCGACGACGGGTTGGCGAGCGTCCTGACGAACGGCGCGCCACTCTTCGCCGAGTACGGCATTCCCTGGACCCTGTTCGTGGTCTCGGACTGGGCCGAGGGTCGGCACACCTGGGGCGATGGCATCCTGCTCGGCTGGCGGGACGTCGAGCGAGCGGCGGCGCTGGGCGCGACAATCGGTAGCCACTCGGTCAGCCACCCGAACTTCGCGCTGATCTCCGAGATGCAGGCTCAGGACGAATTGGGACGCTCTCGGGAGACCATCGCCGCTCGCCTGGGGATCACGCCGGCGAGCTTCGCCATCCCGCTCGGTCAGTCGGGCAACTGGCCGAGCACGGCGGGGGTTGCCGCTCATGCCGCCGGCTACGAGCTCATCTACGCCCAATCCGAGGCGCGCCGCTCGCCCGGCACGGTCCCACGTACCTTCGTGACCCGCTGGGACGACGCGCGCATCTTTGACGCCGCGCTTGCTGGCAAGTTCGACCGCTGGGAAGAGTGGGTCTGACGAGTGGTAAGAGGCGAGTGGGGAGTAGGACGCTGAGCGGACCACTTCGGGTCTCGGCCATCGTGCCAACCTGCAATCGGCCGGAGTTGTTGGCTGAGGCGCTCGCGAGCATCCGGGCCCTCGAAGCACGGCAGGATGTCGAGCCGGCCGTCGCGCTCGAGATCCTCGTCGCCGACAATGGCACGCTGCGCCCTGCTACTCAGGGGTCAACTGAGGCCGTGGCACGGGCGTTCGGGGCGCGCTACCTGCGGGTCGAGGGGGCTGGCGCCAGCCGGGCGCGCAACGCCGGGCTTCGGGCGGCCACCGGTGACTTCATAGCGTTCCTCGACGACGACGACCTCTGGCTTGCGGACCACCTCCGGCCCCACCTGCGGCTGCTTGCCACCCACCCTGAGATGCGGGCCGTCGTGGGGCAGGCACTCCTTACCGACACCGCACGCCGCCCGTACGGCCTGATGCCGGCGAGCCTGCCCACGAATGGCGACCTGTTCGCCGCATTCCTCCTCGAGTACCACCCGCAAATCGGCACGACCGTCGCGCGCACGTCCGTCCGCGACAGTGTCGGCCTGTTCGATCCTTCGTTGCTCGGCTCGCAGGACTGGGACTGGCAGCTTCGACTGGCGCTCAGACACCCGGTCGGTTTCGTTCCCGTGCCCTGCCTGCTCTTTCGTCAGCGCGAGGCTGGAACCGCCGACGCGCTGAAGTGGCAGCGGCTCGGCTACCAACTGCGGGTGCTGGCTCGGAACGCCGCGCGGGCCGGGCAACGACGGCCTCCGTCGATGCGCATCGCCCGCGAGGCCATCCGGCAACTCGGGCGCTACGAATCCGAGTTCTCCCTGAGCGCTGCGCACGCCGCCTACCAGGGGCAGACTGACGCCGCGTGGCGAGCGGCCCGCTGGGCGGTCGCCTCGTCGCCGCTGCACGCCGCCCGCGACCTCACCCGGTCAAGCCCGCTTCGCACGGCCCTTCTCAGCCTCATCGGCGTACGCGAGGCGCGACGCGACTGGCTGGAGCGGCAGGCGTCCTGACCGGACCGCGACGCCGGCGGTGCAACGGAGCGCGCCAACTGACCTCCTGGGCCGTCAGTTGCAGGTCCGGTCACGGTCTGGCCGTCCAGACGTCACGTGCACCTGGTCGCGCGCAACCGCTATGCTCGGCCCGTTCGAATGGCTGCTCGGATAGCCGCCTCAACGGAGTGTACATGGCAAACGCGGGTGGAGCGACGGCGCCTGTTCTGGCGGTACGCCCTCTGGCGACACCAGTTCCGGCGGTACGCCCTCTGGCGACACCGGGCCTGGCGGCGCGTCGAACGCCGGTCAACGCGAACGCTGTTCGCACGGCCGCTCGAATCGGCGCATGAGTTGCCCAGTCAGAGTCTCGGCGATCGTGCCAACCTGCAATCGGCCGGAGTTGTTGGCTGAGGCGCTCGCAAGCATCCGGACCCTCGAAGCACGGCAGGACGCAGAACCGGCCGTCGACATCGAGATCCTCGTGGCCGACAACGGCGCGCCGCCCGAGCTCACTCCCTCCGTCCTTCCCGGCTCCGCGTGCCGAACTCCGGCCGCACCGCCCAGCGCTTCCTCTCCTCCATGCCCTGCGTCCATTCCCACGCTCCCTGCACACCCCTCGCCACTCACCGCCCCTGACTCACCCCTCACCGCACTTCACGCATCACATCCGACTCAGCACGCATCCCTCGCCACTCCCGACTCGATCGAGGCTGTGGCGGCGGCATTCGGAGCACGCTACCTGCGCGTCGAAGGGGCGAGCGCCAGCCGGGCGCGCAACGCTGGACTTCAGGCGGCCACCGGTGACTTCATCGCATTCCTCGACGACGACGATCGTTGGTTACCCGAGCATCTTCGGCCGCACCTGCGGCTGCTCGCCAGCCGCCCGGACCTCGACGCGGTCTTCGGTCAGGCACTCCTGATCGATGCAGCCGGTCACCCGTACTACCTGATGCCAGGCACGCAGCCGGCTGATGGCGATGCTGTCGCCGCGTTCTTCACCTACCATCCGCAAATCGGTGGGACCGTCGCTCGCACATCCGTCCGCGATACCGTCGGCTACTTCGACCCCAGCCTGCCATCAGCCGAGGACTGGGACTGGCAGTTACGGCTCGCAACACGCCTTTCGGTCAGCTTCATATCCGTCCCGAGCGTCGAGTTCCGTCAGCGGGCGGCGGGTGAGGACGACGCCATTCGTCTGATTCGGCTGCGCGGCACCCTACAGGCGTTCTTCACGAACGCACGCCGGGCCGGCCCGCGTCGGGCGCCCCCCCGGCTCCTGGCGCGCGAGTTGTTCAAACTGCTTGGCAGGTATGAGTGGGAACTGTCGATGGGCGCGCAGCGAGCCGCCGAGCAAGGTCGGCGGGGTGATGCGGTGCGCGCGCTCGGCTGGGCTGCCCTCTCGTCGCCACCCCATGCCGCCCGCGACGCCCTCCGCCCCAGCCCCCTCCGCTCGGCCATTCGCACCCTCGTTGGCCAGAGATAGTCAGCGGTCCAAAGCAGCCGACCGCCACGGGTCGCCAGTACCAGAGCCGGTCCGTAGCAGGAGCCGGTCCGTAGCGGGAGCCAGCCCCGGGCCGGGAGCCAGCTAACGGCCGCACACTACGGGCCGGCGCGCTCGCCAGATCTGGCCACCCAGACCACGCCAGGGGCCGGATGTGACCCTACTTTTTGCCCGACATTCCTATAATCAGCGGAGGGAGAGGAACCTGGATGACCGGGAGCGGCTTCGCGGGGAGTCTCGTCGAGGATTGGAACGGCGGGCGCCAGATCGACACACGTGGGCGCAATAAGATCGCCGTGGCGACCGGCATGATGAGCCGGACCGGTGAAGCGCTCGACCGCTTTGGCGGGTTCCTCCGCTACCTCACCAGCACGCTCGGCTACGCATCTGGCGACTTTCTGGAGATCAGCTACAACTCGGTGGCCGAGGGTGACGGTTGGCGCCCGGCTCCGTACGAGTCAGCCCACTGTGATCTCTCCCTCGCCGACGTCACGTCTCAGGTCGGGCGAAGCCTGCGCTGGTACCGAGATCGTCTGCCGGACGACACCCGCTACCACACGGTCGGCTACAGCCTGGGGGGTGTGGCCCTGTTCGACGCCACGTCGGCCCTGCTATTCGGCGAGCCAGAGCGCTGGCAGGGCCGCCTCGCCTCCCTGGTGACACTGAGCGCGCCGCTGTACGGCACTGACCTCGGCCCGGAGGGGGATCTGCTGGACAGCCTCGGCTTCGGGGCACTGCTGCCTCAGGGCGAGGGTATTCGGGAGCTTCTGGAACGAGGGCGCAGCCGGGAACATCGCGCCCGCATCGACCGCCAGGCCACCCGCTTACGGTCGCTCGGCGTCCAATTGCTGACGCTTGCGGATGCCGAGGACGTCGTCGTCACACCCGAAGATGCGATCGTCGCTCCGCCCGGCGAGCGCAACCGTTTCGTGCTGAGCGGGCCTCGCGTGCCGGCCTGGGCGGGCGGCGGCGGGGCCGGCGTGCCACTCGGGCACGGACCGCTGCTCTGGAATACCCTGGCCTGGGTCCGCATGGGGAAGCTGATCGGACCACAAGAGCCGCGCACCTGAATCGAGCCGGCTCCAGCGTGGACCGACGTGTCGGCACAGGCGGCGCATGCGCCCCACGCCATCCGCTCGATGGGGCCGACGCAGGAGCGATGCCTCAGGCGCCGGTGCCCGCGGCGGCCTTTCTACGAGACGACTTGCGCGAAGACTCACACCGCCAGCAGGCCGAACGAGCCTTCATGCACTGCGCCTGCTCGGCCTCCGTCTCCGGGGGAGTGCCCTGGAGGCAGATGATCTGATACAGCAAACGCCCACCCTGACCATCTGACTCGTGGCCGATCGCCCAGCGCTCGCGGTAATACGGACACCACCCCTTCGAGCGATGCCAGTTTGGGTTATCGGGAATGATGGCTCTGTCCCTCGGCGTTTCGCGGATTGTACCACGGGCAACGCGGGCGGGCTCCCACCCATGCCGCGCAAGTCGGGGCCATCGTCGGTCGGTACGGGTGATTCACTTCCGCGGCCGTGACCCCCTCAATCTGGTGGTGGTGCGCAGCTACCCTGCCAGAATTGGCTCCCAACACACGCTGGAATCGGGTATGTGGCGAGCCGTACCAATCGCCGGCACCGGAACGGCCTGATCCAACGCACAGCGAAGGGCGCGGCGTACTCGCGCTACGCACTCGCGGCGAGCGGCAGCGCCAGCCGTCGCCCGGCCCGCGCGATCCGCTCGACATCTGCTGCCGCAAGCGGCCGGCTGAAGACATTCCCCTGAATCGCGTGGCACCCTTGATCGCGCAGCACCAGCAACTGCTCGCGCGTCTCGACACCTTCCGCCACTACCCGTAGCTGGAGGCTGCGCCCTAGCGCAATCAGCGTCGCGACGATGGCTCGGTCCTCACGGTTCTGAGCGACGCCTCGCACGAAGGCTCGGTCGATCTTGAGCGCATCGACGGGCAGTTGGCGGAGGTACGTGAGCGACGAGTAGCCGGTTCCGAAGTCGTCGATCGAGATGCGGATGCCGATATCGCGGAGCTCGGTCAAGCGGGCAATCGTCTCGTCACCATCTTCGAGGACGGTGGCCTCGGTCAACTCCACCTCGAGTGCAGCGGGATCGACACCGGTCTCGGCGAGGATCGCCCGCAGCGTTGCGCTCAGGTCCGGCTGGCGGAACTGGCGCGCCGAGAGGTTGACGGCAAGGCGCGGCACAGACAACCCGCCCGCTTTCCACGCACTCCATTGGGTACAAACAGTCCGTAGTAGCCACTCGCCGATGGCGACGATCGCCCCGGTCTCATTGGCAATCGGGATAAACTCGCTGGGGCCGAGCACGCCGCGGGTCGGATGCCGCCAGCGCAGCAGCGCCTCGACACCGACGACCGTACCAGCCTGCAACTCGACGATGGGCTGATACTCCGGGAACAGCTCGCCGTGCTCCACAGCGCGCCGAAGATCAAGCTCGAGCTGGTGGGTCTGCACGTTCCGGGCGTGCATCACCGCATCGAACACGGCGTAGCGTGACTTGCCGCGAGCCTTGGCATGATAGGTCGCCATATCGGCGTCGCGCAGGACGTCTTCCGGACACTCGTAACGGCGATCCCCAACGGCGATACCGATGCTGGCGCTCATCAACGCCTCGTGACCGTCAAGGTCGAACGGTTGACGCAAATCGACGAGCAGCCGTTCCGCAATCTGCTCGGCGAGTTCGGCCTCGTCGAGGTCGTCGAGCAGGATGACGAACTCATCGCCGCCGAGCCGAGCGACGGTGTCGACGGGGCGAACGCCGGCTTCGAGCCGCCGCGCAATCTGGACGAGCAGGTCATCGCCGGCGAGGTGGCCGAGGGTATCGTTCACGAGTTTGAAGCGGTCGAGATCGAGCAGGAGGATGGCGAAGCGGTGGAGTGGATTGCGCTCCAGCCGCTTGAGTACCTGGGTGGCTCGGTCCATGAACAGGGCGCGGTTCGGGAGGCCGGTCAATGGATCGTGGAAGGCACGCTGGTACAGTTGCTCGCCAACGGCGCGCTCGGCGGTGGTCTCGCGCTGGATCCCGATAAAGTTCACGACCTGGCCAGCCTCGTCGCGAACGGGTTGCACTTCGAGAGCAACCCAGTAGGTCCGGCCGTCGCGGGCGTAATTGCAGATCTCGGTGGTGAACGCCTGCCCCGAGCGCAACCGCTCTCGCATGAAGTGCACAGCGGCCGGGTCGGTGCCCGGCCCCTGCAAGACGGCGCCTGGCCGCTTCCCGCGCACGTCGTCCAGGCTGTACCCGGTGATGCGGGTGAAGCTCTCGTTGACCCACTCGATATAGCCGCGAGCGTCGGCGATGACCACGGCGTTATCGGTGCGGCTGGCCACGTGCGCCAGTTTTCGGGCTTCGGCTGCGCTCGCACGAAGGGCTGCTTCGGCCTGACGACGTTCGGCGATCTCGCGTTCGAGGGCGAGGCGAGCTTCCTCGTCGACACGCGCCCGCTCCACGAGATCCCGCTCGAGCGCGTCGACATGGCCGGCGAGCCGGTCGGACAGTAGCGCTCGCGCGTGCAGACCGCGCATCGCGCTTCGCCAGGTGACAAGAACTGTCGTGAGGAGCAGCGCCAGGACGAGTCCAGCAGTGAGCGTGCTTTCTCTGCCAAACTGCTCGGCGAGCACGGACCAGACGAGAGCCAACGCCGGGACACTGGCGGCCAGGGCGCCAGCCGAGCACAGCCAGTGCCGCCCACGCTGGCCGCCGGTCTCGTTTCGTGTGTTACCTGTCTCGGTGAAGCTCTGCCTCTGCTGCCTCTGACTCAGCATGCCCGCCCCTTCTCGCGAGCATGCATCCCTCTCACCATGTCTGCTCCTGTCGGTGCGCTCGTCCCTGGTGCACCTTCTTCAGTGGACAACGCTCTTGCGACTATAGGAAGTGACAAGTCGCGGAAAGTGCACATCACTCCCAATCAGACTGACGGAGCGCACGGCCCGTACGTCTCCCAGCATGCACGCGAACGCCCCGGTCACGAGTGTGACCAGGGCGCTCGGGGTTGGCGTCAGCAGGAGGGCGAAGCTTGCCCTGCCTGCTAGTGCAAGGCGTTACGAGCGGGTCATTCGCTGATGAGGATGCGGGCGCTGGCGCCCGGGCTGCCTGTCGCCGTGATCTCGAGCGTATAGTCGCCGGGCTGCACCCGGTCCGGGATGTTCCAGGAGCGTACCTCCCCCGGCTTCAGGCGATCGGCGCGGAAGGTTCGGCCCCTGACCTTGACGGTCACGCTCGTCAGCCCCGGCGTTCCGTTGGTGAACCTGACGATCTTGTCCGCTTCGGTCACGGGAACGGTCATGACCATGGGCTGTCCCGTCGTCGGTACGACCGGGATCAGCACCGGATCGCAGTTCAGCACGTTGCCCGCCACGTCGGTGGCCGAGAACTCCCACAGCGCCGATTTCGTGGGATCGACCTCGGTGAAGCGCACGACGACCGGATCGGTCGTGCCGGGCTGGAAGTTTGGCACGGTCAGCGTCATGTTGTACGACTTGGGGCTGAGCAGCACGCTCGCCAGACCGCTCACGGTATCCTGGGTGGTGAACTCCACCCACCCCTTGCCATCGGGCGTGGAGCCTGAATCGGTGAGCAAGCAGGTGGCGCGGGCCTTGTCAATGGTGAGGACGAGCGTCTTGTCCGCCTCGACGTTCCCGGCGTTGTCCCGCGCGTGGAAGGTGATAGTGGTCGAGCCGTTGGCCGCGATCGACAGCGAGGCGGTGGCCCCAGCGACGGTCTTACAGGCGATCTTCTGTGCGCCGGTCGCGCAGTAGGTGAGATCCTTGACCCCGGAGCCGCCGGGATTGTCCGTGGCGCTCAGGGCCACGGTCACGGCGCTCCGGAACCAGCCGTTGTTGCCATTCGTCCCGCTCGGCATCGCGGTCGTGGTCGGCGGCGTCGTATCGGCCGCCGGGGTGTCAACTGTCACGCTGGCGGTGTACTCGGTCGTCCCACCGTCCTTGTCAGCGATCTTCCCCTTCACCGTCAAAGGGCCGGATGCTGGAGCTACACATGTAGCGCTGCTTGCGGAGCCTACTGGGCCATAACCTGCGCCGCAGTTGAAGCTGTACGCGAAGCCGGCCGCTGTATCCGCTGGGGAAGGATCAGACGGTCCGTTCAGAGCCAGAGTGAAGTTGCTGCCGCCGGCGACGGTAGACGGGGCCACGAAGGTCGCGGTTGGGGCGACGTTGCGAACGGTGACGACGACATCATCACTGGCCGAACTGTCAGTGCTATCTGTCACCGTTACCCGCATCGTGTAGCTACCGTTATCGGCAGTCGTGAAGGTCGGCCTGGCCAGGTTCGTAGCTGACAGTGATATCGTCGGGCCGCTGCTGTTCACGATAGTCCAGACATAGCTGAGCGAGTCACCGTCGGGATCTGTTGAGCCGCTTGCGTCTAGAGTGGCGCTCGCTCCCTCATCGACCGTCTGATCGGAACCCGAGTTTGCCACCGGCGGGCGGTTGGCCACCCCGAAACTCGCCGTTACCGACCTGGCGCGATCCATTGATACGGCGCATGTGCTCATGCCTGAGCAGTCGCCGCTCCAGCCCGTGAACGTCGAGTCACTGTTCGGGCTCGCCGTAAGCGTTACCTGGGAACCACCGTCATAGGCATCGCTGCAATCACTGCCGCAGTCGATCCCCGGTGGCAGGCTGCTGACTGTACCGACCCCGTTCCCGGCCTTCGTAACGGTTAGGACGTACCGTGGGCGATTCACCGTCCAGGAAAATGAAACCGAGACAGGGTTATACTCATCCGTGGCTGTCACGGTCACGGTGTACGGGCTTCCCGTAGCAGCGCCGCTCGCGATTGTACCGGAGATCAAGCCCGTCGTACTGTTGATTTGCAGGCCAGCAGGAAGGCTCTGAGCACTGTAGCTCAGCGTAGTGTTGCCATCCGGGTCAGATGCAACGACCTGAAGCGAAATCTGGTCTCCCTCAACGTTAGACTGATCCGAGGGCTTTGTAACGCCTGGCGCAAGGTTAGGCGCGCCGACATACACGTCATTTGCGGCACAACTCGAGCCGCGATCGCCCCATGCGATGACAGCGCGGCCGTCACCACGCATCGTGATTGACGGCGCTGGCGTTCGCACGACGCCGACGAACGGTGTCGTGCTAAGTGCGGTCCAGGAACCACCTTGAGACTTGACTGCATAGACTATTGCAGGCGAGCCATTCGTCTCTCCCAACCAGGTACCATGAAGTGTCCCGGCCGCGTCAACTGCCAGCCAAGGCTCGAATGCCAATCCAGCCGCCAACACTTGGGCCGGCGCCCAGGCTCCCCCAGTTGGACGCGTTGAATAGACGATGAAACGTGAGTCCCCCGCTACATTATCCTCTTGCCAAGCCGCATGCAGCGCTCCACTTCCGTCCATGACGAGTCGCGGATGGGCGATGCTCTTGTCGTTCTGCTGCCTGACGATTACTGCCGTACTCCATGGTCCATTCGGTGGTCTGGTGGCATAGTACAGACGATGGCCGGGCTGTATGAGTCCGGGTGCTGGATTCTTCGCCTCGGACCACAGAGCGTGCAGAGTTCCATTCGATTCGGAAACCAAAGAGGAGCTCCAAACCAGGCCATTCCAGATCGACTCTGGGGCCGACCAAGACCCGCCGGGAGCCTTCCGGATGTAGCCGAACGTGGATGATGCCCAATTCCACTGGAAGAGCATATGGACGGTCCCTGACCCATCTACGGCCGGAGTATGACCCAACGAATCGGATGGCAATCCTGCCGTCGCGTTCTCAACCGGGCTCCACACTCCCGAAGGTGAGCGATAGCGATAGTAACCATTCCAGCGACCATCTTCCTCTCCCCAAACTACGTGAAGACCGCCATCCGGGCCCAAAGCCGTCCCTTGATCGGACAGTCCAGACCGCGTGTTTGTATTCGAGAGGTTTATTGGAGGCGTCCAAGCTCCGTTCGGCGAACGGAAGGCATGAAGGATCTCGCCATTGGCGAAGTCGGTCTCGTCAATCCAGACGAGATGTTGAGTGCCGTCAGGTGCGATGTGCAACTCCTGCTGAAAAGACGCCCCAATATTGTTTGAAACGTTGGCCGGTGACCAGTTCGGTGCGGGTGAACACGTCTGATCTGCGGGCGCGGCGTGGGCAAGGCTGGATGTCGAATAGACATCCCCGCTGAGTGTCACGATGACTCCCGCAAGGAGCGAGAGGAGCGCAAGTACCCGAGACCTTGGCATAGCTTCATGCCTCCGAACGCCGCACCGACGTGCGGGCTCCATGCTGCCTGCCGCAGCAGCATCAAGTGGAACCGTTTGCCGTACTCCGTCTTATTAGCAACCCGAAACACTGTCGAGGCTGACGGTGCCGGTCTGGTCGGTGACACGGCCTGAGAGCGTGAACGTCGCGGCCGTGGCAGTCGTCGAGGGAACAACAAGCAGCCCGGTCACCAGGGCGAACGTGGCGGCGAGTATCGAGAGAGTGCGCACAACCAGCCTCCTTCGTCCCCGGCCTTTGGCCTTATCCGAAGAAGGCCGGGCGGCATCCTCGCGACACGAAAAGCGAGAATGCACGGCCTATCTCATGCTCGATCGATCGAGGATCCGGTGTTCGTGCTGTTGAATTCGCATTGAGACTGCGAAATGAATACAGAACAAAACACGCGACCCCGTCTCGGTGGGGTCTCGGTGGCGAGCGATGGCCCAGGCAGGGCAGCAGTAGAACCGCGCGACTCAGCGCCGCGAAGAGAATGCGTGGGAGCCTACGTCAGCCGAACGAGGGCGAGCGTAGGTCGTGCGACGCGCACGAATGCGAATGCGAAAAACCACCCGGCGCGCGAGCGGGTCACCGCCAACGCCAACGCCAACGCCAACGCCAACGCCAACGCCAACGCCAACGCCAACGCCAACGCCAACGCCAACGCCAGTAGCATGCGCGAAACGACACCAAAAGAGCAGTCGATGTGCGCCGCGACTTGGCCACCTCGACACCCGGCCCGCTGTGAAAGAAGGCGGGGCCGAGACGAGGTTCGCTGGGGCTAGCGGGCGGGAGTGTCGGCAGCGTCGCTCAGGTCGACGACGGCGCGCAGCAGCCCCTGAAGGTAGCCGGTCTGGTAACCACGCGCCCGAGGGTGCCAGGGATCGTCGTCGCCGATCGTCTGGGGGGCATGGTCGTCGATAATCGGGCCGCTGAAGCCGACCCCGTGGAGGGTGCGCATCGCCGCCGTTACGTCGAGGACACCGGAGCCGATGAAGCACTCCGAAAAGCTGCTCGCCGTGCCCATGATGTCGCGGAAGTGGACGTAGACGATCCGTCCCTGTGAGCCAAAGTGGCGGATGCCTCGCAGCACATTGGCCGTCCCGCCCATTTCGGTCCAGCAGCCGATACAGAACAGCAGCCCCCAGGCCGGGCTGTCGGTCAGTTGAGACGCCCGCTCGAAGCCCTCGAAGCTGGAGAAGATCCGCGCCACACCGCCAATCGGGCCGTCGTTCGGGTCGTCGGGGTGGAGCGCCAGCCGGACACCCGCCTCTTCGGCAACCGGTACCGCCGCTCGGACGAAGTACTCGTAGTTGGCCCACATCTCGTCGGCCGAGATCTCCCGCCCGAACGTCAACTCATCTTGGAGCGCCGCACGGTCGTAGGTGGTCATGATGGCGCCGCCGCGCCCCTCGGCCGTGCCGGTGCGATAGAGCGGGTGCGGGCGGAAGTTGTGGCCGAGGACGGGGATGCCGGCCCGCCCCATGTTGCGGATCGTCTGGAGGTAGTTCTCCATCTGCTCGTCGCGCCCAGACTCCCCCAGGCGGACTTTCATCCAGAACTCGTGCGGCACGTTCTGGAGCGCCTCGATGCGCAGCCCGAAGCTCTCGACCCACTCGCGCAGGCGGGCGAGATCCTCGTACTCCCAGCACTCGTCGCCGGGCAGGCGGCTCGGCGTCGCCAGCACGACGCCGTCACAGCCAAGCTGCCGGGCATAGATCAGATGCTCGTCCGTAGCGTCGCGCGGCAGTCCAATCGAGATGCGCATCGTGCCGGACATTGAGAACCCTCCAGCGAGCGGCGAGTGGCGAGTGGCGAGTAGGGAGTAGGCTGTGGTGAGTTGAGAGGGGTACATGGTGAGGAGATTGGAACGAGCGTTCAGGGGCCAGTCATCGGCGATCGGGAGACGATAGGCTAGCAGGTTTCGCGCCTGACCACTGAGCACCGACCGTTGAGAACTGGTCAGCACTCCTCCGTGCGAAAAACGAACCTCCCTTGCCCGTTGGGAGAGGTGGACGGCCGCCGCGGCGCGTGGCGTGCCCCAGGCGATTCATCGGCGAAAGATGCCACAGCACCGCCCCCGTGCATCAACGTGCACAGGGGCGGCGTGCGAACAACGTTGGGAGTCGGTGATGAGGGCCGCGGCCTACCGTTTGCGCGAGCGTGCCGCCTGGGACGATGCGTCGCCAGCGGTCGAGGGGGCATGCCCAACTCTCGAACTGGCGGCTCCTTGCCCGGCCGTTCCATCCGAGACCAGCGCAAGCAGTGCTTCGACCTGATACCCAGACGGTTCGGCAGCCGCGCGCAGTCGCCCGGCAATTTGCTGAACGGCTGCAAGATCGCGGGCGCCCGCCGCCCGCCCCTCGGCCGAGACGGTTACCACCGCCGCCGCCTCCAGCGCGCCGACGAGATCCTCGTAGCGCTCCTTGCTGTACCAGAGGGTATCCCGGTACCGGTTCACCGCGAGGAATCCGGCGACGTCGCCATCTCGCAGCAGCGTTTCGAGGATCGCGCGGGGCGATCGGGGCGCGGTGGGCAGGAAGGCACGCGCATGGCCCAGAAGCACCCGTGTGACGTTCGCCGCCATGACCGCTGCCGCTTCGTCAAGGCCAAGGTCGGAGCAGGCATGTTGGAGGGTCCGGCCGAGCAGCCACTCGTCGAACCAGGTGCGGCTGTGCCCGGCAGGCGCTTGCGGATCGACGACTCCGCCGAGCGCCCGCACGAGCACCCAGCCGAACAGTCCAGCCCAGCGCTCGGTACGCTCGTCAAGGTACTGGCGCGCCGCCCGCGGAGCCAGATGGGTCGTGTCGGCGCCACCGGCGCTCCCGGCTGCGTTCCCGCTGGCACGGCTGCCAGTCTTCCCACTGGCGCCGCTGCCGCTCTTCCCGTCCGGCTCGCCTGGGCCCGCCGGAATCGAGAGCAGCGCCCGCAGGTACGTCATCGTGTCCGACACGACGGTCTCAGCCGAGCCGCTCCCACCGGTGAACCGCTGTGCCGCTTCGGTCAGCCGCCGAACCCGCTGCTCGACGTCGGCCATAAGTGCGGGGTCGAGATGCACGACGGGCGCCGTCCCGGTGTCCTGACCAGCCGCTGTTCCGACCTGCTTGCCAGTTGCCCCGCCGGCCAGCGTGTCGGGCGCCGTGCCGCTCGCAGTCGGACGGGCGTCGAGCAGGCGCCGGAGCATGGATGCCTGCACGAGCTCCTCGAACGGCTGGCGCACCGACTGGACCAGCACCTCGCGCAACGCCTCGTCGATGCTCGGCACGCCGCAGCCGTCGAGGTAGCGGGCGAGGTCGGCGTAGCGCTGCTGGGGCGTGTCTTGCACCTGACGGAAGTCGACGAAGATGTGCCGCTGATAGGCGTTCAACTCGACGAGCAGCCCCTCGTCCCGTAGCTGGCGATTGCTCCGCACGTATTCGAGCCCGCTCGCCTGATCCCGGAAGATCGAGTACCAGTCATCGCCGCCGTGCAGATCGAGACCGTCAACCAGCGTCCGTTGCACCATCACCTTCTCATCGCCCTGGCCGGTTCGCTGGGCGAAGGCTGCCGACGTGCGGACCCAGCCGCGTGCCTGCGCGTAACGGTTGTGGTAGATCACCAGCGCCCGCTGGTCGCCAAGGCGGTTCGAGTAGGCGAAGACGTCCTCGTTGACGGTGCCATCCGGGCTGAAGAAGTCGTAGAGCAGGAAGTGCTCGACGCCCGCGAACAACGGCCGGCGATGCATGAGCGGGAAGACCTCGCGCTCGTGCCGTTCGACGAGCCCCTGATCCGGCCATTCGTCGTGGTACGCCCGGCGGTACTCCATGCCGTACTTCTCAGCGTAGCCTTCCACCTGCCCGTGCCCGAACATTGGCAAGCCGGGCATGGTGATCATCAGGGTGCAGACGCCGAAGTACTTGTCACCCTTGCCGAACTGGTCGACGGCCGTCCGCTCGTCCGGGTTGTTCATGAAGTTGACGAAGCGGCGTAGCACCTCCGGATCGAACTCCAGGGTGTTCTTCATCACCTGCCGGTACTTGGCGTTGTCCTCGTCGCGCAGCATGTTCATGAATGCGCTGTTGTAGACCCGGTGCATGCCGAGCGTGCGGACGAAGTACCCCTCGAGCAGCCAGAACGCCTCGGCCAGCAACAGCGTGTCTGGCGCCTCAGCGGCGACCCGGTCGACCACCTCGCGCCAGAACTCCTTGGGCATCACGTCGTTGAGCTGCGCGCGGGTCAGGCCGTGCTCGGCGCGTGTCGGGATCGCCCCGCCGGTGCCCGGCTCGGGGAACCAGAGCCGTTGAAAGTGCCGCTTGGCGAGGGTCATAGCGGCATCGAAGCGGATCACCGGGAATTGCCGCGCCACGTGCAGGATGGTCTGGATGACCGCCTCGCGGACCTCGGGGTTCAGGTAATTGAGCTGGGCGGTGTCGTTCCACGGCATGCTGGTGCCGTCATTGCCGTGGTAGATGTACTGCTCCCGCCCGGTCCCGCGGTCGACACGCTTGAAGGCGACGGCGGCATCGGTGCGGTCGTAGTAATGATCTTCGATGAAGATGCCGACGCCAGGATCCTGGGAGAGGTCCGGGCCGCCGTAGGTGTACCAGGGGTAGGGGTTGTAGTCGAGCGCGATGAACCAGTCAGGGTGCTCGTAGATCCACTTCGACGTGATGCCGACGTGGTTCGGCACCATGTCGCTCGCCATCCGGATGCCGCGCCGCCACGCCCGCTCCTTGAGACGCTCGTACGCATCCGGACCGCCCAGGTCGTTGGCGATGACGTAGTCGTAGAGTGAGTAGGCGGAGGGGACCGCTTCGGGGTTGCCGGTCAATTGCTTGATGCGCTGCGAGGCCGGGCTGCGCTCCCACACCCCGATGAGCCAGAGGCCGGTGAAGCCCCAGCGCGCCAGCCGGTCCAACTCCTCCTCGGGGATCTCGTCCAGCCGGGCGATCGAGCGGCCGTACTGGCGGGAAAGCTGGTCCATCCAGACGTAGGTGTTTTTGGCCATCAGCACCAGACTCGGCATCCAGCCAAGCTCGGGGCTGAACGCCTCCGGTTCCCCCTCCAGCCCGGTGAACTCGTACACCTGGGCGGGACCGGGGCCGAGGAAGACGAGCTTGCGCTCTTCCTTGATGACGTCCAGGCTGCTCAGGAGCCGGTACAGGAAGCGTCGGCGGAACTCCTCGCCGAGCAGGTAGCCCCAGCGCTCCAGGATGTAGGTCAACTGGCCTTCGAGCGAGTGCGGCGAGGCGATGGCCGGGCTACGCAGCATATCGACGAGGTTCTGATGCTCGGGGCCGTACCTGGGCTGGGCCTCGAAGAAGGCTCGAAGCTCGCGGATGAGCCGCAGGTAGGTGGTGTCGCGCCGCAGGTCGCTGTCGTCGAACAGTTCGATGTAGGGCGCGAAGGCCGGGTTCATGTTTGCCAGCCAGAGCAACAGGAGCTCTTCGAGCACGATCTGGCGATTCGGTACGCTTTCGCTCTGGCCCTGAAGGTACGCATCCAGGTCGAGCTGGCGGCGGTACACCGCAACGGTCGGGAAGCTATCAGCGAAGCGGCGCAGCGCCCGGTCCGTCTCCTCGCGCCCAACCCGCTCCTCGATCCAGCCGAGCGCCCGCCCCACGACGTCGCGGGAGACCTGCTCGCGATAGACACCGACCACGTAGTGCAGGATCTCGTCGATCAGGCCCATCGCGTTGATCTGGCCCGGTTTGACGGCCTGCTCGGGGAAGTGGAGGAGATCCCGCTTGTCGTTCATCTTCTGGGCGAAGATCCGGGCGGCGTGGAAGTTCGCGAAGATGACGTTGCCGGTGAGCGTGAACAGGGTATCGTCGAACTGGAAGCGGTCGCGCGCCTGACGCGAGACGTGGAACTCGAAGGTGACGGCGTGGCTGTTCAACCGCGGGTCCTCCCTGGCAAGAGCGAGCTGCCGCTGACGGCCCGGGCTCGGTGGCACATCGGACGACGAGCATACGACAGGTATATGGTGGCCGATTCGGGCGTGCTGATGGCGAGGGTTCCTGCTGACCTGTTCGGGGGTTGCTGATCACCTGCTGCTGGCGAGCGTGTCAGGGATCATCGCACGAGCGCGGCCTGGCGTGTATTCGTCCGCTCGAAACGACCTGAAGGCTGCATCCGTCATGGATTGCGACGGGGCGCGGCGTTCCTCGCACGCGCTATGGCCGGGCTTCCAGCCCTGGACGTTCCAGGCGGGCATATCCCGGCCGGTCGCGCAGATCGCATGCCAGGCGACGAGACACCCTCACCTGCGCGCGTGAACGGCGTGTCCAGGTGAGCGCGGCCGTCTGCGCGGCTGACACACCCTCACCTGCGCGCGTGAACGGCGTGCGGCTCAGGCAGGCTCTGAGTGACGTGCGAATCGCCCACACCCACGGGTGTGAACGACGGGCGAGAGTGGGAGTGACGGGCCGGAAAGGGAGCAAGGTTCCGTGCGAGGGACGTCCGGAGATGGTGGAGCGATGCGCGATGGCTACCCACTGCCGGTCTGCGCCGACCGGCTGCCGATCGCCGCTCTCCCCACCGGTCGCGCAGGCCGGGGCCGGGTGTACGCGCAGAGGGGCACAGTACGGCATCACGGAGGACACACCGCGGACGTCAAGGGCTGGCCAACCGTTCCCGAAAGCATCGCCTTCGGGCAGATGTTGTCGTCAGGGCTTGCACCATGTGTGTGTGGGGGGGGGGGGGGTAGTAGGCTGACGAGATGGGTCCGAGAGGCCGATGATGGTGGGGAGCGGGGATGACGCGCTCACCATGGCGATCGTCAGCATCGGAACGCCGGCCGTGGGCACGGATGTACCACCTCCACCTGTCCGAAGCTGACCGTCACCCATCACCGACAGCCTGACCGAGGGATCGCGAAGCGCACGTTGGAGTTGGACCGTGCCCACGAACTGGACCGACAATCCTATCACCACCACTACGCCGATCAAGG
>JADLFM010000093.1 GCA_020845495.1 Chloroflexota bacterium
ACACGAGCGGGGCACACCCGCTCGTGTCGCCCCGTCTCTGCCCATACCCCCTCTCGGCCCAATCGTTCAGCGGCGGGGGTACTCACGCGCCGTCGTCATCAGGTCGTCGGCCATCGACTCGATAGTGAACGAAGGCCGCCAGCCCAGGTCGTCCTCAGCCGCCTGGATCGATAGATCCCATAAGGAAGAGATCTTCGAGACCGGGCCAAGCTGAGGGTCTGTGTTGAAGGTCAACTGAGCGTCTGGCACCCGCGAGCGGGCAATCCGGAGCAGCTCCTGCACCGTTGCCAGGCCGGTCGAGAGGTGGTAGATGCGGCGCGGTGCCGATGGAGCCGTCGCCAGCGCTGCCAGCCCACGGGCGCAGTCACGCGCATAGAGGACCGGCGTGCCGGCCTCCGGGGCCACGTCTATCTCGTACGGTTGGCCGAGCGCCGCCCGCTCGAGGATCAGCGAGGTGTACATCGTGGCCGAGCCGGCCGCTACCCGTGACGGTCCGACGATCGCGGCCATGCGCGCGGCCCGGAAGTCCAACCCCCAGCGCCGATGGTAGTAGAGGCCCAACTGCTCGACCATCAACTTGGTCTGGCCGTACCACGTTAGCGGCTCGGCCGGGGTCACCCCCTCCACCATCGGCTGCTCGACGTTCGGCCCGTATACCGAGATCGTGCTCGCAAAGACGAAGACCGGTACCTCGGCGAGGCGAGCCGCTTCGAGCAGGTTGGCGCTCCCCATCACGTTGACCCGCAGCGCCGCCTCAGGGTTGCGCTCGCAGGCCATCGTGACGAGGCCGGCCAGGTGGATGACGGCCGAAAATGGCTGCCTCTGGGCCAGTTCGAACATCGCGGCCCGGTCGGTGACGTCGCCCGCGAGGAAGGTCACACCGGCCGGTAGCTCCGGCGGCAGGCCAGGCGGCGGCGCTTGCACGTCGACCGCGACGACCTCGTGCCCCTGCCGTACCAGTTCGTTGGCCAGAAAGCGGCCGATATACCCCGCTCCCCCGGTGATCAGAATGGCCATACGCCGACCTCGCTCTTCCTGAACGTACTGTCTGCCGAGTATACGCCGCCCCGATGGCACGAGCGCGGCCATCGGAGCGGCTCGAATCACCGGTCGCGGTTCAGGTGATCGGCGATGCCGGCGCACGCGATCTCGAGCGCCCGCTCGTAGCGCCAGGCGGTCAGCCCGCCATAGCGCTCGCGCATCTCCTCGGGAGACGTGCCCTGGCTATACAAGAAGACGAGCATCGGTAACCGGTCAGCCAGCCCACCGATCTGTAGACGCTCCTGACTCTTCAGACGGGGTAGCCAGTCGACGGGCCGGCTCGCCACGGTCTGGACGGGCCCCGCCCGCGTCTGCGATGCAATCGGGGTGGGCGGAGCGAGTAACGCTCGGACCTCGGCTGGTGTGTACGGATCGGTCCGCTCGAGTGGTCGGTCGGTCGAGCGACGGTACCAGTAGCGGATGGCGGTTGCAGGATTCACGGCGCACGCTCCTCGTTCGGGAGGTAGTGCGCTTCCCTGAGCCTACGGGGTTAGCTGAAGGGTTCGGGCCGGAAGCGACATGGCCCTACACACCATCGCGGCGTGATTCACCCCTGTCATCACGACGATCCGCGCCGTCACGGCGCGGAGCATCCCAACGAGGCTGTCGCCTTCGGGATGGGGTCCCCCGTCCTGCCCACGCACTGTCACTCCGTGCGCCACGGGCAAGTTCGGCATGAACGGTCTTCTACTGTCGAGTCTCGATGCGCGAAACGTCGCGCCTCGGTCACCGACGATGGTCCCGCAGCACATCGACGTGCGGCGGAGCCTCGGCAGCTCAGTCGCCAGAGGCGTCAACCCGGTGCTCCGGTCCGCCCAAGAGAGTAGCGATCGAGCCTGCCGACTCCCACCGGTTATAGCAGACCGACGCCCCCAGCACCCGAATTACGGCAGCATCGCAGCCCGTGCCCCACACGATCGAGCGCCCGGCCTGCACGAAGCTGCCTCCACACCCGGATTACGGCAGCATCGCAGCCCGTGCTCCACACGAGTGGTCTGGCGCCCACACCAGGCACCCACACCAGGCACCCACACCAGGCACCCACACCAGGCACCCACACCAGACGCCCATACCAGGCGCCCACACCAGACGCCCACACCAGGCACCCAGCACCGCCTGTCCAGTACTACACGTCAATCGTTCACACCAGCCGGCCGTCAACCGCAAGCCCACTACCGTGCGCACCCCGAGGTTCACCGCTACCGTCATTCTTCGGCCTCATATCGAGACCGTGCCGTCCGCTGTTACCGATGTATCACCTTGGTGTCGCCAATCTAGCTGCGGTCGAGCACTGAGCGTGGTGCAATACGGTTGCCAGCAGGCCCGATGTCCAACGCGACCAAACCGGGGCCAGACGAGGCCACGGGTACGTTCGTCGCAGGGGCCAGGGCGCTGGACCACTGACGCGGCCCTGCTCGCGGGCAGGAAACGAACGACAGGTTGAAGGAGCCAGAGGCATGGCGATCGTATCAGCGGTGAACGAGAGCGGCGAAGAGCAGTTGTACGAGATCCCAGATGACGTGCTGGCGACGTACCGGCTCCAGTCAGCTCAGATGACCGACAGCGTCCGCTCGCAGGTGTTCCCCGATAAGGCCGAGTTGACCAAGGACGATGCCCAGGGCGTGATGCCGACCGCACCGTCGGCGGGCGGGGACGTCGAGGGCTACCAGGCCATCTGCCGCTACTGGATCCGCTACGGCGACACCCTCTACTACTGGTACGACTACTGCTGACCCCTGCATCCTCCCTGGAGGCATGCCCCTCCGTCTCCCCCTCTCCCGCACGCGGGAGAGGGGGCTGGGGGGTGAGGGCGCTATTCCGAGTATCAAGACCGTTGGGGACAGTCGAGTGACCGAAACCATTGAGGGCACCCTGCCATCCGGACTCCCGCCGAACCTGCCGCCCGGTCTGGCCGTGCTGATGCGCGCCGCTCAGGCCCGGTCGTCGGGCCGGCTGGACGCGGCTATCGCCATCATCGAGGCCGAGTTGTCCGAGCTACGCGCTGCACCGAATGGCGCATCGCTCCAGGCCCGCGTCCAACTCGCGCTCGCGCTCGCCGATACCCACCTGGCGGCCGGCAACCCCGAGCGTGCGCGGAACCTGCTCCTGGCAGAGACCGCCGAGGCCGAGCGGCTCCTTCGTCAGGTGACTGCCGGCGGCACGCCGGAGCATCGGCGCACCATCTCGGCCGGGCGGCTCCAGCTTCGGGATCGCCTGACTCAGTTGGCCCTGCTCGGCGAGCCAGCGCCCGAGATCGACGTGGCGGACTGGATCCAGGGCGAGCCGACGACCCTCGCCGGCTTGCGTGGACGTGTTGTCCTGCTGGAGTTCTGGGCGACATGGTGCCGCCCCTGCATCGAGGCGTTCCCGCGCCTCCACGAGCTCCATGCACGCCACGCCGCCGAAGGGCTGACAGTTCTGGCGCTGACCCGCTACGGCCCGCCCGTCGACGACCCCACTGCGTCGCGCGCCCATGAGCGCGATCTCGTCCGGACCGTCGTAGCGGATCGTGGGCTCAACTTCCTCGTCGGTATTGCGCCGGACGAGCAGCTTCAGCGGCGCTACGGTGCATCCGGGGTTCCGACGATGGTCCTGATCGACCGCCAGGGCATCGTCCGGCTCATCACGTCGGCAGGTGACGAGGCGACGCTCGACACCGCCCTCGCGACCTATCTCGGTGAGCGTTACCAGTAGCGACCCTGCTATAGTCGGGCCGTTTCCGGGCACGTATCGCGCCGATCTGAGGCCGCGCCCTGACGCACCGTCAATCTGCGGGCACGCGACGGTAGAGTAGAGCGGCGCGGCGGCCGACGGAGATACTCCGAACGTTGGGTGACGGGTGGGGGCCACGTCCCACGCCGAGTGTGTGGCTGCCGTACCCATGGTGCGCTCGATCCGCTCAGATGCCTGCTGCCGACGGCGGGATGGAGGAACGGGGACATGGCTGGCGCGATGCTGCCCGGCATGGGCGGTGACAGCGGCAAGGAAGAAGTATCAGGACTTCCACCGGGCGTCTCGCTCGGCCCGCCACCGGGGCTGCCAAACGGCGCCGGCATCGGCGGTCAGAGTGGCAAGGAGGAGATCTCCGAGTTGCCGCCGGGCGTCTCGCTCGGCCCGCCGCCCGGGCTCCCCGCCGGTATTGGCGGTACCGCACCCGATGGCACGTCGCCCGACTCCGCACCGAATGAGCCGGCGTCGTCGCCGGGTATCATGCCGGGCGCTGCCGCTCCGTCTATGGATGCCCGCCCCTACGTCGGCCGGAGCCTGACGTTCCTTAAGGGACACATGCCGATCGTCGCGGCGTCGGTGGGGCTGGCATTTGTCGTGACGGCACTCCCGTTCGTCGCGAGCGCGGCGTTCGGCCCGTTGATGCAGATGCTCGGCGTCGCCGCCGCCGAAGGCTCGCTGAACGCCGTCTGGGGGCAGCGCGGCGCCCTCTTCGACAAGCCGGGCGCCGGCGTGCTCGGGACGCCGATCTCGTTCGCTGGCATGCTCGTGCTGTGGGCTGGCTCGCTGGTGCTGGCCCAGGTGCTCGGGTTCGCGCGGGCCTGGTTCGACGCCCAGTTGGAGTGGCGACTGCTCACCGAGGTCCGTCAGCGCGTCCACGACCACATGCAGTCGCTCTCGCTCGATTTCTTCACCGGCGAGCGCAGCGGCTCGTTGATGCAGCGAGTCTTGATGGAGGCGGCCAGCGTCCAGCGGCTCATCAGCCAGTCGCTGATTCCGCCCATCGTCGAACTCATCGTCCTGGTGCTCGCCTTCATCTACCTGCTCGCGCTCTCGTGGCCGATGACGCTCGTGACGCTGGCTCTCTCGCCCTTCGCGCTCATGACCTTCAAGTTCGCCGGCCGCAAGCTTCAGGAAACGACCATGCGAATGGTCATGCGCAGCCGGCAGCTTGGCGGCGAGCTCGAGGAGACGATCAGTGGCATCGCCGACATCCAGATCTTCAATGCCCAGGAGCAGCGCAGCCGACGCTTCCGGGAGTCATCCGAGGCTGCCGCGAAGAACTCGGCCGCGATGATCACCTGGATCCACCTGAGCGGCAACAGCGCCCAGGTCTTCATCGCCCTGTCGACGGCGCTCGTGCTGATCGTTGGGATCGTCTTCGGGGAGCCGCTCGGCCTGACCTTCGCCAGTATCGTCGTCTTCGTCCAGTTCGTCCCCACGATGTTCGCGCCGGCCCAGCGGATCATTCAGGCGTACACCGACTATCAGTCGCTCGTCCCCAGCATCGTCTCGACCTACGAACTGCTGGACACCCAGCCGACCGTCCCCGAGCAAGCTAACGCCGTCCATCTCGGCGAGGTGCACGGCAACATCGTCTTCGATGACGTGGTGTTCGGCTACTCCAAGGATCAGAAGATCCTCAACGGCCTCTCGTTCTCGGTTAAGGAGGGGGAGACGATCGCGCTGGTCGGCCCGATTGGCGCCGGCAAGTCGACGATCTTCAACTTGCTGCTCCGCTTCCTCGACCCCGAGCGCGGCCGGATCGTCCTCGACGGCCACGACATCTCGAAGGTGACGCTCGCCACCCTGCACGAGCAGGTCTCCAAGCTGTCGCAGTTCCCGTTCTTCATGAAAGACACGATCCGCGAGAACGTTCGGCTCGGCAGGACCGGCGCGTTGGACCGGGAGGTCGAGGAGGCCTGCAAGCTCGCCCACGTCCACGAAGTCATCACCGATCCAGGCCGGATCGCCCGGGGCTACGATACGGTCGTCGACGTGCAGGTGCCCAGCGGCGGCCAGAAGCGGCTGATCGCGATGGCGCGCTGTCTCTTGCGCAAGCCGGAAGTGCTCCTGCTGGACGAGCCGACCGAGAACCTCGATGCCGACCAGCGGGTCCGACTGACGCGGGTCATCCGCGAGTACGCCCGCGACCGTACCTGCATCGTCATCAGCCACGACATGGACTTCATCGCGGCCGTCTCCGACCGGATCATCGTCCTGAATCAGGGCAAGGCCCAGGAAGAAGGCAGCCACGAGGAGCTACTGGCACGCGGTGGCCTGTACCGCCAGTTGTACGAGGCACAGAACGTCGATCCAGCGCTGGTCCGCCGTCAGACGGCGGTGGTCGGGTAAGGCGGCGCTCTGAGGGAACGAGCACCGAGCCCCTCATGACCGTTCGATCCCGCGCTGGGCTCGCCGCCCGCGAAGTCCTGACCCTGCTGGGTATTCTGATCGTCGTCGGCGGCGTGGCGGCAGCGTTTGCATGGCCGTGGGCGCCGGAAGAGCCGGCGGGCGGTGACTTCCTCACGCGGTATGCGCCCGACCGCGATGGTAGCGCCCGCCTGATGGCCCGATACGGGCCGGACGGTCAGACGCAAGGCTGGCAATCCTCGAACACTCGGATCGTGCCAGGATTGCGCCTGTACACCGATATCCGTAAGGCCCCAAGCGATGCGATCATGGCGACCTACCAGCGGCAGGACGGCAGCCCGACTGACGGTGGGATCGATCCCCGCCTGACTTCGGCACAGATTTCAGAGACACGGCTGGTGGAGCTTGCGGCCGATGGAACGACGACGGAGACCTGGCTCTACACCCTGCGTGACGACCGCGGCGAATTGCTGACCGGCCTCTACGCGCCCAGTTCCGACCGCGATATCGTCTTCACGCCCGCGCCGATGACCCTGCCAGCGCAGGCTGCCATCGGCGATACCTGGAGCCAGGCGGGCACGTTCGGGGCCGCTCGGTACACCTGGGCAGGCAAACTCGTCGAGCACGGGCAGTACGACGGCCCGGCCGGTCAATTCGACGATTGTATCCTGGTCGAAACGCGCTTCACGACTACCAACGATGCGGCGTCCACCGAGACGCTCACCCGAGATCGGCTCTGCGCCGAGCGCGGATTGATCGAATCCGAGACACTCGACCCGGCCACCGGTCAACTGACCCAACACACACTCACAGTCACCGCGAGCGGGGCGCTCGTCCACCCTGGCGCGGCGCCCCCGGAGCCTGCGCTCCTCGCCGCCGCGCCGGAGCCCGAAGCGCTCGACACCTGGAAGATGGCCCGCCTTGGACGGGCCCGTGCGACCGGCGACACCTCGGAAGCGACGATCCAGCCGCTCTGGATTCCATCCGATCCGCCAGTCGTGCTTGCGGCCGGCTACCAGGGCGATCTCGTGGCCCTGGACCCCGGCGAACCGGGCGCCCCGCCCCGCTGGAGCTTCCATTCCGGCGGGACCGTCTTCGGCCAACCATCGTTCGACCCGGCGACCGGCCGGATCTTCTTCGGTTCGAGCGACAAGCGCGTCTACGCCGTGGATGCACGCGGCCTGTTCCTCTGGTCGTTCGAGACCGGCGATAACGTCTCGAGTCGCCCGCTCGTACATGCCGATCTGGCCATCGTCGGAAGTGAGGACGGCACGGTCTACGGTCTCGACGCAGCTACCGGCCGTCAGCGCTGGGCGTTCGACGCCGGTGCGCCGGTCGCCTCGTGGCCGGCCTCGGCTGGCCCGGTCGTCGTAGTGGGCACGGACGACGGCAACGTCATCGCTCTGGATCCTGTTAGCGGACGTGAGCGCTGGACCTACGCGGCGAGCGGCGCGGTCGAGGCACCCATCGTCGCCGACGGCGATCTCATTCTCGTCGCCAGCCGCGACGGCACCCTGGCCGCCCTCGACCAGTCAACCTGCACCCCGGACTGCTCGGCGTCCTGGGAGGTGAAGCCGGGCGGGGGACTGCGGACGGCGCCGATCATCGCGGCCGAGCAGGTGCTCGTCGTGGACGAAGACGGCGCTCTGATCGCTCTAGACAAGGAGTCCGGCAAGCGGGAATGGTCGACCAGTGGGCCAACCTACGTCGGCGCGCCGATCCTCGTCGGAGATAGCGTGCTCGTGGCCACGTCGAGTGGCGGCGTCGATCGGATCGGCCTGGACGGGTTACGTCAGGGAGGCTGGACGGCGACCGAGTCGGCGACACTCGGCGAGGAGCCGTCGTTCCGGCTCGGGCCGGCCATTGGCGGTAGCAGCGCCTGGATCGCCGACACGAATGCGGTGGTACGGCGGATCGGTCCGCCGATGACCGATGCCGAGTCGTCCCTGGCGCTGTCCTGGCTCCTGACGACAACGCGTCCGCCCTTCAACTCGAATCAAGTCCGCCTGACGCCGGCCGAGTACGCCGGTGGCGCGCTCGTCGTCGACATTGGACGCAACGTCAGCCTGCTCGACCCATCCACCGGCACCGGCCGCCATCTTGGGACGCTCCCGGGCGACGAGATGGTGAGTCAGGTCGTCGATCCGGTCGTCGTCGGCGACACATTGCTCGTCGTCGTCGGGCAGAAACTCCTGGCAGCGCACCTGCCGGACGTGAAGGTGCGCTGGCAGGCCGACTCCGACGGACAGACGATCCTGCCCCCCGTCGTGGACGGCGCCACCGTCTACTGGGTATCTGGCAAGGCTGGTAGCGGCACGCCGGGGAGCGGTGTCCTCCGAGCGCTCGACCTGGCAACTGGTGCGCTCCGCTGGCAGGCGCAGGTGGCGCCATCGCTCCAGGTCGGGCAGGCGGTGGTGAGCGGCGATACGGTGCTGCTGAGCACCCCACCCACCGCCTTCGACGCCCCTAGCGGGACCGTCCGCTGGCAGGCTACTACGGATCTCGGCGTCGTCGGCGGGCCGGTGCTCTCGCCGGACGGGGGTGTGCTCTACGTCACCGGCATTCGGCCAGGGAACGATGGCGGCACCGTGCTCGCCCTCGACGTAGCTACGGGCGCCGAACGCTGGCAGGCTGACCTGAAGGGTGCGGCGGGCACCCCGCTCGAGCGCCTCTGGCTCGAAGACGGTACGCTCGTGATCCCTGGCCTCGGCGGCGACGTCGTCGCGCTGGATGCCGCGACCGGCGCCGAGCGCTGGCACTTCCATCCTCCGGTCAGCCGGCTCGGCGGCGTGACGGTCTCCGATGGCCGCGTCTGGCTGATGCTGGAAAACGCTCGGCTCTACGCCCTCGACCTCGACAGCGGGCAGCCGGTCGCGCGTTTCGCAGACCTGCAACTGAACCTGAACAGCCAGGGACTCAGCCAACGCCCGCTGCTACTCGGCCCCCGCTTGATCTTCCCGGCCGGGCTGGCCGTGCTCGGCCTCGACGCAACGGAGGCGCTCCCCCGGTGACGACGCCGCCCATCCTGACGACCACTCATCCCCCGGAGCCGCCCCCATCGTCGCTCCCGTCGCCGGGGCGCCCGTTGCCATTGGCGGCGGTGCGTGCATTCGCCCTGTTCCTCTGGTCGGTCACCTTCGACGCCGCTCGCGACTTCATCTGGGCGGATCTGCGCGGCGGCATGCTCGACCTTCGCGGACTTGGCTCGTCGGTGCGGGCGCTGGTCTGGCTCGGCTTCGTGCTCCTCCTCCTGACGATGGGCGCGTTGCTCCAGTCTGACGTCTGGCGGCAGACCTTCGATTTGCTGCCGCTGACGCAAGGTATCCCCGGACGGGGACGGCTGGTGCCATCGGCGGTCGTGCCGGTCTCGTTCTTCCTGCTGACCCTGGCCTGGTCGTTCGTGCTGGCCGGCGCCCTCCGTGCCCACTGGGCGATCCGGTTGGCAACCTTGCTCCTGTATATCGTCAACCTGATTGGCTCCGCCGATAGCCTGAGTGGCGCGAACGCGGCGGCGCTGCTGGCGAGCTTTGGAACGCTGCTCGGGGTATTGCTGGTCTTCTCGATCTTCCCCTGGCTCCGCGCGCGGCCGGCCCTGGAGTTCTTGTTGCTCTTCCTGCTCGTCTCGGCCAACTACCTGGTCGCCCAGAGCGCGGGGATGGCGACCTGGCGAGCGAGCGGCATGCCGATGGTCGTGATGCGCCTGAGCTTCGATATGGTCGGGCTGGGCATCCTGATCGCACCGCTGCTGCTCGCGGTCGGCATGGGCGTCGCAGCCTTCGCCTACCAGGCGGCTGGCTGGACGATGGCGATCGTGGAAGATCGCCTGCCGGGCTGGGTGCCGTTCGCCATACTCGGGCCGTTCCTTGGCTGGCGGCTCTGGGAGGTGGTCCGGGACGCGCTCGAGCGCTTCGACAATGCCCCGCCCGAGGCCGAACTGCTAGCCTACGGCACCGCCATGACCATCCCGCTGCTGGTGTCCGCCGGCTGGTTGCTGGTCCAGGTGGTAACACGGACACGCCGAGCCACGGCCGGCACGCCCGTCGATCCGGACGCGCCCGTTGATCCGGACGCGGTTGCCACGAGCGCCGACCAGTTGGCGTTTCCGATGATCGTCATCTACAGCCTCCCCTTCCTCACCGTCGTCATCCTGTCGGGCGTGGCGCTGGCGACCATGGTCGCGGCCCTGCTCGTCCGCGATCTCATCTTCGTGCAAGATGCGCTGATGGGCGTGATGGCGTCACTCGGGAAAAGTGATACCCAGTTCGCCTGGAACATCTCGGTCACCGTGGCGGTGCTGGCCGTAGGATTCTGGCTGGCGTGGCGGGGCCGGCGAGCACCCGCGCTCTACCTGCTCGTCTTCGGTCTGCTCGACGCGCGGGCGCGATTGATGGGGGCAGGCCGGCCATTGGAGTTTCTGAGCGCTCAGGCGGCACCGGGCAATCGAGTCGACTTCTGGTGGACGCTGCTGTTCGGGGCGCTCGCGCTCGGCTGGCTCGTCACCCGCCGCCTTAGCCCCGAGCGGGCGCAAGCACTCCTGCTCGTGACGCTGATGACCTTCCTGCTCGATCAGACCGACTTCATCTCCAACCGCTTCAGCCTGTTCGTGGGGTCTGGTGGCCTGGGCTTCGTCGCCTTCGGCATCGTCTGGGATGCGCTGACCATCGGCGCCTGGGCGAACGTCGGTACGCCGTCTCTGCCACGAGTGAGCCGAATTTTCCTGTACCTCGGCTACGTCCTGCTGACAGTCACCGTCATCAACTGGGCGCAGGCCACCCACGACCTGGGCTCGGTAGCGCGCTTCACCGGCGACACCAGCCTGGTGGGTCTGGACCGCTTCGGAAAGCCGCTGCTGTACACCATCTTCGTGATGACGCTCGTCAGAGTGCTGCGGGGTGCGCCGGATGACGTAGCACCGGAGGCGGTTTCGGTCGCGCCCACCGATGCTCTCGCCGAGCAGCGTTCTGCCACCTAATCGGCCGCATGGCCGCTACGCCGCCTGACCTGGACATCTTGCCCGGAGGAACACGATGTTCGACCTGTACGGCCCGCCCCGCGCGCAACTCGCCCGGCTGCTCAAGGAATACAACGAGTACCCGGAGCGACAGGACGAGGTTAAGGCCGAGATCTATCGCCAGTTCACACGCAAGGTTGCGCTGATGAACATCGATAGCTGTGGCTTCTCGCGCGGCGTCCAGCAGCACGGCATTGTGCACTCCCTGGCGCTCCTCGAACGGCTCGGGCGCGTGGTGGTACCGCTGTTCGAGGCCCACGGCGGCCGGCTGCTCCGCACGGACGCCGATAACTTCTTCGCGGTCTTCCCGGATACCGCCTCGGCGGTGCGCTGCGCCGCCGAGATCCAACACAACGTCAGGGTCGCAAACGACCCGCTCCCGGCCGCCCAGGAGTTGTACGTCGCGATCGGCATCGGCTACGGCGATGCTCTACTGGTGGGCGAGGACGACGTCTACGGCGACGAAATGAATCTGGCCTGCAAGCTCGGCGAGGATCTGGCCGATCGGGGCGAGGTACTGCTGACGGCAGCCGCGCGCCAATCTCTCGGAGACACGCAGGAGTGGCAGTTCGAGGACTATCCGCTGCGCCTCTCGGGCCTGGAGCTCCCGGCCTTCAGGCTGGTCCTCTGACGAATCGTCGCCCGTGGACGTGTCGCCTGTGGGCGCGTCGCCCCTTCAGCCTGGAATTCCAGCGCCCGACCGCCGCTCCTGCACGCGGATCGCCGCCCCGCCCCCCGCTTCATATAGCAAGCCGCCGTTTCCACATACAAGACCCCTCACACGACGAAGCCGGGCCATGAGGCGGTCCTCCCGGCCCCGCACGCGGGAAGGAGGCGAGAACGGGCCGGGCTGAGCGCGGGCGGGCTGGGCGCGGGCGAAAGACCGTGGGCGCGGGGTAGCGGCTGGCGTCGGGCGCGGGTGAAAGGCCGTGGACGCGAGTTAGCGGCTGGCGTTCGCGCGGTCCCGCCACGCGAGAAGTTGTTCGATCTGCGACGTGTCCCAGGGCGCATCCCAACCGTAGATCAGGTCCGTCGCGCCGGCCGTGACGTAGTCGTCGAGGGCGTCGAAGTGCTCGGGGCGGGCCGCGCAGGCGCGCCGGATCGCCGAGGGCTCCCGCCCGACCTTCTGGCACCAGTCGTTCAGAATCTCGTTCTTGCGCGACCAGTCGGCCGGCGCGCCGGCGGCGTGCCAGATGTCGGCGTGCTGCGCGGCGATCCGCAGCGTCACCTTTTCACCGCCCCCACCGATCAGGATCGGGATCGTGCCGTTGACGGGCGGCGGGACGTCCTTTTTCCAGCGCGCCTCGAGGATCTCGATGCCGCGCTCCAGCGTGCGCAGGCGCTCGCCGGGTGTCCCGAAGTCGTAGTCGAACTCATCGTAGTCGCGCTTGAACCAGCCAGCGCCCAACCCGAGGATGAATCGGCCGCCCATGATGTGATCGAGCGTCCTGGCCATCCCCGAGAGCAGGGCCGGGTTGCGATAGCTCATCGACATAACCAGACAACTGACGATCGCATGCTTCGTCTGTGCGCCGAGCGCCGCTTGCAGGGTCCAGGACTCGAAGTGAGGCCCATTCGAGTCGCCCCACAACGGGAAGAAATGATCCCAGGTCATGATGATGTCGACGCCCATGTCGTCGAGCTGGAGCCACGCCTGCCGGTATGCCTCGTAGGTGGAGTGCTGAGGGCGTACCTGGACGCCAATCCGGATCTGGGTCATACACGCTCCTTGCCTTGCATGCTGGTAGTCTGGAACACGCTGGTTGCCCAGAGTATGGGGCGACTTCGGAGGCGAGATCGGGCTCGGCCGACTGCCAGAATGTGCGGACTGATACCCAACGGCATCTGCTCCGGCTCGGTGGCGTCGGGCGTGCTTACACGAAGAGACGCACGTATGCCCCCAGAGATGACCGCGCCACCCCCCCCTTGCGAGTGAGGCGGCACGGGAGCACCGGAACCACGAGCGGGTATCGGTCCGAAGACGGGTAACTACGACTTGAAGTAGTACGTGGACGGGTGGCTCGCGCCGGGATGCCGGGCCGAGCGTACCTGGCTCAGCCGATCGGGAACGTTGCCCATGACGTCGCGGACGACCCGGACTCCGAGGTTCGCGGAGGCCAGGCCGACCGTGCCAATGCCCCAGACCTGATCGATCGCGATTCGCCAGATCTCCTTGCAGACCTCGTCGCGCTCCTTGGCTGGCAGGCCGCCCAGCGAACGGTACAGGTCGAACACCTTCAGAATCTGGGGATCGGTCGGCGCCATGCCCTGCTGGCCGTTCGAGGAGTACCAGCGGCCGAAGAACGGCCCCAGCCCCGAGTCGGGTGTGGCCGGGATGACCGCCGTCGGCTGAGTAGCGAGCGATCCGACGGTGCTGGCGTCGCGGATCGAGATCATCAACTCGTTGTTGGCGGTCATCCGCTCCATCAGGCTGCGCTCGAGCTCCTTGACGTCACCCTGGATACCGGCCTGCTTCCAGTGCTGAGCGATCATCTGGCAGACGGCTGTCTGGTCCATCCAGGCCGCCTGGATCGTCGTCATCTCGATGCGCAGCCGCTGGCCGTTGTCAGTGCGGACCCGGTACCCCTCGGAATCCTTCTTGGTCAGCCCGATCTTGTCCAGCAGCTCGTTAGCCTGCTTCAGGTCGAAGGTGGCCCACTTCGTGCGCCACTCGGGGCCAGGATTGTGCGGGTGGCTCTCGTCGACCACCGGCGAGCCGGGCGTACCGGTGCCGAGCCAGAACGCCTCGTTGAGTTGATCGCGGTCGATCGCGATCGAGAGCGCACGCCGGAAGTCGGCGTTGCGGATCCACTTGGCGATCTCGGGGTCCGCCTCGTAGCTCTGGTTGACGTAGAGCTGAACCTCGGCGCCATAGTCGCCCGTGTCGAGGTGGACCTTGTACCCCTGCTTGGGGGCGTTCTCCAGGTACACCGGCAGCATCTGGATCATCTCGTGCCGGCCCTGGATGTCGAACTCGCCGGCGATGGCGTGCAAGTTGAGCACCTGGAGGTTCTCGTTCAGCGCCATCGCGATCTTGTCGATGTACGGAAGCTGGTTACCCTCGGTATCGACCGACCAGTAGTACGGGTTCCGCTCCAGCGTCCAGGATGGCGTGTTGATCGGCGAAACGGTCCGCCAGGGGGTCAGCACGGGCACCTCGGGATTGAGTGCCCAGTCGTTCTTGAACTTCATCAAGCTGACCCAACTGTCGAACTTGGCGTCCGCGGTGATCTTGTCCAGTTGCTCCTTGGGGACGTATTTCGCGTGGAACTGCTTCAGGTAGTGGGCCGGGGCGATCAATCCCATGAAGGTGTTGCCGGCGGTCGCGTGGCCGTTACCGACCGGGGTGTTACCGGACAGGTGCTCCTCGAAGAGGTAGTAGGGGTCCGGGAACTTGAAGGCAACGGTGAAGTCGTCCACCTTCTCGATCGTGCCAGGCTTGCCGTTGATGAACATGCCGAGCGTCGGGACCGGGTTGAGATCCTTGTTCTGGTACAGGTCTTCGAACCAGAAGATGATGTCGTCGGCGGTGAACGGATGGCCGTCGGACCACTTCGTGCCCTTGCGCAGTTTCGCGGTCAGGACGCGCCCGCCGTCGCTCCATTCCCAGGACGTCGCGAGGCTCGGTACCAGGGTGTTGCCGGTGTAGTCGCGAAAGATCAGCTTGTCGACGGAGACGATGCGCTGGCCGTTCTCGCGGTCGGCCGGGCCGGTGAAGGCCCGCCGCCAGGTACCGCCGTACTTTCCGATCTGATGGAGCGGCTTGACGACCAGTGGCTGTTCGGGGAGCCGCTCCGCCACCGGCGGGAGCTTGCCGGCCTTGACCAGATCGGCCAGCATCGGCGCCTCGGCGCGCTTCGTCGGGAGCTTCGCCGGATCGACGATGATCTCTGGCCCTTCGAGCTTGCCGATCAACTGCTTGCCCGGCTTTTCGGCACCGCTGGCGGCCGGCTTCGCTTCGGGCTTCGCTGCCACGGCGGTCGGCTTGGCGGCGGCTGGCGCGGTGGTCGGCGCAGCGGTCGGCTTGGCTGCCGCCGGGGCCGCCGGAGCCGTGGTTGGCTGGGCGGCAGGCTTGGCCGCCGGCTGGGCGGTTGGCTGAGCGGCCGGTTGGCTCGCCGGTTTCGGCGCCTCAGTCGGCTTGGCGGCCGGCGTGGACGGTGCGCAAGCGGCTAGTAAGGCCGCTCCAGTCACACCAAGCTGAAGACCGATGAACGAGCGTCGTGTCAGAACCCGTCGCTGGTACACCACGCTGTACTCCCTATCTGGCACCCTTGCCCGGTGGGGATGTAGCCGGGTCCCAGGGTAGGCCCGGCTGCTCGAAGCCAGTCGCTCGATCGTGCACGACGCGGAGACGGGAACCCGGCTGCCACGCCGGTCTTGATGCAGCAGTCAAGCAGCATCCACCCCGGGGTGCGCAGCGGCCGGGGCAGCCCGCTCGCCGCTCGCGCCCCTAGTCTAGTGTTTCACCGCGCCTGCTGTCAGCCCCTCGATGAACTGTTGCTGGAACAGGAAGTACAGAACCAGCACCGGCAGCGAGAAGAGCACCAGCGCCGCCGCGAGCAACGGGTACGTGCCATAAAACTCGGTCGAGATCAAGGCGTAGATCCCGGTTGGCAGGGTCCGCATCGACGCGGTGGTAATGAACGTCAGGGCGAACAGGAATTCATTCCAGTTCTGCAAGAACAGGAAGATCGCGATCGTCGCCAGGGCCGGGCGGGTCAGCGGCAGCATGATCTGCCAGAAGATCCGGAGATCGTGCGCGCCGTCGATGCGGGCCGCTTCTTCGAGCTCGCGCGGAAGCTCCTCGAAGAAGCCCTTCATGATGAATGTGCCGAACGCCAGCCCGAATGCTGTGTACGGCCCGATCAACGCGAGCGGCGTGTTCATCAGCCCGAGGGTGCGCAGGTTGACGAACAGCGGGATCAGCGCGATCTGGAGCGGAATCGTCAGGCCGATCAGGATCAGACCGTAGACGTACTTCTTGCCGAAGAAGTCCATCCGGCCCAGGCCGTAGCCGGCGAATGCCGCGAGCAGGACGGTCAGCGCCATCGAGACGGTCGAGATGTAGATGCTGTTCCAGTAGAGCGTCCCGATATGGGTCGCTTCCCAGGCGTCCGGATAGTTCGAGGGGAAGATTGGCCAGGCGATGACCTTCCCCCCGAAAATTTGGGGATTGTCCATCAGCGACAGGCTAATGAGATACAGAAATGGACCGACCGAGATGGCCAGCCCGGCCGCCAGCACGGCCCAACCGAGCGCGTCCGCCCAGGACCATGTGGCCTTCTTCCGCCCGTTGCGTGCGGGCGCCGTCGCCCGAAGCTCCGCCCCGAGCGCGCCCGCATCAGAGGCGCTCACGCTCCGGGTCTCCTTTCAATCACCTGGTTCATGGCCTACTCTCCGTCTCCCCCTCTCCCGCGCGCGGGAGAGGGGGCTGGGGGGTGAGGGGGTCTGGGCTGGGGGGTGAGGGGCGCTCCTACCGCTCCCGGAGGGCGAGCGTCTGGAGCCACGAGGTGCCCATGATGAGCAGCACCATGATCATCGCGAGCGCCGAGGCGATCCCCATCTCGTTCAGGTCGAACGCCTGCCGGTAGAGCATCGTCGCGAAGACCTCAGTGGCGTAGGTAGGGCCGCCGCGCGTCAGGATGAAGACCAGGTCGAACACCTTCAGCCCGCCGATCACCGACAGTACGATCGCGATCCCGAGGATCGGCTTCATCAAGGGGGTGATGATCTTGAGGGTAAGCTGCCGGCGGTCGGCGCCATCCACCCGCGCCGCCTCCAGCACCTCGCCCGGCAGTCCCTGGAGGCCGGCCAGCAGGATCACCATGCTGAAGCCAACGTTCTTCCAGATCGAGATCGCGATGACGGTCGGCAAGGCCCAGGCCGGATCGCCGAGCCACGCCTGCGCCAGCACGTCCAGCCCAATGCTCCGCAAGAACACGTTCAGCAGGCCGGCGTTCGGCTCGAGGATGCGCTGGAACATAATCGTCACGACGATCAGCGACAGCACCACCGGCACGAAGAACAGGGTGCGGAGCAGGCCGCGCCCCTTCATCTCGCGATTCAGCAGGAGCGCCAGCACGAACGCGATCCCGACTTCGAGCGGCGTCCGCACCACCACGAAGAGGACCGAGTTGACGGCCGCCTTCCAGAAGATCTCGTCCTGCACCAGGCTGACGTAGTTGGCCAGCCCCACGAACGGTCCCCACTCAGGCGTGAACCCGTTCCACTCGTGGAAGCTGAGCAGGAACGAGTACACCGCCGGATAGACGATGAACGCCAGCATCACGAGCAGGGCCGGCCCGACGAACAGGTAGGCTGTCAACTGGCGCTCGAGATGGCGCCGCCGCGCGTGGGGCGTGAGCGCCCCGCGTGCGGCCACCGGCCGTGTCTGGACCGCCATGGCCTTCTCAGCCAACCGTGAACTTGCGCTCGCCGGCGCGCTTGGACGCCTGCTCGACCTCGTCCATGACCTGCTTGCCGGTCTTGCTGCCGGCGAAGACGGCCTGGAAGCCCTGGTACATCGCCTCCTGCACTTGCGGCGTGAACAGGATCCGCGAAGTGCCGGTCGGCTGGAGCTTCAGGAACTCAGGGTAGAGCGGATCCTTCAGCCGGGTCATCTGGAAGGCCAGGGCCTCCGGCGTGATCGGGCCGTTTGGCGAGATCCCGAGCGCGCTGCTGTAGGTCACCTTGCCGCGCACGCCGGTGATCGCCCGGATCATCTCGAAGGCGACGTCTTGATTCTTGCTCTTCGAGTTCACCGTCAACGTAATCCCAGTCGACGACAGGACCGGCTTGGGGCCGCCCGGCATCACCGCCGGGAACGGGAAGAGGCCCATGTCGAAGTCCGGCGGCAGGGCCGCGCGCAGCGACGTCCGCATCCACTGCCCGCCCCAGAACATCGCGGACTTCCCGGTCGAGAAGATCCCGATCGCGTCCGGTTCCTTGACGCCGATCGCATTCTTGATCATCGCGTCTGACTTGATGATCTCCTCGGTCTTCTCCGCCACCTGCACCATCTCGGGACTGTTCCACGCGAGCTTGCCAAGGTCGGCATCCCGCATCTTCGTGTCCAACTTCATCCCACCGGCGACCGTGTAGAACGGGAAGATCGGGAAGTTGCGATCCTGGCCAGCCGGGAACACGACCGGGGCAATGCCCTTGGCGGTGAAGACGCTCGCCGACTTCTTCAGGTCGTCCCAGGTCTCAGGCACCTGGACGCCGTTCTCGGCGAACATCTTCTTGTTGTAGTAGACGACCACTGTGTTGGTGACGGCCGGTACCGACACGACCTGGCCGTTGATCGTCAGCAACTGGAGCGCGTTCGGCCAGAAGCTGTTCTTGAACTCCGGGTCGGCCTCGAAGAACTTATTGAAGGGAAGGACGCCGCCGTTCACGAGGTAGTCGACGGTGTCCGCGCCCGGCTCGACGGCGATGATGTCCGGGGTCGGGCTGGCCGCCGCGAGCGCTGCCTTGACGGCCGTTCGCTGCTCGTTCAAGCCGGGATACGCCGTAATCTCCAGGCTGAGGTTCGGATCGCCCTTTTCCTTGTACTCGTTCGCAATCTCCTTCTGAACGTCGACGTGGAAACCGACGTACTGCCAGAAGGAGATGGTCGTCGGAGCGCTGGCTTTGGCCGTCGGCGACTTGAACGGCATCGGGTTGGTCGCCTGGGCGGCCGGTGAGCTCGAGGCAGACGGTGAGCCCGAGGCGGACGGCGAGCCGGACGCGGCCGGCGAGGGGGCAACCGTTGGCTGGGCGCCGCCGATGCCCTGGCCGGTGACGACGGTGCCGGACGACTGGGGCGACGCGGCAGTCTTGGCCGCCGGCTGCGACGCGGACCCGCTGCCAGCGCTTGCGCCGGACTCAGACTTGGGCGCGGCCGGCGCTGAAGGGCCGCACGCGACGAGCAGGGCCGCTGGCACGGTGGCTGCCAGCGCCTGGAGCAAGAAACGACGTGAGTAACGGGCCACGCTGCATGCCTCCACGCACGACAAGGGAACGGCTGCGTTCAGATAGCGACCCGTAGCGGCATCTACCGCGCCGAGGTCGCCTGGCTGCTACGCTCGAACCGTAGCGCGCGGAGTGTACCCGCCCGACCGTCGTCGGTCAAGAGCGCTGGAAAAATGGCGAACGAAACCAGGGTCGCCGATTGCCAGCACGCCAACACGGCGCCTCCGCTGACCTGCACGAACGCCATCTGGCGGAATCGACGGCCGATACATAGGCATACGCCTATGAGAACGATTGCCAGAGGTTATAGTACGCTGCCCTGCACGCCTCGTCAAGACGCCCAGGTCACAGCCAGGCCGTCCACGACCACCCGGCCGTCCCTTCACGCCGCACGCGCTAACGCGTATCAGGCTCCCAGATGCGATGCTCCCGCGCATCGAGGAAGCCCTGATTCGTCGGCCGCAGCCGCCAGATATCGAGTGCCTCGATCGTCGTCGGAGCACCCACCGTGAACGCATCCAGTCCGGTGCCGCGCTGACCCAAGTGTGCCGTGAGCACCGCCTGACGATCGTTGGCGAAGACCTCGACGAGGTACGCATCTACGAAGATGCGTAGTTCGACGTCCTCGCCCTCCGGCAGGTCGGCTGCGGCGAACGGCGCCTCGGTCGTGCCCACGCGCAGGGTGCCAGTTTCTGGCCTGAGCAGGATCGGCAGACCATCGCCGTTCCCATCAGAGAACAGCACGACGCCGACCAACTTCCGCATAGCCTCTCGGCGAGGAATGGTGATCCGAAGCTCGCAGGCATCACCGGGGAGATCGGCGATGTGCTGGAGCGCCGGACGAGCCTGCGGCGGTACGGGGTCGCCGTAGCCAGTCACCGGGTTCGCCAGCGTGATTCCGCGCCGATGGACCGGGTCGAACCGCAGCGTTTCGAGCTCCCGAAGCGGCCGGATCCGTAGGAGGCCGTCCGCGGGCAGGCTCAGTTCGCGCGGCAGAGACTGGATGGTCTTGTTCAGCAACGCGCCGTCTGGCCCGGCCGAGCGGATCCAGGCCCACATCACCCGCCGGCCATCCGGTGTCAGCAGGCTCTCAGGGGCGAAGAAATCGGTGCGGAGGCGCACTCCCCAGATCGGCTGCTCGTCCCGCCGCCAGTTCATGCGCGCATGCTGCTGGGGCACGAACTGCTCCGCATCCGGATCCCAGTCACCAACGTAGTAGCGACAGCCCAGGGGATGGCTGATGCACAGGAGCACCCACTTGCCGCCGAGCTCGAAGAAGTTAGGGCAGGAAACGTCCTCGCCGATGGTCACGTCCGACGGCTCTCGGCCCAGGAAATCCCCGACGAGCGACCAATGCTTCAGATCCGTCGATTTCATGAGCGGCGGATTCTTCCCGCCCGAGATAGCGTAGTAGGTATCGCCGATGAGGAAGCAGTCTGGATCCCAATGGACGATCGCCGCTTCGCTGCCATCGACGGTCCGCACTGCGACCGGGTACGGCCGCTCCCAGGCCGACAAGCGCCGGTCCGTCGCAAGCGCGATCTGATTCCGATCCGACCCCTTACCGTGGTAGATGACAGCCGGACGACCCTCCTTCGTCAGGAAGCCGGTGCCACTGTACATGTTGTGGCCGGTGAATGACGGCTGGAGCGTCGTGGGCTGCCACGTCCAGTGCAGCATGTCGGGGCTGGTAACGTGGACGAAGCTGTACGAGCGTTCGCCCTGCCAGTGGTGGGTCAGGATGTAGTGCAGGTGGTAGACACCATCGAGGTAGAACGCGGCGTTCGGATCGCCCGGCGCGCTCTCACCGCCCGGGTGCATGAGGTGATAGTTCAACGTCAGGTCAGACATGAGGGTGCAGCACCTCGCATCGTGCAGGGATGCGCGCTCGCCGCGCCGAAAGCCACTAGACCAGAGTCACTAAACCAGAGTCACTGAGCCAGGAGGGGTCTACCGACCGACCAGGGCAACGCGTGAGAACGCTCCCCTGGCCATAGACCGGTCTTCGGCGTGGCGGCGCTGTATTCCTTATCGGTGAACTGGGCGGCGCATCGGCGAGAGCCGGGCTTCGGTGATCCGCGCGAGGCCGCCTTCCGCCCAGAGGCCGGCACGCCCCTGTTCCCGCGCGCCCGTCAGCGTCGCCAGGACGACCTCGCCGCCAAGCTCCAGTTCGATATAGGCGCCGACCGAGAGCAGTCGGAACGGCACCGGCTGGCCCGCCTCCAGCGGTCGGTAGAGCCGGCCGCGCTGGATCTCCTGATAGGCGTAGGTCGGCTGGTCGGACGGCGGCAGCCACTTTTGGAGTGTCACCTCGTCGCGCCCGGACGCTAGTTCGACGACGTAGCCGCCGCCGCGCTCGTCCAGCCGCAGCCCCAGGCCACCGGACGGCGCGTCCAGCCGGAGCTCCCCTTCGAGCAGGAAGTCGCTCAAATCGGCGGCGGTGACCGCCATGTCCGCGCCCTCTGGCGGTGCGATCTCCCACCCCGCGACTGGCCGCGAGCGGAACAGGCTCGTCGCGGCGAGGGCTGGCGGGGTTGCCGGGCTGGCCCGATACGCTTCCCAGCCCGGGAAACTGCTGCGCCGAAGGCTCCCGTCTGACTGACGCGCCAAGACCAGGGGCGGGGCCGCGATCCGGCCGTAGCTGTTGGCGCGCGTGCCCCAGGCCGGCCAGTCGTAGTCAGCAAACTGGCCGGGCGACGGCAAGGGCCGGTGCCAGCAGAAGAAGAGGTCCAGATCGCGCCAGCGGCAGACTCGGCCGGCGTAGTGCCCGGCGGGAGCCAGGGAGCCGCCATCAGCCGGGATGGTATACGGCCCCTCGAACGCGGGCGCCTGCCAGTAGCGCTGGCAACGATCCTCCATGATCCCGGCGGTGAGGTAATAGTGGCCATCGATCGTGAAGACCTGTGGACACTCGAGATCCCAGTAGCGACGGGGGGCGAACAGCGGCGCCCGAACCTCCCAGTGCAGCAGGTCGTCAGACGCCATCAAAGCCGCGCAGCCGCGTCGTAGGAATGGCCCGTCCGCCTCCCGACCGCAGACGACCGCGTAGTACGTGTTACCAACCCGGATCGGCTTCGGATCGCGCCATGAGACGCGCCCGCCGGGAAGCGGCTCGGCCTCGTACCAGCGAGGGTCGGCCGCTGCGACCGGGTTGCCGTCGTACTTCGTCCAGCGAATCAGGTCCGCTGAGGTCGCGACGGCGATGCGCTGAACCCGCCCCTGCTCGGCCCGCCCGAGGGCGGTGTAGACCATGTAGTACGTCCCGTCCCGCTCGGTCACGCTCATGGTGTAGATCATGTCGTCGTCCGGGCCATCCCCCGGATCGCTGGTCCGGATGGCGGCCGGCAGCGCACGCCAGGCCAGCCCGTCGTCGGACACGGCGTGCTGCACCACGTCGTGGTTCGGCAAGGTCAGATGAAACAGATGAATCCGATCGCCGGCCGGGAAGACCTCGACGTCTCCGAGCTCCGGGCCGATCCCGGCGGGAGGTGCGTACACGCTGGCTAGCCTTTCACGCCCGTACGGGCGATCCCCTCAATCACGTAGCGCTGCGCGAAGATGAAGATCAGCAGGACCGGCAGCATCGAGATGACGACTCCAGCCAACACGACCGACAGGCTTCCGGTGCCCAGGTAGCCCTGGAGGGTGACCAGCCCGATTGGCAGGGTGAAGTTCTTCTGGCTGCTCAGGAAGATCAGCGGCCGGAAGAACTCATTCCAGAACGTGTTGAATGAGAGGATCGCGAGCACCGCCATCGGTCCCGTGCACAGCGGCACGAAGACCCGACTGAAGATGTGCCACTGACCGGCGCCATCGATCTTGGCCGCGTCGACGAGATCCTGCGGAATCTGCATGAACGCCTGGCGCATGAAGAAGACGCCGAAGGCGCTCACCCAGGCCGGCAGGATCAGCGACCAGAGCGTGTCCGCCAACCCGAACCACTTGATGAGCAGGAAGACGGGAATAATGGTCGCCTGGCCGGGCACCATCAAGGAGGCCATCAACAGGAAGAACAGGAGGTTCTTACCGGGAAAGCGCAGCCGTGCGAACGCATAGCCGGCCAGCGATGCCGTCACGAGCTGCCCCAGCACGATCGCGACGCTGACCTTGACACTGTTCGCCAGAATCTCGCCAAACGGCACGCTCTCGAAGACCTGGCGGTAGTTGCCGAAGGCGAGGTCGGTCGGGAGCCACTGCGGAGGCAGGCTGAACGACTGGGCCGGGGTCCTGAGCGAGGTCGACATCGTCCAGATGATGGGCGCAAGCCACAGCAGCGCCAGGACGACCAGGAGCGTGCCGACCAGCGCCCGCCCGATGGTCCTGACTAGCCACGCTCGCTGGCTCGCGGCACGGTCGAAACGGCGGTCAGTGGTCGGCTGCCCGACGACGATATCACTCATAGTGGACCCACCGCTTCGAGAGCCAGAACTGCATGGCCGTCAGCGCCATGATCAGCACGAACAGGAGCGAGGCGATGGCGGCACCATATCCAATCGCCAGGTTCTGGAAGGCGCTCTCGTAGATAATCATGACGACGGTTCGCGACGAGTCGCCCGGTCCGCCGCGGGTCATCACGAACGGCTGCTCGAAGACCTGAAGCGCTCCGATCACGCCGATGACGGTGACGAACAGCATGGTGGGGCTCAGCAGCGGGATCGTCACGCTCCAGAACTTGGACCAGGCTCCAGCCCCGTCGATCTCGGCTGCCTCGTACATCTCGCGTGAGATGTTCTGTACGCCCGCGACGAAGATGATGAAATTGAACCCGAGCGAGCGCCACGTCGCGGCGAAGATGACGGCCACGAGCGACCAGCTAGCCGAGGTCAACCACGGCACCCGCTCGAAGCCGAGCATCGCGAGGTAGTAGTTGATGACCCCGAACTCCTTCTGGAACAGGTAGCTCAGAACCACCGCCACCGCCGCGCCAGACAGGGTCAGCGGGAGAAAGAACGCGGTGCGCAAGAAGTACGTCAGCGGCCGCGAGCGGACGCTCTGAACCGCCACAGCCAGGATGACGGCGAGCGAGACCTCCAGGCCGACCGCTCCCGCCACGAACAGGAGGGTGTTCCGGAACGCGGTCAGGAGCCGCGTATCCTGAGTCAGATTGGCGAAGTTCTGCGCGCCGACAAAGTGAGGCGCTTTCTGGGCCAGCAGATCCCATTCGTACAGGCTCAACCCCAGCGACGCTAAGACCGGGCCGAGGACGAAGAGCAGGAAGCCGAGGTAGGTCGGCAGGATGAAGAGATAGCCCGTGAGCGCCTCGCGCCGAGCCATCCCTTGCAGCCCCTGCTGAGTCAGCCAGCCGAGCGTCGACGGCGCCACGGTCGCCGCGTCGGAGCGCGCGACAGGAGTCGTCATAGTGTCCGTCCGTCGGTAGCCGCGCGGGGCCGGGTGCAGCCCCGCGCGCGAGAGATACGGTTGCAGATTAGCTCTTGGCGCGGGCCTGGAGGAGCTTCGTCACCTCCGTGTGCAGCCCGTCGAGGGCGGCCTGGGCGGTCTGCTCGCCGGTGATCGCCAGGTCCACATACTTGATCATCAGGGTGGCGAACTGGTTCGACTCCGGAGGCGCTGGGATCGGCGCCGTATCCGGATGCTTGTCCAGGGTGTCGTAGAACACCTTCCAGTTCTTGATCCCGCCCATCCGGTCCTCGGTCATCAGCGAGCGCCGGCCCGAGGTCGTCGAGGTCGGCGTCCCCATGAACGCGGAGATTGCCTCCTTGCTGACCCAGTACTTCATGAACTCCCACATCTGGTCGCGGGCTGGCGAAGCCTTGAGCCCCAGAAGGCCGCCGGCGCCGAACTGGTGGCGCTGGGTCTTCCACTTCGGGAAGAGGCGAGCGTCGAACGTTCCTTCCTTCATGCCAGCGTTCACGAGCCCGGCTGCCCAGAAGGCGCCAGCGGGGGTCATGCCGACCTTGCCGCTAACGAAATTGGCCTGTTGCGCCGCGCCGCCGCCTGATGCTGGATCGAGCGCACCCTTCTCCTTGGTCAGATCCACGAGGAACTGGAGCGCCTCGACGTTCTTCGGGTCGTTGGCACTCGACGCATTCCAGCGCCACCCGCCGCCACGCCCCTTCGCGGCTGGATCGTCTGCGTAGAACGTGGACCACATCCACTCGCCGCCAGGAGCCCGCTCCTCGGTCAAGAGGTTCGAGCCGTTCACGAACACCCAGGGGACATAGCCGCCCCAGTGGCGATTCGTCCAGGCGTAGCCGAACACCTCCGGCTGGCCGGTTGCGTCCTTCTTCGCTGCCAGCTTCCGCGCGATCTCGCGGAACTCCTCATGGGTCCAGTTATCGCTCGGCGGCGCGATACCGGCCTTCGCCAGCGCATCGAGGTTCAGGTACATGTTCGCGGCGTTGAAGCTCGTCGGCAACTCGTACAGGCTGCCCTCGTACATCATCGCCTCGACCAGCGCGGGCGACGTGTCGGAGAAGTACTCCTTCATCGCGCTCTGGTCGGCCTTGACGAAGTCGTCGAGCTTGAGGCTGAGATCCTTCCCGGCGAACAACTGGGTGCCTTCGGTTGCCACACTGACGAGGTCGGTTGGCTTGCCGCCGGCCATCTCGGTCAAGAGCTTGACGAAGAACTGGTCGTGGTCGGGCGCCTGAATCGGCGTGAATTCGACGGTGATGCCAGGATTCTTTTGAGCGACCCCGTTGGCGATCTTGGAGAGCTCCTGCGTCCGTTGCTCGGTGGCGTTGATGGCGACGCGCAGGTTGACCGCGGTCTTGGCCGCCGGCGCTCCCGCCGCTGGCTTCGCCGCATCGGCTGGCTTGCTGGCCGGCTTGTCGGCAGGCTTGTCGGCTGCCTTCGGTGCGGCGGTCGGCGCCGCCGGTGCGGGCGAGCCGCCGCAGGCCGCCGCCAGTACCGCGGCACCCGTTGCGCCGAGCATGCCAGCCAGCAACCGCCGGCGTGAGATCCTCGATCGACCGATCATATGGGTCTCCCTTCAATCCCCTGGCGAGTCACCGCGCCGGCGTCGGTACGCCGGCCGTGTAACCGGGAACACGGGTGAGAACGTCGTCCAGCCCGGACGGGTGGAACTGTCGAGCAGCGCCGCACGACTCGCGCACGATCAGTCGTGAGGGCAGGATGACCTGGCGCGGCTGTGATCCCCCGCCTCCGCCGATGCGCTCGATCGCCATCCGAGCGGCCACGGCGCCGATCTCGTAGGTAGGCTGAGCGACGGAGGTCAGTCGGGGGCGGAGCACGGCCGCCCACTCGAAGTCGTCGAACCCGACGATGGCCACATCGTCGGGCACTCGGACCTGACGTGACTGGAGCGCCGCGAGCGCGCCCAGGGTCATCAGGTTGTTGGTCGAGAAGATGGCCGTGGGCGGCATCGGAAGATCGAGCAGCGCCAGCATCTCGCGAAACCCGCCGTCCAGGCGCGAGTTGCCTTCACGGATCAGGTCCGGATCGATCGGCAATCCGCGATCGGCGATGGCGTGCCGGTAGCCCGCGATCCGCTCGTCGGTTGTGCCGATGCCCGCCAAGCCGGTGATCGTCCCGATGCGCCGATGACCGAGCTCCACGAGATGTGAGACCGCCCGCCGCGCTCCGCCAACGTTGTCGACCAGGACGGTGTCGCACGGCACGCCGAGCGGCTGGCGGTCGAAGCACACCAGCGGGAATCCAGCCTTGATGAGCTCGTCGACCAGCGGCTGTCGGGTGCCTGTCGGGGCCAGGAGGATCCCATCGACGCGCTTACGCCGCAGCATCCGCAGGTAGGTGAGCTCCTTCTCGGAATCCTCATCCGTGCTGCACAGGACGACGCTGTAGCCGGCCGCGTTGGCGACGTCTTCGACGCCGCGGGCGAGGGAGGTGAAGAAGGGATTACTGATGTCGGCGAGCATCAGCCCGATCGTCTGGCTCCGGTCGCACTTCAGGCTCTGGGCGAGCGAATTCACCTCGTAGTCGAGGTGTGCTATCGCCGCCTGGACGCGCTGTTTCGTCGACTCCGCGACGTGGCGCGTGCCGTTGATCACATGCGACACGGTGGTAGGCGACACCCCGGCCTCGCGAGCGACGTCGACGATGGTTGCGTGCATGTGGCCCCTATGCCAAACGTTTGCCGCAAACGTGTGCGCCACTCTACAGAGCCGCCGCCAACCTGTCAAGCCCAAATGTCCCGGGTTCATAGGGACATACGTCATGGGGGCCACGGATCGCCGCGGCCGGCCGCGAGCGCCGGTCGCTGTCGGCGTGTCAGGGCGGGAGCGGCCTTCCGCTCAGTTGCCGGCCTGTTCGGGTCCAGGACACGCCCAACTGCCGGCCTGTTCGGGTCCAGGATACGCCCAACGGGTGCACAAGGGCATCCTGAAGGCTGGAAATCACGGCCGCCACGGTGCGGGCGCGCCACTCAGGACGGCGCGCGGCGTGGTTGCTCGGACAGGTGGCTGCTCTAGCTCAGGGCCGGACGCAGCCACGGCTGCCCACGGCGATCGCAGGCCGAAGACATAAAGACAGCCTGGAAAGCTTGCGCCCCCCAGGCTGTCTATCATCCGGCGAGCGAGGCGATGACCGCCACCTCACTCCTACCCAACCAAAGCATTTCCCCGAAGGATCGATCTGCTTTACGTTGGCCGACAGCTTCGCGAACGAGGCCGTCACGTCTGACACTGTTAGCCTACACCGCCGCGCACGCCGTGTCTACCCTCTTCCACATTACAGAAGCATTACAAGGGTGGGTGCCGGATCAGACCTGGGAATCCGACGCTACCCGCCGCCCGTCGAGGCCGGCCGATGGGGGAGGGTGTGTGCGCCGTCAGCGCCGGCGTACCCCCTGCCCGCCCGGCTACCGCCCAACGTGCCGCCGTCCATCTCTGGGCCGGGAAAGCCTGGCCACTCGCCGCGTCGAGCACGCTCGTAGGCGCGGCGCGCGGCCGGCCAGTGGCGGAGGATACCAGGGGTGAGCGCCAGGAGCGGGCGGGCCAGCCGCGCGGTGTCGTGGAACAGGTGCTCGCGCCGCACGTCCCAGGGGAAGCCATAGGCTGCTCGAATCGAGGGGGGCAGCAGCCCGACCATCGGTAAGCGGACCAGGAACACAAGCGGCGCTGCCACACGCGGCATGTAGGGGTGGTAGATGTCGTGGGCGAGGGCGCGGGATTCGGCGCTGGGGGTGAGGATGCCGCTCGACAACATCTCGCGCATGTAGCGGCGGAGAGCCGGCTGGCTCGCCGGCAGGTAGTTCTCCGGCAGCCCCAGCAACGGCGCCACCATGCTCGCCTCGGCGCAGTAGCGGTCTTTCTCCTGCTCCGTCAGCGGCCCGACGTACAACTCGTAGGTCCGAGGGAACACGTCGAGCACGGTGCAGTGGACCCACCGCAGCAGCTCCGGGTCGTGTGCCGAATAGCGAGTGCCGGCCGAGAACGGCCCGGCCGGCGCGCCAAGCTGGCCGTTGACACGGTCGTGGACCCGGTTGATCGCGGCGGCCGCCCGATCGACCTGGGCAGCGGTCCCGAACGTCAGATCTAGCATCACGTCGAGGGTGCGGCGCAGGCGCGCCAGGCGGCCGTGTGGATCGGTCAGGAACAGGCTGTGCTGCGCGACTCCGGCCGCGACGAGCGGGTGTGCCACCTGGAGCAAGATTGCCGGGCTCCAGCCGAGCAGGAGCACGATCTCGCTGTTGATCTTCCAGGCGATGCTGTGTGGGTCGCGTTCAACGTGGCGGCTGCCCGGCTGACCGGTGACGGATTGATGGCTGGCATCAGGCGGACCGAACGACGAGGAGGGGTACCGAAAACGAGAGCCGGGGATCACGCTACCAACGATGACACCCAACCTGCTGAAGGTGCCACCATTCTGGCACCTTCCCGGCTCACGGTTGGTGCACACCGACGACAGTACCGGTTGCCCGCACGCTCGTTCGGGCTCGCGCCGCCCGGGCTCGCGCCGCTCGGGTTCGCGCCGCTCGGGTTCGCGCCGCTCGGGTTCGCGCCGCTCGGGTTCGCGCCGCTCGGGTTCGCGCCTCTCAGGCACTGGGGATCGTACCCCGTAGCATCGTCTGGCCGTCCTCGTTGGTAATCTGGACCGTCGCACCTGGCCGGACGCCTTGCGCCAGGGTGCGGGCCTGATCGCCAAGGTACAAATCGTTCGCGGTGTCCGGGCCAGATGCAAAATGGAGGGTCAGCGCTTCGCCCGGGGCGAGACGCGCGTCCTCCGGCACCGTCACTGCCGCTTCGCCGACGTAGAGCCGCCAGTCCGCCAGGTCGATGGTCTGGCCGCTGGTGTTACGAATGGTGAGGGTCGGCCCGCTCGAATCGAGCCCCATGCCCACGATCTGCACGGGGATCATCGCCAGCGGACTGGGGCTTGCCAGAGCGGTGGCGACCGGTGGGGCCGCCGCGATCGCCGTGCTGGCAGCCTCGGCCGCACTCGTCGCCAACGGCGCGATGGCAGCGACCGCTGTCGCGGCGATTGGCGAGGCCGCGACGGCGACGGCGGTGGCGGCTGGCGGTGCTGCCGCGACGATCTCAGTCGCAGCCGCCTGCACAGTCGGTTGTGCTGGTACGCTCGGCGCACCAGCACATGCAGCGATCGATAGGACCGTTGGGACGGCGATCAGGGCACTCAGCATGGCGCGGCGACGGCGTATCCTGGGAGTTCCTTTCTGCATGTCTTCCCTATCTGGCGTAGTCAGCCTGACCGTGGTGCCGGCAGTCAGCGTGCCATCGCCGTCCTCCTCAGACGGAGGCTGCTCTGACGCGGCATCGCCACCCTGGTGCCCTGGAGTCCAGGTACCATGACCGAGACACTGGTGAGTCGGTGAGCGGGAATCGGCCGAGCCAGCACGAGAGGAGAGGGAGGCGCCGATGGCGCAGAAGATGACCCCCGACGAGGTCCGCGCGTTCCTGACGGCTGGCACCCGTACCGGCAAGCTCGCCACGACCAATGAAGACGGCAGCCCACACGTCGTCCCGATCTGGTTTGTGCTCGACGGCGACGACCTGATCTTCACGACCGGCGCCGAGTCGGTCAAAGGTCGGAGCCTACGCCGTGACGGTCGTGCAGCCCTCTGCGTCGACGACGAGCAGCCTCCATACGCATTTGTCCAGGTCACCGGCACGGTCACCCTGAGCGACGACCTGGACGAGATGCTGCGCTGGTCGACCGCAATCGGCGGGCGGTACATGGGCGACGCGCTGGCCGAGCAGTTCGGGCGTCGGAACGCCGTGAGCGGCGAGCTCCTGGTACGCCTGCGGCCCGCACGGATTACAGCCTTCGCGGACATCGCCGGCTGACGGCAGGGTTGACGGGGTCGAGGCGTCGTGCCTGGGCGGTGACCGAGCGCCCCGATCGCGGGCGCGGCGTCATGGCATCTGGGTCACGTCGCGGCACCAGGGACGGATCGGCTACGTTGGTAGGGCATATGCGCCTCCTCCGCCCGCTCGTCGCGCTCGTGCTCGCCGCCACCGCGCTTCTGACGGTGGGGGCGAGCTCGGCCATGGCCTGCTCGGCGGCGCTCACACGCGATCGGCTCCTGGACGTCGCGGTGCCGCAGGCGACGGTCATCGCTGAGGGCTGGATCGAATCGGTGAACGCACGGGCCGACCTTCCCTCCGGCATCGAGGATCGGGTCGGCAACGATCTGTTCGTGCCGGTCGAGATGGTGGTCCGAGTGGCCCAGATTCACAAGGGCGCCATCATCACCCCGTTGGTCTTCTACGGGCAGGCAACGCGGCGGCCGGGCGGCGACGTCGGGCAGCGGGCCGACGGCTCGCTCGACTTCCCGGGCCAGTCACTCTGCGCCTGGCCGGATAGCGACCCAACCGGTGCGTACGCGCTCCTGGTGCTCGAACGAGGGCGGCAGGACCGATTGACGACGAGCGGCATGAGCGGCACGCGGGCGTATAGCGGGCCAAACGACCCTCGCCTCGCCGCCGACCGCAACGACATCCTGCGCCGGATCCCCTCCGACGCCTCGGCGACGCTGTTCGACCCGGCACGGCAACAGCAGACGACACCGGACATCCTGGGCGCGGCAGCCGTGGCGATACCGCTGATGCTGATCGCCGGGGGCGCGTTCGCCGCACTCTACGTGCTGGGGCGGCGCTCGGGTGACGTCCGTTCCTGAGCGCCTACGCGCAAGGTCGGAGATGGAGGAAACGAGCGGCCGGGTGGTAGCCGTCCACTCGTTTCCGCGCTGCTGAGTTGTCAGGCGGCCCCGGCCGGCACCGGTGCCTCCTCAGGCAGCAATCCCTCCGCCTTGAGCTCCTGCCAGAGCGCGGCCGGGATCGGATGCTGCATGAAGGCGACGTTCTGATCGAGCTCCGCGACGCTTCGCGCACCAGTCAGGACCGTCGCGACGGCCGGATGGGCGAGCGGGAATTGGAGCGCAGCGGCCTGAATTGGGACGCCGTGACGCTGACAGACGGCGTCGATCTTGCGGGCCTTCTCCAGCCATTGCCGTTCGGCCGGCTGGTAGTTGAACGTCTCGCGCTCGGGGTCGCCGAGATTCGCCAGGATGCCGCTGTTGTAGACGCCGCCGATGATGATGGCGATGTTCTTTTGCTCGCAGATGGGCAGCAGCTCCGGCAGTGCCGCCTGATCGAGCAGGGTGTAGCGGCCGGCGACCAGGAAGCAATCGAAGTCGGCCTCACGAGCGAAGCGAGCGAGCGGCGCGGCAAAGTTCATCCCCGCCCCAACGGCGCGAATGACCCCCTCGTTCCGAAGCTTGTCGAGCGCGCGGTACGCATCCGAGACGGCCTGTTCGTGGTAGTCGTCGGGATCGTGAATGTGGAGGATGTCGACGCGGTCCATCCCGAGCCGCTCCAGGCTCTCCTCGAGCGAGCGCATGATGGCATCGTACGAGAAGTCGAAGACCGGGACGAGCGGCGGCGCGCCGACGAACTGGCTGGCCCCGCCGGCATCGAGCCCGCGCGCCGCTTCTTCGCGCGGGCGGATCAATCGCCCGACCTTCGTCGCCAGCACAATCTCGTCGCGCGGGACGTTGCGGAGAACGCGCCCCAGGCGTTGCTCGGCCATGCCGTACCCGTAGAGAGGGGCGGTGTCGTACAGGCGCAGGCCAACGTCGTAGGCGCGTTGAACGACGGCATTCGCGGCCTCGTCCGATACGGGCGTACGCAATCCGCCGAGCGGGGCGCTGCCCAGGCCCAGGCGAGTGACAGTGAGCGGCGTTTCGCCGAGTGGGACGCGGCTGGTCGGGTCCATCTCGTGCTCCCAGGCCCCGGCCGATCGGGCGCGGCCGAACCTGGGAGCATTGTAGGCCGGTGGCGGCGCACACCGATGGCGGCGGCCGGCCGCGTAGTCGAACTGGTCGGCGAACGGCGCGGCTATCAGGCCGGTGATGCCGTCGATGAGCGCCGCGAACCAGGCGCATGCGTCCGCGCCGAGCAGTTTCAGGAAGCAGGGACTAGCAAGCAGCCCCTCGACGCTGCCGGCCACAGGCCAGAGCGCCTCTACCGCGCGCTCGACAACGGCGCGCGTTCGGGCGCTGACCTCCTGAAGGCGCACACAGCCATCAGCGGACGAGGTGGCGCTCGAGTTTGGGCAGATCGAACTCGATGCCAAGGCCAGGACCGTCCGGCACCGTCAGCATGCCCCGCTCGGGGCGCAGGGGGCAGGTCAGCAGGTCGTCACCAATTGGGTTCGGAGTGCTGGAGAACTCGAAGATCAGGAAGTTCGCCGAGGCTGCCGCGAGGTGCGCCGCGGCCGCGACGTGCACCGACGTACCCATGCTGACGTGCGCGGCCCAGCGGATGTTGTGCAGATCTGCCACGGTGGCGATCTTCCGCCCCTCACTGATCCCGCCGGCCCGGCAGATGTCCGGCAGGATCAGGTCGACGGCCTTCCGTGAAAGCCGCTCCTCGAACTGCCAGCGCGTGCATTCCGTCTCGCCGGCCGCAACCGGCATCTCCAGGTCGCGGGAGAGCGCAACATACCCATCGACGTCCTCGGGCGGGAGCGGGTCTTCGAGCCAGCGGACACCCATCCGCTGAAGCTCGCGGCCGACTTCCAGCGCCGTATGGCTGGCGTAGGCGCCGTGAGCGTCGACCAGAACGTCAGCCCGTCCATCGACTGCCGCCACGAGTGCGTGCACAGCCGCAAGATCTTCGTCCAGATCACCCCGGCCAATCGAGACCTTCATGGCGGTAAAGCCATCGGCGATGAAACGCTCGGCGCTCGCGGCGCGCTCCTCGACGGTCCGGCCCGGCACTCCCGACGCATACGCGGGGATCTCGGTGCGGAACGGCCCGCCGAGCAAACGGTAGCAGGGCACCCCGAGCAGCTTGCCGGCCAGATCCCAGAGGGCGATGTCGACGCCGGCGATGGCCTCTACCTGGTAGCCGGCGACGTGCCCCCGCAGCCGCATGCTGCCGTACATCCGCTCCCACTGCGCCTCGATCGCCAGCGGATCTTCACCGACGAGCAACGGCGCCAGCACGTCCTCGACGACGGCCACCGTGGCGCGCGGTCCAAGCGGAGCGTGACCCTCGCCCCAGCCAACTGTGCCGTCGTCGGCCGTGATCTTCACGAGGCAGGACTGGGCCTGGGGAGGGTAGGCGCAGATGTGGCGGTCGCCGATCTCCGAGAGGGCGCGGCGTCGTTCGGGCCGTGCGCCCGCCGGCGGCTTCAGGCCGGCCCCACCGACGTAATCCTTGTTGCCGACAATCGCGTACGCCTCGACGCTCGCGATTCGGGCGGTCGGTCCATGCACCATGGTGTGTCGCTCCTCGTCCATGCCCTGCCCGGCAGGTGTTGCGGGCTATGGCGGCTCAATAGGTCACGCATGAGGCCGCGCTTGATCGTCAATCGTCTTCACTCCGCAAGCAGCAGGCTGCGCCAGAGCGCAACGACATGCCGCCAGCGAGCTTCGGTCCAGGCTAGCGCAGCCCGCGCGTCTCCCCAACGTACCACGCGCCGACGAGTAGGATGTCCGCCCAGACGCCCGCCAGCAGGTACGCGCCCAGCACGTCCGATGGCCAGTGTTCGCCGGAGGCAATGCGCCCAATACCCAGGACGAACAGGAAGGCGGCGGCACCCCCGGCCGCCGGCCAGCGCCAGGAGGGTCGTCGCCATGCAACGACGGCTACCAACGCGATCAGCGTCACCATCGTGCGCATGACGTGGCCGCTGGGAAACGAGTGCGTGGCGATGATGTCTGCGAGATGCGCGCCGGGCGGCCGTGGGCGGCTAACGATCGTCTTGGCGACCAGCCCCACGAGCTCGCCGGACAGATCGGCCAGGACGAGCAGAACAGCGGCGTACCGCATGTGCAGCAGCCAGAGCGCCAGCCCGCCGAGCAGTACCAGAATCGTCCAGACCTGGACACTTGCCAACTGGTTCACCACGGCCAGCAAGCCCGCACGATACGGTGCGAGACCGAGCGAGAGCGCCTCGTCGCCGGGCAGCAGCCCACCGCGTACGGCCACCGCGAGAACGAGGAATGGGACGAGCAGCACGGCGGCCGGCAACAACCGTCGTCGTATCGATATTGGACGAGGGGCTGACCCCGGCGTGTTGATTTCGGCGCCCATCGATCTCTCTACGCTCTCCTAACGCCCTGCGACACAGTCCAGGGCGGACGCGCCTGCCCCGGACGTGCCGTGGATACCCCGTGAGGTGCGGTCGGGCCTGCCTGGGCCGTGCCCGGGACAAGTGAGACGATAGCGTACTGCGTCACCGCCCGGTCAGGGTGAGCGGCGAGCGGTGAGATCGGAGTAATGAGCACGGGGGAGACGCGCGCGGCGGTATGAGTCAGGCATGGCGCCGGGCGAGTTGGGCACGGAATGGCGGCGAGGGGGTGGAGCGAGCGCCCGGACCCCTCGATCCGGGCGCCCGCTCCATTGGAGCACGGCCGGAGTATGGTGGGCGCGCCAGACGGCCGGGCGGCTAGGCGATGCCGAGGCCGCCATCGACGAACAGGTCGGCGCCGGTGATGTAGCTGCCGGCGTCCGAGCAGATCAGCACCGCCGCGCCGGCACAGTCTTCGGGCTGGCCGACCCGCCCGAGCGGGATCCGCCCCTCGATCCGCGCCCGCCCTTCCGGATCGTTCAGCACCTCTTCGTTGCGGAAGGTCTCGAAGGCGCCGGGGGCCAGGTTGTTGACCGTCACGCCGTACTGCGCCACCCGTAGCGCCAGGTTGCGGGCCATGCTCAACTGTGCCTGCTTCGTCCCCGCATACACCATCATCTCTGGGTGTGGCTTCATCTGCTGGACGCTGCCAATCATCAGCACCCGGCCCCAGCGCCGCTCGCACATCGGCGGCACGGCAAGCTGGGTGAGCTCGAACATCGCCCGCAAGTTGACGGCAATCTGGTGATCGAACTCCTCAGGCGGGATCTCGGCCCAGGTCCGGCGGTACTGGACCGAGGCGTTGTGGACCAGGATATCGATGCCGCCGAGCGCCTCGACCGACCGTTCGTAGAGCGAGCGAGCCGCACCTTCCTGGCCGAGCTCGGCCTGGATGGCCTGGGCCTTGACGCCAAAGCGGGCGGCCTCGACGGCGGCTTCCCCGGCAAGCTCGCGGCTGCGAGCATAGTTGATGACGACGTCGGCGCCGAACTCGGCCAGCCCAAGGGCAATGGCCCGTCCGATGCCGCGCGGTGCGCCGGTGACGAGCGCACGCCGCCCGTCGAGTCGAAACTTCTGCATGATGCTCATGTCACCGTCCCTCGTCGCCCGGCCCGCTCCCGCTGGAACGATCGGCATGCCACTCGTCGGGGTGGCCGAGGACCGGGCGGAAGTGTACTCGGCTGACGGTTCTCGCATCTTGGCAAGTAGCGCGAGGCAAGTAGCACGAGACGGGCGCCCATCCGACCGCGCCGAAGGGTACTCGGCTGGCAGTTCTCGCATCGCCAGCGTGTCATGGGGATGTTAGCTGGCGCTCGACACGAACCAGTTGGTCGAGCCGGTCACCCGCTTGCGACCGTGGAGGTGGATGTCGATACTCCATGTGGGAGCCGGCGATGCCGCTGACCGTACTTAGCTACAACATTCGCCAGGGTGGGACCGGGCGCCTCGCGGAGATCGCGGCAGTGATCCGCAAACGGCAGCCGGACGCGATCGCACTGCTCGAAGCTGGGGTTCGCGCGCACGCCGAGACGCTCGCTCACGCGTTCGATATGGCGCTCGTCTACGGTGAAGGAAACAGCCATCACCATCTGGCCTGGCTGAGCCGGCTCCCGATCTCGCGGAGCGCCAACCACCGCTCGGCGGGGCTGGCGAAGACTCTGCTCGAAATTGAGGTCATGGTGGACGGCGCGCCGTTGTCCCTGTTCGCCACGCACCTCGGGTCGCGCTGGGATACGCTGCGGCCGGCTGACGAAATACCGGTGCTCCTCGACGTGCTGCGCCGCCTGGATGGCCGGCCTCACCTGCTCGTCGGCGATTTCAACGCGCTCCGAGCCGGCGATCCAGTCGGGATCCGGCCGGCGGGCCTCGACGATCGGCCGAGCGTCATCGACCGCGCGCCGCGTCTGGCCATCGACCAGATCGTGCGGGCTGGCTACGTCGACTGTTACCGCGCGCTCCACCCGACCGACCCCGGTTTGACCTACCCGACGTCCGCCCCCTGGCTACGCCTCGACTACGTCTTCATTCCCGAACCGATGGTGCATCGCGTGGCAGCCTGCGGCGTCGTGACGAGCGAGCTTGCCAGACGGGCCTCCGATCACTTCCCACTTTGGGCAACGCTCGCCTGAAGAGGGGTCGAGGAATCCCGCGGCGGGGTGTCTTCCCTTCTCACCCCAGACCGGGCGCTTGACAGCACTCCGGGCTGGCCTCTATGTTTGGGCCGGTCGGACACAACCGTGGTGGGGAGGCCCATCCGTGTCATTAGGCGCGTACGTGCTGCGCCGCGTCGTTCGAGGCATCTTCACCCTGTGGCTCGTGGTCACGATCGTGTTCGTGGCGCTACGCCTGTCTGGCGATCCGGCCACGATGATGCTGTCCGAGAACGCGAGCGCCGAAGACATCGAGCGTCTGCGCGACCAGCTTGGACTGAATCAGCCGCTCCCCATCCAGTATTGGACGTTCCTGTCAAAGGTCGTCCTTCAGGCCGATCTCGGCCAGTCGATCGCACGCCGCCAGCCGGCCGCCTCAGTCGTCATCGAGCGGCTGGGCGCGACCCTCGAACTTGCGGCGGCGGGGTTCGCGATCGCGCTCCTGATCGGCCTGCCGGCCGGCTTGCTCGCCGCCGTCCGGCGAGGGACCATCATCGATCAAGTCGCGATGGTGGGCGCGTTGCTCGGCCAGGTCATGCCGTCCTTCTTCCTCGGGACGGTGCTAGTGCTCATCTGCGGGCTCTGGCTACGCATCCTGCCGACGTCCGGAAACGCAACACTCTGGCACCTGATTCTGCCGGCCATCACGGTCGCGGCCGTCGGGGGGGCCAGCATCGCCCGGCTATCGCGCTCGGCGCTGCTAGACGTGGTGCGCCAGGACTATATGCGGACGGCGTACGCCAAGGGGCTTCGCGAGCGGACGGCGATCCTGCGCCATGCTCTGCGAAACGCCGCGATTCCGGTCGTGACGGTGCTGGGCATCCAGCTTGGCCACATGCTCTCGGGCGCGGTCGCTACCGAGGTTGTGTTCGCCTGGCCCGGTGTGGGGCGTCTGGCCGTGACGTCGATCTTTCTGCGGGATTACCCTGTCGTACAGGCCGTGGTGCTGATGGTGGCCGGCCTGTACGTCGTCCTGAATCTGGCGGTGGACATCCTGTATGGCTGGCTCGATCCCAAGATCCGGTATCAGTGAGGCGGCCGTCGCACCGGCCGATGCGGCGACGCTGCCAGTGGCGCCGGAACGCGCCGCGCGGCGTGGCCGGATGGTGCACGTCACGGCGGCCGCCTGGTTTGCAGCCGTCCTGCTGACACTGATCGTCGGGACGGCCATCTTCGCGCCGATCATCAGCCCGCAGGATCCGTACGCCCAGGCGCTCGAGCGCCGGCTCGCGCCGCCGGTCTGGATGGCCAACGGCAGTTGGGACCGCCCGCTTGGAGCCGACGACCTCGGGCGTGACATCCTCAGCCGAGTGCTGCACGGCTCGCGGATCTCGTTGTTCATCGGGTTCACCGCCGCCATCATCGGCGCGGTGGTCGGGACATCGCTCGGGCTGCTCTCCGGCTACACCGACAGCCTGCTCTCGGATGGCATCATGCTCCTGGCCGACGCCCAGTTGGCCCTGCCATTTCTAGTACTGGCAATTGGACTGATCGCGGTGATCGGCCCAAGCCTGGGCGTGTTGATCGTGTTGGCCGGGGTGAGCGGCTGGACCGCGTATGCCCGCGTGATCCGTGGGATGGTGCTGACGCTCCGGGAGCAGGAGTTCGTACTCGCCGCGCGGACGCTCGGCGCGTCCGCCCCCCGACTGCTGCTCCGCCACATCGGCCCAAACTTGATCTCGACGGTCGTAGTGCTCGCCTCGCTCCAGCTTGCCTCGGTGATCCTGCTCGAGTCGACCCTCAGCTTCCTCGGCCTCGGTATCCAGCCGCCGGAGGCGTCCTGGGGCTCGATGCTCGGGCTCGGGCGCGAGTATCTGAATACCGCCTGGTGGATCAGCGTGTTCCCCGGCCTCGCGCTGATGCTGACGATCCTGGCCGTGAGCCTGGGAGGAGACTGGCTGCGCGACGTCCTCGACCCGCACCTCACTTAGTGAGCGCCGAGCGTGGCGACGACCGACTTGATGGGCGCCGTCGCGCCAGGCTGGCCTACACGGATCACGCTCGGATGTGAAGGGAGCCCCCCCATGCGCGTCTCTCGGCGACAGTTTACAGCCCTCCTGCTCGGCACCCTCGCGCTGACCGGCTGCCAGCAGGCCAGTCCGGCGCCAGCAGCCGGCAGCAAGCCGGCGGACAGCAAGCCGGCAGGCGGGCAGACCGCTCCCGCCGGCGGCAGCCAGCAGGCCGCCAAGCCAGCCCAGAAAGACAACCTGACCGTCGCAATTGCCGGCGAGCCGAAGACGCTCAACCCGACCGACGAGCTTGGCAACGTCGGCGTGCGGCTGCTTTACCCGATCTTCGACACGCTGATCCGACGCGACTTCTTCGACAGCAACAAGCTGGTGCCCTCGCTCGCGACGAGCTGGAAGCGAGTCGACGACCTCACCCTCGAACTGAAGTTACGCGACAACGTCCTCTTCCATGACGGCTCGAAGATGACCGCCGACGATGTGAAGTTCACCTTCGACCGAGTCATGTCGAAGGATCAAGGCGCCGAGGCGCGCGGCTACTTCCTGATCCTCGATAAGGTCGACGCGCCGGATGCGGCGACCGTCCGATTCAAGACCAAGGAGCCGGATCCGCTCCTCGAACAGCGGCTCGCATCCTACGGCTCGTGGATCGTGTCGAAGGCCGCTCTGGAGAAGGTCGGTAACGACAAGTTCATCCAGGCGCCCATCGGCACCGGGCCGTACAAGGTCAACGAGTGGAAGCACGATTCTCAGCTCGTGCTCGACGTCCACGACAAGTACTGGGACGCGGCCCCGGCGGCGAAGCGGATCACCTTCCGCCTGATCCCCGAGACGGCCACGCGTGTCTCGGCGCTCCTCGCGGGCGAAGTGGACATCATCACCAACGTACCGCCCGATCAGGTCGACACGATCGAGGGCAATGACGGCACGTACATCAAGGCGGTGGCGCTCTCGAACATCCACGTCCTGCGCTACAACACGAACTTCCCGGCCATGGCCGACAAGCGGGTCCGGCAGGCGATGAATCTGGCGATCGACCGTGAGTCGCTGGTCAAGAACCTCTGGCGTGGCCGGGCAACCGTCCCGAAGGGCTTCCAGTTCGAGGGTGAGTTTGGCTACAACCCAGATCGCAAGCCGCCGGAGCACAATCCGGACAAGGCGAAGGCCCTGCTGCAAGAGGCGAAGTACGACGGCGGCCAGTTGACCTTCCGAACCTCGCCCGCCTACTACAGCAACGGTCGTCAGGCGGCCGAGGCCATCGTCGACATGTGGAAGAAGATCGGCCTGAACGCCGAGATCGAAGTGCTCGAACAGGCCGCCATCACCGACATGACGAACTCGGGCACCCAGGTCATCACCAATTGGAGCGCAACCTCCACTCTCGGCGACCCGGATGGCTACCTCTGGCGGAACTGGGGGCCGGACAACTCCCAGCAGCAGAAGGGCTACTGGTCGCCCGCCGAATTCAACAAGCTCGGCCTGGAAGCCCGAACGATCCTCGACCAGAACAAGCGCTACCAGAACTACCAACGGATGATCGATATCTTCGAAGATGACGCACCGGGCACGGTGCTGTACATCCCGCTGGAGTCGTACGGGCTGAAGAAGGGGATCGACTGGACACCGTACCCGATCTACTACTTCGACCCGCGCGCCTATAACCTGAAGGTCACAGGCTGAGCGGTGAGAAGCGGAGTGGTGAGGCGCTACGAGGCCACGCGCTGCGAGGTCACGGACTGATGGGCGGGCGCTGGACGCTCTGGGAGAACGATCGGTTCGCCGTCTTCACGACGGCGAACCCCCACCTCCCCCGCGAGGAGGGCTGTCACGTTCTGGTTGCACCAAAAGACCCGCCTCCGCACGCCTGGGCTGATCCTGCCCTGACGGGCGCGCTCTTCGAGTTGACGGCGCGGGTCTGTCAGGTGATGGAGCGGCTCGGGTTGGCGCCCTGGTTCAACCTCCAGGCAAACGGCAACTGGGGACTGTTGCCCGGTGGGGCGCCGCACCTGCACGTCCACATCTACGCTCGTCTGCCCGCCGGAAAGACCTGGGCCCAGCCCGTCGACTTACCGAAGGTGCCGGGCGAGTTTGGCTTCGCACCCCTGGACGAGGGTGAGCGCGCCCGCCTCTCGGCCGCCCTGGCCGACGCGCTGAGTTAGATCTTCCGGCACGCGCCAGCCGTCTGTTTCGCGCTGCGCCAGCGGCCTGTGCTGGCTTCTGGGTTCGTTCCTGCGCTGATACGGGCGGCGACTGAGCCGCCCGTGGAAGCGATTGCGAGTGGCGCGCTCCGTCTGACGCCCCTGGCTCGCTCGCGCGCCGTGGCTGCCGCTCTGGCTACGGTCCCGGCGATTGCTCTTGCGTAGCTCCGGAAACAGGCGGCGCGAACGGCCCTGTCTGCAATGGCGTGCGATCGAACTGATAGTGCTCTTCGCCGAAGTCCGGCAGATTGAAGTCTGACGGGTACGGGGCCGGAGCGAGACGCCACCCATAGACGATGCTAAACGGTAGCATCAGCACGAGCGCCGCGACCGCCACCTGTGTCCGCCATACTCGGGGCAGCGATACCAGCCCCCGGCCGGCCAGCAGACTGAGCGTCGACACGTAAACCGTCAGCCCGTGGTCCCCGCTCAGTCCGGGCAGGTGCAGCAGGGCGATTGGCGCCGTGATGATGGCCGTGACGAGCAGCAAGCGATCCAGGGCAGACGCTGTCCGCACGGTGCGGACGACGGTGACGACGCCCCAGCCGGCCAGCGCGACGATGGGTGGGGTCACCAGGACGAGTAACGATCCGCCGAGGAATCGTAGCGGGGCGTCCTGAAGGGCGTACCAGAGATACCAGATCGGCGAGCGGTTCTGATAGTCAGGATCGGCAGGGTTGAGGACCGCGTCGACGTACCCGATCGGATCCGTCAAGGCGGTCGCGAGAAACGCGGCGATTATCAGGCTGGGCACCATCGTGCGCGCCAACCGCCAGCCGCGCAGCCCGATGGATTGGCCGGTCAGGAACATCCCGGCGAGAGCGACCGGAATGGCTAGCAGGCCCGAGGTCTTCGTCGCGATAACCAGGGCGAGCGCTGCGCCCACACGTGCCGACCAGAGGCGGTCGCCCGGTCGCATCAGCACCCAGAGCAGGAGCGCCCAGAAGAGGGCGAAGATGGGGTCGAGGTAGAGGCTGCGGTCATAACGGATGGCCAGCGGCAGGAAGGCGGCGACGGCGGCGGCGAAGAGCCCCGCCCCCGGTCCATAGGCCGATCGGGCGATGCTGAAGACGAGGGCGCCGGTCAGCAGCCCGGCCAGGCCGTTGACCAGGCGTCCGCCTGCGATGACAGCCTGGAGCTCGGGCGAGCGCGGCTGGAAGCCGGGGATGTCCTCGGATGACGACCCCCGATCCTGGGACGCGGCGATGACGGCGCGCAACTCCGACCTGAATCGCCCGACGCCAACGTCTCCGCTCCGGACGACGCGATCCGCCGTCAGCGCGAGCACGGCTGCGCCTGCGCCCGCGCCCATCAGGAGGTTTCCAACGACCGGATGTCCCACGCCCCCACCCTGCCCGACCGTGTGCCGGCGGTCGTGGAAGTGCTCGCGGGCCGCCACATACGGAGAGGGCGCCTGGGCGATGACGGCGACGTCGCGCAGGTAGTGGTACTCAGCCCCGGTCGCCGGGAGGCCGAGCAGGCCCCAGATGCGCAGAGCGCCGCCCAGGAACAATACTGCCCCAAGGCCGGCTGATGTCACATCGAGCCGTTGCCGTGTCGGCGCAACGCGCACGTGCTGGAGCGGCAGTACCATACTGGCCTCTCCTCGGCGGTACAGGCGAAGCCGGTCGCACGACAGTGTAGACGACGCTCGTCACGCAGAACGAATGTCGCCGGGGCGTCGCGTACGTACTATATGCCCCTCACCCCCAGGGGAGCCGTCCCGTCGCGGTGCCGGCGAGGACCCGCTCACCCGCCTGGTTCTCGCACCAGACCTCGAGGTCTACGCGCTGGCCAGTCGGCGCCTCCAAGACGCCGGTGACCCGCGCCATCGGCGTGATGCGATCGTTCACCCCCACGACGGCGGGCAGTCGAAACGACAGCGTGCCGCTCGCGAGCCATGCTTCGCCGAACAGATCGATCAGCAGCCCCACAAGATAACCCTGATACTGCGTTCCCGAGGCCGCAACCCGCGTCACGCCGGCGGCGTTGGCGGCGGCGAGATCGGTGTGGATGTTCTTCCGAGGCCATCCCTCGGCGGCGAACGGCCCGCCCGAGAACGCCCACAACCGCTCCCAGCAGACGTCGCGCGATCGTCCCTCGAAAAGCGTGCCCGGCTCGGGACACGTCGTCAAGCGCTCGACGCTCGCCATCTCACGACACCTCATGATTGGCCGACGAATAGGTGTGCCACAGTCGGCGCGACACGATGGGGTCACCATCGACGGTCGCGACCTGCGCTTCGTGGACATGGTAGGGGCGTCCACGACGCTCGAACATCTCCACCACGGTCCAGGTAACGCGCAGGGTCTGCCCGACTCGCGCCGGCGCGTGAAAGGTGGTCTCCTCGCCGGTGTGGATTGCTGCCGAGCCGGGCGATGTGCTGAACGACGGACTGCGCGTGATGTTGCTCATGTTGAACAGCAACGACGGATGCACCAGCGGAGCGCCCCAGGGGCCTGCCTCGAAATAGCGGGGATGAAAGTCCTCCTCGGCGAAGAGGTACTGCTGATTCAGTTCCGGCGTGACCAGGAATTCGAGCGGCTCAAACGTGTCGCCCACGCTCATGCGGTCGGCTGGCGGGCGGCCTGTCATGCACGATCCTCCCATGCGTCCGCCGATGCACCCATCGGTCTTGACGCGGCCCGGCCAGTATAGTACGCTGAGGTCGGAATATGGAACACTGTTCCGATATTCGAAACATGGTGCATAATGGCGCTCCTTGCCGAGCCTCATAAGGCGACGCCCCAGAGTGACTCTCCCCAGGTCGGCCCGACCGACGGCGGCGCGTCCCAGGCCGGAGTGCCCCAGGCCGGAGTGCCCCAGGCCGGCACGTCGCTCGTCGTCGAGAAGGCGCTCGACTGCCTGCTCGCCCTCGCCGATAGCGCTGGCGAGGTCGGCGTCACCGAGTTGAGCCGCCAGCTTGGCCAGAGCAAGGCGTCCGTGCACCGCCTGCTCACCGCGCTCCGCTCGCGTAACTTCGTGCGGCTCAACCCGGAGACCCGTCGCTACAGCCTCGACGTCGGCGTGCTCCGGCTCAGTTCGGCCCTCGCACGCCAGACGAACCTGCACGCCCTGGCCTTGCCGACGCTGGTCACGCTCCGCGACATGACCCGCGAGACGGCCTCCCTGACCGTCCGGCGTGGCAACCAGCGCCTCCACCTCGAACAGGTCGAGAGCATCGAGGATCTCCGTTTCACGCTGGAGGTTGGCAACGCCTTGCCGCTCCTGGTCGGGGCGTCAGGCAAGGCGCTGGTGGCATGGCTGCCCGAGTCGGAGGTCGATGCGCTCATTGGCACATTCGGACTACCGGCCCTGGCGCCGGGCTCGATCACCGATCGAGCCGCTTTCAAAGCGGATCTCGCCCGCATTCGTGCGCGCGGCTTCGCCGTCAGCTTCTCCGAGCGGTACGTCGACGTGATCTCGGTCGCCGCGCCAGTCCGCGACCGTAGCGGAGCCGTCGTCGCCGCCGTCAACATCACCGGGCCAGCCAGCCGCTGCACGCCGGACCAGGCGATGGGGTTTGGGCCGCTCGTGGCGGCCGAGGCCGGCCGACTCTCAGCCAGCCTCGGCTGGGTGGCCCGATCGTCAGCCGACCCACCGCTTCCCTCCCCGTCACGCCCGGTGCGCCGTCAGTCGCCGGATTGGTCAACCCCATCCTAATGCCGCTGGAGTTGCCACGTGTCTACTGTGCTGTACACCGTCGAGGACAAGGTCGCCCGGGTGGTCATGAACCGACCGGACAAGCTCAACGCGATCGATGCCGAGATGCGCAACGAGTTGTACCGCGTGATGCAGGCGGCGAAGGCCGACCCGGACGTCTGGATCATCGTGCTGACCGGCGCCGGGAAGAGCTTCAGTGTCGGGCACGATCTGAGCGAGGTTCGCGCGGCCGGCCATGGGACCGGCCCGACCATCGACGATCTGTACCTCTCGATGCTGGAGATTTACAAGCCGATCGTCGCGGCGATTCCTGGCTACTGCCTGGCGCAGGGTGGCGGGCTGGCGCTGTGCAGTGACATCCGCATTTCCAGCACCACGGCGCGCTTCGGCTGGCCCCAGGTCAAGCGCGGCATCTCCTCGATCAGCGGCCCATCCCTGTTGGCCCACTTTATCCCGATTAACTTCGCGCTCGGTTCGCTGCTGACCGGCGAGTTGATCGATGCGGCCGAGGCATACCGGCTCGGGATGCTCAACCAGATCGTCGCGCCAGAAGAACTGGATGCGGCCGTCGACATGGTCATCACGCAGCTTCGAGGGAACGCGCCGCTGGCGATGCGCGCCGTGAAGGAGGCCACCTTGCGAGGACTTGGGATGAGCGCCCCAGAGCGAGTCCGCTTCGCCTCACTCTTGCTGGAGCAGGTCAACCGCACCGAGGACGCCCAGGAAGGGATTGCCGCGTTCCTGGAGAAGCGCGCGCCGATCTGGAAGGGCGCGTGACCGCCGCTGGCCGCGCCGCCACGAGGACGGCCAGCGGCCCCTCAGCGCCCCTGCGCGTGGCCCAGCACGCGCGCTTCGCGCGGACGATCGATCTGTGCTTCCGCGCGCACCCGTACTATCAGCGAGTGTTCCACGAGCTTGGGCTGCGCCGAGAGCACCTGCGGACCGTCGAGGATCTGACCCGGCTGCCGCTCACCCCCAAGGCGGCCTGGATGGCCGACCCAGAGGCGTTCCGCTTGCGCCTGGACGACGTCGAAGACGTCCGGGTCGAGGAGCGCACGCTGAGCACAGTGGTCTACACGACCGGCAGTACCGCCCGCCCCACGCCCATGTACGACACCGTCCACGATCAACTCTCGCGGATCGATCAACTGGCGCGCTCAACGACCATCGGCGGCATCACACCCGATGACATCGTCATGAATCTGTTCCCACTCACTTCGATCCCCCACCAGGGATTCTTGAGCGCGCAGTGGGGCACCTTTGGGGTGGGCGCGGCGGCCGTGGCCGGACTCACCGGCCGCCCGTATCCGGACTTCCCGATCCACCGCCACCTTGACGACGCCGTGGAGCGGGCAGCGCGAACCCGGGCTACCGTGCTATGGGGCATCGCCACCTACGTGCGCAAGCTGGTGATGCGAGCGGAGGAGCTTGGCGCTGACCTGAGCGCCGTCCGGCTGGTCTACGCGATGGGCGAGGCCTGTCCGCCGGGCATGCGCGATGACGTCCGAGCGAGGCTGGCCCGTCTTGGCGCGACGGGCGTGCGCGTGTTGAGCGGCTACGGCTTCACCGAGATGCAGGGGCCAGCCTTGGAGTGCGACGAACTGTCCGGGTTCCATCTGGCGACACCGGAGCGGTATCTGGTGGAGGTGGTCGATCCAGAGACGCACGCAGCCCGACCGGACGGCCAGCCCGGTCTGATCGTGCTGAGCCACCTGGACCGCCGGGGCACCCTCCTGCTGCGCTACCTGGTGGGCGACGTCTGCGCATTCAGTCACGAGCCCTGCCCGCACTGTGGCCGGACGGAACCGCGCTTCACGACGAGCCCGTACCGGGTAGGGCACCTGGTCAAAGTGAAGGGCACGCTGGTCAATCCGGCGGCCATTCAGGAGGCGCTCTCCGAGCTGCAATCACGCGGCCTCGAAGAGTACCAACTCGCTCTGGTCAAGGAAACGCCGGCCGATCCGTACTCGCAGGACGTCCTGCTGGTGCGTGCGACCTGCGCGGCATCCATCGGCGCGCAGATGGCGAGCGACGTGTGCTCGCAGGTGGTTCAGGTGGCTGAGATCACGCCACAGGTGGAGATTCACCCTCTCGGAAGCTTCTCCGACGCAGTGCAAAGCTACAAGTTCAAGCGATTCGTGGACGAGCGGAGCTGAGACGGCCCTTCCTGAGCGGGTCTGAGGCGGCATTTGCCGAGCGGGTCTGAGGCGGCATTTGCCGAGCGGGTCTGAGGCGGCATAACGGCCGGGATCTCCTGGCGGCGAGCGCGTCCGGAACGGCTCCGGGCGACGGTGTGGACGAGTGGCATCAGCTCATCAAAGGCCGATGAGCGCTGGATCGCAAAGGAGCAACATCGTGGCAGACAGCATGGGGCACGCTCTCGGTCACGCACGCTGGACCCGTCGACGTTTCCTGGTCAGTACGCTGGCGACGGCCGGCCTTGCGCAGGTGTTGAGCGCCTGCGCGCCGGCCAGTTCGCCGGCCGCGAAGCCGGCTGAAACCAAGCCGGCTGAAACCAAGCCGGCCGCAAGCAAGCCGGCCGAGACCAGGCCAACTGAGGCCGCCAGGCCGGCGGCCCCGCCTGCCGATGCGAAGCCGACCACCGCGGCAGCGGCCCCTGCCAGGCCGGCTGAGAAGCCGGCGGCCACCACCGCTCCGGCCGCCGCCGCCGGCAAGCCGGTGCGCGGCGGCGTGCTGAAGACGACCATCGGCGCCGATCCCGGCACCGTGGATGCCCACGTCGCCTCCAGCATTTTCGCCTACAGCATCGCTGACTCGATGAACCCGGGCCTGGTGCTCGAGGACGATAAGACGGCGGAACTGAAGCCCGGCCTGGCCGAGCGCTGGGAGACCCCAGACGACAAGACCTACGTCTTCCACCTGCGCAAGGGCGCCAGGTTTCACGACGGCAGCCCGGTCACCGCCGAGGATGTCAAGTTCACCGTCGAGCGGATCCAGGATGCCGACGCCAAGGTTGGGAGCGGACCGGCCTACAAGCAGAGCGTCGAGCCGGTCGAGGCCGTCGAGGTGGTCGACGACAGCACGGTGAAGTTCCGCCTGAAGTATCCGCTGGCGGTTTTCGCCGGTGGCCTGGTCCAGGCTCGCATCGTGCCACGTTCCTACGACCCCCGGAAGCCGGTCGGGGCCGGCCCGTTCCAGTTCGTCGACTGGTCGAAGAACCAGGACGTCAAGCTGAAGCGCTTCGACGGCTACTGGGATCCCGAGCGCCCGCTTCTGGACGAATTGATCTACTACCCCACTCCGGACGAGGACAGCAAAATCACGCGGCTCCTCGCGGGGCAGCTCAACTTCTCGGACACGATCCCATTCCCCCGTATCGAGGAGATGAAGGGGCAGGCGAACGTCCAGATCTACCAGAAGGATCCCGCCCTGACACCGTCCCACTATCCCCTCATCATCAACACCAGACGACCGCCGTTCGACAAGATCGAAGTACGCCAGGCGCTCTCCTGGGCCATCGACCGGCAGGCAATCGAGGACGCCACGTTCGGCTACGGCGCGAAGATCTCCAGCGCCGTTCCGACGGGAAACTGGGCCTTCAACCCGAAGGCGGCTGCCTACGACAAGCTCGACATCGATCTGGCAAAGGATCTGCTCCGCAAGGCCGGGCTGCCGAACGGCTTCAAGGCGCAGTTCAAGTTCGTCACCAGCCGCGCCGAATACACTCCGATCGCACAGCTTCTCCAGGATAGCTGGGCCAAGGCCGGTATGCAGGTCGAGCTGTTGCCGCGCGAGTTGAACGTCTTTGTCCAGGAAGTCAATACCCAGGCCGATTTCGACCTGGCTATGACCGGCTACCTGCCTGGCTGGGATCCACACTGGCTGTTCACCCACACCTACGTGCAGAACCAGAAGCAGCACGGCTGGTCGAACGCCGAGTTCGATCAGCTCTACAAAGACGCCGGCGCCATCATCGACCAGGACAAGCGCAAGCCGATGTACCAGCGCATGCACGAGATCGTCCAACTCGAGCAGCCGCTGGTGACGATCGGGCACCGCTTCATCATCATGGCTGCTTCAAAGGAAGTTCAGGGTTTCGAGCCGAACTACCGCCAGATCAATCACTTCACCGACACCTGGATTAAGAAGTAGGCCCGGACATGGGGGCCTATGTTGCACGCGGGCTGCTGCGGCTGATTCCGGTCATCTTGCTGGTGTCGGCAGCCGTCTTCTTCGTGTTCCGGATCGTGCCGGGCGACATCGCGGTGGCCCAGCTTGGTGAGAACGCCGACCCGGCCGCAGTCGAACGGCTGCGCGAGGCCTGGGGCCTGAATCGGCCGCTGGTGGTGCAATACGGCGAGTGGCTGGTCCGCGCGCTGCGCGCCGACCTTGGCGAGTCATACCTGAGCCATCAGCCGGTCACCGACGCGCTGCTGGAGAAACTCCCGGCCACGGTCGAGTTGGCGTTGTTAGGGATGGCGCTCAGCCTGGTAGTCTCGATCCCGCTGGGCATCGTGGCGGCCCTGATGCGCGGAACCTGGGTCGATCAACTCCTCCGGATGGTGGCCTTGCTCGGGTTCTGCATGCCCCGCTACTGGCTGGCGATCCTGCTGATCCTGCTGTTCGCGGTCCAGGCAAAGTGGCTGCCGCCGTCTGGGTACGTCGGGCTCCGCGAGGGCCTGCTGGAGAACCTTCAGTACGTCGCGCTGCCGGCCGTCTCCGTGGCGCTCACGCTGGCGGCGGTGCAGATGCGCTTCCTGCGCTCCAGCCTGCTCGACGTGATCGATCAGGACTTCATCCGGACCGCTCGCGCCAAGGGCCTCGCCGAGCGCGCCGTCGTGCTGTGGCACGCCCTCAAGAACTCGTTGATTCCGTTCGTGACGGTGGTTGGCCTGGAGCTCGGCTCGCTGCTCGGTGGGCTGGTGGTAGTGGAGCAGATCTTCGCCTGGCCAGGTATCGGCTGGCTCACCATCCAGTCGATCACGCAGCGGGACTACGCCATTGTCCAGGGCGCCGTGATGCTGGTCGCCATCGGATTTGTGACGATCAACTTCGTGGTCGACCTCGTGTACGCCTACCTCGATCCACGCATCCGGTACCGCTGAGGAGGACTGAGGCGCGATGAGCGTAGCTGCGACGTCAGCGGAGGACGTGCGGGCGAGTCGTCAGCGCGACGGCGACACCAGGACGCTGTGGGCAACGACGGCGCGAGCGTTCGTGAAAGACCGCGCCGCCGTGCTGGGGCTGGTGTTGTTCGTGGCGCTAGCATCGCTCACGGTCGGAGCACCGCTCGTTGCCCCGTACGATCCAACGGCCGTCCACATGCGAGATCGGCTGCAAGGCCCATCCAGCCAGTACCTGCTGGGCACGGACGAGCTTGGGCGGGATCTGCTGAGCCGGGTGATCTACGGCGCTCGGGCGTCGTTCTCGGTGGGGATCGTGGCAGTGGCCATCGCCCTGACTTGCGGGGTGGTGCTTGGCATGCTGGCCGCCTACTACGGTGGCCACGTGGACGCCGCGATCATGCGGGTTCTGGATGCGCTGCTCGCGTTCCCGGGCATCATCCTGGCGCTGGCCATCGTGGCAGTGCTCGGCCCGAGCCTGGTCAATGTGATGGTAGCCGTGGGGATCGTCACAATCCCGAGCTACGGCCGCATTACCCGAGGGGCGGTGCTAGCCGTCCGCGAGAAGGAGTACGTGGAGGCTGGTCGCGCGCTCGGCGCGTCAGACATCTACCTGATGTTCAGGGTGATCCTGCCTAACTGCGTCTCGCCGCTGCTGGTGCAGGCTTCCATCGGGTTCGCCAATGCGATCCTGGCCGAAACGTCCCTCAGCTTCCTGGGCGTCGGCGTGCAGCCGCCGACGCCATCCTGGGGCGCCATGCTCGATACCGGACGCAAGTACCTCGCGCAGACCGGCTGGTACTCGTTTTCGGCCGGCGCCGCCATCTTCACGGCGGTGCTGAGCCTCAACCTCCTGGGCGACGGGCTGCGAGATGCCCTCGACCCTCGCCTTCAGCGCGGCCGCGGCTAGGCCACACGTCCTTCGATGGCAGGACGGACAGCAGGTAGGACGGACAGATGACGGCGTATAGCACCTGGCGGGTCTCCAAGAGCGAACCGATTGCCGAAGCTGGGATGGTCACGGCCAAGCACAAACTGGCCGTCGATGCCGGCCTCGACGTGCTGCGTCGGGGTGGCAACGCGATCGACGCAGCGGTGACGGCAGCCCTCGCGATGGGGGTGGTGGACCCGGGCGCCAACGGTATCGGCGGCGGCGGGATGATGGTGGTCTATCTGGCCGACCGGCAGCGGACGGTGACGATCGACTTCGCGATGGACTGCCCGCTGGCCGCCGACGCCACCGCCTATCAGTTGGAAGCCGGGGCCGGTGGCAATCGGTTCGGCTGGCGCAAGGTCCGCGACGACGCCAATGCCGTGGGCTACCGGTCGGCAGCAGTGCCTGGCACGGTGCGGGGGCTGGCCCTGGCGCTGGAGCAATTCGGCACAATCTCCTGGGCGGATGCGCTAGCCCCGGCGATCCGCTTCGCCGAGGAGGGCTTCGAGGTGCCCTGGAACCTGGCGCTTGGTATCAGCATGGCGATGCCGGTCCTGGCGCCGTACCCGGCCACCGCCGAGATCTTCCTGCCCGGCGGCGTTCCGCCCCGCCCGCCAGACGGCAACCGGGCAGGTGACCTGCTGGTCCAGCGCGATCTGGCCCGGACCCTGCGGACTCTCGCCGAGGAAGGCCCGGACGCCTACTATCGAGGTTCGATCGCCAGGACCATCGGCCAGGAGATGGCGCGCCTGGATGGCTTGATCACCGCGGACGACCTGGCGCGGTACCAGCCGACCATCACCGAGGGCGGCATCAGCACCGACTATCGTGGCTATACCGTCTACGGAGTGCCCGGCGCCTGCGGCTGCGTGACCGCCCTGCAAGGCCTCAACATGCTGGAGTGCTTCGATCTCGCCGCCGCTCCGCCGGACGCGCTCGAGACGGTGCACCTCCACGCCGAGACCTATCGGCGAACCTTCGCCGATCGCTATCGATACCTGGGCGACCCGAAGCAGAGCCGGGTGCCGTGGGACGGCCTGCTCTCGAAGGCGTATGCGGCCCAGCGTGCCGCTGAGATCGACCTGACTCGAGCCGCCAATCCACTCTCGGCCGGCGACCCGTGGGCGTTCGATTCCGCGCGTGTCCCGGCTGGCGTCGCGGGCCGGGCGTCCGGCGCCGCCGATACCTCGACGACGCACGTGAACGCGATCGACCGCGACCGCAATATGGTCTCGTTGACGCAGACGCTCGTCAATGGGTTCGGATCGGGCGCGGTGGTGCCGGGAACGGGCATCCTGCTCAACAATGCCATGCTCTGGGTCGACCCCGAGCCCGGCCGGCCGAACTCGATTGGCCCGGGCAAGCGCGGCCTGAACAACATGACGCCGTTGCTCGTGCTGCGCGACGGCCAACCCGTCATGGCACTCGGCGCACCGGGCGGGGCACGCATCATCAACGCGCTGACCCAGATCCTCAGCTACGTGGTCGATCACGGACTGCCGATGCAAGCTGCGATGGAGGTACCTCGTATCGACTGCGCCACACCCCGTGTGATCGTCGACTCACGGCTGCCGGACTCCGTCCAGAGCGGCCTGGCCGAGTTGGGACATATGACCAGGGTCGTCGATGAGACGTTCGGGACGGTGAACTTCTCGACGCCGCTGGCGATTCTGGTGAACGCGGACGATGGCACGCTCCACGGCGGCGTGGACCCGTTCCGAACAGCCATCGCCGGCGGCTTCTCGTAGCGTGCTTCTCATCCGGCACGGCGCGCTCTCGCGGGCATCTTTGCCTGTTCGCGAGAGCGCTACCGAGCCGCGAGAGCGCTACCGAGCCGCGAGAGCGCTGACCCGCCTGGCCGCTCGGCGGAGCCGGCCCGAACGCGGAGCCGGCCCGAACGCGGAGCCGGCCCTACCGATCTGTCCCGTTCTGGCGATGCCCGCTCGCGGACCGGAGACGCCCGAGCGGGCGGGCCTGGACCACCAGCGCCGCCGCGTTCAGCAGATCGTCGTGTCCGCGCCGCTCAGGCACGAAGAAGCTCATCACCTGATTGGCCCGCATAGCGTACTCGGCAGCCTCGCACTGCGCCAGCAACTCGCGACGCAGCAGGTTCGCCTCTGCATCCGCCGACTCGGCATAGAGTTTGAAGCGTCCGCCGTTTACGACCGCCAGGAAGTCGTAGGCGAGCGCGCTCTTGCTGGCCGCCGTATACCGATACGGTGTCACCACGCCCGCCCCGAGCGCCGCTCCGAGGAAGGCTGCCAGCCCACCGCCTACACCCGTAGCGTCCACCACGACGCCTCGGCAACGCCAGCGCTCCTTCACCAACGTCAGGATACGGGGGTACAGGTCGCGGTGACGATCCCCCCGCCAGGCGTACTGCCGCACCACCTGGAAGCGCGGCTCGACGACGAGGTCAGCCACCGGCGCATCCTCAGCGTAGGCGATCGTGAGCACCGTCGAATCGCGGCGCGGATTGACTCGGACGCTCTCGCCGTCCGGATTCTCCTCGTCTTCGCCGGCGACGTCGATGCCCGCGACGTAACCGCCCGGCCCCCACGGTCCCGGCGACGGCCCATCTTGCGGCGGGTGGCTGCCCCGAAGCAATCCGATCTGATCCGGGTCGAGAAAGCGCCCGCCGCCAGCCACGGTGCGAAGCAAGTACTGGGTCCGCACGATCGGGTGATGCTCGCCGAGGCGGTCAATCTCGGCGCGGACGTAGCGGCCATACTCCGGGTTCGCCCGCGCGACCTCCGTCCAGTCGACCTGAAAATGGCGGCGCACGCCGTCGCGAGCTTCGGCCTCGCGATTCACCACGATCTGGCGTGCCAGCAGGGTATCGTCGGTCCAGGGAGTGCCGTACAGGACGGCCGTCGCGTTCGACGTTGCGCCCATCGGCCGAAAGTCTCTGTCCCACTTGTCCGGCTGAACGTCCTGCGCCTCATCACATTCGAGCAGCAGACTGGCAGTACCGCCGACGACGTTCGCGCTCGGCTCGGCCGAATGGAAGGCAATCGACGCCCGCCCGACCTCCACGCTGTACCCGTTGCGCCGGCGCCAGACGCCGCACGTCAGCGGATTGTCGAGCGCCCTCGCCAGACGGGCCATTGAGGTGTGAAGCTGCGGGCTGAAGGTCGGCGCGCACTTCACCAGACTGCCGCCAACCTGCTGGTAGACGGTCAGCAGAAACGCCTCCAGGTGTGCGGACACCTGGTTCTTGCCGGCCCGTCTCGGCATCAGCACGGTAAACGTCAGCCCCTGCCGCCCGGCCACCGATGCCTGGACCGCTCGTGCAACCGTTTCCTGGTACGGCCGCAGCGGCATGCCGAGGATCGTCGCCCCGAAGCTCCCAACGTCGGCCAACGCACGCCGCAAGCCTGCCGCGCGCGCCGTTGCGCGCGCCCTCGTGTCACGTCCCCCCATCGCACCCCCCTCTCAGGACGCTACCCGCGAGCGGTGCCTCAGCGAGACTACCAGCGCCCCTGCCGCTTGCCCTGGGGGCATGCTTGAGACGCCGGTCGCTGGCATGCCATCCTTGACGGCCGGCTGTGTGTTGGGGTGACGCTCCGCGGCCGTGAGCTTGCCTGTGACTCGACCACCGACGGCTGATGCCTGAGAGCTGAAAACTGAAAGCCAGCCGCTGATACGGGGAGGATCTATGGAACTTGAACTGATCGCCGATTATGGTTGCGTGACCGGCGAAAATCCCCTCTGGCACCCGGACGAGCAGCGCGTTTACTGGACCGACATCCCGACCGGCCGGATGTTTCGCTACGAGCCAGCGACCGGCGCGCACGAGCAGTTCTACGAGGGCGAGGTCGTCGGCGGCTTCACGATTCAGGACGACGGCGCACTGCTGCTGTTCATGGCGCACGGGGCCGTCAGGACGTGGCGCGACGGCACACTCACGACGCTCATCGAGGAGATCCCTGCTGAGCGCCCGACCCGCTTCAACGACGTCATCGCCGATCCGCACGGCCGGGTCTTCTGCGGCACCATCTCGCCGCGCTTCGACGAAGGCGAGCGCCAGCACCCGCGCGGCCGGCTCTACCGCCTCGATCCGGACCTGACGCTGACCGTCCTGCTCGAAGGCGTTGGCGTGTCCAACGGCATGGGCTTCACGCCCGATCGTCGCAGCCTGTACTACACCGACACCCCCACCCGCGAGATCTCGCTGTTCGACTACGACGAGGCTACCGGCGGCCTGACGAACCGCCGCCGCTTCGTCAGCGAGCCAACAGGCGAGGGGCGTGGCGCGCCAGACGGTATGACCGTCGATGCCGAGGGCTGCGTCTGGTCGGCGCACTGGGGTGGCAGTTGCCTCGTGCGCTACGCACCGGACGGCACTGAGTTGCTGCGTGTCCAGTTCCCCGCCAGGAAGGTCTCCTGCCCCACCTTTGGCGGGCCGGACTACAGCGACCTGTATGTCACAACGGCCGGCGGTCAGAGCAAGGACGTCGATGGCCCGGGCGCGGGCGCGCTATACCGCTTGCGCCCGGGTGTCCGAGGTGTGCCCGAGCACCGCTCGCGGATCGGTCGAGGCTGAGGCGGCATCGCCCGGCCGTCAGTTGTGGATGCCGGGGCGCTGAGCGCGCCACATCGCCAGCATCCGCTCGGCGGCCGGGCGCGCTACCCCGGTTGGGAGGTTGGCGAGCCGCAAGAGCTTGCGCTCGAAACTGGCGGCGTCGACGTCCCAGCGCGTCACCATCGCGGCCAACGCGACGAGGCTCGCGACTTCCGGGTCGTCCTCCCAGCGCCACGGGTGGTCGGACGCCTGGCGGCGCACTTCGTGATCGCGGAGGATGCCTTCGGCGAACTCGTGGGGCGTCATCGTCTCCGCCGATCCGTCGTCTGCGCGAGAGACTGCCGGACAGATCGCCACTTCGCGTGTGCGCTCCAAGCCTTCGCGCTCACTCCCGTGCCTGTCTTCGTTATCGTCCGCGATCCGCACATCTGCTGGCGCCCGATTCGCACGCCCTCGGTTCTTCGACGCCCCCGGCTCTTCAACGCCCCCCGGTCCTCCGACGCCCCCGGTCCGTGGTTCGCCGATCCGTTCGCCAGTCCAGTCCTGACCCCGCGATCTGCCTGCTCCAGCCTGCTGGATCGTCTGGCCGTTTCATCGCCCGATCCCTGGGTCGCCCACCTCGCTGTGGCCAGTTGCCCGTCCCCGGCTGGCCCGAACGTGGTCACCCGGTCTACGTGTCCAGGTCACTTGACCGCTCGATATCGATGATACGACCAGCGCAGAGCGCCCCGCTCATCTATTCTGCCGCCCGAGCTTCGCCCACACCGATACCACGGTGAATCCCGCCTGCGCCCTGGCTACGGCCATGAAGATGCCACCGTGACGTTGGGGTGGTTCGCACCTCCGAGCGCATGCTTCATGCTGGTCTGCAACGACGCCCGGCTGGCGAGGGGTGCGTGGCACGTCCGCCCGAGGGGGATCCATCTTCAGCCAGACCTGCAACGACGCCCGGCTGGCGAGGGGTGTGTGGCAGCATGGATGAGCGCGCAGACAGCGGCAGACCTGGGCCACCGGCCGGTACCATGTAGAGAGAGACATATGCATCAGAGGCCCGTGCCACGCTGCGCGGACGAATCTGGCCGGTCAGCATACTGGCCGCGGAGGTGACACGACGGGTGGTGGCCGGGAAAGCGAGTGACGGACGACGGATGAAGACGGTGCGGGACGTGTCAGCCGGCGGGGTAGCGTACCGGCGCGGACCGACCGGGATCGAGGTGGCGCTCGTCGGGCGGCGCGATCCGGAGCGCTGGGTGCTTCCGAAGGGGACACCCGCGCCCGGAGAAACGCGGGAGCAGACCGCAGTGCGTGAAGTCTCCGAGGAGTCCGGCCTCGAAGTGCGTCTGATCTGCCCGTTGCTCGACATCGACTACTGGTTCGTCCTGCACGGTGCCCGCCACTTCAAGACCGTCCACTTCTACCTGATGGAAGCAATTGGTGGGGACGTCTCGCTGCACGACTATGAGTACGACGTCGCTGCGTGGTTCCACATCGAGGAGGCGGCGCGGAAGCTGTCGTTCGCGAACGAGCGCGACGTGCTGGCCCGTGCAAGCGCTGAGCTCGAGCGCATCGATGCGGAACGTGCCGATGGGACGTCGGCGGCTTCCTGACGAGCCAGCTCGTGCGATGACGGCGTTATCCCTGAAGCCCTTCGTCCGATGATGGCGCTCGTCACCGGCCTCGGGTACCTCGGCGTTCCCCTCGCGGAAGCCCTGCTGGCGCGCGGCGAGGCCGTCGTCGGGCTGGAGAACGGCTTCTCGACCGTTCCATCCGCTGTGGCGCGACTCGCCCGTCATCCACGCTTCCGACTGATTCGCGGCAGCGTCAATAGCCCCCGTTCTATCGAGCGAGCCTTCACCATGGCCAGTGGGCTGTGGGGCAGCGCTGAAGGGCGAACGAGCCAGCCCGACGTCGACACCGTCTACCATCTCGCCGCTCAGGCCAGCGCACACCCCGAGGCAGCGCCCCCCTCTTACACCGAGGCGACGAACCTCGTGGCCCCACGCCTCATCTTCGAGGCTGCCGCCCACCACGGCGCACGAGCGTTCGTCTATGGAAGCTCGTTCCGGGTCTATGGCGACGACCTGAGCGGCGTCGTCGACGAAAGCACCCCCTACGGGCGGATCGGGGATCTCTCGCATGTGAGCAAGGTGTACGCCGAAAAACTCTTCGAGATGCTGGCCGCGCAGCATGCGCTTCCGGCGGTCAGCGTGCGGCTGGGTGTCGTCTACGGGCGCGGGCCGCTGATGAAGCACGACCCGCGTTTCCTGACTGTCCCGAACCTGTTCTGCCTGCGAACGGCGCGCGGTAAGCCGCTCACGGTCCACGCCGGCGCGAACCGCCCGATTGGCTTCCTCCACTTGACCGACGCCGTCGATGCGCTGCTAGCAGCGGCAGACTTCGCACGCGGCAGCGGTACCTGCCCGGAGGCTACGCGTACAGGCGGGCCGGATCGGTTCGCCGTCATGGCGCGGGCCGTCAACGCCGTCGGCGAGGTGCTCGGCGTCGGCGAGGTGGCGGCGATCGTCGAGCGGGAGGCGAACGCGCGCGGCCTTCGTACCCAGATCGAGGGGGCCGGTCCCCTCACCGCCCCCCGCTGGTCGGTCTCGTCCGGGCTTGATGCCACAGGCTATCAGCCGCGCCGGACGATGTCCGAGACGCTTGGCGCCGTCCTCGATTTCTTCCTGGAGACCGAGCCGGTCGGACGCCCTGTCGTCCGGACACCAGCTTCTGGGTAGTGAAGATGCCAGGCACTTTCCCTGGCCGAGTGTCGCGCTCCCTCGCCCCCTGAGCACAGCTCTGGCCGTGCAATCGGACGGCAGGGGAGCGCGTCAGGCAACGCCTTTCAGGCAACGCCTTTCAGGCAACGCCTTTCAGGCAACGCCTTTCAGGCAACGCCTTTCAGGCAACGCCTTTCAGGCAACGCCTTTCAGGCAACGCCTTTCAGGCAACGCC
>JADLFM010000094.1 GCA_020845495.1 Chloroflexota bacterium
CACCGTCACCTGCTCGTCCCAGTGCGCGCAGTCGTTGAGTTGGGACGGTTACTCGTCGATGACGAGACCGCTCGACTCGTGTCCACGCCTGATGGCGGCGGCTTGCATCTCGTCTCGGGCGGCACGAAACTCTTCACCCGGCTCGTCGATGGGCGCTTCCCCGACATCGATCGCGTCATTCCCGCCTCCTGGGGGACGCGCGTCGTCGTGCAGACGGCCGGCTTCCGTCAGGCCGTCCGCGTGGCCGGTCTATTCGGCAAGGATGGCCAGGTTCGCCCGGTCGTGTTCGAGGCTCAGCCAAGGCGACTGCGACTCTCAGCCCGCGGCGACGAGATCGGCGAGGCGGAGGGTGAAGTGCCGGCCGCGGTTGAGGGGGAATCGCAGGCTGTGGTGCTGAACAGTCGGCTGCTCGTCGATCTGCTCGAGACGATCGACGCCGAGGAGATTGAGCTCACCTGGGCGAGCCCGCAGTCCCCAGTCGTGGTCCGAGAGATCGGAGGCGCGGTTGCCAGCGATCTCGCTCTACTCATGCCGCTCCACGATCCGGCGCTTATCCGACGGCAGGCTGAGGCCGCCTGAGACGTGTCGCGACGGCCGGCCAAGCGGCCGGTCGCCGGCAAACGAACCGGGATAGACGTCATGGACCAAGAGACACTTGGTTGCACCCCGCCGCCCAAACCAGAAGCGGCGGACGCCTGCGGTTGTACGCCTCGATCGCCGTCGGCAGTCGATGCAGTTATCTCTGCCGATCATCGGATTGAGCTAGCAACAGCGCCGGAGGAGGGCTCGGTGCCTGCGGCTCCGCGACGGTCGCTCAAGCTCGTCGTGACTCTCACGCCGGCCGAAGCAGGTCAGTATCGCGCTGCCCTGGCGCTCGGTGCGGATGGCTGCGATCCGGTGCTTCGGTCGGCAATGGTATCGGCGCTATCGGAGGCACTCGACCAGGTTCCGAATCTCCTTGATGACGCTGAAGCCCACTGGAGCCGGCATCCGCGCAACCCAACGACAGGGCCGGCCCCTCGGCGATCTGCCTCCGCTCAGACTCGGGCGGCTTCACCTGAGACACATGCTCAAGTCTCCGAACCGAGTCAAGAGGACCTCCCAGACTCGCGCGCTGATGGGGAGTCTCCTCCTTCATCGCCGCCGACCGATCCCGTGGCGATGCCAACGCGCCCATCGGGCGGTCAGCTCACGCTGTTCGGCTAGATCGGCTGGAGGATTCGTATGCCACGAGTGTTCGTATACGACGGTCGGGAGTTCCCCGACCCTGACCCTGGCCTCTTGGTCGAGGACGTTCGCAAGCAGCTCAGCGACTTCTTCCCGGAGCTAACCAATGCCGAGACCCGTGAGGAGCGGCGGGGCGACGACGAGATCCGCTACACCTTCGCTCGTCGCATCGGCACCAAGGGTATCGGGCAACCGAACGTCGTCGCGATCCTTCGCCGAGTGCCAGAGAAGCGCCTGGCTGTTTTCGACCTCGCGACTCACCTGGTGGATGCCGACGGTGAGCTCGATGCCGAGGCGGCAGCCGCGCGCCAGCCTGAGATCAACCTGGCGATCGTCGAGGCCGATTACTACGCGCGCGGAACGCGCTCGGCCGTCGAGGCGCTCCGCCGCATCCCGCAACGTTGATCGTCCGCCCGACGGCGCTCGGGCAATCGCTGCGACGGACACCAGTCACTCCGTCGTCCGTCGCGGCGCTGCTCGACGGCCGTGCCGCCCAGGTCGAGTTCCGCCGCATTGTCGAGGAGATCTTCCCCGAAGCTGCTGCAGAGATCATGGCTGCGCGTCATCCTGGCGAACGCCGCGAGCAGGCCCGGGTAGCCGCATTCGTTGATCGAGTGGGCACCGAGCTGTTCCCAGTCTACGAGGTCGAGGAGTACGACCAGATCGCTAGGGGCGTGCCCTTCATCAGGAACGGATGGAACTACGAGCGCCACCATGATTTGGACCTTCATCCTGGTGAACTGCTGCTCGCGACACTTTGCTCGCCAGCCTACGACGACGGCGCCCGGCTGGCACTTCTTGATGCAGCCGAACAGCACGTAACTCGGGCGTTGCTGGCCGCGATTCCCGAGGGAGGCTTCATCCCGACCGACCTGCACGCCCGACTGGACGCCACGCCGTACGTCGCAGCAGCCGAGTTTGCCGACTGGCAGTGGGGTCAGACAGAGACCATCTTTCTTGATGCCGATGACGAGATCGACGTTGACGTCGAGTGGACACGCGAAAACGTCGCCGCGCTTGCCGAGCAGTGGGGACGCGCCGAGGAGATCCTCGACCGGATCACTGCCCTGACTCGCTGGATCGAATCTGATCTGCCGGCTCACTTTGCGCGGCTGGTTGATGCCGTGCTCGAACGAGACCACCACCTCGCGTACCTGCAGGAGCGGAGGTGCTATGCCTTCGAGATCACCCCGGAAGGAATCGTCGCGGTTCAGCCCGACGATTCCGACGCCATCCCCCTACCGATCGGTGCTGCCATCTGACCTGGAGTTGGAGGAGGATCCGCTCCGCCTGCGGCTCGACTTCCACGACGAGTCGGTCATCATGCACGACTATGCCGACGAGCCCACCCGAATTCGGACGGTCTCGGCGCTCGACGTCGCCCATGCGCTCGCGCGCGAGCTGGACCTCGACACCGGTCTGCTCCCTCGTGAGTGTGTCTGGTGGGCCAAGACGGCCGCCGGCGTCCGCATCGCCGTCTGGCGTGAGCCGAAGGTCTGGACGATTCGGCTGCGTGAGCGCTTCGACGCCCGGCCCCGCCGGCTGCGACTGCCGATGCCGGGACTGGTCTTTGTCTGCCTCCCGGGCCGCCAGCCGCCGTACGTGTTCGCGGCGAAGGGGAGACCTGGGGCGATGACGGACGTGTTGTATCGGTGCCCGACCTACAACGTGTTCGACACCGGACGAGTCTGCACGGGCTCGCATGAGTTTCCGTCCAACGCGTCGAAGGTGCCGGAGGCGTTCTTCGAGAGTTACTTCTCCGCCGTCGAGACCACCGGTCGTGGCAGGTCACGTCGGCATCCCGAGGACGTCGGCCAACTCTGGAGCGACCTACGCGGCCAGTCGTTGTTTCCACTCGACGACCTGATGCCGCACGGCACCGTCGCCGACGTCATGCGCATCGGCCAGTGACCGTGGGCCTGGTCGAGTACCTGGTGGCGCGCGACGGCGTGCCGTTCCGGAAGGGGCTCGCTTTCGACTACGTCCTGGCCGGTGACGGCGTCTACCTTGCTGCCGAGAACGACGATCTTCAGGTCCGCGTTCCAATCGCCGAATGCAACGTCCGTGGTCTGGCACCGGTGTACCCGGCGTGTAGCTTGAAACACGGTCGGATTCCCAGGTGGATCTGGGATGCGATCGTCTGGGCGGCACACGTCGGTTACTTGCGGGGGCGCGAGGTGATGCTGGAAGTCACCTTCGACTCGAACGTCGGCTACCGCCTGACTATCCCGCCTCAGCTCGCCGGACCGGAACGCGTCATCTATCTGCCGACAGCCACGTCGGTTCTGGAAATCCACTCGCACGGGCCGCACTCTGCCGTCTTCAGCTCGATCGACGACCACGACGAGCAGGGGCTGCGCCTCTACGGTGTCGTCGGCCGACTTGGGACCGACCAGCCTACGGTGTCATTGCGGGTCGGCGCGTACGGTTACTTCCTCCCGGTGGCCTGGGGCAGCGTGTTCGACGGTGCCCCAGGCGCGTTCCGGGACGCTCACC
>JADLFM010000095.1 GCA_020845495.1 Chloroflexota bacterium
GCTGGATGTCAGCGACGCATCGAACAGGGTCGGCTCCTCGACGGCCGTCCCGAGCGCCTGGAGCGCCACGCGCACGAGGTGGAGCCCGTACGCCCGGTCCTTCTCCGGCCCTAGCGATGGATCGCCGACTACATGCTCGATCCGCGCCCCCTTTACGACTCGATTGGCGCCAGTAGTGAGCGCCAGGTCATAGATCGCGCTCAGCACCGCCGTCGGGATGCCAACGCGTTCGATCTCCTTCGCGATCGTTGCACCGCAACGATTGCAGGTCCCTCATGTGGCAACGAGCAGCGCCCCGCCGACATCAGCCTGGCGGAGCTCTTGGGCAATGTCCGCGCCGAGCCGTCGGGCCCAGGCGACCGGGGTACTGACCCCGGGCAGCGCGTAGATGCGAGGATGCACCTGCCTGATGGTCCCTTCGGCCTCAAGCATCCGCGCGTAGCGCAACGGCAGGATATAGTTCGGATCCGTACTGGCGACCGAGTTGTAGTAACCGGCGTGGTACGCCTCGAACTGGTCGCTCGTCAGCTCGGCCAGGTCGCCGACCTCGAATCGAAGGTAGCGGCGGGCGTTGCTCGACGTCATGTGATCCGGGTTGCCCTTCCGAATCAGGCCACCGGTCGTGATCAGGGCGATGCTCGCCGCCGCTGGATCTCGCAGCGCCGGTGCCGGCGCTACGCGGTCGACCGGCTGATACGGGATCTCGCTGACGAACGGACGGCCGTTCAGCTTAGCGACGAGCATGTCGACGGCCCGCACCGCCCCCGGTCGGTCGCGCTCGCCCTGCTTGCGGATGCCGCGCGGCAGATACCCCTCCTCGGCGGCCGGCCCGAGCTCCTGGCCGCGCGCGAGCTTCGTCGCCAGGCGGACCATGGTTCGCAGGGCCTCCTCCATCGCCACCGGCGTCGGGCCGGTGCTGGCGACGTACACCTGCTGGCTATAGATCGCCGCAGCCGGGTTTTCGGCGTGCATCCCGGCGACGGCCGTCACGCCGGCGGCCTCGGTGATGCGGCACACTTCCCCGCACGCCAGCCCGTACCGCCCGGCCAGGAACGCCGGACCGGCGATCACCACGTCCGGCCGCACCTTTTCGATGGCCCGGCGGACCTCGGCCACAGCCGCGTCCCGATTGTCCTGAAAGTAATTGTCGCCGCAGACAATGGTGGATGTGACCCGGCTGCCCTCGAGGAGTCGGGCCAAAACCCGCCCTGGTCCGATGGGGCCGTCGCGTAGCTCGGGTGGCTGGTCGGCCCGCTCCTCGCCCCCGACCCCGCCGAAGAACTGATTGACGTAATGCAGGATCGTGAGTCCCTGACGCTGTTCCGTCATGCTTGGATCCTTTTCCGGGTGCCGCACGACATTGCGTGCGCCGGTGTCGAGCGTGGCCTCAGAAGCTCGCGCAGCTCTGGCGACCGAAGCCGTAGTAGTCCTGCAGGTGGAACGCCCCGTATCGGCCGGCGATTGGGAGCAACTCGGCGCGCCACGTCGGGTCCGGGTCGAGGGCGCCCAGCACCCGGTCGACTGGCGAGAACGGTCCGGGCACGGCGCCGGTCCCGGTGCTGACAGCACTGACGATGGCCGGGTCGTTGATCAGCAGCGGCGTGGCCGTGCCGTCCTCGTCGTCCTCCTCTTCGGTCACGAGTACGGTCTGGATCCCCGCGGCCTCGCAGGCCTTGACTGCCGCCACCGTGTCCACAAAGCGGCGTCCGCGCAGGTTGGTCGTCACGATCGCCCCCGAGGCGCCCAGCAGCCTGGCAAGCTGCGCGTCGCGCTCGGCAATCAGCTCCATCTCGGCCTGCCCGCCCCAGTTGGAGCGGTGGACGATCACTCCCAGGAAATTGAGGTCACGGCCATGACGGCGGGCCAGCTCCAGGACAATCGGATCATGAAGCATCGGCCAGCTCAGGAGCTGCACTGAGCCCTGACTGACCGCGCCGTCCATCATCTCCGTTGGGTGTAGCGCCCAGGGCGCCGACAGCCGGGTGACGCCGTAGATGGCGATACCGACCCGCGAGTCCGGCCCGTGGCGGAACTCCGAGGACATCAGGACCGGGATGTAGACCAGTCCGGGTAACTCCGGATGACGCGTGGAGAGATCGAACAATTCGTGCTCGGGTGGCTGTTGGTCGGCGACAGCGGCGGCCAGGTGGTCGGCGATCCGCAGCACCGCGCCGTGAGTCGCAAGGTGCCGGTCCTGGGCGTCCAGTCCCGCCCCAGGTCGCATGGTGACGACCAGGCTAATCAGGCTTGCATACGGCCGCACCGCGCTCGGACCGTGCATGTCGATGAAGTCCTGGCGGCGCTCGGTTCGGTCGTAGGCGTGCGGCGCACCGCCACGAATCAGATCCCCCGTGATCGCCTGCTCGTTCAGGATGTCCACCGACTCGACGACCGCGAACCCGCCCAGGCGATGGGTGCGGCCGCGCCCAACCATCGTCACCGGCCGGCCGCAGACGCCAGGGTAGCAGACGCCCGACCCCTCGACTTTGACCCGTGGCTCGATCACATCCACGACGTTGACGATCCGGACCGATTCGCCGGGCCGGGCGAGCTCAACATCCACGCCGACCACGGTTGCATCGGCCCGAGCGAGGTCGAGGATGGCCTCGCGGTCGATCTCCAGCAGGCCGTCGGTCCAACGTGTGCGCGGCCCGAACCGGGCCTCACGCACCGGAAACGTTCCCAGTTCAAGCCGCACCGACGGCCTCCTTCCGCTCGCTCGCGTCCGGGTCGAAGCGTGTCGGCCCGTCAACTTGCGTCACAAGCGCGCGCAACGCCGTACTGACGATTCGCCGCCGCAGCGCCAGGTCGGCCACATCCGACAAGCCAGGATCTCCGCAGACGTGTTCGACGCGCACCCCAGTGACGACGCGGTTGGCACCGGCGCCGAGGGCGATCATCGGCAGCGCGCTGATCTGGACGACCGGCAGCCCCGTCCGCTCGATCTCCTTGCTGATCGTTGCACCGCAACGATTGCAGGAGCCTCAAGTGGCTACGAGGAGGACGGCCCCAACGTCAGCCTGGTGCAACTCCTGAGCGATCTCGGCGCCCATCCGCTTCGCCTCTGCGACCGCCGTCTGGTTACCAACCGTCGCATAGTAGGTATGGTGTAGCGAGCCGATCCGACCGGCTGCCTCCAACTCACGCAGGACGTCGAGCGGAACGACGTAGTTCGGGTTGCGGGTGTTCACGGCGTGGGTGCTGTAGCCGCCGTGGACCGACTCCCATTCGCCGACCATCAGGCTTGCCCGGTCCTCGATTGGGTAGCGGAAGAATCGTTCGGCCCGCGCGGACACCAGGCGGTCGGGATTGCCCATTGGCACCAATCCGCCGCTCGTGACGATCCCGAGCTTCACGGTAGCCAGATCGGCGACGGGCGACGTCGGCGGAACGGCGTCGTACTGCGCGACCGGTATCTCGCTGGTGAACGGCCGCCCCGCGAGTCGCGCGAGCGCCATGTCCACCGCCCGGGCAGCGCCGGACTTCTCGCGCAGGACCGGCCGGCGGAACCCTCGCCAGAGATACCCCTCCTCGTCGGCGCTGCCGAGCGGACGACCGGAGCCGAGCGAGACTGCCATCCGCGCCAGTGCTGCCATCGCCTTGCTCATCTCGGCGACGTTCGTACCGGTCGGCAGGCAGATCAGCTCATGCCGGTTGGTAGTGAACCCGGGGTTGTCCGGGTACATCGCGGTGACGGCCTTGATGCCGAGCTGCTGGGCCGCGATGCAAGCCCAGGCGCAAGCCAGCCCGTAGCGGCCAGAATCGAAAGCCGGCCCTGCCACGAGCACATCCGGGGCGAGCCGGGTCAGCGCCTCGCGCATCGCAGCGGTGGCGCGCTCAGGCTCCTCGGCGACGACGTTGTCGCCGCCCACAATCGTGGCAACGATGGTCCCATTCGTCCCGAGCGCCTGCTGCAGCGCCCGACCGGCTCCGGCCAGCCCGTCACGCACCTCGACTGGCGTGTTGGCGGCCTCCTCGCCGCCGATACCTGCGAAAAACTGGTTCAGATAGTGCACCACGCGCACGGGCGACGCCATTGGTCCTGCCTCCATCGCGGCACGCTGTGCCGCCCTCAAGGCGAGCGGAGAGCCCTCCGAGTCGGTTGCTCTCGAACCTGCCCGCTCAGGACACCAACGCCGGTCCGTGTCCTGAGCGGGTCTCCGTGGTGGGAGACGTCAGTGCGAGCCAGCCTGGCCCGCGTGGCGTGACCCTCAGCCAGGCTTGAACTCCGGATTGCCGTCATCCAGTGGAGCGATGACGACCGGTTGCTCGCCAATCGCCGCCGCCACCTGCTCGGCCAGGGCATTCAGGTCCGACTTCGAAAATCCGTAGTGGCCCGAGCGGACCACGCCGCCGCGATCGATGAAGAAGATCGTCGGCGTGGCCGGGGGATCGTAGGCGTGTGAGACGGGGAACCCCTCACCGTCGATCAGCATCGGGAAGGTGACGCCGGTCCGCCCGGCAAACCACTGGGCGGCGCGGGCTGGGTTCTGGGAGATGCCCCAGATCGTCCAGCCCGCCGGCGCGTACGCCTGGTGGAGCCGTTCGAGATACGGGAATGCCAGCGTGCAGGTAGCACAGTCGGCTTTCATGAAGGCGAGGACTACCGGCCCTCCGGCAAGCGCGTCGGCCAGGCGATGTGACTGGTCCGTCGCATCGACGAGGGTGAAGTCAGGAGCACGGTCGCCATCGTCGAGCATCAGCCGGCTCCGTTCTGTTCGCGTATCCGGCGCGTCGGCTCGGTGACGGTGTCGGCGTCGAGCGAAAAGGTTGCGAAGCTCAGTTCGCGCTCGTAGACGTCTTCGGGGATCTGCCCCGTGATCTCCGGCTCAAGGACGTGGAAGACGGGCAGCTTGAGGGCGACGCCGGCCAGGGCGCCCGCCCACGACGGGTCACCCTCGGTGACAGTCAGGGCATACAGTTCGCTAGCTTCGGCGGTCGGCATACCCAGCAGCACGACGAGGTCGTCGGTGCCCGCCGCGTCGACGGCCCGCTTGATCTCTTCTTGACCTTCCAGGTCAACAGCTCCCGCTGACGTTCAAACGAAGCAGTGCGTCTGCTCCAGCACCACCGTGGCGCCAGCAGCCTTCGCACAGGCGCTGATCGACGGGCCCTGGATGCCGTCGCGCTCACCGAGCGCCAGTACACGCTTGCCTGCGAGTTGGATCGTCATCTGTATCGCCTCCGACGATGATTTGGAGTTTGGCACTTTCTGCGCCGACAGGGGATGCGGCGAGTCTGGGTTGATAGCGGAGCGGGCTAGGGGTGACGCTCGATCAGAAACGAGAGGCCGTCGGACATCTGGGTCATCCGACCGAGGAAGAGGCTACCCTTCGCGAGGAAAAGCGTGTTCTGTAGTGTACTCCCCTCGCGCATCCGATCAACGGCGTGCCCCAGGAAGGGAACGGCCGAGGCAACGTGCCCTTGCGTGGGCGAGAAGCCTGGCATTCCGTGCGCCGCGACAAAGCCCGGCAGGTCGGCGGCGGTCATCTCGCCGCGAACCACGGCCAACCCCCCGATCATCTTGTAATTGGTGAGGGGGACGTTACCGCTACCGGCCGGCTCGGTGACTTCTGGGTCGTGCAGCTCGGTCGCGTAGCGGTCCACCTGATCGAACCGCAGGCCGAGCTTCGCGAGCGGCTCGGCGACAAGCTTCTCGAGGATCTCCCGCTGCGAAGACTGCGCGCCGACCGTATGGCGGCCGAGCGCGTCCAGGCGGA
>JADLFM010000096.1 GCA_020845495.1 Chloroflexota bacterium
ACCCGGGCCGCACTCACCCCGACCTCCCACAGCCCCGACGCCATCTGGCTCACCACACTGCTCTTCGCCGCCACCAGCCCCGTCACCAGCAGTGCCAGCCGCCGCACCGTCGTGACCCGCACCCCCTTCCCGCTCAACACCTCCTGGAGTTTGCTCACCACGACCGCGTACAACTCTGCTTGGGCCGGCATCGCCTTCCTCCTCAGTTCGAGTTCGTCACCCGTACTGTCCGGAGTTCGGCACCTTGCCGGCCTTCCCTTTCCCCCACCGTTCGCGCACTTGACGAAACTGTCCGCCCATGAACGCACGCGGGAGAGGGGCTGGGGGTGAGGGGGTAAACCAGGACCCTTCGAGGGTATGGCCCCGCTCAGTGCGAGCCGCGTATCGCTTGCAGCACGCTCCGGATCAGGTCCAGTGGGAGTGGGAAGACGAACGTCTGATTGCGCTCGGACGAAATCTCGGTGAGGGTCTGAAGGTAGCGGAGCTGGAGGCCGGCCGGCTGTGCGTCGATGACGTGCGCCGCCGCTGCCAGGCGCTCGGCAGCCGCGTATTCGCCCTCGGCATGGATGATCTTGGCGCGCTTCTCCCGCTCGGCCTCAGCCTGACGTGCCATCGCCCGCTTCATGGTGTCCGGTAGCTCGACGTCCCGCACCTCGACGGCCGTCACTTTCACGCCCCAGGCGTCCGTCTGCTCGTCGATGATCCGCTGAAGCTCCTGATTCACGTGCTCGCGATTCGCGAGGAGGTCGTCGAGTTCGAACTGGCCGAGGACGCTCCGGAGCGCTGTCTGCGATACCAGCGAGGTCGCCCGAATGAAATCGAGCACCTTGGTCATCGCTGCGCTCGGATCGACCACCCGGAAGTACGCGACTGCGTTGACCTTGACGGTGACGTTGTCGCGGGTGATCGCCTCCTGCGACGGCACGTCGAGGGTGATGACCCGCAGGTCCACTTTCATCATCCGCTCGACGACCGGAACGAGCAGGATCAGACCCGGCCCGCGCGCCCCGACGAGGCGCCCCAGCCGAAAGACGACGCCGCGCTCGTACTCTTGCACGACGCGCACGGTCGCGCTGAAGAGCAGGAATGCGAGCACGATGATGACGACGATGAAGACCAGCGCCTCGCGAGGCATCGCGCTACCTCCGTTCGCGGCCAGGCCGGCCACAAGAAGAGTGTAGCGAGTGGGGCGCGGGGAGTGGGGAGCAGTCAGTCATCAGGAGTGGGAACCTGCTAGCCTATCGTCGCCTGACCACTGACCACTGACAACTCGCTACTTGCTACTCACCACTCTCGACTCGTGGGAGGTCGACGATGGATGCCTTCGCGAAGGGTGTCGGACGGGGGACACGGGTACAGATCTTCGTCGACGAGACGGATCGGGTGGGCGACCGGCCGCTCTCTACGGCGATTCTCGAACGGCTGATCGCCGAGGGCGCCTCTGGGGCTACCGTGATCCGATGCGTCGCCGGGTTCGGCGCGCATGGCCGTTTACGGGCCGCTAGCGCGATCGATCCGGAGCCGCTCCTCCCACTCGTCATCACCTGGATCGACGCGCCCGACCGTGTCGAGCGGGTGTTACCCAGCGTCCGAGCACTGGCGCCGGCGAGCCTCATCACCATCGAGACCGTCGAGATCGCCGCCTACCCCCACCGTGACCTGACGACGCTCCATACAGCGCTCGTCGTCGCGGACGTCATGACTCGCCAGGTGGTGACTGTCCCGACCGATGCCACCGTCAGTGCCATCGTCGATCGGCTCGCGGGCCAGTCGTTTCGGAGCCTGCCGGTCCTCGACGAGCGAGGGCGCGTGGTCGGCATCATCACTAACACCGACCTGACCGAGCGCGGCGGCCTGCCGATCCGGATCGAGTTGATTACCGCGATGGACCCGGCGATTCGACGGCGCGCCTTTATGGAGCCGCGGCCACGCCGCGCAGTGGACATCATGACCCGCTCGCCAATCGTGGCGTCGCCCGAGACGCCGCTGGCGGACGTCGTCGAGCGGATGGTGAAGCACGCGATCAAGCGCCTGCCGGTTGCCGATGCGGATGGTACGCTGGTCGGAATCATCAGCCGGACCGACGTCCTGCGTGCGTTCGGACAGGGCTTCCCTGCACCGACCAGCGACGGGGACGCGGCGGCGGGCGAGGGCGGCGCCGCTGGCGGTCAGGCTATGGTGGCGCGTGGACGGATCGGCGCCGCTCGAACCGTTGGCGAGATCATGACCCGCCACGTTCCGGTGGCTCGTCTGGACGCCGCGCTTGCCGAGGTGCTGGATGTCGTGATCTCGACGCGCCTGAACCGGGCGGTCGTCATCGACGAAGCCGGCCGGGTGCGCGGCGTGGTGAGCGACGCTGACGTTTTGCGCGGCCTGGAAGCGCCTGCCCGCGCGAGCGTTCTACCGACACTGATGGGCCAGGTGCGGAGCGTTCCAGCCGAGGCGGCGCGGCGGACGGCTGCCGAATTGATGACGACCACCGTCTGTGCGCCTGCCGAGATGCCGATCGACGAGGCTGCCCGAGTGATGCTTGGGGGCCGCTACAAGGTCCTGCCGGTCGTCGACGAGCAGGGTGGTCTGCTTGGAATCGTAGACCGCGCGCACCTGCTGTGGAGCGCCCACCATCATGCGTGAGGGGGTGAGGGATTAGGGGATCGCGGTATGGTCCGTGCATGGGTCCGTGGCGGATGGAAGAGGATGGGCGGTGCCCGCGGCTGATCCACGCTCTCGGTGACACCGTGCATAGGGGCGGCCTGGCCATGAGCCATCTGCCAGCGAGCGTCGACTGGTGGCCGGCGCTTCGGCGGCTGCCATGAGCGGGCAGATGGCCAGGCACGACGTTGCCCAGGCCCGCCGCGAGCTCGAGATCATCCGTCGGCACCACGGCCCGGGAAGCCGGAGTGGTACGCTGCGCGCGGCCGTCTTCGGCATCAACGATGGCCTCGTCTCGAACTTCAGCCTGGTGCTCGGCATGGCCGGCGCCGAGTTGAACCCCCACATCGTCCTGCTCGCCGGCGTGGCCGGACTGGTGGCGGGTGCCTGCTCGATGGCAGCCGGCGAGTACGTCTCGATGCGCGTTCAGCGCGAGATGTTCGAGGCGGCCATCGATCGGGAACGTCGTGAGCTCATCGAATCGCCGGAGGATGAGATCCGTGAGATCGAGGTTATCCTTCGAGCGCAAGGCGTGCCGGATGCGGACGCGAAGCGCATCGCGCCGAGCGTCATGGCCGATCCCGAGGTCGCGCTCGACATGATGGCCCGCCAGGAACTGGGGCTCGATCCGGACGAGCTTGGATCGCCCATCGGCGCAGCGGTGAGCTCGTTCGGATCGTTCGCCATCGGGGCACTGCTGCCGCTGGTGCCCTTCATACTCGCGGCTGCCAGCCTGCTCGCCGGCGGAACCGCCGTGCTGGCGGCGATCGCCGTCGCGGGGCTGGCGCTGTTCGTGGTCGGCGCGGCGGCGGCCCGGCTGAGCGGCCGGCCGCTCCTGTTTGGCGGTCTCCGTATGCTGGGGATCGGGGCGGCAGCGGCAGCCGTGACCTACGCGATCGGTCACCTGTTCGGGGTATCGATGCTCGGCTGACGCGGCCTACCGCTCAGCGTTACCATCGGGCAGCCCCCAAACCGGAGGTGATGCATGTTTGACCTGCTCATCGCGAACGGGCTGATCGTGGATGGGACTGGTAACCCCGGTTTCTACGGTGCGATCGGTGTCGAAGGAGAGACTGTCCGGATCCTGCGGGGCGACGTCGGCAGCGTCGAGGCGCGGCGGGTCGTCGACGCGCGGAGCCACGTGGTCTCGCCCGGCTTCATCGACATGCACGCCCACTCCGGCCTCGTCATCCTGGCCGAGCCTCACCACGAGCCGAAGATCCGTCAAGGTATCACCACCGAGCTCGTCGGCATCGACGGCAACTCGTACGCGCCGTTCCACAGTCAGGAAGACTTCGACCGCTTCTATCAGCTCAACTCCGGCCTCGACGGTGCACCCGAGCTACCGGGTCGCTGGTCGACCGTCGCCGAGTATCTGGCGATGTTCGACAACAAGGTTGCGGTCAACATCTGCTACATCGTCGGGAACTCGCCGCTTCGGATCAACGCGATAGGCTGGGAGAATCGTCCCGCCGACGACCGGTCGCTCGCGAACATGAAGGCGATGCTTCGTGAGGCGATGGAGGAAGGCGCCTTCGGGCTGTCGACAGGACTGGACTACCCGCCCGGTAGCTACGCCAGCACCGAAGAATTGATCGCGCTCTCCGGCGAGGCGGCGAAGCTTGGCGGGATCTACCACACCCACTGCCGCCATACGCTCGGGGATGCCTCGCTCGACCCGTTCAAGGAGGCCATCGAGATCGGGCGGCGCTCCGGTATCGCGTCGCACATCACCCATTTCTACCAGCGCGTCGCGAGCAAGCACGGCGCCGAGGAATTGCTGAGTCTCGTCGAGGATGCCCGCGAGAAGGAAGACCTGGACGTCACGTTCGACAGCTATCCGGTCGTCTTCAGCGGCACCCGGCTGGCGATCATCTTTCCGGAGTGGGTCCATGAGGGTGGCCCGGAGCGGATGCTGGCGGCCTTCCGAGATCCGGACGCGCGCGAGCGGCTGCGCAAGGAAGTCACTCCGCGCGCCGGCTCCTGGCAGGACATGTGGGTCACCTACTTCAAGAAGCCGCACAACCACGTCTACGAGGGCCGCTCGATTGCGGAGCTCGCCCTGATGATGGGCAAGCATCCGGTCGACGCGATGATGGACCTGCTACTCGACGAGGACTTGCAGACGTCCTACATCTCGCTTGGCGGCAGTGTGAACACGCTCCCGAAGTTCGTGGCGCACCCGTACTCGATGGTCGGATCGGATGCGGTCCTGCTCGGGGAGTATCCGAGCCCCCGCACCTACGGCTGCTTCCCGATGATCCTCGGGCACTACGTCCGTGAGGAGCAGTTCCTGCGTCTACCGGACGCGATCCGCAAGATGACTTCGTTCCCGGCCCAGCGGCTCGGGCTGCCCGACCGCGGCATCCTGCGCAACGGCTTCAAGGCCGACGTCGTGGTGTTCGACCCCAAGACAGTCCGTTCGCCGGCCACCCGCGCCAATCCACGTCAGTTCCCGGTGGGTATCGAGTACGTGATCGTCAACGGGAAGGTCGTGGTCGACGGTGGCGTGCAGACGGATGCCCTGGCCGGGCGGGCGCTGCGGCGCGGCCGTCCGAGCACCTGATACGGAAGCCGCCCGAAGCTAGCGGCTGTAGCGAGCTGTTTTCAGGTCGAGGTGTCCGCCATTCCGGCCCGGCTCCGTATGGCCCGGCTCCGTATGGCCCGGCTCAACTAGCTGGCTCGGCTTCGGCCATGCGGCTGAATGCCCCGTTCCGAGCCGCGATCTCGATGGCTTTGCTCGGCTCGACCACCAGCGGGCCAGCGGCGTTCAATCGCAGATGGATCGACCCTCCTGGCCGCAACTCGATCTCGCGCTCGCCGTCCAGAGCCAGGACACACGGCGTCTGATGCTCGATCGTAAGCTCGTCACCTGGCACCAGGATCCGGCTCTCTGCCACGTCGACGACCCGGACGAGGCCAGGAGCGATCGGCGCGAGGACCGGTTGCCCGCCCGGCCCGAGGCGCAGGTACAGGCCGTGTTCGGGCGGCACGGCGCCGCCCGAGGCGTGTGCGCCGATGGAGGACAGCCCGATGCTGCCAGCCTCTACACGGGCCAGGATGACCTCCCGAATCTTGCTCACGTCCCAGATCGCCCGGCTGCCGACGAAGCGCTCGTCGTAGACGGCGGCGTCGACGAGCGCGATGTCGTCTGACAGGCGCTCGTGCATCGAGGTATCGCCGCGTGTTCCGTCGTCAGGTAGGCCATCGTCCAGCGCACGCATGCCGGCGCTCTCCTCGGGAGCGCGATCGGTGCGGAACACGTCCAGGCGCGGTGCCCGGTGTACGGCTCCGCTCACCAGTCCGCGCGCTACGAGGCCAGCGGCCATCCCCGCGATGGTACCCTCGATCATCGTGGGGAAGACGTTGTTTGTGCCGGTCGAGATCGGCATCAACGGCACGTCGCCGCTCGCGCGGGCCACGATCCGGTTGGTGCCGTCGCCGCCCAGCGTCACGATGCAACCGGCGCCAGCCTCGGCCATCAGCGCGGCGGCACGACGGGAGTCCTCCTGCGAGTGGGTCAGCGGCATTTCCAGGAATGAAACCTCGAGCCGGGTCCGGAGCCCGTCGAGCGCCTTGCGCCCGATGCCGAACCGCTCGGGCATGATCCAGACTCGCGCGACTCCAACCGCCTCCAGGCCGAGCAGGGCACGGCGCACGATGTTGACCTTCTCGTCGTTGTCGAACACCGTGCCGTGAGCCACCAGCCGGCGGATGTCGCGGCCGGCGGCCGGGTTCGCGATGATGCCGACGAGGCTCGTGACGGCGCGGCTCATGGCGAGATGCGGAGCCGGCGGCCGGCCGATGCGGGGATGACCGTCATCCGGCTCCAGACCTCGTACGTCATCGGGCTGGCAACACGGCGTGCAGGAAGTCGACTAGCAGATCGGCCACCCGCCTGAAGCCGGGGCTGCCGGGCGTCACCCAGTCGAAGTGGCCCATGCCCGGCACGATCTCCAGCCGCTTCGGCTCGCCAGCCTGCGCGAACATGGCGCGCGACTCCTCGGTTGGCACCATGCAGTCGGCGTCGCCGTGGATCAGCAGGACCGGTCGCGGCGCGAGCCGTCCGATCGACGCCTCGGGCCGAAACTCGGTCAACGCTTCGGCCGTCTCCAACGGCAGATCGCAGGCCATCTGCGGGAACTCGCGATAGACGCTCTCCAGGAAGGCACGGGAGCCCGGATCGGGCAGCACGATCTCCAGCGGGTCCACCCGTTCCGACCGGCCGGTCCGCACCCGATTGACTCGATCCTCGGCGAGGCGAGCTGTGAATGCCTGCCACTCCCAGTAGCGGCGCAGGCTGTGCAGCCAGCGCTCGCCGTTGCCGACCGCCTCGATCGCGGCGACGGCTCCGACCCGTTCGTCGAGCGCCCCGGCGGCAATGGCATTCGACCCGCCCAGGCTGATGCCGACGATGGCCAGACGCTCCGGATCGACCTGGGGCCGGTCGGCCAGGAACGTCAGCGCGGCCCGCGCGTCGTTCACTTGCTCGCCCGGGATCAGGCGCCAGCGCAGCCCGTCACTGTCGCCGAAGCCTCGGTAGTCGAAGACGAGCCCCACGTAGCCGGCCGCCGTCAGCGCTCTGGCAATGTCGGGCATGACCATCGTCTTGAGGTAGGTGTAGCCGACGCATAGCACGACGGCAGCGCGCCGCTCGCCGGGCTGAAGCCCCTCGGGGGTGTAGAGCAGGCCGTCGAGCCGGTGACCCTCGCTGAAGAACGACACCCGCTCGGTCGGCCGGAAGGACGGGGCAGGGGGAGCTATCGGCGCCCGCTCGACGTCGCCTCTGGTGATAACCCCGTCCGGCCCGGTGCCCTGGACGGTGGCAAGGTCCACTCCTCGTTCTTTCGCGATCCGGCGGGCGGCTGGCATCGCCCGGATGGCTCCCGCCGCGCGGGCCGGCCCCGGAGCCACGGCCGCCGTAGCTCTCACCGTAGGGGTCGGTTCTGGAGCTCCGATCGCCGAGGCCGGTCCGATGGCTCCGTCTGTCGGGGCCGAAGCCGTTGGGGCCGTGGGCACGGCCGACGGAGCCGGCTGGCTCGGCGCGGCGGCCTCAGGGATCGCCTCGCCCGGCGCGGCGATGAGCGCGATGGGTTGTCTGACCGGGACGACGCTGCCGACCGGGTAGAGGATGCGGGCCAGCACCCCCGAGGCCGGCGCCTCGACCACGTTGGTCATCTTCTCCGTCTCGATCTCGAGGACCGGCTCACCTCGCTCGACCCGGTCGCCCTCCTGCTTGAGCCAGTGGGCAATGGTGCCCTCCTGCATGCTCAAGCCCCACTTCGGGACTACGATCTCGACCGGCATTCCCAGCCTCCAGCCCGGATCGCTCAATGCGGTGTGCCTGTCGGGGCGTCATCTGCCCTCAGATCTGTCCCGGGCTGGCCCGCACAACCCGGGATGTGCCAGACCGGTCGTCAGACCATCGCCGCGCGGGCGGCGTCCACGACGCGTGCCGGCGTGGGGACGTAGACATCCTCCAGGGCTGCGCTGAACGGGACCGGCGCATGCGGCGCCGTCACCAGCTTGACCGGCGCATTGAGATACTCGAGCGCCTGGGTCGCTGCCAGCGTCACGATGTCCCCGGCAACGCTACAGCGTGGGTTGTCCTCGTCGACGACCACCAGTCGGCCGGTCTTGCGGATCGACTCCAGCACGGTGGCGTCATCGAGCGGCGACAGGGTGCGCAGGTCGATGACCTCGGCGTCGATACCGTCCCGCGCGAGTTGTTCGGCCGCCTCCAACGATATCTGCACCATCCGCGAGATCGCGACGATGCTGACGTCGCTGCCAGGCCGTTTGACGTCGGCTCGACCGAGCGGGATGACGTATTCGCCTTCCGGGACCGGGCCTTTCACGTCGTACAGCAACTTGTGCTCGCAGAAGATGACCGGATCGTCGTCGCGGATCGCTGCTGCCAGCAGCCCCTTGGCATCGGCCGGCGTCGCCGGTGCGACGACCTTCAGGCCGGGGTAGTGGACAAAGGTCGAGTAGGGCGAGTCGGAGTGTTGGGCCGCTGCACGGAAGCCAGCGCCGACCATCGTGCGGATTACCAGCGGAATCCTGGCCTTGCCGCCAAACATGTAGCGCATCTTGGCGGCCTGGTTGACGATCTGGTCGAGGCAGACACCCATGAAGCCGATGAACATCAACTCGACCACCGGCCGCAGGCCGGCGGCGGCGGCACCCACGCCGGTTCCCACGAACGCCGACTCGGTGATCGGCGTATCGCGCACACGGTCGCGCCCGAACTCCTGGATCAGGCCCCTGGTTACCCCGAGCGGGCCGCCCCAGGGATCGAGTTGGGCCGGGTCGCCGCTCTGGGGGGCGCCGGAGACGTCCTCGCCCATCAGGATCACATCCGGGTCGCGGCGCATCTCCTGACGTAGCGCTTCGTTGATCGCCTCGCGATAGCTCAACAGCCGGCTGGTCGGAGTGACCGGCTGGCGCTCGGTTGCGACTACCACCTCGCTCACCTCCCCGATCGGGCCGGTACTGGCGCAATTGGCGCCTGCTGGAACGGCCAGAGTGCCGCTTCGGGATAGTCGACGTAGACGTCGGTCACGACTTCGGCTGGCGACGGCAGCGGGCTCTCTTCCGCGAACCGAGCCGCCTCCTCGATCGCCTGACGCGCTCGGCTGTCGATGGCATCGAGGTCGGCTTCGGACAAGAGCTCCTGATCGAGGACGGTCTGACGGAAGCGCTGGATGCAGTCGCGAGCGCGATAGCGTGCCGTTTCCTCGGCCGTGCGGTAGAGCAGGGTGTCGCCCTCGAAGTGGCCGTAATAGCGGTAGGTCTGGGCCTCGATGAAGCTCGGGCCGTCGCCACGCCGCGCCCGCTCGATCGCCTCACGGGAGGCTTCGTGCATCGCGAACACGTCTAGCCCGTCCACCGCCATGCTCGGCAGCCCGAACCCCCGCGCCCGTGCCGCGATGTCGTGGCCCGACACGGAGTAATCAGCGGCGGTCGTCTCGGCGTAGCCGTTGTTCTCGCAGACGAAGACGATCGGCAGTTTCCAGACGCCGGCCAGGTTCATCGCCTCCAGAGTCGTCCCCTGGTTGGACGCGCCATCGCCGAAGAAACTGACGGTCACCTGGCCCGTGCCTTTCAGTTTGGCTTTCAGGCCGGTCCCGCACGCCATCGGCGGGCCGCCGCCGACGATGCCGTTGGCGCCGAGCATCCCTTTGTCGACGTCGGCGATGTGCATCGAGCCGCCCTTGCCCTTGCATGCGCCGGCCGCCCGCCCGAAGATCTCGGCCATCATTCGCTGGATGTCGACGCCCTTGGCGATGCAGTGGCCGTGGCCACGGTGGGTGCTGGTGATGTAGTCGCTGTCTCGCAGGTTCGAGCACACCCCAACGGCGACGGCCTCTTCGCCAGCGTACAGGTGGACGAAGCCCGGGATCTTGCCGGCCGCGAAGTCGGCGTGTAAGTGCTCCTCGAACTCGCGGATCAGACGCATCCGCTCGTACATCCAGAGCAATTGGTCCCGAGGAATGTCCATGGCAGACCCTCCTGCAAACGGCAGCGCCGGTCACCCTCGACCGGCTGCATCTGCGCCGAATCGAACCGCTCGACAACTCCGTCCCTGGACGTGTGCCCTCGTCCTCACCTCCTCATGGTCTCGACGGGGACACCTGACCGCATCCGCCCGCCAGAGACCATCCGCGAAAGGACCGCACCTCGGCTGAGGGTCAACATAACAGAGACATCACCGCGCGTCAACGCTGTGGCGCGCCGGGTACCGTGCACGCGCGGCGCGTCCAGGTGGCAGGAGGAGACCACCCGCGACCTGCACGAGTACGGCGCGCCTGGGCGGTATACTCGGTCCACCAGTGGAGACGTACAACCCGCGTCGCCGCGCTGCATCCCTGACCATTCGACCCGTGCCGACGACCGCCCGAGCCGCACCCTCGACCGCCCGAGCGGCGCGCTCCGCGCTCTGGGCGATTGGTGCGCTGCTGGCTGCTATCGTCGGACTGCTTGCGCTCGGCCGCCTCGCGATCTGGCTCTGGCCGGTGGCGCTCACCGTCGAAGGGCAGGGGCAGCAGATCGCGCTCGTCGTCGACGGCGAGCGCCACGCGCTCGAACTCGAGCGCCCGGTCGTCGCAGTCCGGTTCGCGTCGACCACGCCGTACCGTCGCGAGTACCAGATCGACGGCTCGGACAGCACCAACAACTTCACCTTCGACGCGCCGTACTTCGAGCGTTTCGGCACGAGCCTGTACTACCGCTTCCAGGCACTCCTGCGCGAAGAGTGGCGCTACAGCCAGTGGCGGCGCCTCGTCATCCAGGATAGCGACGGCCATGTCATCATCGCTGATAGACCCGCCGATGAAGTCGTCTACCCGCTGGCAGGCCGCTTTCAGCTTCGCGTCGACCTCGAGCGACTGGAGACGCCGCGTAGCATAGAATTGCTCGACCAGAACCTCACCGCGACGACCGTCGAGATCAATCGCAACGACCGCTTCATCCGAGTCCGTGAGCGCCAGAACGGCGCCCGGGTGGACGTGGCGCACTGGTACTTCCCGCGCGATTGGCGCCCGCCGCTCGCCAGCCTCGTCGACCTGCTGACGCGAACGCTCGCGCTGGCACTCGGCCTCGTCCTGCTCGTCGGGCTGGCCGCGTCGACTGTGCCGGGGGTGCTGCGTTGGCGGCCGGGCGGCCGAGCAACAGTCGTGCTGGTGGTGCTCGGGCTCTCGGCGACGCTCGCCGGCAGCCTCTACGCCGCTACCGCTCTGTTCGACCGCGCCCCACACATCCTCGATGCGGTTGCCTACTACACCCAGGCCAAGACATTCGCGAGCGGCCGGCTCTGGGCGCCGGCCCCGCCGCTCAAGGCTGCCTTCCCAACGCCCTTCACCGTCGTCGACGATGGGCGCTGGTTCGCGCAGTACCCGCCTGGCACAGCAGCGCTCCTGGCCACGGGGTTCGTGGCGGGACTGCCCTGGCTTGTCGAGCCAGTCCTGGCAACGGGCGCCGTGCTGCTCGCGTATCTCGCAGCGCGGCGTCAGTATGGCCCGCCAACCGCGTTGCTGGCGCTGCTGCTGCTCGCCACCTCGCCGTTCCTCTTCCTGATCGCCGGCTCGTTCCTCAGCCATCTGCCGGCGATGTTCTTCGGCAGCGTGATGCTGTACGCCGTCACCCGCTACGTCGAGCGCCCGGCCCATCGCTGGGCAACTCTGGCCGCGACTGGCCTGGGCGCGCTCTTCCTGACGCGCGAGGTTGGCGCGCTCTTCTACGCGGCGGCGCTCGGGGTGTTCAGTGTGCTGGCTGGTTGGCGGCGCGGGCGGGTCAGGACTAATGCCGGGGTTGGCGCCGGGGCTGATGCCAGGATGGACTGCACGGGGCCGGCGCGAACGGTGCTGGCGTTCGTCAGAGATGGGCTTCTGGCGCTCGTGGTCTTCGGCGGCGCGCTGCTGGCGTACCTCGCCTACAACGCGGCTCTGACCGGCTCGCCGTTCGTGCTGCCGCGCCTCCTCTTCGACGCGGCCGACGTCTACGGCTTCGGAGTCGGGCGCGGCTTCTACGGCGAGCACACCCTCGCCGCCGGCCTCGTCAACACCGATGAACTGCTGACCTCGCTCGCGATCACAGCAGCCGGCTGGCCGATCTACGCGTCGCTCGCCGTGCCACTATTGCCGTTCCTGACCCGCCGGCACACGGCCTGGGACGTGGCGCATGCCAGTCTGGTCGGCATCTTCGTCCTCGGCTACATCGGCTACTACTATCACGGCATCGCGTTCGGCCCGCGCTACTACTTCGAGATGCTGCCTTCGCTGGCGATGTTGACGGCGCGCGGCTTCGCGGCGCTCGCCGGTACGGTGGCCGGCTGGCTGGCGGAGCGCGGCCGGCGCGACGCCTGGTGGCGTGCTCGTCAGGCCGCGCTCGGGCTCGCGGCCCTGCTGGTCGTCTGCGACGTTAGCTACTTCCTCCCTCGAACGACGACCCTCTACGCCGGCTACACCGGCCTGCCGGGTAGCGGCCCGGGCCTGGGGAACATCGCGCAGGAGACGCTGGCCGGGCGGGCGCCGTCCGAGGCGCTCGATGGCGCGCTCGTCTTGACCGACCAGTGGTGGATGTACGCCGTCTTTCTGGCTCCGCTGAACCAGCCTGACCTGGAGCGCGGCACGATTTTCGCGCTAGCGACCGATGACGCCATGCGCGATGCGCTGCGGACGCGCTGGCCGGAGCGGCCCGTGTTCATGGTGCGGATTCGCGACGGAGCGCTCACGGCCGAGCCAGTTGGCTCGACCCTGCCGTAACGGCGGGCTCACCGCCGCGCGACGACGGTCAGGGCCGGCGCGAGGGCCGTGCAGGCCGCTTCGCCGCTCGGTGTGGAAGCCTCGCCCGAGGGTGGCGTGTGAGGATCGGGGCCGGCGGCCACGCCGAGCCGCCCGAACGCATCGCCAGTGTCCATGAAGCTATCATCCGGATACCCGCGCGTTCGTGACCCTCTTGCAAGGACTCGACCTTACGGTGTATATACTGGCAGGGAGTGTTGCCAGCCGTCTGCTACGCAGGCCGCTGTGCGACGTCCCCCCCGAACGATCCAGGCGCGCGGCGATGTCCTGGCCGACGTACTGGACACCCAACTTCGGCGCGCGGAGCCCCGTTCACCGAAGAGCCCACCGACCCGCTGCCGAGCATCTCTCGCCAGGGGCGTGTACTGGAGCCAGCCGACCGCCGAGGACGCACGTACGGCGCTCGTGACTACCCGTTCCATCGCGCTCGGAGACGCCGAGCGACCACCGACATCGCACGTAGATTTCATCGCGTGTAGGTAAGCGTATGCCATTCCGTGGCCGAGGACGACGACGGCCGCCCTTCTTGAACTCCCGCTGGCAGATCCGCCGGCTCGAGGCCCTCTGTCTCTATCTTGCCCCCACCGTCCGGAGCACCCTGACGGCGTGGATGAAGATCTATGGTGAGACCAACGAGCTGCCTGGCCTCGCCTCGGGGCCGATCGAGGTCCGCTTCCGGCGGCTTCGCGAGCACACCGGCGCGGACGTGTTCCTCCTTTGGACGACGCCCGAGCGCTGGGCTGCCGGCGAAGCGCTCGCCCTCTGGATCCCGGCGATGGGGCTCGATCTGGAGTGCCGCTTCGATGGGAGCCGGCTCATCGTGGAGAAGGCCCGCCCGACCGGCGCCGACGAGCGTGATCCACGCCGCCAACGGAGCGCCGTTGGGATGGAGTTGCGGCCGGAGCGCATCGATCTCCCGACCGATGACGAGGGCGAGAATGCGAGCGCCAGCCTGGCCGCTTCCTTCGAGCGCCTGCTCGACCGCCGCTGGACCAGCTTCGTCGATCCGCTGCGGGAGGCGCTGGAAGCCGAGGCACGCGATGACGATGCTCGTGCCGAACGGCTCGCGACGACGTATGCTGTGGCCACCCCCCGGATCGGCGGACAGAGCGAGTCCGACCCTTACCGACTCTCCGGTATCGATGCGGCGGCCTGCGCTGCCTTCGACGAAGGCGAGTGGCTGGATCTGGTCGACACGCGCGGCCGAGTGATCTCCTCGGCCCGGCTGGTTCACTCGGATCCGGCTGAGGGAGTGCTCGACGTCGACGTGCGCGGCGCCGATCCGCCGTCCACAGGCGTGGTCCGCCCGCGCCCCCAGACCCAGATCCTTGCGCAGAAACGCGCCATCCTGGACGAGCTCGACAACCCAACTGGCGGCCTGCGCGACGCCGTTCGGCTGGTGGCCTCGCCAGCGTCGTTGCCGCCGCCCATCAAGCGGCGCCCCGAGACATTCTTCAACCAGCTTGTGAGCCAGAACCGAAGCCAGGTGCGGGCAGTCTCGCTCGCGCTCGGCCTCGACGAGGGCCAGGCGCTGATGATCCAGGGGCCGCCCGGCACCGGTAAGTCGACGACTCTCGCCGAAGTGCTCGGTCAGCTCGTGCAGCGCGACTCGAACGTCACGGTTCTGGTCTGCTCGCACTCGAACCACGGCGTCGACAACCTGCTCTTGAAGACGCTGCCGTATCTGGAGAAGGTGCCGGCGATGGCGATCGCGCGGGTCGGGCTGTACGACCGCGTGCATCCCGCGGCCCGCGCCCACTTCGTGCCGCCAGGCGAGGATCTCGGCGCGTTCAACGTCGTCTTTACGACGGTCGATGCGCTCGCGCTTCAGGTCGAGGCCGGCGGCCGGACCTACGACTACGCGGTGCTCGACGAGGCGAACCGGGCTTCGATCCTCGACTCGTTGATCCCGTTGGTGCGTGGGCGGCGCTTCATCCTGGTGGGCGACCACCTCCAGTTGCAGCCGGTCCTGTCCGAGGCCGAGGAGCAGCTTCGGCTGGAGCCGGCCGCCGGCAACGCTACGGCAATCGGCAAGAGCCTGTTCGCCTGGCTGCGCGAGAAGCGCTTCCCTGAGGCTGCCACCGTCTTCCTCGACGAGCAGAACCGGATGCACCCGGTCATCGCCGGGCTGATCTCGGAGGTGTTCTACGAAGGACGGCTGCGCTCCGGTCGGCGGGCGCCGCGCCGGGTAGCCGACGTGCCGTTTTTCCCGGCTGCTGTCACCTGGGTGGACACGCACGGGCTCCACGGCCTGCGCGAGGCGCGCGGCCGAGGCGCGTCGCTGGTGAACGTGCCCGAGGCGCGGCTCGTTGCGACGATCGCTCGCCACGCCATCGCAGCGAACGTGTCGAGCGAGGTCGACGTCGGCGTGATTGCCGCGTACGCGGAGCAGACGGCTCTGCTGCGACGGCTGCTCCAGAGGGCTGGCCGCCAGAGCGGAGCCGGCAAGAGCGGAGCGGCGAAGAACGGTGAGGCTGGCTCGGCGGCCGGTGCCCCGAACGGTGCCCCGAACGGTCACGCCACTGGGCTCGACCGGGCCGCTCTACGCCGCCTCGAGATCGATACTGTCGATGCGTTCGAGGGGCGCGAGAAGGACATCATCATCGTCTCGCTGGTTCGCAGCAACCGCCGGCGCGATATCGGCTTCCTACGCCTGATGCAGCGGATCAACGTTGCACTGTCCCGTGCCCGAACGATGCTCATCATCGTCGGCGATACCTCTACCCTGCGCGGTAGCTACTTCGACCGGATCGTCCGCTACGTGCGCGCCAACGGCATGCTCGTTCCAGGGCCGCGCCTGATTGGACGGCTCCTGAACGCTCGCAACGCCGAGCGAACCGGCGAACGGCCGGTAGCGGGCCAGCGCCGTCGTCGCACCGCCCTCGCCCGGCCGGTCTTTCAGGATCAGGAGGCGCCCGCCGGTGCGCCGCGGCCTGCTGCCGCCGAGGGCGACGAGGAAGCCGGGCGCGGCACTCGACGCCGCCGACGACGTACCCGGACCCGGCAGGGCACGGCTGGCCGCGAGCGGCGGCCGGCCGCCACGCTCGAAAGCCGGATCAGCTCAACGCTGAACGGGCTGCCGACCTCGCCCGATGACTTGCTCGCGCAGGTAGCCCAGCGACTCGCGGCCGGCGACCTGACGCCAGCCGCCCAGCCAGCAGCTGAGCGACCGGAGAACGCCCCAGCACCGCGCACACGCCGGACGCGTACCCGCCGTGGCAGGCAGGCCCCCGAGCCTGGAGACGGTACGCCGCGCCAGCCGGAGAGCCCCGAGCGGGCGGCTCGCCTGCGTGAGGCGGCGCTGCTGGCAGGCGAACTGGCCGGAGAGCTAGCTGGCGAGCTAGCCCGTGGGGCGATGGTTGGCGGCCAGCCGCCTGAGGCGCCGGCGGTCTCGTCAGCACGCGCCGACGGGTTCCCCACACAGCCGGTCGAGCAGGCACCGTCGGCCGCCGAACCGGTCCGGACACGGCGCACCCGTCGCGTCGTGCGCTCGGGCGCCGTCGCGTCGTCCGCCGAGGTAGCCGCGTCGGCCACGCCCACCACCGTGGAGCAGGCTACCCCGATGGGTGGGGACCAGCCTACGCCTGTACTGCCGAGCGAGCCGGCCATCCCGGGCGAGCGGATGCCACCCGCCGAGACGGGTACATGGATGACACCCGGCACGCCGGCTGAGACAACCGCACCGCCAACGCCTCGCCGCCGGATTCGTCGCGCGCCGGCCGCCAAGGCCGCGTCAGCAGCGTTCGAACCGACCATCGCTGGCCTCTCGCCGACTGTTGACGCGGCATCGTCGGTCGAGCGAGCGGCGGCCACTGAGCCGAGGGTGGTCGTCACCAACCCGCTGGCCCTGTCCGCTCCGGTGGCCACACCGCCGCCTGCGCTCCCCGCGCCAGCCGTGGCGAGTGCCCTGGCGCTCCCCGCACCAGTCGTAGCTGAATCAGCAGCTATTCCCTTGCCTGGTGCGACGGGTGAAACGTTTATCGTCGGCGGGTTACCCACCGCAAGCGAGGCGACTATCGACACGGGCGGGGAGGCTCCCGGTACGATAGCCGCACCGCGCAAGCCCCGACAGTCTCGACGGCGAGGCGTGCCTGCTGCCGCTCCCACTACCGAAGCGCCGACTGCCGCAGCGGCACCTACCGATGCGGCACCTACCGATGCGGCACCTACCGATGCGGCACCTACCGATGCGGCACCTACCGATGCGGCACCTACCGATGCAGCGGCTGCTGATGTGGCGGCTGCTGCTCCGAAGCCGAAGCGTACGCGCCGACCGCGTGCTGTATCAGGGGTCCCGGAGCCACTCGAGCCCGACGTGGCTCAGCCGGACGGGGCCGCCTCAGCCACCATCATTCCCCCAACGTCGGATGGAGCGCCGGCCGCTAAGCCGGTTCGTCGCACCAAAGCGACGACAACACGGCGGCGCGCCGTGTCGAAGGACGAGGCCGCGGTGTCCGGGAGCGCTTCCGTAGTGGATGGAGCGCCGGCGGCCGGGGCCTCCACGCCGGCATCGTCCGAACCAGTATCGTCCGAGGCAGGCATCGTCGGTGCACCTGGCGCGAGCCCAGGCCAACCCGCACCGCCGACTCCGCGCCGTCGCCGCACCATCCGGCCGGCGAGCGTTTCACCGGTGGATCTTTCGCCAGCGAGCGCGTCGCCAGCGAGCGCGTCGAGCATTGATGCGGATGGTCAGTCGGGCGACGCGACCTCGGCCGCACCTGCATCTCTGGTGAAGGCCGGCGCTGAGTTGTCCGATAGCACGGCGACGAGGCGTCGTACTGCGCGCCGTGCTCCAGCAAAGGAGCAAGCGGCAACCGACGATGCGGTGCCGTCGCGGCGCCGCGCCACCCGGCGGACAGTCTCGGCGCCCGCCGAGGACGGCGAGCCGACACCCCGGCCAGCGCGGCGCACACGCCGTGCGTCGTCACCCGCCGCAGAGCAAGCGCCGCCCGTCTAGCCCGCCCATCGTCTGCACCATCTCATCACCTCCGGCGTCGCGATGACGCATCGGTCAGCGC
>JADLFM010000097.1 GCA_020845495.1 Chloroflexota bacterium
CTCAAGCGCCCCGGCATGCGCTGGTCCGTCACCGGCGCACGCGCTGTCCTTGCCCTCCGAGCTCGCGACCGCTCCGGTCGACCGCTCGCCGCCTGACTGCCTCGATTACAGACCTGAGTCACACCCCGCTGACCCGAAAATTGTTGACGCCTGGGCCAGCGTCTCGTATGGTGGAGGGCTACCCAACAGCGCCACGGTGCGACGCGGGCGGCGCTCGGGATCGATATCTCGGGAATGGCTCTCAGGTCTGGCTCTCGTACGAGAGCATCAGCGACGCCAGGCGCCACGGCGGGCATCCGGGGACGCGGGCGGAAGAAGACGGGGTACACTCCGGTGTCGATCGACGACGTGCCTGCGCCTCGGGGAGGCCAGGCAACCCGGCCCGCTCTGCGCGGGTTCGCCATGCCTCGCCTCATGGTGGGAGCGCTCGTGCTGCTGGCGCTCCTGGTGACGCCGTTCGCCGTCGCGCAGGTAGGTGAGACGGACAGGCCGCCCGATCTGCACTCGATCGTCCTGCCCCCCGACGACCTGCCGGGCTTCTCGCTCGACGACGCGCGCACCGCCAGCCAGGACTTGCCGGACGGTACTGGCCTCTACGATGTCACCTACGTCCGCGACGGCGTTCCAAGCGAGGTCCGGATGGCGGCCGCCCGGACCCGCTCCGGCGTGGAAAGCGCACGCTCGCTGGTGGGCACTCGCGATGCGCTCCTGGCGAGCGGCTGGACGACCCGCCCAGTGCCTCCACTCGGCGACGAGGCGCTCGGCTTCCAGCAGCAGACGGGTGACACCGCGAGCTATGGCTACGTGTTTCGCAACGGCCGCCACGTCATTGGTGCGTTCGTGACCGGCGTCCCCGCCACAGTCTCCACCGACGACACGATCGGCTATGCGGTGCGGATGTCGACGCGCCTCGACAGCGCCCTGGCCGAAAATCCTCTCCCCGACCCGAACCCGGCGCCTGTTGCAGCATCGGCCGATCCGAGCGACGTCGGCCAGACCACGGCAGGTCAGCCAGCGCTGAGCGCCCCGACCATCATCGCGGACGTAACGCTTGCCGACGCCCCCGAGCTCTCGTCCGGGTTCAAGCTTGGAGGGTTCTCGGGGCTCGTGGCGCTCGACCGATCCGGACTTTCGTTTGTGACGGTGACGGATCGCGGCCCGAACGGCGAGATCAAGGTGAACGGCAACAAGGTCGCGGTTTTCCCGCTCCCTACTTACACCCCCCGCATCGTGCAGTTGCGCCTCGACGGCAGCCAGATGCATGTCACAGACACGGCCCTGCTCCGTCTTCCGGAGGGCAGCACCGATCCAGTCACGGGCACGCGTGACGTCACCGGCCTGCCCACCTCCGATACCGACGAGCCGGCCTATTCCCCGGACGGCAAGCACCACTATCCAAACGACCCGAATGGCCTGGACACCGAGTCGCTAGCGATGGACCCACGCGACGGGAGCTACTGGATGGGCGACGAATACGGGCCGGGCATCGTCCACGTCGCCAGTGACGGCACGATCCTGATGCGCCTCGTACCGCGCGGCGCCGATCTGCGCGGATCCAGCGTGAGCGTCCGCCAGGTTCTGCCGGAGACGCTGACACGGAAGAAGGTGAACCGGGGTTTCGAGGGCATCGCACTCTCGCCGGACGGAAGCCGTCTCTTCGCGATCCTTCAAAGCCCCCTCTCCAATCCGGACAAGAAGGCTGGCGAGGCGTCGCGGAACATCCGACTGCTCGTGCTCGATACATCGAATGCGGCTGATCCGAAACCGATCGGCACCTACATCTACCAGACCCAGCCGTATGACCAGGTCGGAGCCGCCGAGCAGGACGACGTCAAGATCGGCGATATGGCGGGCGTGAGCGCGACCCGTGTGCTGGTCGCCGAGCGAGACAGCACCGAGGGTGGTAACCACAAGAAGGTCTACCTCGTCGACCTCGCTCAGGCGACCGACGTGACCGGCCGCTCGTCGATCGGCGGGAGAACGCTCGAGCAGGCGTCGGATGCCGATCTACGTCGAGCCGGCGTGACCGTCGCGGCCAAGAGCATGGTCGTCGATCTGGCACAACTCGGCTTTCGGCCCGACAAGCTCGAGGGGCTGGCGCTCGTCAACCCGACGACGATTGCCGTCGTCAACGACAACGACTTCGGTGTCGGCGCCATCGACAAGCAGGGCCGCGTAGTGCGGGAGGGCTATCCGCCCCGCCTAATCGTGGTCCGGGTGCCGCAGGCAATCCAGTAGGGACGACCACCTCTTACCTCGACTCCGGGAACTCCCGCACCCTTGGCCCCTCACCCTCGGCCCCTCGCCCGCGTGCGGGCGAGGGGCCCGCCGGTCGTCTGCGGTGGCATTTCGTGCGCCTGTAGCCCGATACTACGCCCCCCCTGGCATTCGCGCGTGGTTCGATCCCGGAGGTAGGCGTGGCGAGAGTGCTAATCGTGGAGGATGAGCCGGAGATTCTCGATCTGATCGGCGACGTGCTCGCCCTCGAAGGCTATGACGTCCATGCGTTGAAGCGTATCCCTTACGGCCTCGACCACATCCGGGCGCTGGCACCGGCAGCCATCGTCCTCGATCTCCGGTTGCCCGGCCTGGGCGGTATCGAGTTGCTGCGGCTGATCACAGCCGACCGGCAGCTTCGCTCCACCCCCATCGTGGTCTGTAGCGGCGCGGAGGATCTGACGCGCGCGCATGCGGCCGAGTTCGCCGTCCTTGGGGTCGAGGTCGTCCATAAGCCGTTCGCACTCGAAGACCTCATCGGCAGCGTCCGGCGAGCCGTCCGGAGCCGGCGGCCGGCCTGACGGCGTGCCTCGGAGAGCTACGGCCGATCCCATGCCCGATAGGATCGGTCTGCTGGATGCCGCTGCGTCGGCTGCCAGGTCTCACGAAAGCGGGGCTGTACGTCGAATTTGCCCGATCTGCCCAGATTCACTGCCTGAGGAGGGAATCTTTCGTCCCTCTCACACGTTATACTGATGGCGGCGGGGATACCCTCCCGCCATGGCCGAATCCTCTCGGACGACGATGACGTGCGCGTCGGGAGGAGCGGGGGAACCACCACGGGCGAGTGGCGCATCGGCGCCTAGGGCAACCCTTTCCGTCCGAGCCCATTGCTCACCTCGTAGGCCTGCGAAGGGGCTAGCTCAACAGCGGTTGGGCCGGCGTTTTTTGTGGGCCGAAGATCGTGAGGGATGGGGGTTCCCAGACTCTATGATGCGTTCAATCGCGGCATTCTCGGCGCAGCAGCGTACGAGTACTGCCGACACCGACCGTCGCCGCAACCTGCTTGCGGTGAGTGTGGCCTCATTTCTGGCCTCGGTCGGCTTCATGGTGGTAATGCCGGTTCTGCCTGGCCTCATCCGTGAGGTCACAGGTGACGACCCGGCTGCCGCCGGTCTCTGGCTCGGGCTGGCCATCAGCGTCTCGCCCCTGTTGACAGCCCTGACCGGGCCGATCTGGGCGGCGCTCGGCGAGCGCTACGGGCGCAAGTCGATGATCCAGCGCTCGCTGCTGTGTATCGGTATTGGGATCGGGCTGATGGCGCTCGCGGCCTCGCCCATCCACGTCGTAGGCCTGCGGGCCATTATTGGCGGGCTGGGCGGCGTCTCGGTAGCGGCGCTGGCCGCGATCACCGCGACGACGCCCCGCCGAGACCTCGGCCCGGCAGTCGGGGTACTCCAGGCGGCCCAGACGGCCGGCTCGATGTTTGGGCCGCTCCTGGGCGGGCTGCTCGGTGCGTTGGTCGGGATGCGCGAGTCATTCGTGCTCGCCGCGGTCATCTTCATCGTGGCGATTGGCCTGGTTCAGTGGTTGTACCGCGAAGTACCGCCGCTCGAGGAGACGTCGGCGCGCTCGGGCCGCGAGCCCGGCCGGGCCGCGAGTGCGCTCGGGACAGGCGTCGTCGTCGCGCTGCTGGCCGCATTCATCCTTCAGTTCGTCGAGGGGACGTTCGTCGTGCTGATGCCGCTCGAGCTCGAACGGCTTGGCGTTGACGCGGACGCGCTCCCTACCATCTATGGAATCGGGCTCTCCGTCACCTACCTGGCGGCGACCGTCGCGGCGGCCGCGGGCGGGCGGCTGTCCGGCCGCTGGTCCCCGACCACGCTGATGCGCGGCACGCTGCTCGTCGGCGTTGGGCTGCTCCTGCCGTTGACACTGGTCTCAGCGTGGTGGCATTTCGTGGGGCTGCGGGTGCTCCTGGCGCTCGTGGTGGGGGCCGGCCCGACCCTTGCCTATGCGGCAGCGGCGGCGGCTGCATCTCCCGAGCGGCGCGCACACGTGGTGAGCCTGGCGTCGAGTGCAGGTATCCTCGGCTGGGCCGCGAGCCCGCTGACGGCCGGCGCGCTCATCCAATACAGCTCGGCACTGCTGCTGGTCATCAACGCAGCCCTGTATGTGGTGCTGGCGCTCGTGCTACTCGCGTACGATCGCGGCCTGCTCGATCGCCTGTCACTCAGGCTGCCGGCCTGGCCGCATGCCCTGAGCGTTCGGCCGGTCCTTCGCCCGAGCCTGGCCGGACCGCGTGGATGGCTGAACCGGCTTCCGTACCCGATGGCGGTGGCGGGCACACTCGTCCGGCGGCCGGCCCAGCGATACTCAGTGGGCGAGGTCGTGCGCGCGCTACGAGGCGCCTCCAGTGGGAAGCGCACGGAGGCGATCCTCGACGTCGCTGCCGAACCGGCACGCTGGCTACCGTCTGAGCCGCGCCGAGCGTTCCGGGAGGTGCCCCGCTGCGTCGACCGGCTCCCGACGATCCTCTACTTGTACCGCAAGGGCGAGGATCCGGAGGCGATTGGCCGACGTCTGAGCCCGCTTGGAGGTCGCTGGCCCGTCGAACGAACGGTGGAGATCGCCGCGGACCTGATCGCGCGGCACCTGAACCGCTAGCCTGACCTGTTCACCGCACGGCCCGGCCTTCTCTCCAGGGAGAGGGCGCACGGGTAAGGGCGCACGGGTAAGGGCGCACGGGTGAGGGTACTTCCAGTAGGTGACGGGGGTCACGGAAGCGCCCTCACCCACGGCGCTCACCGTTCCCACAGAGGGAGGAGAGCGTAGCCGCGCATGGCCCACGCAGCGCGGCGCGCGTAGCATGCCCGAACGCTCGCCAAGGCTTGACAATTATCTTATCAAGGTTCTAGAATTCAGGGTAGCAGCATCCTGCCCTCTAGCTGTGGGCAGCACGGTGAGGCCGCATGGCGACACACGATTACTACCAGCTCCTCGGCGTAGCTCGGTCGGCCTCCGAAAAAGAGATCCGACAGGCGTACCGCAAGCTCGCCAGGAAATACCATCCCGATCTGAATCCGAACGACAAGCAAGCTGAAACGAAGTTCAAGGAGATCGGGCAAGCGTACGAGGTTCTGTCAGACGCTGAGAAGCGCAAGCTGTACGACCGCTGGGGGCCGGACTTCGAGAAGTACGAGGCGGCGCGCAAGGCTGGCGCGACGGCCGGCGGTAGCGGCGGCTTCCCACCCGGCGGCTTCCCACCCGGCGGCTTCCCACCCGGCGGCTTCCCACCCGGCGGATTCCCACCCGGCGGATTCACGCCCGGCGGCTTCACCTGGACCAGTGGCGGCGGGCCGGGCGGCGGCTTCGGCGGCGGCGACCACACCGGTACCGTCGACGACGAGGTGCTCGGCGGCCTGTTCGAGCAGATCCTCGGCGGGACGCGTGCCGGCGGGCGACGAGGCGGCCGGGTCCGTGGCGAGGACTACGAGCATCCGATCAGCCTGTCGCTCGAAGACGCGTTCAACGGGACGACGCGCCGGATCCAAATGACCTCGCCAGATGGCGCGTCCCAGACGCTCGAAGTCAAGGTACCGGCCGGCGTCGTCGACGGCCAGCGTATCCGGATCGCCGGCAAGGGTGGCCCGGGCTTCAACGGCGGGGCCTCCGGCGACCTGTTCCTTATCGTGGCCATCGCTCCGCACCCCCGCTTCCGCCGCGAGGGCGACAACCTGTCCGTCACGGTCGACGTACCGCTCTACACGGCTGTGCTCGGCGGCGAGGTGTTCGTTCCGACCCTCAAAGGGACGCGCCTCGCGCTGAAGATTGGTCCGGAAACACAGAATGGGCAGCGGATCCGGCTGGCCGGTCAAGGCATGACGCGAGCGAATGGGACGCGCGGCGATCTGGTGGCTGAAGTCAGCGTCGCACTGCCCACCCAGTTGACTGAACGAGAGCACGGCCTTTTTGAAGAGCTAGCCGCTCTGCGAGCAACCCCCTCATGAATACAGCATCAGACTCCCAGCACGATCTGGCGTGCTTCGTCATCAGCGTCGCGGCGCGCCTCCTCAACGTCCATCCCCAGACCCTCCGCTATTACGAACGGGCGGGGCTGATTTCGCCGTCTCGTTCGCGCGGTAATATCCGTCTGTACTCGGCGCGCGACATTGAGCGGGCGCAACAGATCAAGCGCCTGATCGAAGACCTCGGCGTCAACCTGGCCGGCGTCGACGTGATCATTCGCCTGACGGATCGGATCCGTGATATGGAACGCGAGATCGGTGAGCTACGCGGCGAGCTCGAGCGCTCCCGGACAGCGGCCCCGCCGAGGAAGGCCATCCTCTAACGCCCTCGTCCCCCGCGGTATGAGCCGAATTTTCGATCTTCCGTGGTATCCTATGTCGCGATATCCTGGCGCCGTTCGGCTGTCGGTAGTCGCCGTCTCATCGTCCTGGCGCCTCGAAGGCCCGCGCTCGTGCTGGCCCGCTGAGCCACGCTCGACCACAACGAAGACGGCGGCCACGACGGTGGCGGCGTCCACTACGCGGAGCGACGATGGCCGAGGAATTGTTTCAGGCGCCGGATGACCTGTCCGAAGCGGATCGGCGGCTGTTCGCGTCGATCAGAAAGACCCTTTGGGAGTATGAGCCGCTGCGCGCGTCCCGGCCACAGCTCCAGATCGACGTGCGTGAGGGGCGAGTATCGCTGAGCGGACGGGTGCGGACCTCGGCGCTCAAGGAGATTGCCGAGTACTCGTTGCTCCACCTGCCCGGCATCCGAGCCGTGCGAAACGATCTTCTGGACGATCCGGAGGTCGTACGCGCCGTCGCCGATGCCTTCGGCGCCGACCCTGAGCTCGGGCCGTCCTGTTTGCGCGTCGACTCACGCTACGGCGAGGTGAGGCTGACCGGCAACGTGCTGACCAAAGCGCTCGAAGCGCGCGCCATCGAGATTGCGAGTAACGTGCCGCTCGTCGCGTCAGTGCGCAGCCTCCTGGTCGTCGGGCTTCCGCCCGAGGCTGCGGACGCCGACCCGTCGATCGCGATGCCGACGTCCATTGGAGACGGCCACGGATGAGCATGGGCGCCGGTGCTGACTCAACCAAGCGGGAGAAGCGGCTCGCGGCGCGCGACGAGCGCAAGCGGCGGGCGGCGGCAGCACAGCAGCGGGCACGGATTCGTCAGGTCATCCTGCTGACCGTGCTCGCGATGCTGCTCGTGGCGGTGGTCGTCGTGGCCGCGCTGACGTCCTTCTTCGGGCTGATGGCGCCGTCCATCGGCCAGGCGATGCCCATTCAAGGCGCCGACCATGTCGCGGACGGGACGGTCATCACGTACGACACCCGTCCGCCGACCTCGGGGCCGCATTACGCATCCCCGCTGACGCGATTCGGGATGTACGATCAGGCGCCGCCCGCCGGTAACTGGGTCCACAACCTGGAGCACGGCGCAGTCGCCATTCTGTACAACTGCCCGAACGGCTGCCCGGAGGTCGTGCAAGAGTTGCAGGATCTGTACCCGACGCTGCCGCTCGGACGGAATGCGCGCGGCGGCAACCCGCGCGTCGTGATCTTCCCGTACACCGACATGGACACGAAGATCGCGGCGGTCGCCTGGGGATGGCGGCTCCAACTCGACGACTTCGACGCGGAGAAGCTGACCCAGTTCGTGCAGGCACGGATCGACCGCGGGCCAGAGTGTGTGAACTTTGCCTGCCCGTAGGCCCCGTAGGCATCCTGCCGCGGAAACCCCTCACCCTCAGCCGCTCTCCCACGCGCGGGGGAGGGGTCGAGGGTGAGGGCCCGAGGGTGAGCGCTTCCTCGCGAGGCTAGACGTCCAGGTTGCGGACGCTCCGGGCGTGCGTCTGGATGAACTTCTTGCGCGGCGGCACGAGATCGCCCATCAGCATCCCGAACACCTCGTCGGCGACTACGGCATCCTGAAGGTCGACGCGGAGGATCGTCCGCGCGGCCGGATTCATCGTCGTTTCCCAGAGCTGCTCCGGGTTCATCTCGCCGAGCCCCTTGTAGCGCTGGATGTGGATCTCGCTCTTGCGCCGTTTGCCCAGTTCCGCCACTCCCTGGTCCCGCTCGGCGTCCGAGTAGGCGTAGCGGACCTCTCGGCCAGACTGGAGCCGGAAGAGGGGCGGCTGGGCGATGAAGAGATGCCCTTCCGTGATGAGCTGCGGCATGTTGCGGAAGAAGAAGGTCAGCAGGAGCGTGCGGATGTGGCTGCCGTCCACGTCCGCATCGGTCATGATGATCACGCGGTTGTAGCGGAGCTTCGAGATGTCCAGGTGCTCTCCAATCCCGACGCCGAGCGCGGTGATCATCGCCCGGACCTCTTCGTTCGAGAGCATCTTGTCCATACGCGCCCGCTCGACGTTCAGGATCTTGCCCCGTAGCGGCAGCACCGCCTGGAAGCGCCGATCCCGCGCCTGCTTGGCCGACCCGCCCGCCGAGTCCCCCTCGACGAGGTAGATCTCGCACAACTCCGGGTTCTTCTCCGAGCAGTCCGCAAGCTTGCCTGGTAGGGTCATCCCCTCCAGAGCGCTCTTGCGGATGACTAGCTCCTTGGCCTTTCGCGCCGCCTCACGTGCCCGCGCGGCGCGCAGGCACTGCTCGACAATCCGTCGTGCGTCCGATGGGTTCTCTTCGAGGTACTGCACGAGCGCTTCGGTCGTGACCTGGGCAACGATGGGCGTCACCTCGGAGTTGCCGAGGCGGGTCTTCGTCTGACCCTCGAACTGCGGCTCGGGCAGCTTCACGCTCACGATTGCCGTTAGCCCCTCGCGGACATCCTCGCCGGTCAGGTTGGCGTCCGAGTCCTTGAGGATGCTCGCCTTGCGGGCATAGTCGTTCAAGGTGCGAGTGAGCGCCTGCCGGAAGCCCGTCTGGTGGCTACCGCCGTCGATGGTGTTGATGTTGTTTGCGAAGAAGAACGCGACCTCGTTCTGCCCGTCGAAGTACTGGAGCGCAACCTCGACGTTGATGCCGTTCACCTGCCGCTCGGCGTAGATCGGCTTCTGATGGACGGCCTGCCGGTTCTTGTTCAAGTGTCGAACGAACGAGACGATACCGCCTTCGAAGTAGAACGAGTATTCCTGGTCGGCGCGCTCGTCGACGAAGCGGATCGTCAGCCCCTTGGTGAGGTAGCACATCTCACGGAAGCGCTGAGCCAACGTCCCGAAGTCGTACTCCAGACTGTCGAAGATCGTCGCATCAGCCAGGAAACGGATGACAGTGCCACGCTCGGACGGCTCAGACCGGCCGACCTTCTTCATCGGGCCGGTCGGGAGGCCGCGCTGGAACTCCTGCACGTAACGCCCGCCGTCACGGCGAACCTCGGCCCGGAGGTGCTCGGAGAGCGCATTCACGACCGAGACACCCACGCCGTGCAGGCCGCCTGACACCTTGTAGCCGCCGCCGCCGAACTTCCCACCGGCGTGGAGCACGGTCAGGACAGTCTCGATTCCGGACTTGCCGGTCGCTTTGACCACGTCGACCGGGATGCCGCGGCCGTTGTCGACGACGGTGACGTAGTTGTCGGTGCCAATCGTCACGACGATGGTATCGCAGTGGCCGGCGAGCGCCTCGTCAACGCTGTTGTCGACGACCTCATAGACCAGGTGATGCAGACCGCGCACGTCCGTGGTGCCGATGTACATGCCCGGCCGGCGGCGAACCGCTTCGAGCCCCTCGAGCACCTGGATGTTGGCGGCTGTGTACGAACCGCGGCCGTCGCCCCCACCCGAACGCCGGGGTGCCGTGGCCGCCCCACTCTGCATCAGGGGCTGGTCTTCGGCCATACCCATGGATTTTGCCAAGTTACACCCCGTCTCCTTCAGGCCGTCATCGTTCGGACGTCACCGGGCCGAGCACGCACGCGCATCCTCGAGCACGTCGATCCGCTCCTGGTAGTACAACATGCTGGCGGCAACGAGGCCGCTCGCAATGTACGCATTTCCGACGATGCCGAGTGCCAGCCCCCATGAGGTCTGCGATGCGAGCGCCACCCAGACCTGCGCCATGCCGATGAGAATGACCGTTATGAGGACGACGATCGTCGCCGCCGCCCAGACATTCAGCCGCACCACCGCGATGCTCCGCCGGATCGCCTGAAGCGGACCGACCTGACTGATGAAGATCGCATCCGGTGCGAAGAAGAGAAAGATCTGCGCCCATAAGCCCAGCGTGACGACGAACGCCGTGAGCAGGACCGCCGCCTGCCCGATGAGCAACGACAGCAGCGCTCCGGCGAACGCCAGCGGCACCATAATGGCCAGCGCGGCGATCAGGAGGATCAGGCCAAGTGCGACGATGCGCAGCCAGGCCCGCAGCGCTTCGCCGGCAAGCGGTGCGGGGGTGATTCCGTTGCCCCGCACCTGCTGGGCGAGCGCGGCCCGATACATGCACCCGATCAACACGCCGCCCAGCAGCGCCCCCACGGCCATGAGCAGCGCAGTACTTGCCGAGTCGACGAACGAAAACGTTCCGCGCGAGATGCCCAGCAGCGGCACGATGCTCGGAACGCTGACCGATCCCGGGGACAACAGGGTCAGGAGGTTGATGTCTTCAGCCGCCGCGATGACCTGTGTCCGATCGATGCTCGCCCCGCTGCTCGCCAGGCTGCGCCCGAACGTCGTCGAGGTCACGAGCCGACTGACAAGCGGCGCGACCGAAATCCGGGGACCGAACAGAAAGAACAGGTCGAGAAGGACCGGGACGATGACGATCCACGGCTGCTGATTCACCACCCCGAACCCGGCCGACAAGGTGTCGATGATGCCGGTTACGCGCGGCAGCGGACCGCGCGCCGAAGTGGAAGCTCTCACGCGCGAATTGTACCAGATTGCGGGAGCCTCAGGAAGTCACGACCAGATAGCCGGCCGCCCTCCCGAGGCCCATCTATATCCGCTCGGCTTCGCGGCCTTCAGTCGCGACGGGGACACCACCCAGGCCATAGCCACCCGCGGCCGCTGCGGGTAGCTATGGCGGCGAAGCGCCGGTGCGCCCTCGCGCCTCGGCGGCCCCTCGCGGGTGGTCGTTTACGGCACGTCGTTGACCGCTCGTCGTTTACCGCCCGTCGATTACCGCTCGTCGTTCATGAGGCGTCGCTGATATCGCTACCAGGGCGTCGTTCACGGCCTTGGCTGCGCAACGTCGTCAACCAGGCCATAGTCACGTGCCTCGTTCGCGCTGAGAGCGTGCCCGTCCCGCAGGTCGGCGGCGATCGTCTCGGCCATCTGCCCTGTGGCCGTCACCAGGCGAGTGCGGAAGCGCGCCCGCAGATCAGCCAGCCGTTCGCTCGAGCGGGCGACATCGGCTGAGGTGCCCGCGACCGCGGCGCGCGGCTCGGTGAGACGGAGACGAGCATTCGGAGCAGCCAGCCGGGTGCGCCCAACCGCCACCACGACGACGGCCGGTCCTGCCACCTCGCCGAGGACGACGGTATGAACTGGCGCGCCCAGCACGTCGATGGTGTCGACCAGCGGCATCGCCGCTTCGAGGGTGCCGTCCGGGCTGGAAACGTAGAGGTCGATAGGCTCCGCGCTCGCCGCGGCAAGGGTCACGAGCTCGGCGGTCAGTCGCGTCGCGGTGGCGACGTCGAGGTAGCCGTTGAGGAACACCAGCCGCCGCGCGAACAACTGCTGCTGGAACCAGGGCGGCTGTGCGCCAGGCGGGCGTGGCGGCCAGGACTCGAACATAGCGGCACTCCTTGCAGAACCTCGACCGGGACACAGCGCATCTCTCCTGGCCAACGGCCGGCGCACCGTCCGATCTCGGCGGATCAGCGCTGCCCGCCTCCTACCAGCCGCCTGGCACTCGCTGCCCTCCGCTGCTCGCTCAACGCTCGCCGTCACGCGGCAATGCGGCGCTCGTAGGATCAGGGGTGGGCGGCGCTCGTAGGATCAGGGGTGGGCGGCGCGAGGCCGCGTAGCTCGAGGGTGCCCACCGTGCCGTCCTCCAGGCCGACGACACGAATGGCGTGGTTGTTGGTATCGGCGACGTACAACCGCCCGGCCGCGACCGAGACACCGCTCGGCTCGGCGAACTGCGCGGCCTCCCCCTTCCCATCGCGGTTGCCAGGCTCACCGCTGCCGAGCCAGGTGCGACACTCGGCGGTCTGAGGGTCGAGGCGCTTGATCTTGTGGTTGTAGGTATCGGCCACGTAGAGCGTGCCGCCGGCCCAGGCGATCCCGAGCGGATGCTGGAGCCGCACGTTCGCCGGGCCGATCCCGTCGCGGTCCCCGAACTCGAACAGCCCCTCCCCGACGATGGTTCGGATCGAGCCGTTCGGCCCAGGGTCGATCTCACGGATAGCGCTCGCCTCACTATCGGCGACGTACAGATGTGTGCCATCGGAGGTCAGGCCGCTCGGCTGGTTCATCGACGCCTCGCGCAACAGGCCATCGTTCAGTGCCTCGACGCCGTTGCCAGTGTGCGGCACGATGCGGCCCTCGCCGCGGCGGAGCGCCCAGATCTGGTGTGCGCCGGCCATGGCGACGTAGAGGATGCCGTCGAGTAGCGCGAGATCCCACGGCGATGAGAGCGGTGTCTGGAGGGCCGGCCCGCCAGTCCGTTGCCCCATCGACTGCCGGCCAGTCCCTGCCAGCGTGACAGCCTGTCCGGTCGTGAGGTCGACGACGCGCAGCGCATGATTCTCGGTATCGGCCACGTACAAGAGGCCGCCGTCGAGCGCGAGCCCTTGCGGCTGGTAGAAACACGCCGTCTCAGCCGGTCCATCGACGAGCCCCTCGCGCCCGTTCCCGATCACCCGCTGCACGTGACCGTCCAGATCCGCAACCACGATGCGATTGTGACCGCTGTCCGCGACGATGAGGCGTCCGCTCGCGGCATCGGCGAGCACCTTGCCGGGAAAGCGCAGCGGGGTCGGCGCAGCGGTCGCCGTACGGTCGCCGTAGGCGCCAGAGATGGGGCTGGTGTCGATCGAGCCCTCGGCCTCGAACTCGGCCAGCATCTCCCCAATCAGACGGTCGAACGCCTCGTAGGGGAACTCCCCTTCGTGCCTGGCGAAGACCTTGCCCTGTGGGTCCACGAACATGAGCGTCGGCCAGGCCCGGATAGCGTACTCACGCCAGACCCGGAAGTCGCGGTCGTTGATGACCGGGTGCCCGACGTTCAGCCGCTCAATGGCATGACGCACGCTATCCAGGTCTTGCTCGCTGGTGAACTTCGGGGAGTGGACGCCGACGACGGCAAGCCGACGGTCGTACTTACGTTCGAGCTTCCGCAACTGCGGAAGGACATGGAGGCAGTTGATTCAACAGAAGGTCCAGAAGTCGAGCAGAAGGAGTTTGCCACGAAAGTCGGCCAGGCGTAGCGGCCGGTCGGTGTTCAGCCACTCGACGTCAGCGGGAACATCCGGGGCATTGACCGTGCCGGCGAAGCGTGAGGGCATCGGACTTCCTCTCCGGCCGTAGCCTGGATACTCCCGAAATCGTGCCACGCGAGTCCGGCAGGGGCAAGCGCCGCTCGTCCCGGCCCACATCCCCGACCACTCCACGCACCGTACGTGAGGCGGGGAGGTTTCCGCACGGCTCTCTACGCTCCCCCGGAACGGAACCGACGCCTGACCTTCACAGACCTCGCTTTCCCCGTCGACGGCCTGCTCGACCAATCGCCGAGCGGCCCGCTCAGCGCCGGCCCGCTGGCGGCGCCGCCGACTGCGCCCAGTCCTGGCCGCTGACCGAGCCGAGTCCGTCAGTCGGCTCGGTCAGCGGTTCTTGCGTTCGAATTTGTCATCGCCGTTCGTGCGGGTGTCCTTCGGGTCGATCTGGGTCCACCAGTAGCACGGCGCCCCGTTGCTACAGTTTTCCATCGCCGCCAGGTCGCTGTTGGACGTCTGGGCTGAGGGCGAGTATGCGCCCGTTGGCTGGAATGACCCGAAGCTGCCAATCCCTTGCCAGACATATTCGCGCGGACGGCTATGGTAACGTGAGGTGAAGTACCAGTAAATTGCCTCGCCGTGTGCTCCCGATGCGATGTTGCCCTGGTAGTCGACGTAGAGCCGGGTATACGTCATCTGGTCGGCGACGCGCCGGTGCTGCGGGGCGATGTCGGAGGACTGGTAGTACTCGAACAGAACACCTCTGGCCCGGAGGCCGGGCACGAACGAGGCAACCATGTCGCCGGTCCCCAACTTGTTTGGCAGATAGCCGTAGAAGTCGGCGCTCCGATCGAACGCGCCGATCGTGCCGCTGATGAAGGCCATCGCGTCCGTGTAGTACGGATCGAGCAGCGTCACCCGCTTCGGGAGCAGGTAGGCTGGCAGACGCGCCTCGTACGGATCGTCGTAGATCCGATAGCGGAGCCGCTCGGTCAGCCGCGAGATCATTTGATTGCCGAGCGAGTGCCCGGCCAGCCTGATCTCACCGCTGGTGTTGCCGGTCAGATTCGCGACATACGCCTGAAGGAGCAGTTCGCTGGCCGGCACGTTCACGGTCTCGGCGCCGGTGGCGTAGCTGCCGTCCTTCTTCCGCCAGCGCATGCCTCGTGCGATCGGGTGAGTGGCGCTCCAGACCTTCGCCTCACTGATATAGGGGACGCCACCGTTGTCGGTCTGCCCGAGCAACCAGTTCTCATCGTCAGAGAACTGGTTCCAATAGAAGATCCCGACGTTCCAGCCATCGTTCAAATAGCCTTGTGCCGTGTCCCACACTCCGTCGACCGGCTCGCCGGTCGCGTCGCCGGTATCCCAGGAATAGCGCTCGCGGTCCTGACGGCCGCCACTTTGTGACGGGTTGTCCGAGCTCCAGGGCGCAAGGCCGTGGACGTAGATGATGGTCGGCTTCGATGGGTCGTAGTAATCGTCGTTCTGGCCGGGCACCGCGCGGACGGCATCCGTCCGGCCCTTGTACGGATCGGACGCCTGGGTGCCCTGGTTGTAGGTGCCGAACCGACAGGCGCCGCAGCGGATCCAGTAGATCCCGTAGTCGAGTTGCTCGAAATTGACCGGGTTGTCCCACTGAACCCGGCGGTGGACCCGCACCGACAGCCCCTGATTGTTCATCGATGTCGTACCGAAGGCACCTGCCTGGTAGCCGCGAATACGCTGACTATCGAACTGATTGACGTCAGAGACGAAACTCGCGTAAGCGCCGCCGTAGTTGATCTGGGTGAAGATCGTGGCCGTGTAACGGTCCGATCCCACGAACTGGATCGACGACGGATGGCCGTCCTTAAGTGGCGTCATGCTGAGGTCCGGGGTGTCCGCCGTCAGCCGCGCACAGAGCCCGCTGTAGTTGTAGCCGTCATAGACGTAGACGCCCGGAGTGCCGTCACAACTGGTATTGGCGTAGCGGGTGACCCGGATCGACGATGCCCGGTCGTGACCGATCTGGGTCCCCGAGAAGTCCGGGCTGTCCGACGTGAACTCGGTAGAGGCGCCGCCGTAGTTGGGTTCGCTGTAGAGTGTCGCCTTCCAGCCACTCCCGATGAACCTGATGGCCGAGGCGGTGTCGTGGCCGAGCGCGGTCCCGTCGAAGGTAGCGGTGTCGGCGGTGAACTTCGAGCAGCCACCCGTCCACGAGTAGTTGTCGTAGACGTAGACGCCCTCCTCGGCCCCGCTGCCGCAGTTGCTCGCGCCGACCCGGATAGCTGAGGCACGATCGTCGAAGCCGACGCCGCGCAGGTCGGTCGAACTGGAACTCAGCCGTACCGAGGTGCCGGTGAAGCTGACGTCCGAGTAGAGCGTCGCCACCCAGCCACTGCCATTGACGTATACTGAGGACCCCGCGTCGTGGCCCACGTTCGTGCCCGTGAAGGTGCCGACGTCGGACGTGAAGAGCGTACAGTTCCCAGTCCAGTTGTAGCCTGAGAACACATACACTCCGAGGCGTGAGTAGTCGCCGCAATTGCTCTGCGCGGTCTGGACGGTGAACGTCGGCGACGCGCCGATCCGCTGCATGGTGCCGCTACGGTGGGCGTCATCCGTGAAGATGCGGAACTCTAAAACGTTCGTGCCGGGCAGGGTCGGAACCAGGAAGTTCAGTCCAGTGAGCGGACCGTCAGCCGCGTTCGGCACCTTCTTGGTCTCGATCGGGCTGTTGTCGGCGGCGTTCACGGCGTACAGCCCGATCCATTCCTTGCCATTCGGGTAGTAGACGGTCTGGCTGTTCTGCCAGAGCACCGTCGCCGTCTCGCCGGGCCGGGGGCTGGTCGGGGTGATCTCGAGGGGGAGCCGGGCGGAGATCGTCTTCGACGTCACCAGCAACCGGGTCGTCACGCCATCCTTGCGACGATAGAGCCGAAACTCGTAGTAGCCGGGGTCGATCGGGGCGTTGAAGTCGCGGAACCCAGACTCCGACCCCACGTAGTAGGTCTGGATGGTATCGTCATCGGCTGCGCCGACCCGCATCAGACTGATCCAATCGTTTCCCTCTGGCTGCACGCCGCCCCAGGTCGCCCGGATGGTACCGACCTTGATCGTAACGCTGGTCGTGGAGGTTGCTAAGGACGGCGGCACGACGTCGGTGCGAGAGTACTTGAAGGTCGCGCGGGGATCCGGCGCGCTCGTCTGCCCGGGTGCGGCGTCCGCGGCCATGTCCGACGCTCCTGGTGCCACGATCTGCACCGAGACGTCGACGGTGTTCTTGCCTGGCGGAATCGTCGCCGCACAGGTCGTCGTGCTGGAGCAAGCGACGCTCGTCCCCTGGTTGGTGCCGAAGAAGATCCTGGTCGCGCCAGGAGTGGTGCTGAAGTTCGTCCCGGTTACCGTCACGCGAAGCCCACCGCCAGCGTCGCCGGAGTGCGCGCTGATCCCCGTGACGGTGGGCACGGATTCGTAGCTGTAGGCGCTCGCCGCCGAGGCAGCGCTGGTCTGGCCGCCCACGGTCACGCTCACACTGACCACCCCGCCGCCCGCCGGACTGGTCGCGGTACAGACGGTATCGCTCACACACGAGACGTCCGCTGCCGCCGCCGATCCGAACCGGACGCCGGTGGCGCCGGCCGTCGTACTGAACCCGGTACCGATGATCTTGACAATGCTGCCGCCCGTTGCTGGGCCGTTCGGCAGATACAGTGACGTGACGGTCGGGCTGCCCGGACCGCCTGAGTTGGGCGCTCCATAGGTGAAGCGGACAGCGGGATTCACGGGGCCGGGCGTACCAGAACCAACGTACACGGCCACACCAACGACTTCATCGATCAGATGGGGAGGTGTCTTCGCCGTGCAGGAGGTCGGACTCCCACACACGACGTCGCGAGCTGCGAGATCACCGAACGTAAACAACGTTCGAGCCGGCTCGGTCGAGAAGCCGGTGCCCGAGATCGTGACGAGCGTGCCGCCGCTCACGGGGCCGGACGTCGGCGACACTGACGTGATGGACCCCAGGTACGCGAACGTCGAGGCGTTGCTGGTGGCGCTGGTAGCCCCGCCGACCGTCACCCGCACATCGACCGGGCCAATGCCTCCTGGCGCAGTGACCGTACAGGAGACAGCGCTCGCGCAGATCACACTCGTCGCGGCAACGGTTCCAAACGTGACCGTCGTCGCACCGGCGCTCGTACTGAAGCCGGTCCCCGAGATCGTCACGACCGTGCTGCCAGCGGACGCGCCGCTCGACGGTTGGAGCGCGGTGACCGTAGGCGCGCCCGGCGCCGGCGGAGAGGTCGGTGTCGGCGGGACTGGCGTCGGCGATGGCTGGCCCTCGGCCCCAACAGTCCAGGTTCCGGCCCCGCCACCGACGAACGTCCGCCACTCGCCGCAGCCGTCGAAAATGGCAAGGTGGACGGTCGCGGCCGTGCCCGTTGCCACTCGCCGTACGACGAAGCTCGTCGTGGGCGCCGGCGGCACGATTGGGACAGTGAAGCTCCCTGTTCGCCCGCTCTGGCCTGCGACGATAACCTCAGCCCCATCGGTTCGGTCGATTCGGAGTTGGCCCAACGTGCCCGCGCCGGCCGTCACGTCGACCCGTGCCCCGGTCTCACTCAGCGGAACGACGCTCACCCGTACGGCCGGCCGTGGATCGCAGGCGTCCTGCTTCGCGACAGATCGTGGGCTCAGTGGCGTGCGCCCGGGTGCGTCGCCACGCAGCGTCGACGAGTCGACGGGCGACGGCCGAGCATTCACGGCGTCAACAGCGCGGGATGGCGGCGCCGCTCCAGCCGAGACGACCGGCGGTACCAGCGACGAGGACACCTGCGTCAGCAGCACCACCAGCGCAACCAGGCGCGCGAAACGCCCGGGCTGCCAAGTCTGCCTACCGGCCGCTGACTCGTACCACCTGCCCTCACGGCGCAGTTCGTTGCGCCCACGCGACGTCGTCATCGACCAGTCCCCCGACTGCCAGCGTTCGACGATGCAGGAGCGCAATAATCGGCGGTCCCGCCAGGGAGCGATGGTACGGCCACTCGACCAGAACGTCAAGCCTCCGCAACCAGAACGCAACCTCTCAACGGCACGCAGGCGCTGACCCGGCCGGGACGGAATCGATCGGTGGCGCTGCACCACTATCGGCAGCCGCCTCGGCACCCCGGCCAGGCCGCTCCGGAGGTCAGGCCACGCGCGAGTACCGCTGTCGCTCCGTGGGGGGGCCGGCCGAGGAAATCACCACGTCTGAAGCCGTGCTGGCTCCGGTTAGCTGGCGCAGTCCCGAAGTTGCTCCGGCCCGACTTCGACCGCGATCCATGCGCCGTCCGGCGACCAGTCGCCGGCGGTATCCCAGGGGCCGGCCGTTCCGACTTGCAGGCCAGTCTGGTGCTCCAGCACGACACGCGGCTGCTCGTCCAGCAGTGAGCCGACGACCAGCGCGCTCGCCTCCTCGTCGACGCGCACCCAGGCCAGCGACCGGCCGTCTGGCGCGATCGCGGGACGGTAGGAAAAGGCACCCTCAGGGGTGCGTCGAATCGATTCGACGCGCCCGGGGCTCCAGACCCACGCCTCGGCGACGTCGCACGTCGAGACGGAGAAGAGCACGGTGCTGCCCACGACCTGCACCAGCCTGGGCGGCTGGGGGACCATCCGGGGGATGTCGGCTGCCAGAGTACGCGGCTCATCGTTCGCGGCACCGCTCGGATCGAAACGGAGCAACGTCAACGGCGGCACGGTCTCGGCGTGCGGCTCGCTGACCATCGCGACGAGATCGCCGGTCGCGAGCCACTGTGGCGCGTCGGCCTGCCCAGCGAACAACTGACGGGCAGCCCGGGTCACGGGATTCCAGGTCCAGATACCCCAGTTGCCGGCATCGCCGCACGGCTCCTGCAAGCCCGGCCCCCCGAACGCCAGCAGCGAGCCGTCCGGCGACCAGGCGAGGCCCCGCTCACAGCTTGCATCGTGCGGCGACAGGACCGTGTCGCGGACATCACCCGAGGCAACGTCGACGGTCACAATCGTCCCGCCGGCCTCTTCCAGCACGATCGCACTGATGCCGCTGCTGTCCGGCGTCCAGGTGAAGTCGCCCACACTTCCCCGAACCAGTTGGCGCACTGTCTTGCCGCCATCCTCGACGACCGAGAGCGACGGCCCCGGGTCATGTCCAAGGCGGGTGAGGGTGAAGGCCAGATGCAGTCCATCCGGCGACCAGCGCAACCCGGTGACCTCGCCACGTTCGGCAAGCGGAACGATGGCCTCGGTTCCATCCGGAACACTCACCAGTCGGAGCCGTCCTTCGCCCTTGTCCGGCCCGGTGTCCGCCACAGCAACCGTCCGGCTATCAGGCGCCCACGCCACGAGCGCACTCCGTCCCAGAGGCACGGTCCGCCCAGTCTCAACCTCGACCAGGTAGGTGCCGGGCGTCAGCGCGTCGGGCGGCGTCGACGGCGCCAGGGCCGCCGGTTCCAGATCGGTCGATGCGGCCCGGTCAGGATTCGGATCCACGGGGTTTTCCGCTGCCGGCTGGGCCGTCTGGGGCGGTTCCTCCGCCGATGCCGGCACGGCGGGAACGATGGCCGCCGAGAGGATGAGCGCCAGGAGGACCGCCAGGAGCGACGGCCTACCTGGCGAGGTCGTCCCGCCCTCATGGCCGAGGCTCATCGGGTGACGGCCGCTCGCGTTCGCACCAGCCGGGCGATCAGATCACCGAGGCCGTCGCTGGGGAGGGCCTGTGCGGTCGTCGACGGATCGTCCTGGCCACCGATGTGGACGTCGAGCATGATGCCATCGGCGGCCGTGGCCGCCGCTGCGAGCGACAGCTCAGGCACGATCTCGGCCTGACCGGCGGCGAGGCTCGGGTTCACCAGGACCGGCAAGTGACTCAGACGATGGGCCACGGCGACGGCGTTCAGATCGAGCGTCGACTGCACCGCCGTCTCGAAGGTCCGGATGCCCTGCTCGACGAGTGCGACGCGCCGGTTCCCCTCTTGAAGGATGCGCTCACCGGCCATCAGCCATTCTTCGATCGTCGCGGATGGCCCCCGGCAGACGAAGATGGGCCGGTCGCCCTGACCGGCTGCGCGGATCAAGGGAACGTCGTGCATCTGCGACGACGGGATTTGGAGGGCATCGGCATGGCGGCTGAGCCGATCCACCTCGCCGGTATCCCAGATGTCCACCAGCACCGGGAGACCGACCGTCGAACGGATCTCGTCGAGCGCGTCGAGCAGGTCACGCCGAAGTTCGCCGCTGGAGCCTCGCCCGGCCCAGAACATCCCCGCACCCGCATCATGGGCGGAGCGGGCGAGCTGCACCAGTTCGCCGGCCGGGCGGGGGCGGGCCGAGCCCACAACCACGAGCAGACCCACCCCAAGCCGTGCTGACCCGATGGGAAACGTCGTGCCACCGGGCAGGACCGCACGGCTCGCCAGTTTGAACGGCCGGGTCGTCGCCTCGACCCGTTCGACGCCCGCCAGCGCGATCAGATCCTCGCGCACGCTGTCGGGCGGGCCGGCCCCGAGCACCGCGATGACGTCACGTTCCTCGCCGTGGAACACGTGCGCGCCGCAGCCGGCCGCCTCGATCCGTCGGACAACAGCGTCGGTCGCGCCGGCGCCTGCACGCTGATGCATGATGACGATCATCGTTAGCCCCCCAAAGGCGGCTAGATGATACCGGGCCGGCCAGCGTGGAGCGGGAGGATTCGCCGCGCCTCGGACCGGGCCGGCCACTGGCCCCGCGACGGACCCGGCCTGCCCCAGGTCCGCCGCGCTTCACCGTAGGAGCCGGACTGCCACCAGAGTGATGGTCTCAGGGTCGGACCGCTTCAGGTGGCGCGAGATAGGGCAGAAGATCGTCCAGGCCGGCCGGCATCTCAGGGGTGCCGCCCGTTGGTAGAAGCGATGTAACCGCGATTCGCCCGGCCATCACCGCCCCCGAGTCGGTCGACGGATCGTCCGGGTAGCCCTGGAGGCGGTCGATCGCAGTCGTCACGGTCCAGCCGCCCTCAGCGTGTGGGGTGGCGATGAACTGTGAACGGTCCAGGTTGCCCCACGCCACCGGTGCAACCACACTCACTCCCGCCATCGCGGCGAACGGCCGGTTCGGGACGTTGACGTTCAACAAGACCGGCGGGCCAGTCCGATCGAGCAGCCAGCGTGCGACACGCTCGGACACGTCGGATACGCCACCCCACTGCTGGGGTTCGCCGCGCGGAGCGCCTCGGTCGGCCGAGATCGCGAAGGCGTTCAGGCCACGCTGAAATCCGGAGGCCGCCGCACCGACGGTACCCGAGTGCACAATATCAGTGCCGACGTTGATGCCGTAGTTCGCCCCGGACGCCACGAGATCGAACGTTCCGAACAGCCCGGTCATCAGTCCGACCAGGATAGCGCCGCCGGGGGCGGCATCGATGGCGTAGGCATCGACGTTCGGGCGAAGATCGGCCGGGACGTCTGGGTAGGGGCGCAGGCGGGCTTCGCGCGAGATCCGGATGGCCGCGCCCGCGCCGGACCAGTCATCGCACGTTCCGAGCACCGTCACCCGCCCGACCCTGGCCAGCCCACGCGCGGCAGCCCAGAGGCCATCCGAGGTGATGCCGTCGTCATTCGTCAACAGGATGTGCACGATGGTCGTCTACCTCCGCTGTTCTCTCCATCTCGGTGTGAGGATACAACCCACGGGGCCTGACACCCGCCCGTGTTCGGCCGCTAACCGAGCAGGCCGCGCCTTGGTACGGCCCCGACCGTGGTGTATCTCGATCCATATCCCGTCTCGACAGTGGGGAGCATCAGTGGTATCCGTCGCTACCTCCCGCGCTATTGTTACGCCGGACGACTCAACACCACTCCCGGCCCGCATGGCAGCATGGCCACGGTCGCGGTCTATGACCAGACCGTGGCCATGCACACCTGGGGCATACCTGGGGCGCGTGGCAGCGTGACCGGGGAGCGTGCTAGCCTGATCGATGGTTGACCCAGGCATTCACCCGATCCAGAGCCAGAGTTCCGGGGGCAGTTGTGAAGCTGTACGAGTTCCAGGCCAAGGACCTGTTCGCCCAGGCTGACATCCCGATCCCGCGCGGGCGAATGGTGACCGACCCGGACGGGGCGGCCTCGGCCGCGCGTGAGCTAGGCCGTTGCGTCGTCAAAGCCCAGGCCCACGCCGGCGGACGCGGCAAGGCAGGATTCATCAAGCTGGCCGAGACGCCCGAACGGGCACGCGAGCACGCTGCTGCCATGCTCGGGCAGACCTTCAAAGGTTTCGTGATCGGGCGGCTGCTCGTGGAAGAAGCCGTCGACATCGCCAACGAGTACTACCTCGCCATCACCATCGACCGGGCCACCAAGTCACCGATCGTCATCTGTAGCGCCCAGGGGGGCGTCGACATCGAAGAGGTGGCGGCCACCCGGCCCGAGGCCATCGTCAACCTGGTCGTCGACGTGGCGTACGGCCCCTGGGATTATCAGCTTCGCGACCTCGCCACCCGGGCCGGCCTCGATCCAAAGGCCCAGCGGCAGTTCGTGGATATCGCCAAGAAGCTGTATCGCGTCTTCGTGCAGACCGATGCGTCGCTGGCCGAGATCAACCCGTTGATGGTCCTGAAAGACGGACGGATGATCGCCGCCGACGCGAAGTTCGACATCGACGACAACGCGCTCTTCCGCCACCAGAATTTACTGGGGCTCAAGGAAGAGGCCGAGGAAGACCCGATCGAAGCTGAGGCCCACCGTGAGGGCGTCACCTATGTGCGCCTGCCCGGCGACATCGGCATCATGGGCAACGGTGCTGGCATCGTCATGGGCACCCTGGACATGGTGACCCGGCAGGGCGGCCACCCGGCCAACTTCTGCGACATCGGCGGCGGCGCGTCGGCCGAGACGGTCCGCAAATGCCTCCGCATTGTGCTGCTGAACCCGAACGTCAAGGGTGTGCTCATCAACGTCTTCGGCGGCATCACCCGTGGCGACGAGGTGGCTCATGGCGTGATCGAGGCGACCGGCACGATGGACGTCAAGGTACCGATCGTCGTCAGGATGGCCGGCACGCGCGCCGACGAAGGATTGAAGATTCTGGAAGGTTCGGCGCTCACGCCGGTCGCGGACCCGGTCGAGGCGGCACGTACGATCATCCGGCTGGCGGAGGGGGCATAACCGATGGGAATCCTGGTCGGGAAAGACACCCGCCTGGTGGTCCAGGGGATCACCGGGCGCGAGGGTAGCTCCCACGCATCGCAAATGCTCGAGTACGGCACTCCGCTCGTCGCCGGCGTGACGCCGGGGCGCGGCGGCCAGAAATTCCAGGGCCAGGTGCCCGTATTCGACAGTATCGTTGAAGCCGTCGAGAACGAGGGCGTCAATACCTCGATCATCTTCGTACCGCCGGCCGGGGCCGGCGATGCGATGGTCGAAGCAGCAGCGGCCGGGCTGCGGCTCGTCATCTGCATCACCGAAGGCGTCCCCACGCTTGACACCCTGCGGGCCGTCCGCTTCATCGGCGAGCGGAGCACCTGTCGCCTGATCGGCCCGAACTGCCCGGGTGCCATGACGCCCGGCGAGGCCAAGGTCGGGATCATGCCGGCCAACATCTTCCGGCGGGGCAACGTCGGCGTGGTCTCGCGGAGCGGCACCCTGACCTACGAGGTCGTCGATCTGGTCACCAAGGCTGAGATGGGGGTCTCGACGTGCGTCGGCGTGGGGGGCGATCCGGTCATCGGGACGACCTTCGTCGACGTGCTGCGGATGTTCCAGGACGACGACCAGACTGAGGCCGTGCTGCTGATCGGCGAGATTGGCGGTACCGACGAGGAGACGGCAGCAGCGTTCATCAAGGCCAGCTTCACGAAGCCGATCTTCGCCTTCATCTCTGGCCGCTCGGCGCCCCCCGGCAAGCGCATGGGCCACGCCGGCGCGATCATTTCCGGCGGCAAGGGAACCCCTCAGGCGAAGGTGGAGGCGTTCCAGGAGGCCGGTGTGCCGGTCGCGAACACGCTGGCCGAGATGGTCCAGATGTGCAAGAAGACGATGGGGTGAGCCCCGCCGAGCGCGTGTATGGCTGACGTCTCCGCGCTCGAGCGCATCCGAGAGCGTCTCCGCCACGAGGGCCGCCTGACGTTCGCGGCCTTCATGGCCGAGGCGCTCTACGGTCCGGCCGGTTACTACACTCGACGCGCCCGCCTCGGTGGGACGGGCGCTGATTTCTTCACCTCATCGGAACTCCATCCCGCCTTCGGAGCGCTGCTGGGGCGCTTCGCCAGGCGCGTCTGGACGGTGCTCGGCCGGCCGCCCCGCTTCGACCTTGCCGAGTACGGTCCCGGCAGCGGCGCGCTCTGCCGCGACCTGCTCATCTGGGCCAGCCACGACGCGCCGGACTTCCTGGCAGCCCTGCACTACCGCCTCGTCGAGCGAAGTCCGTTCCTGCGCGAGACCCAGCGCGAGACGCTGGCGTCAGTTGGCCTGCTCGATGCTGGGGTAAGTTGGGAGATGTCTGCCCTGCCCGGAGGACGCCTTCGCCCCACCGTCCGGGGGATGCCCTCACCCCACTGCCCAGAGGACGCCCTCACCCCCCTGCCCCCTCTCCCGCACGCGGGAGAGGGGGAGCAGGAGCGGTGGGTGCCGATATCTCCCCGGACGCCACGCCCTCCTCACGCCGGGGGTGAGGGACGTTCCGGTCTCATCCTCGCCAACGAGGTCGTCGACGCGCTGCCCGTCCACCTCGTGACCGTACGAGAGGGACGCCTGCTCGAACGTTATGTCACGGTGGTGGGTGAGCGGCTGACCTGGCTGGAGGACGAGCCGTCTACGCCCACGCTCCCGGCCTACTTCGAACACCTGGGGATTTGGCCCGGCGAGGGCTGTCTCGCCGAGGTGAATCTGGAGGCCGTACCCTGGATGGAGCAGGTGGCGGCCACGCTCGGGCATGGCGCCTTGCTCGTGCTCGACTACGGCTACCCGGCCGCTGACCTCTACGCGCCCAGCCGCCGCTATGGCACCCTGCTGACCTACCGCGCCCACACTCTGGGGAGCGATCCGCTCGTCAGAGTCGGCGAGCAGGACATCACTGCTCACGTCGACTTCACCAGTCTGGCGCGGGCCGGTGAGCGAGCCGGGCTGGAGACGGTTGGGCTGATCTCGCAGACCGCGCTCCTGCGCCGTCTCGGCCTCGACGCCTACCTTGGGTGCCTCGACGCCGCCCCAATCCCCGCCTGGGATCACGACGCCAACCGCCGCGCCCTGCTCGCGCTCGTCGACCCGGGCGGACTCGGCCGCGTTCAGGCGCTCCTCCAGACGCGCGGACTGCCGGGCTTCGATCCGCTCATGCTCGACGCCCACGCCGCGTCGTCCTGGCTACCGCTGCTCCGTTCTGGCCAGATGCGGCTACCCGGCCCGCTCGATGCCGAGGGGTACGTGGACGTCGAGGGGCTGTGGCAAGAATTTCTGGAGGCCGGCGAGGACGCGGGTAGCGAGGCCAGTGGGGACACAAGTGGCGAGCCCGGCGCGGACACGGGGGGCGAGGACGTGGATGGCACGGACGGCGAGGTCGCGCGTGGTGAGACCGAGCCGCCCCCGACGGTCGGGTAGAATCAGGCCGCTCGAGAGGGGGCCACGATGTCGTTGTCACGCACCGGCCGCCAGCCGGTCCTCGCCCAGCGCGGCGCGGTTGCCGCGCCCCATCATGTCGCCGCTCAAGCTGGCCTGGCCATGCTTCAACGCGGGGGATCGGCCGTCGACGCTGCCATCGCCGCAAACGCCGTCCTCGCCGTCGTCTACCCCCACATGGCGGGCGTTGGTGGTGATCTCTTCTGCCTGCTCTGGGACGCGAAGGCGGGAACGCTCCAGGGACTGAATGCCAGCGGGCGCGCCAGCGCTGCCGCCACGATCGATTGGTACCACTCGCGCGGGCACGCGACGATCCCGATCCGAGGGCCGAGCGCCTGCGTGACCGTACCGGGCGCCGTCGACGGCTGGTGGCAACTCCATCAACGGCTCGGCCGGCTACCCTTTGCCGACCTGTTCGCGCCGGCCATCGAGCTTGCCGAGGGCGGCTTTCCGGTGCCCGAAAGCCTGGCGGCCTGGAGCGTCGTGTCGGCGCCAGTCCTCGACCTGGACCAGACCTGCCGTGCCACGTTCCGAGCGGCCGGGCGACCGCTCGAAATGGGCGAGCGAATCGGCACGCCGGCCCTCGGCCAGACCCTGCGTGCCATCGCACTGGGCGGCCCGGACGCCTTCTATCGTGGTGACATCGCCGAGCGAATCTGCGCCTACCTCGCCGAACGCGACGGATTGCTCACCTGTGCGGACTTCGCCCAGCACCGCTCGGATTGGGTCGACCCGATCTCGGCGCCGTATCGTGGTTACACGGCTTACCAGCTCCCGCCGAATACCCAGGGCTTCGCGGCGCTCGAGATGCTACGGGTCGTCGAGGGCTTCGACCTGACGAGTATGGGCGACCTCTCCGCCGAGTACATCCATACCCTGACTGAGACCGCCCGCCTCGTCTTCCAGGATCGAGACACCTACCTGACCGATCCGGCCTTCCTCGACATCCCGCTGGACCGGCTGCTCTCGGCCGAGCACGCAGCTACCATTCGCGGCCGAATCGACCCGACCCGTAAGGGCAAGTCCGAGGCAGCCGGCGTCGGCGGGGACACCTGCTACCTCTGCGCGGTGGATGCCGATGGTAACGCCGTCTCGCTGATCCAGAGCGTCTTCTTCGACTTCGGGTCGGGTGTGGTCGCGGGCGACACCGGGCTGGTGCTCCAGAATCGCGGCGCCCTCTTCTCGCTCGATCCGGAGCACCCGAACCGCCTGGAGCCAGGCAAGCGCACGTTCCACACGCTCATTCCGGCGATGCTCTTTCGCGGCGGCCAGCCATCACTCGTCTATGGCACGATGGGCGGCGAAGGCCAGCCTCAAACCCAGACGGCCTTGGTCACCCGGATCGTGGACTTCGGGTACGACGTGCAGCGCGCCATCGACGCACCGCGCTGGCTGTACGGCCGGACCTGGGGGATGCAGACGGTCGCGCTGTCCCTGGAGGAGAGCATCCCGCCCGAGGTACAGGCGCAACTCGTCAGGTTGGGGCACGACATCCGCACGGTGCCAGCCTGGAGCGACACGATGGGCCACGCCCAGGCCATTGAGATCGACCGACGACACGGCACCTACTGGGCCGCCGCCGACCCCCGCAGCGACGGAGCCGCCGCCGGCTGGTGAGTTGAGCCACGCCCGAGCGTGGCGAGGATGGACGACGCTCGCGTCAGCAATCAGCGGGTGACGCCGAATCGGACTGGCATGGACGACCGGCGACGCCTGGCACGATAGACGCACGATCCCGCCGGCATGGAACGAGCCGGGTCCGAGGCCACCTGCCTCAAATCCGGCCCCTTCACCGCCGCAACCTGGCGCCCCACGCTCGGCCACGCAGGAGACGCCTGCTTCTGGGTGGGCGCTAGACGGCAATCCCTGTGCGGACGTGGCCGTTGGTGCGCGTGGGCCGCGCGAGCTTCGCGATGACCGGCTGGAGCACGTCGCCGAGTGTCAGCGATGGGAAGGCCGGGTGGCCAAGCGAGTGCTCGGTGTGGACGACGTAGACATTGCGGTAGCCGCGCTTGCCGATGGTGATGAAGCCGTCGTCGGCAAGATCCTTGAGGATGCGGTGGACGGCCCGCTCGGTGATCCCGAGCGAGAGCGACAGCTCACGCGTGGTCACCTCACTCCTGAGCGAGAGCATCATCAGGAGCGACAACTGGTTCGACAGGCAACTCTGCATGGCTCCTCCCGGGAACCTGGACTCGAGTAGGTGCCCAGCCGTCGGGTTCGAGGTGACGGCGGCTTCATGGTCAGTACGACGGTATCATGCGGTCGTGGTCCGCTAGTTGAAAGGTTCCTGAAATCCGGCTGAGAAGCACATGAAGGTACACACTGGGAGGGTGTGAGCGGGACGGCAAACGCTTGCTCGGCCGAGCGGCGGCGGGCTACGCTCGCGACGAAGGTGGAGGTGGACGACATGCCAGGCCAGACGATCGCATTCCCGAGCAACGGCCGACAGACCCCCGGCTACCTGTCGATGCCAGCATCCGGCCATGGCCCCGGTATCGTCGTGATTCAGGAGTGGTGGGGGCTGGTCGGCCACATCAAGGACGTGGCAGATCGCTTCGCCGCGCAGGGCTACGTCGCCCTCGCCCCGGACCTCTACTACGGCGAAACGACGCACGAGCCGGACGAGGCCGGGAAGCTGATGATGGGCTTGCAGATGGACAAGGCGGCCCGCGACCTCAGCGGCGCGGTCGACTACCTCCGCAACCATCAGGCGGTGAATCCGAAGAAAGTCGGCTCGGTCGGCTACTGTATGGGCGGCGGCCTCTCCCTGTATCTCGCGACCGTCACGCCACTCGACGCCTGCGTCATCTACTATGGCGTCCTACCGGGCGTGCAGCCGGACCTGTCGAAGATCCAGGGCCCGGTGCTGGGCCACTACGCCGAGCATGACGACTTCGCCTCGCCGGAGAAGGCCCACGCCCTGGAGGATGAGCTCAGAAACCTCGGGAAGCAGGTTCAGTTTTACATATACCCCGGCACCACCCACGCCTTCTTCAACGACGACCGCCCCGAGGTCTACAACGACGCGGCCGCACGGCAGTCCTGGGAGCGAACGCTCGCCTTCTTCCGCGAGAACTTGAAGGGCCAGGCCTAGGGCGGCCAGACCCCGGGCGGCCAGACCCCGGGCGGCCAGACCCCGGGCAACGAGTTTCGAGAGGCTTCTGCACTGAACACATGGCTTACTTCGGTGGGCGCGATAGTCCCCGGCCAGATCCTTCCCACCCCAGGGGCGCCGCGCATCGGCGCTCGTACGCTCGTCATGGGCATCCTGAACCTGACACCGGACTCGTTTTCCGGCGACGGATTGGGTTCAGACCTTGATGGCGTGCTCGCGCGCGCGGAGGCGCTGATAGCGGCCGGCGCCGACATCTTGGATCTGGGCGGCGAGAGCACCCGGCCCGGCCACACCCAGGTGTCCGAGGAGGAGGAGCTAGCGCGGGTGGTGCCGGCTGTCGAGCGGTTGGCCGGACGGGTGTCGGTGCCAGTCTCGATCGATACCCGCAAGGCCGCTGTGGCTGAGGCGGCGCTCGCCGCCGGCGCGACCATCGTCAACGACGTAAGCGGCCTCGACTTCGATCCGTGCATGGCGAACGTTGCAGCCCGATCCGGCGCCGCGCTCGTTCTCGGACACTGGCGTCAGCGCCGCAACTCCGACCCGGACGACCTGATCGCATGGATCGCCGCCGGCCTACGCGAGTGCATCATCCGTGCAGCCGAGGCCGGAGTGCCGCGAACGCGCCTGCTGATCGATCCTGGCCTCGGCTTCGCCAAAGTCCCGCCCTGGTCGATGGAGGTGATCCGACGCCTGCCGGAGCTGCGGGCGCGGCTCGGATTACCCCTGGTGATCGGCGCATCACGTAAGGGTTTCATCGGTCGGCTGCTCGACCGGCCGGCTGAGGACCGACTGGCCGGCTCCCTTGCGGCAGCGGTGGTCTCGATTGCTCACGGCGCGGATATGGTGCGGGTTCACGACGTCGCGGCGACGGTACGCGCCGTGACCGTCGCGGATGCCCTCGTGCGTGGGTGGGACGAGACGCCTCAGCGCAGGACGCCAGTCTATCTCGGGGTCGGGGCGAACCTGGGAGACCGCGCTGGCGCGATCGCGGCGGCGATCCAGCACCTCTCCGAGGAGTCGGGTCTGCGCGTCATTCGGCGCTCGACGCTCTACGAGACAGCGCCCTATAGCGTGACCGATCAGCCGGCCTTCTTGAACGCCGTCATCGAGGCCGAGACCACGCTCTCTCCTCAGCGTCTGCTCGACGCGCTTCAGCAGGTCGAACGGCTGCTCGGACGGCAGCGCCGCGAGCGCTGGGGGCCGCGCGAGATCGACGTCGATCTGTTGCTCTACGGCCAGGAGCAGGTTGTTACTCCTAACCTGATCGTTCCGCACCCTGGCCTCTGGGAGAGGCTGTTCGTGGTCGCACCGCTGGCCGAGCTATGCCCAGACCTGCATGCACCCGACGGCGCCACCCTCGCGGACGTTCGCGCCCGGCTCGCTGCCAGCCAGGAAGCCCACTCACTCGGTTGGTGATCGGGGGCACGCTCTCCACTGCTGGTCTGCCATCCGGCTGACCGGTACCATGCTTGCACCCCGGTCTGGACGCCGGGCATGCACACCATTCCGTCGATCCGGCCGGTTGCACGTGGCTACCACGACGCACCGGCCGCTGGAGGCAGCGTGACGGTGATCCACGAACGCGAAGTCGGCGCACATCGCAAGCGCGTCGAAGACCCAAGATTAGTCAGGGGCGAGGGCCAGTACGTCGACGACATCCACCTGCCCGGCACTCTCGAGGTCGCCTTCCTGCGGAGCGTGTACCCGCACGCCCGCATTCTTCGACTCGATGCGTCAGTCGCGCGCCAGCAACCTGGCGTCGTCGACATCTGGGATGGCGCCCGTGTCAAGGACGTCCCGCGCCTGCCAAATACGATGCCATTCAAGGAAAAGAACGTCTCACCGCTCCCGCCGTTGGCCTCTGAACGGGTCACCCTGGCCGGCTACCCGATCGCCGCGGTGGTCGCGGACGACCGCTACCGTGCCCGTGACGCGGTCGACGCCATCGAGGTCGAGTACGAGCCACTACCGGTCGTCGTCAATCCCGAGCGAGCACTGGAGCCGGACGCGCCGCTGGTCCATCCTGAGTTTGGCACCAACGTCGCGTACCGCATTGTCAAGGAGGGTGGGGACGTCGAGGCAGCGTTCGCCAGTGCCCCGCACACCCGCTCCTTACGAATCATCCACAGCCGGGTAGCCCAGGTGCCGATGGAGCCGCGCGCCGTCCTGGCCAGCTACGACCGCGCCGCCGACCTGCTCACAGTCTGGCGCTCGACCCAGTCGCCATTCGCCAATCGCGCCGCCCTGGCCGCCGTGCTTGGCCGGCCTCAGGAGTCGATCAGAGTGATCGCGCCAGACGTAGGCGGCGCGTTCGGGGCCAAGAGCGCTATCTACCCGGACGAGTTGACCGCCATCCTGATGGCGATGGAGTTGGGTGTACCGGTCCGCTGGTCGGCGACCCGCATGGAAGACCTGATGTTCACCCTCCAGGGGCGCGATCAGACGAACCTGGTGGACGTCGCCTTCGACGGCGACGGCCGCATCCTGGGGCTGAAGGCGAAGGTCATTCACAACGTCGGTGGCGTGCTGCTCCACCCGATGGCCGCCCCACCCTCCCGCGTCACCGACTTCGCGACTGGCGCTTACCGCATCCCAGCCGCGCGTATCGAGGGTATCGGCGTCTACACCAATACTGGCCCGGTCGGCCCGTATCGCGGCGCCGGCCGACCTGAGGCGGCCTATATCGCCGAACGGACCATCGAAGCGGTTGCCCAGACGCTCGGCCTCGACCCCCTCGAGGCGCGCCGCCGGAACTTCGTCAGCCCCGGCCATTTCCCATTCAAGAACGCGGTCGGCTCGGTGTACGACAGCGGCAACTACGACCAGGGCTTGAGGCGTGCTCTGGAAATCGCCGGCTACGACGGGCTGCGGGTCGAGCAACGCGCGGCACGCGCGCGCGGCGACCTGATGGGCATCGGCGTCGCCACGACCATCGAAGTGAGCGCCCAGGGTAACGAATACGGTAGCGTTGAGATCCAGCCGGACGGCTCGGTCATCGCACGGACCGGCTCATCGTCGCACGGGCAGGGCCACGAGACGAGTTTCGCACAGGTCATCGCCGACCAACTGGGCGTGCCGTTCGAACGGGTAACGGTTCGGCACGGCGACACCGCCGACATGCCCTCGGGCGGCGGCACCGGCGGCAGTAAGAGCATGGTGCTGGGCGGCGGCGCGCTGTCCCGGGCCTCCGACAAGGTCCGCGACAAGGCGGTCCGAGTGGCGGCCGCGATGCTCGAGGTGTCGCCTGACGACCTGGCCTACGTGCGCGGCGGCGTCGAGGTGCAGGGCGCGCCCGAGCGGCGCCTCGATCTCGGTGACATCGCCCGCGCCGCTGCCGAGGGCATCGGGCTGCCCGACCACGAACGGGGCCTGCGCGACGAGGACCGCTTCGAGGCCGGCGGCTCGGCGATCCCCTTCGCGGCCATCGTGGCCGTCGTCCGCATCGACCGTGACACCGGTCGGGTCCGCCTGACGAAGATGGTGGCCGTCGACGACATCGGGACGGTGGTGAACCCGCTGATCGTGGACGGGCAGATCGCCGGTGGGCTGACCCAGGGCATCGCCGAGGCACTCTACGAGCGGGTCGCCTGGGACGAGAACGGCCAACCGCTCACCGCGACGCTCCAGGACTACGCGGTTCCGACCGCCGGGATGGTGCCAGGCTACATCCTCGACTTCACGAACACGCCGTCACCGCACAACCCGCTCGGAGCCAAGGGTGTGGGGGAGTCCGGCACGGTGAGCGCACCGCCGGCCGTCACTGCCGCAGTCCTGGATGCGCTCGCGCCGCTCGGCATCCACGATCTGGGGATGCCCTTCACCTCAGAGAAGGTCTGGCAGGCTATCCAGCAAGCCGGGGCGAATCGCGTACAGAGTAGATAGCGTGCCGGGCGGGTAGCAGACACATCGTCCCGTCTCGTCTCCCGTACCGGACCCTCGGCCCGGCCCCCTGCCCGCGTGTGGGCAAGGGGCCGGGCGGATCATCTTTGGTCCGGGGTGCGGGTACCTCAGTACGCGCCCGTCGTCAGGCGGGTATCGCCCGGTGATGGGACGACCGCCGGCCCGTCCACGAGATGGATCGTCGCGATCGGCGGCCCGTAGCCAAGCTCGCCGATTCGGTCGGGGGCGAACCAGCGCTCCCCGCCGGCGCCCCGTAGCACGAGCGCCGACCGCCCGAAGTCCAGCCGTCCTGTGGCCGAGTCGTACCGCTCTGCCACGAAGTAGTGGCGGGTCGTGACCACGATCGCCGGCCGGCCCGCTTCGATATCTCGAACGACTGCTGGCCAGTCAACTGCATCGCCCTCGTCAGAGAGCCGCGCCACGATGCCCAGAGATCGCAAGAGCTCGATCTCGGCGTGCGGCCCGGGGATCCCCTGCGCGGCGCTCCAGCCGACCTTGCGCGCTTCGGCTACCGCGTCGTCCAGACTCAGGTTGCGTCCGGTTGCGTGTGCGAAAGCGACCGCCGCCGCCGGCGCGCAGGCGGCGAACGCCTCATCGACCGTCAGCGTCGCTCCATCCTCGAGTTGATCCGGTGTGATCGAACGCGCCGCGTCGTCGGTCGGGATACGTCCCTGCACCCAGGCGCGCATCTCGGCCGCCCGCACCTCTAGCTGGCTCTGGCCTGACTCGCGGGCAAGCACCGCCGCCCGCTCGGCGCGGGTTGCGGCCGCGCTGGCCTCGGCCGAGCCTGGCTCAGCAATCCCCGTGTGGGTAACCGCCGTACCGGCCACGCCTGCTGGGGTGCCGCGCTGGCCGTCCCCTGGGTCAGCCGCATCGTTCATGGAACGCGCCGCGCCGAGCGTCGTCGATGCGTTCTGACGCGCCGGCCCGCCAGAAGCCGGGTTCGTCAGGCCACCAGGGGTCGCGTCCGGCGCCTCCGGGTAGCGAGCGCCCTCGCGCGCAAGAGACGTCGACGGCGCCGCCCGTGTCAACGTCAGCACCTGCACGTTGCCGGCATCGCTGGTGAGGGCGACCAGGCTGGCAAGCAGGACGATCGCCAGCGTGAGGAATGCGTCCACGGCAGGGCGCTGCCCGGCGCGCTGCTCGTCCGCGAGCAGGGTACGTAGGAAGCTCGTCCCGATCATCGCCATGGCGCGCACGTATCGGCCCACGTGTTCGCCGGGGCGTGTCGATCCATCACCGGCGCTGCTCTCTCGACATGGCCAGGAGAAGTGTAGGCTTCTGTCGACTGGAGAGTCCTTCACATTGGTAGTGAAGTGGGAAGACCTCGATAGATCGAGCGCAGACGTGCCCGGCGCGACGTGCGCCGTCACGCCCGAGGGGCCGAGCGCTCTCAGACTGGCGCAGTGGCACTCTCAGGCTACAGGCGAAGGCTCCGCAAGGTCTGGGCGTTGATCGCGACCACGATCGTGCTGGCCGACATCAACACGCCGCCGACCCAGGCGGGGAGCACGAACCCGACGCCTGCCAGCACGCCCGCGGCCAGGGGTAGCGCGATCGCGTTGTAGCCGACGGCCCAGGCCAGGTTCTGGACCATCTTGCGGTAAGTCGCGCGGCTCAGGGTGATGATCCGTGCCACGTCGCGCGGGTCGTTCTTGATCAGCACGATGTCGGCCGATGCTCGGGCGACATCGGTCCCGGCGCCGATGGCGATGCCAACGTCGGCCCGCGCGAGAGCCGGTGCATCGTTCACCCCGTCGCCGACCATCGCTACGCGAGCATCGCCGGCCTGGAGTGCCTCGACCCGCTCACTCTTCTGTCCGGGCAAGACCTGGGCAAAGTACTCGTCGATCCCCAATTCGGTAGCAACCCAGCGCGCCACGTCCTCGGAGTCGCCGGTCAGCATGGCGACTCGCACCCCCCCGCGCCGCAACGCCTCGACAGCCGCTCGACTCTCCGGTCGGATGACGTCGGCCAGCGCGAAGGCCGCCAGCACCCGTCCCTGCTCGACGAGGTACACGACGGTCTGCCCGCGCTCACCCCAGGTGCGCGTCCGCTCAGCCAGGTCAGCAGGCAGGTCAACTCGTTCCTGCTCCAGCAAACGCGGGCCGCCGACCTGGAGCGTTCGTCCATCCACGGTCGCCTGGGCGCCACGGCCCGGCAGGGCCTCGAACTGTGAGACGGAGGGACTCGTCACGTTCTCTCGGTCGGCGGCCTCGCGGATGGCACGCGCGATCATGTGCTCGCTGTCACCTTCGACGGCAGCGGCCAACGCCAACGCCTCGCGCCGATCGAGCCCCTCGACGCTGGCGCTGCCGACGAGCCCCTGTTCGCCCCGGGTCAGGGTGCCGGTCTTGTCGAACACCACGACGTCGAGACTCCGAGCCTGTTCCAGGGCCATACGATTGCGGACCAGGATGCCGTTGCGGGCCGACAGAGTCGTCGAGATGGCGATGACGAGCGGAATCGCCAACCCGAGCGCATGCGGACAGGCTACTACCAACGTCGTGACCACTCGCTCGAGGGTGAAGTCGTCGAACCCACGGACCAACGTCCAGCCGATCGCGGCCGCAAGCGCAACGCCGACCGCGATCAGCGTCAGCCAGTACGCCGCTCGGTCGGCCAACGCCTGCGCTCGCGTCTTGCTACTCTGGGCCTCCTGGACCAGCCGCATGATCCCAGCCAGAACGGTCTGGTCACCGGCCTGAGCGACCCGTATTCGTAAGCTTCCGCTGCCGTTCACCGTACCCCCGATGACCTCATCACCGGGGCGCTTGTCAACCGGGCGGGACTCGCCGGTCATCATGCTCTCGTTGACCTGGCTGCGCCCGTCCTCCACCACGCCGTCGCTCGGAACCTGCATGCCTGGCCGGACCAGCAACACATCGCCAGGCTGAAGCTGGTCGACGGGCACGACTTCGGTCCGTCCGTCGACCAGGCGCTCGGCCGTATCAGGCAGAAGCTTCGCGAGCGCTTGCAGGGCGCTCTGAGCGCTCCCGACAGCGCGCATCTCCATCCAGTGGCCCAGGAGCATGACGGCGACCAGTGTCGAAAGCTCCCAGTAGAACGGCATGCCCTGCGCGAGGCCGAACGTGACGGCGAGGCTGTAGAAGTAAGCCGTCGAGATCGCCAGTGCGACGAGCGTCATCATCCCGGGTTGCCGAGTGCGGATCTCCGGGACGGCGCCCGTCAGGAAGACCCGGCCGCAGTACCAGTAGATAACGCTCGCCAGGATCGGCACGAGCCACGTCGAGCCCGGGAAGCGCGGCGCCGTATAGCCAAGCAGTCCTTCGATCGGCTCCGCATACGCCAGGATGGGAACGGTCAGAACGAGGGCGATCCAGAACGGGCGCGCAAACATCGCCTCGTGGTGGCCAGCATGTGCGCCACCGGACCCGGCGTGTGCACCGCCATGACCGCCATGCGCACGACCGGACTCGGCCTGTGCACCGCCGTGGCCAGTGTGGGGGCCGGGTGACCCCTGCTGTCCGTGACCGTGGCCCGCGTGCACGTCGTCGTGGCCCGCGTGCACGTCGTCGTGGCCCGCGTGCACGTCGTCGTGGCCCGCGTGCACGTCGTCGTGGTCTGCGGGCGGTCCGTGCTCGGGGCCTGTGGAACTGTCGTACATCCGTGCCACCTCCTGAGCGGCAGTCCGGCTGGTCCGACCGTGACCGCACGTCCTGCGCCACATTCGCCACGGCAGTATGGTGGAGCGAGGCCAGCGGCCGCGGTGGGGCGCGACCGTCCACCGTCCCTGCACCAGCGCTGTGCTCGGCCACAGCGACTAGACTATCCCCGGTAGACCCATCACTTCCCCCGGCGCGGTGGTCGAGATTCGCCCGACCCGTGCCGGCGACTGGAGTTCCGCGATGACGACGCCGTCCGCGATTGGCGCCCGGCTGAAGCGGCCGGATGGGCCGGCCAAGCTGACCGGAGAAGCTCGCTACGCCGCCGACCTGACCCTACCGGGCATGCTCCACGTCCGACTGGCGCTCAGCCCACACGCCCATGCGCGCATCGTCTCGGTGGATCGGGAGATGGCGCTTACCGTGCCGGGCGTCGTCGCGGTCGTCACGGCCGAAGATCTCGCACCCTTCATCGCCGGAGAGCCCACCTCGCGCGCTCGCTGTCTGCTCGCGGCTGGGGAGGCGCGCTACTGTGGTCAGCCGGTCGCCGCGGTGCTGGCCACGTCAGAAGCTGCCGCCGAGGACGGGCTGAGCCGGGTACTTGTGGAGTACCACGAGCTACCGGCCGTCCTCACTGCCGAGCAGGCCATCGCCGACGACGCGCCAGCCGTCTGGCCCGAGGGCATCCCGGGGGCAGGTGCGGATGGGGCCGGCCACGGTATCGAGGTCGGCGCGGGTGACGCGCAGCGCCCGCGCTCACCGAACGTCGCCGCAGCCGAGCGGATGGACCGGGGCGACGTCGAGGCCGGGTTGTGCGAGGCGGACGTGGTCATCCGTCGAACGTTTCGGACCTCGATCGTGCATCAAGGGTATATCGAGCCGCACGCGACCGTCGCGAGCATCGATCCACTGGACGGAACGCTCACGCTCTGGACGTCCAGTCAGGGCATCTTCCTGCCTCGCGAGGAGACAGCCCGCATGCTCGGTTGGCACGACGCGCAGGTGAAGGTCGTGCCTATGACAGTGGGCGGCGGCTTCGGCGGCAAGGGCGTGCTGCTGGAGCCGCTAGCGGCCGTTCTGGTCCGCAGGTTCGAGCGACCAATCAAGATCGTTCTCACCCGGATGGATGAGTTCCTTGCCGCCACACCCGCACCGGCCTGCACGATCGAGGTGGCGCTCGGGGCGAAGCGCGACGGCACGCTCACTGCGCTCGACGCACGCATCGTCTTCGACGCGGGGCTGTTTCCGGGCGCGCCGGTGACGAACGCGATGATCTACGTGGCTGGCTTCTACCGCATCCCGCACCTTCGGCTGCGTGGCTACGAGGTGGTGACCAACACGTTGCCCCAGGGCGCCTACCGGGCGCCGGGCGCCGTGCAGGGCGTCTTCGCCATTGAGTCGGCGATGGACGAACTGGCGCGTACACTTGGCGTCGACCCGATCGCGTTGCGGCTTCAAAGCTGCGTCGTCGAGGGCGACCCGATGCCCCACGGCCAGACCTGGGCGCGCATCGGCCTCGTGGAGTGTCTGGAGCGGCTGCGCGAGCATCCGGCCTGGAAGCATCGCCGGGAGAGACCCGGCGAAGGCGTTGGGGTGGCGATCGGCGGGCTAATGGTGACGCTCCAGTCCGCGAGTGCGCTCTGCCGCCTCAACTCGGACGGCACGGTCACCGGCATCGTCGGCTCGGTCGACATCTCCGGCTCGAATACGGCGCTCCGGCAACTGCTCTCCGCTTCGTTTGGCCTGCCGCCCGAGCGGGTCGCCATGTCGAACGCCGCCAGCGACACGGCGCCTCACTCCCCCATGTCCGGCGGCAGCAAGATCACGCTGGTCGTCGGCTCCGCGCTCGTCCGTGCGGCCGAGGAAGCGCGTCAGCAGGTGCTGGCCATCGCGGCGGATCAGTTGGAAGCAGCGCCTGAGGATCTCGAGATGCAGGATGGCGCCGTCCGGCTCCGTGACCTGCCGGAGCGCAAGATCGGCCTCGAGCGCATCTACGCCCTGACGACTGCCATGTACTCAACCTATCCGCCGGTCCTTGGGAGAGGCAATATCGCGCTGACCGTCCGGGCATCGGCTATGGCAGCCCATCTAGCTCGTGTGCAGGTCGATCCTGACACCCACCGGGTAAACGTCGTCGAGTACGTGGCGGTCCACGATGCCGGGCGTGCGATCAACCCGGCGATGGTCGAGGAGAACATCCACGGCGGGGTGGTCCAGGGTGTCGGCTGGGCGCTTACCGAGGGGATCGTGCTCGACGAGGACGGCCGGGTGCTCACCGGCAGCCTGCTCGACTACGCCTTGCCTGATTCACGCCAGGCGCCGCCCATCGACGCGGTAATCGTCGAGGTACCGTCGCAGTCCGGGCCGTACGGCTTGCGGGGCGTCGGGGAGCCGCCGGTCATCCCGGTCGCAGCCACCATCGCAAACGCCATCCGCGACGCAACCGGCGTCCGCATGCCGGACCTTCCCATTGACGCCGAGAAACTCCATCAAGCCGTCGCCCGCACCACGACGGGCGAGAGCCGAGCCGGCGCGATGTGAGTTAGGGCGGGCCAGGGGCGTCAGGCGGGGGCGTCAGGCGGGGGCGTCAGGCGGAGACGTTCGGCTTCGTCCTCGCAGCACAGGCAAGGTGCCGCCTATACTCGGGTAGCCACCGGCTACGATCCGCTGAAGGGGGGCCTATCATGGCCAGCATGTCCGACGAACAGCTCTTCGAAGAGCTTCGGAAGATCGACACCCCGACGATCACGAACGTCGTCGCTACGTACCCGGGCAACAAGCTCTGTCTCAGCATCTACAACCCGTGGACCGAGAACTGGTACACCGACACCTCGATCCGCTGCGTGTACCCGGAGCTTGGCCCAACGGTCGGATACGCCGTGACCTGCATCTACGGGATGCCGGACCCGAACTACCCCAAGGGCCCGACCTTCATGGACGTCGTAGATGCGCTCGACGCGATGAAGAAGCCGACCATCCTCGTCATCCAGCAGAAGTGGCCACCGGAGATCATGAATAAGGCGGGGCTGGCTGGCGAGATCATGACCACTACGATGCAGTCGGTCGGCTGCGTGGGGCTGGTCTCGAACGGGCCGTCACGCGACATCGACGCCATCCGCCACAACAAGTTCCAGATGCTGCTCGGCGGCATCACGGCTGGCCATGGCGCGATGGGGGTTCAGGCGGTAAACGTCCCGGTGTCAGTCGGCGGCATGGACGTGGCGCCCGGCGAGATCATCCACATGGATGAGAACGGCGCCGTCAAGTTCCCGGCTGACCGCATGGAGGCTGTACTGACCAACGCCAGAGCAATGCTCCAGGACGAGGCCGACCGCCTCGAACTGATCCGCAAGGCTCGGACGGCGGCCGAGGTACGTGCGGCCCAGAGCGGCGGCACCTACGGGGCCGAAAAGAAGGGCTGACCGAGAGACCCTGGCCGACCTGGCAGGGGCGGATGTGCTACTCGGGGGCACATCCGCCCCTGCCGCGTTCCTGCACTAGTCGGGGTGGATGTCGGTGCCGTTGGGGCACTCGTGGCCCCCTACTCCTCGGCAGATCTCGCGACCGGTTCGAGCTCGATGCGGTAGCTCTCCGAGGCGGTGTCGAGCCGCGCGACGCCGTCACCTTCCCAGCGGAACTGCCCCATCCCGGTCAACTCGTCCAGTCTGACGGTTTGCCCCTCGAACTCCCGCGCCGCCTGCATCGTCGGGCCGGCCGCCGATCCTTCGATGCCCGGGGTGTCCTGTGTGCGTGCATCAGGACGGTCTTCCCCCACGAGTGGTTCCATCCGCAGCACGCGGTACATCTGCGCCATAGTCTTGCCTCCCTCGCCTGATTGGATTTGACCGGTCTTGGAGCTGTCTACCCACACCTGCCCGGGCTGTGCCGGCCAGGCCGCGCCCCGACGACCCAGGCGCATCCACGTTCCACGCGCATCCAGGATCTGGGTACGTCCAGTGCCGTCGCGTGCAGCCCAGGCGTCCAGTCCGTCAGTGGTGCGTAGGCCGGGCATGCGCGGTCCGAGCATCCAGATATTCCTTCAGGGCGACCGCGTTGTTGTGCTCGGTGTCGTGGGCGCTATACAGGAGCGTGACGGTACCCGACTCGTCAGCTTGCACGATGCGTTCCCAGGTGTCCGGGTGCTCCTCCAACTCGGCCGCATAGCGCTTCCGGAATTCGTTCCAACGGGCCGGGTCATGATTGAACCAGTGGCGTAGTTCGGTGCTCGGCCCGACGTCTTTGAGCCAGGCGTCGATTCTCAAATCCGCCTTACGGATGCCGCGTGGCCAGAGCCGCTCGACCAGAAAGCGAGTACCATCGCTCGACTCATCCGGATCGTACACCCGCTTGACCGCAATCATTCTTGGTACCTCCCATCGCCTGGGCCATGCCTTGACGATGGGAGCAAGTTCCGTGCGCGGCACCCTGCGCGACATCGCGCGTGGCACGCCGCCCTTGCATCGCCGTCATCACGTGTCGGTCCGTCGCCGCGTGTTGACGGTAGCGGCCCCCGGACGTATCGTACGGGCACCGGGTGGTGAGTCCGTGGGCGGATTCAGCAGATCCACCAACGGGAGGAGCGACGGGATGCGCAGGGTCGGCGTGATCGGGCTGGGGAACATGGGGCGGCCTATCGCCCGCAACATCGTACGCGGCGGGTACGAGGTGGTCGTCTACGACCTCAACGCCGCCGCCGTCCAATCTCTGGTCGACGAGGGCGCGACGGCAGCATCCCGCCCGGCCGACGTCGCGGCCGGCGCCGATCTAGTCATCACGGTTCTGCCAGACGGTCCCGACGTGCTGCAGGCGATGCTCGGCGAGGAAGGGGTCTACCACGCGGCGCGCGAGGGGATGATTCACGCCGACTTCAGCACGGTCCATCCCAACATCAGCCGAACCCTGGCTGAGGCGGGGCGCACGCGTGGCATCCGGGTGCTCGACACCGCCATGACCCGCTCGGTGCCCCAGGCTGAGGCCGGCACACTCGGATTGCTGGTGGGCGGGGCGGCCGAAGACCTGGACGCCTGCCGACCGATCTTCGAGAAGATCGCATCGACGATCCACCACTGCGGGCCGAATGGGGCCGGCGCGACGATGAAACTGGTCAACAACATGCTGGCCAGCACGATCGCCGCCGCGACTGTCGAAGCGCTGCTGCTCGGCGTGAAGGCCGGGCTTACGCCGGAGCTGATGCTCTCGGTGCTTGGAACCACTGCCGCGAACAACGGGAGCCTGGAGCCGGCGATTCGCGGGAGGATCCTGAAGCGTCAGATCGAGCGGCCGGTGTTTGCCCTGAACTTGCAGTACAAGGATGTGCGGCTGGCGCTGGAGATGGCGTCAGACGTCGGCGCGGCGGTACCGGTCTCGGCGATCGTCCAGCAGCTTCGAGGGGTCGCTCGGGCGAAGGGGCGTGGCGGCTGGGACTCGTCGGCCATCACGACCGTCTTCGAGGAGCTCGACGACGCGGTGCTGACCGCGACGGAGCCGTCGGCCTCGGAGGTGTAGGCGCCTGGATCTGGCGCTCGGCAGTATCCTGGCGCTGCGCGTGCGCCCTGCTGCCCATACGGCGGACGTCAGTAGGCGCTCGGGCTGCCACAGCCGAAGGCCGGCCGCTCACGCGGCGCGTCTATCGGCGGACGGTCAGGAGTCAAGGGGTGCGCTGACGCGCCTTTGCGGCCGAGCGCTGCTTGATCAAGGCGAGGATCTGAGAACGGAATGCCTCGGGCGCGCACTCGGCACTCCCATGCACTTTCACCAGCCGGCGAAGGCGCTCTTCGAAGCGAAAGAGGTGCGCGCAGGGCGGACAACGATCCAGGTGACAGTGGACGGTCCTGATCTCGGTCTCGTTCAACTCGCGATCGAGGAACGTTTGAAGCCGCTCGATCGTCTCCTGACACGGCTGCTTCCGCGTCATGGCCGGCGCTCCCTCCCAGCAAATCCAGCGGCCCTCGCCTGCTCCACCAGTGCCTTCTGAAGCAGTCGCCGTCCCCGAAAGAGCCGCGACATGACAGTTCCCTTCTTGACGCCGGTGATCTCGGCGATGTCGCTGTACGAAAACCCCTCGACATCCGCGAGCAACACCGTCATGCGGTACTGCGGCGGCAGCGCTTCGATGGCGGCCTTGATGTCATTCTCGGCGAAGCGATCGAGTACCTGAGCCTCGACGCTTCCGCCCCGCGACGCGGCCTCGGCGTCAAGCTGATGGTAGAGGGAAAATTCCTCAGAGTCGTCCAGCGAGTCGATGCGCGGCTCGGTGGATGCCTTTCGATAGCGGTTGATGTAGGTATTCGTCAGAATTTTGAACAGCCAGGCGCGCAGGTTGGTCCCAGGTTCGAAACGATCCAGGAAGCGATATGCTCGGAGACTCGTCTCTTGAACGAGATCTTCCGCATCCTGGGCGTTCCTGGTCATCCGGAGCGCTGTGCGATAGAGCGCGTCGAGGTGCTGCATGACCTCGCGCTCGAAGAACTCAGCGCGCTCCTCAGGCGTCAGGTCGGCGCGCCCCGTGCTGACACCATGGCCAGCCTGTCCGCGGCCCGCCGATGCACGCTCTGTGTGTGGACTGGCGGCCGCTTCTCCCGTCGGCCGCTCCCCTCCCGTGCGTACGCTCTCGAGATCATCGTTATCCGGCCGCTCACGCTCCGGAGAGGCCGTCGCCGGGGCCGGGCCGTCCGGGGAATCCTGCATCGCCATGACGACGACACTATACCCGCGGGTTTGTCGTATGGCCATCAGGCACTCGAACCCCACGGTGCACGCTGACGTGCACCGTGGAGCTCGCCACACCTCTCACCATCTGACAACCGCCGGATCCCAGGTTCGTATTCCCATTCCCAAGGGACGAGTTCCCAAGGGACGAGTTCCCAAGGGACGAGCGCAACAGCCCCCTCGTCCGCGTGCGGACGAGGGGGCTGAGAGGGATGTCTCATTGCCTGACCGGGCCGGGCGCCGGGAGCGGCTCGCTACCGACGTCGAGCGCTCTGGCTCACCCTATGGCTCACGTCTTCGCCCACATCGAGTCGCCCTGATCCTTGATCTGCTTCGCTACCGTCTTGGCGTCAGACTTCCCGGCGAACAGCAGTTGGATGTTCGGGACGACCGCCTTGCTGAAGATGTCGGACCAGAGGCTGTTCACCGGATCACGGACCACGTACGACTGCGCCTCGGCGAACGACTTGGCGTTCTTCGGCGGCTGATTCGGATCCTGGAACTCCTTCGAGGTCACCACCGACTTCCGGGATGGCGTCGTTGCACCCGCGGCGACTTCGTCGAGTTGCGCCTGCGCCGAGGTGATGAACGTCAGCATCCCCCACGCCGCATCCGGGTTCTTCGACGACTTGGCGATGCTCCAGGCCGTCCCGCCACCGCCCGTGCCGCGCTTCCCGCCCTTGCCGACCGGGATGGGCGCAACGTTCCATTCGAACGCTGTGATCTTGCGGAAGGCCTGTACCTGCGACGGGTTGCCGAGCAGCATACCGACCTTGTTCGTCCCGAACACCTCAACCGGGCCGAGATCCGGCGACCATGCGCTCGTGCCGGATGGCGGGGGCGCCACCTTGTGCTTGTAGATCAGATCCTGGAGGAACTGAAGCGCTTCGACGGCCGAGTCATCGCCGACCGCAAACGACGTGGCGATACCTCGCGAGTCGGTGTTCACGATCTTGCCGCCGTTGCAGTAGACGAACGTCGCCCACGGCCGCCAGGCTGTGTTCACCACGAGTCCGAACTGGGACGCCTGACCGCCCGACTCCTCGGTGATCGCCTTGGCAGCCTCGAGATACCGGTCAAACGTCCAGGTCGTGTCGGTCCAATCGGTTGCGGGCAGCGGCACGCCCTTCTTCTTGAACAGGTCGACGTTGTAGTAGATCTGCTGGTTGCCGTAGTCACGTGGGAGGGCGTAGATCTTGCCGTCCCACTTGTTCAGTTCGATCGCCTGCGGCAGGAAGTCGCTCAGGTCGTAGTTGTCACCCTTGATACGGTCATCGAGGTCCAGGAGCAGGTTCTTTTCGATGGCGGCCGTGATCGGGATGTTCTCCTGGAAGTAGGTGAACACGTCGGGCGGGGTGCCGCCGGCGGTCTGGACGAGCAACTGCTTGACCATGTCCTCGCCCTTGGCGATGAACTGGACGGTCACGTCCACGCCAGGGTTCTGAGCTTTGAACTTGTCGCCCCACTCCTGCGCCAGCTTGGCGTGGCTGGCGATGCCATCCATGAAGACCATCTTCCCAGAGAGTGCCTTGCCGGCGGGCTTCGAGGCGCTCGCAGCGGCGCTACTTGCGGCGGCGCCACTCGCAGCTGGCGACGCAGCCGGCGATGCGGCTGCTGGCGCGGCCGGTTTCGCGGTAGCCGCCGGGGCCGGCTTGGCGGCGGTCGGCTGCGCGCCCGATGCCGGCGCGGCCGGCGACGACGCCGGCGCGGACTGCCCGCAGGCCGCCAACACGACCGACCCGACGGCCAGCGCCCCGGTCCGAAGGAAGTACCGTCGCGAAAAGGACGCCCGTAACGATCCCATCAGCCCACTCCCTGCGAGGTCTTATCCCGCTGACGTGTTATCCCTTGACGCCGCTGAACACGACGCCCTGGATGAAGTACCGCTGCCCGACGAAAAAGAGGATGAGTACCGGCAACATTGCCACGAGCGATGCGGCCATGATCAGGTGCCACTGTGGCCCGGCCTGGGTCTGGAACGCTTGCAGGCCAAGCGAGATGGTGAAGTTGTCGTTGCTGTGAAGGTAGATCAGGGGGCCGAAGAAGTCGTTCCAGGTGTAGTTGAAGACGAAGATCGCCACCATCATCAGGGCCGGCTTCGAGAGCGGCATGATGATCCGCCAGTACACCCCCCAACTCGAGCAGCCGTCGATGCGCGCCGCGTCGTCGAGATCGGTCGGAATACTGAGGAAGAACTGGCGCAGCAGGAAGGTGAAGAACGGCCCGCCAAACAGGTTCGGGATAATCAGCGGCAGGAACGTGTCGACCCAGCCAAGCCAGCGGTAGACGATGAACTGCGGGATCAGGGTGACCTGCTGCGGCAGCATCAGCGTCGACAGCATCACCATGAACAGCACGTCACGGCCCCACCAGCGCATGCGGGAGAACGCGAACGCGACCAGCGAGCAGGACAGCACCTTAGCGACGATGTCGACGAGGGTGATGAACGCCGTGTTCAGAAAGTACCGCGCGAAGTTGGCGGTCGTCATCGCCTCGACGTAGTTCTGCCAGCGGATCGGATTGGGGATCCAGGTGGGCGGGATCAGGAAGATGTCGCCGGGATTCTTGAACGACGTCGAGACCGCCCAGGCAATCGGGACGAACACGAGCGCCAGCCCTGAGAGAAGCACGGCGTGGATCACGGCTTCGACGAGCCAGCGGCGGACGCGCCGCGCACTTATGCGTGACCCGACCCTCGGAACGGGCCGGGAGATAGTGACCGGTCGTGGCGCTGTTTCCACGCGTCATCCGCCCTTTCGGGCCTGCCCCTCGTAGTGGACCCAGGTATCGCCGCTGCGGAAGACCACCAGGGTCAGGACGAGGAGATACAGGAAGAGAATCCAGGCGAGCATCGATGCGTAGCCCATCTGGAAGTACTGGAAGGCGTTCTGATAGAGGTACAGGACGAAGAAGAGGGTCGAGTTGTACGGGCCGCCGGCAGTCATCACGTAGGGTTGGGTGAAGACCTGGAGCGCCTGGATGATCCCGATGACCAGTTGGAAGAAGACAGCCGGCGTGACCAGCGGGAGGGTGATACTCCAGAGTCGTTGCCACCAGTTCGCGCCGTCCACCTCGGCGGCCTCGTAGAAGTCGGTCGGGATGCCCTGAAGCCCGGCCAGGTAGATGATCATGCCGCCGCCCACGGACCAGATGTTCATCACGATCAGCGAGGGCAGCGCCCAGGTGCCGTCGCCGAGCCAGTTCGGACCTTGCAGACCAATCGTCGCGAGCATCGTATTGGCCAAGCCGAACTGGTTCTCATACACCCAGCGCCAGAGCAGTGCCACGGCCACGCCGGAGAGGATGGATGGCAGGAAGTACGCGGTCCGGTAGACGCGTAGCCCGCGAATGCCGGTGTTGAGCAGCATGGCCAGCCCAAGCCCGAGCACGATGTTCAGTGGCACCGCCACGATGGCATAGACGGTCGTGACCTTCAGCGACTGCCACACGAGCGGATCGTTCGCCGCCTGCTTGAAGTTATCGAAGCCAACGAAGCTGGGCGGGCTGAGCAAGTCCCATTTCATGAAGGCCATGACCGCCGAGGCGATCATCGGGCCGGCCGTGAAGAAGATGAAGCCAATGATCCAGGGGGAGGCGAATGCCCAGCCCTCCAGATTCCGCTGGAGCTGGCGTCGGCTTATTTTGGAGCGCTCCAACGCCGCGCCTCGAGTCGCCACGTTCGTTCTACTCTCCTCGTTCGTCGTACCGGCGCGAGCAGCAGTCATCGTCGCTCGCGTCGTGGGGGATGGCCGCTAGCTCATACCTCTGGCCGCATTGTCGCGACACCAGGCGTCCGCCACCTGCTCCACACGGGGATGCACGGTACCAGCTTCGCCAGGGCGCGTCAAGCCATATTGGCGCCAGGCAGTTACTCGCCGACGACGGAGAGTGCAGCCAGCTTCTGGCGGGTGTCGTCGATGCGGGCCTTGGCCGTCTCTTCCAGGTACGCCAGCGTGCCGGCTCCGAGCCGCTCCAGCAGGAAGTCGAAGTCGAGGCGCCGCAAGATATGGACCTCGACGTTCGTCTGCGCCCGAACGGTTGCCGTGCGTGGTGTCCGATGCAGGAAGCTGATCTCGCCGACGTAGTCGCCCTCGCCAAGCACGCTCACGATCCGCTCGTGCCCTTCGTCGTCCGTCACGACGATCTCGACCTCGCCCCGCCCGATGATGAACAACTCGTCGCCAGAGCTGCCCTGGCGGCAGAGGATCTCGCCCGGCGCCCGCTCGGCGTACAGGAGGAGGCGCGCCGTCTCCTCCAGCACCTCAGGTGGCAGGCTTGAGAACGGCGCTAGCTTGCCGAGCCGGCGTACCGCCTGGCGCGCGCCGCTCACCGCGGCCTCGCCAAGCTCGTCCTTGATCAGCTGGACGTACAGCCCGTCACGCTCGAGCAGGTCGTCGTGGGTGCCGTGCTCGACGATCTCGCCGGCGTCCATGACGTAGATCTGATCGGCGTCGGTGACTGACCCGAGCCGCTGAGCGATCTTGACGATCGTACGAGTGCCCTCCGGTCCGCGCAGCGCCTCCTCGATTCGCCGCTGCTCTGATGCGTCGAGCGCCGAGAACGGATCTTCCATCACCACCACCGATGCATCGCGGCGCAAGAGGGCGCGCGCAGCGGCAATACGCTGGCGGTTCGGGGTGGCGACGGCCGTATCCCGGTCGCTCACCAGGGTGTCGTACCCGCCGGGCAGCGACTGGATCCAGTCGTGTACGCCTGCTGTGCGGGCGGCCTCCAGCACCTCGGCCTCGGTCGCAGCCGAGCGGCCGACGAGGATATTCTCGTAGAGCGTCAGGTTCAAGATGAACGTATCCTGGGGGAGCGTGATGACCTGCTCGCGCACCGACTCGCGCGTCGCGGCCGCAAGAGCGGTCCCGTCCCAGCGGATCGTGCCAGAGGTTGGCTCGACGAGCCGAGACAGCAGTTGGATCAAGGTGGCCTTCCCGGCCCCGGTCGGTCCCACGAACGCCACCCGCGCGCCGGCCGGGATCGTGACCGTCAGATCCTTGACGACGCTCCGTCCCTTGATCGGCGCGTACTCGACGTGCTCGAAGCGCAAGGCTTCGCGCAACGGTCCGATCGCCCGCGCACCCGCTGCATCTTCCTCCGGCTTGCGCTTCAGGATCGCCGTCACCCGGTCGAGGCCGTCCGCCGAGAGGGTCAGCGTCTGGAAGGCGCCGGCAAACAGGCCGGCCGGCCCGTAGAGTCGCAGCAGCAGCACGTAGAAGGCGATCAGGCCGCCAGCCGTCAGGTCGCGGCCGGCCGACCAGATGACGATCAGGCCGCCCACCGTCAGCACCGCTACCTGCGCACCGTTGGTGATGAGCACGCTGGCGCGGGCGAAGGCCTGGGTGATCATGGTGTTCCGGATGTTGATTTCGCGGTTCAGGTCGAGCTTTTCGTGGAAGCGTTCTAGCACGGCCGGCCGCTGGTTCCACACTTTCAGCAGCGTCTGCGCGTTCATGTTCTCGATGACAGCCTGCTGGATCTCCTGATTGCGGCGAATTGTCTCACGCTGGTTCGTCCGCATCGTCGCGCGGCCCTGCCGGTACGAGAGGGCGAAGACGGGCAAGCCAGCCAGCGCGACGAGCGCCAGAATCGGGTTCAGTGAGACGATGGTGAAGCCGAACAGCAACATCGCCACGCCATTCGAGACCATCGGAACGAGACCCGCAGAGAGGGCCGCGGCGACGTACGAGATGTCGGACTGGAACCGCTGAACCACGTCGTTCGCCGGCGTGCGCGAGTGGAATGAGATCGGCAGGCGTTGGAGGTGGTCGAGCAGGCGCATCCGCAGGTCGAACACCACGCCCTGACTGACCGTCGCCGTGAGCGCCGCCTGGCGCAGCCGCGCCAGCGCGTTTATCACGAACATGACGACCATCACGACCAGCATGCCGATCAGCCAGTCCAGTTGCGCGGCCGGCGTGATGTGGGTCCCTTCCGCGGCCACGAACGGCACCGAGAACGTTAGCGGCCTTCCGCCAAGGACATTGTCGACCAGGAAGCGGATCGCCAGCGGCATGAACAGGTCGAAGCTGAGCGCCAGGAAGATCGTCACCAGGATGCCGGCGAGCTTGAGGCGGTACGGCTTGAAGAAACCGGCTGTGCCCTTGAGAGCGGCGAGCGCTTTGCCGCCGCCGCTCTGTGCGGCAGCCTCCATCCGGCGGTGCCAGGCTCGCTCCAACTCCGAGAGGGGCCGGCCGTAGGCGCGGCGCACGGCATCTAGCTCGCCGGCGCGGACCGACGTCAGAAACCGACGGAAGCGCTCGCCGCCGCGCCAGTCGATCAAGTAGCTGATAAACGCGACGGCCGTCGTCGTGGCAACGGGTGAGCGATGCTCGTGGTACTGCCGCGCGACCGCTACGAGCGGCCGAAGCTGTCCTTCCTCGCGAAGCCTCTGGGTGCGGGCGGGCGCTTCGGCGTAATAGCTCGCCCCGCCTCGGGCGGCTAAGTGCCCGGCCAGCCCCTCTTCCCAGAAACGCGCCTCAGGCACGCCCGGCCCGTGGCGGGCGCGCAGCACGAGTTGCGTCAGCTCGAACTCGGGATAGGCGCCCGGCGACTCCGAGGTGACCACCGTCCACATCGTCGCGCCGTCCAGGTCGACCCTGGTCATGTTGGCGAACCCGGCCCCGTCCCACTCATCCGGGAACATCTCGCACAGGTAGATGGAGAGCGGCGGCAGCGCTATCTGGTCGACGTCCAGGAACGCGCACACATCGGCCAGCGCCTTCTCGTAACGCGCCACGATGGCTTCGAGGTTCTCATGCGCGTACGAGCCCTCGTGGTAGGAGAAGGTGAGCGCTCCGCATGCCCGCGTCGCCCACGTGTCCATCGTCATCGTCACGTCCCTGCGTGCACAACGTCGGATCGCCTGGGCCGAGCGGCCCGCCTCTCTGGTGCGTCAACCCTGGTATGTCGACGGCTCACTGTACCACCGAGCCGGGCGTCGGTCAATCAAGTACGCGCAGTCGCGCATGGGGGGTGCCGTGCAGCGTTCTGCGCCCGGCTCAGAACCTCCAGGCTGCCCCCTCGCTCGCCAGTGCTGAGAATCGGCCTGCCTGCTTCACTCCCACGGTACCGCATAACAGCATCACCGGCTCACCTGCACGCCGGCGGGGATGAGGGGATTCGCAGACGGATAGACGCATCGGCCGCCTGGCTCGGCGCACGCCCCAGCGGGCCACAGTTCAGACGTTGAACAAGATGTTCAGCACGTCGCCGTCCTGGACGATGTACGCCTTGCCCTCGGAGCGGAGTTGCCCGCGTCGGCGCGCCTCGGCGTAGGTCTTCGCATCGAGCAGTTGATCCCAGTGGATCACCTCGGCACGGATGAAGCCGCGTGCCAGGTCGCTGTGAATCGCACCGGCGGCATCGACGGCGGCGCTGCCGTCGTGAATCGTCCAGGCCCGGCATTCGTCCGGCCCAACCGTGAAGAAGGAGATCAGCCGGGCCAATCGGTACGAGATCTGAATGACCCGTGCCAACCCGGACTCGACGATCCCAAAGCCCTCCATCATCTCGTCGGCCTCATCGGACGGCAGTTCGGCAAGCTCCATCTCGAGCTTGCCGGCCAGGTTCACGACCTCCGTGCCCGGCCCAGCCTTCGCCTTCACGACGTCGACCAGCGCATCGGCGGCTGGCCCCGGCTCGTCCACGTTCAACAGTGCCAGCAGCGGTTTCGCTGTCAACAGACCGTAGCCCCGCAGCACGCGCTCCTCAGCCGGCGTCAACCCGATCTCGCGCAGGGGCCGCTCCGCGGAGAGGGCGGCGTGGAGACGCGCGAACAACTCCAGTTCGAGTTCTCGGGCCTGCCGCTCGGCGGGCGTTCCCCTGGCAAGCTGTGCTTCCTTTTGGAGCCGTTCGAAGCGCTTACCTACGACGTCCAGGTCCGCAAGCACGAGCTCGAACGCCACTGCCTCGAAGTCTTCAACTGGCGTGGGGTCCGAGCCTCGAGTCGCAGCATTGCCGAACGCTCGGACGACCAGCAGGAGAACGTCGGTGTTCCGCAGGTGCGCCAGCAACGCGCCGGCGCTATCCTTGCCCTGGCCGCGCACGATTCCGGCCACGTCGACGTACTGGACCTCGGCCGGCGTGAACTTCTTTGGCTCGAAGAGCGGCGCGAGTGCGTCGAGGCGCGGGTCCGGGACTTTGACGACGGCGAGGTTCGGCTCGGAGCTTGGGGCCGAGTACCCACCGACAGCGGCGCGGGCCTGCGCGAGCGCGTTGAAGACGGTCGTCTTCCCCGACCCCGGTAGCCCCATGATCCCGATCTGCACGCTCGCGTCCTCCTCGCGCCGCCACCCTGGCAGCGTCGCTTAACCGTACACGATCCGGGAGGGCACCCCGGCAGCCGGCGCTCGTCCGGTGTTGGTGTCACGTCGCCCTGTTGGCGCGCCACTTGCACCGGCCAGCCGGCGCGCCACTTGCACCGGCCAGCCGGCGCGCCACTTGCACCGGCCAGCCGGCGCCCGCGCACCGTGTGCCCAGGGGCGAAGAGTGGAACGTGCGAGCAGCTCTCCCGCCATGTCGCCGGCCGTCCCGGAGAACACCCCTGACGTGGCGATAGCGAATACCTGCGCCCCGACACGGAGCGTGGTAGGAGGAGACCCGTGACGGTCAGCGATGCCTTTGACTTGCTCGCCCACGACGTGTTCGACACCTGGTATCGCTACAACCCGGTCGAGGCGACCTGGCTCGGCATCCATGCCTACGACGATCGGCTACGTGACCTCAGCGAGGATGGCATCGACCGGCACGCCCAGGCGGTACGCGAGCTACTCGGGCGGGTTCAGGCGTTCGATACGACCGGCCTCCCCCTCGAGAAGGTCGTCGACTATCAGTTCATTCGGGCGCTTCTACGCTCTATCCTGTGGTCGATTGGGGGAGTGGGCGACTGGAACCGCAACCCGATGCTGTACGTCCAGGAGCCGCTCTTCGGGCTGCTCGGGCTGCTCGGTCGAGGCGAGGAGCGAGCGGGCCTCCGACTCACCAACCTGATCGAGCGGCTCCGAGCCACGCCGAATGTCTTGCATGCGTGTCGAGACAACGTCACCACGCCCCCGCCAGTCTTCGTCCAGACGGCCATTCAGGCAGCCCGTGCCGGGGCCGTCTTCACGCGCGGGCTCGTCGAGCGCTTCCTCCCCGACGCGGGCGACGCCGCCTACGCGCTCGCCTCGACCGGGGGTGATGCTATCCATGCGTTCGAGCGCCTGGCCGATGCCCTCGAGGACGATACGCCACTCGGGCCGGAAGGCTCGTACGCCATCGGGCGCGAGTTGTTCGAGCAGCGGCTGTCCGAGTGGCATTTGCTGAACGTCTCAGCCGACCAGCTAGCCGCGACTGGGCGTCGCTTGTTCGACGAGACGCTTCAGGAGATCGGCGAACTGGTGGAGCGGCATGCCCCGGGTCGGGACTGGATGGATGTGATTGCGGACGCCCGCCAGGACCACCCCACGGCCGACGGCCTCCTCGATGCCTATCGCGCCGAGCTTGCCATGCTGCGCGCGTTCGTGCAAGACCGGCACCTCGTCACGTTCCCACCCGATGAGGCGCTGGAAGTGATCGACACGCCGCCATTCGAGCGCGCGACGATTCCGTACGCCGCCTATATGCCATTGGCGCCATTCGAGTCGGCCAGCATCGGACAGTTCTGGGTCACACCTGTCGACGCCAGCGCGACCGCCGAGGCGCAGGCGGCCCAGTTAGAGGAGCACTGCCGGGCGAGCTTCCCGATCACGGCACTGCATGAAGGGTATCCCGGCCACCACCTTCAGCAGGCCGTCGCCAGCACAACCCCGTCGTACACCCGCAAGCACGCAATGAGCGAGCTCTTTGCCGAGGGCTGGGCCTTCTACTGCGAGCAGTTGATGGCCGAGCAGGGGTACTACCAGGACTGGCGGCTGCGTCTGTTCCAACTCAAGGGCCAGTTGTGGCGCGCGGCCCGCGTCATCATCGACCCGGGCTTGCACGCGGGCACGATGAGCTTCCAGGATGCTGTCACCCTCCTCGTCGAGGGCGCGCGGCTCGCGCCGGCCCAGGCCGACGGCGAGGTACGGCGGTACTGTCTGACGCCCACGCAGCCGATGTCGTACGCGATGGGCAAGGAGCAGATCCTGGCCCTACGCTCGGAGTTGAGCGAGCTATCGCTTCAGCAGTTCCACGACCGCTTGCTCGCCGGGGGCACCCTCCAGCCGGCCCTGATCCGCCTGGAAATGCTCGCCGGCCGCTAGCCTCGACTTCCGCCATTTCTGGGGCAGGGTGATGGAGTGCAGGTGAGTTGACGAAACATGGCTCCCGCGTGGACTCTGGGGATGTCGAGTCTCCAGAAGCGAGGGAGCCATGTCCGAGATCATCTTAC
>JADLFM010000098.1 GCA_020845495.1 Chloroflexota bacterium
GGCAGATCGTCACCGATCAGGTCTTCGGCATGGGCACCGTCGGCCTGAGTCCGGCCGCGATGGGGATCCGGATCGTGAAGAACACGATGGGTAACATCCCGGACCGCCAGTACAACAGCCCGGACGGCAAGACTCCCAGCATCTCGCGCGCGGTGACGTTCTACTTCAAGAGCTGAGCCCCTCAAACGAGCGTAGCCTGGGGCCGAGCACGGTTGGGAGGTCTTGCCTTCTGGCCGCGCTCGGCGCGGTCTGTCACGGGCGAAGGTTGCGCATCGACGAAGCTCTTGCGTCAGCACCGCGGGGGGTGCTACGGGAACGTCCACGCCTGGAGGGCGGTCAGCGCCGTCTGAGCGTGGCCCGCGGCCACCCCATTCGACCGGAGCCCAGTCGACCGGAGCCCACCGTACTTGAGCCCAGGTTAATCGTCTGGCGAGTCCGGGGCCTCGGGCGTCGGCGCGTAGTTCTCGAACGCAGCGATCAGGCTGAACTTGCCGGTGGCACCTAGCACCGACTCCCAGTACGACGGGTTCTGAAAGCCGGTGAATGTGCCCGGGCGCGTCAGCGTCCGTTGCGATGGCACGCCGTACAGACTTAAGCCGGCGCTGCTGCCCGGCGCACTAAGGTCGCTCGACACCACCGCTCCGAACGGGGGGGAGACACCGCTCAAGTCGAATTGGACGTCCAGGCTACAGTCGGCCTTCGGCTCCTTGTTCTCGACGTGCGCCGTGAACTCCCATCCCCCGGAGTGACGGCAGACCACGGACGCAGTGGAGCAGACGACGGGCTTAGGGTCGTTCTCATGACTGAGCTGCGAGAGTGGCAGTACCAGGTGGAACTCTCGCACGGCGGGCAGGACGGAGCGAGCCGCGCCCACGCCCGGCCGTCCATGACAGAGCCGCTGTTCGGCGAAGACGAGATCGCGCTGCGTCAGGGGCCGGTACAGGGGAACGCTCTTGACGAGTGGGTCCACGAAGTCGCCGCCGATGTGTTCGACCGTGAAGGGTGGCCCGCGCATCGCGAAGACATTCACCCAGGCGCCCGGAATCGCATCGACTGCGACGCTGGTATCGGCCTCGACGAGCGGGGTGGGGAGATTCGCCGGCCCGACCTCGGGCGTTGCCTGCACGGTGTGGTGTCGGGATTCGTCCCAGGCGCCGCTGCCGCACAACAGGTAGGCGACCCAGACCTCGGTAAGCTCGTGCAGATACGGCGTCACCCGGATACGCACCGAATCTGCGCTGGCGAGGACCTGCGCGCCGATCGGCACCGCTCCAGACGGTGTCTTCGCCCAGACCTGGAGCCAGGCGCCAGGGATGGTCGTCACACGGACCGCTCCCGCACAGGCGTACAGGGGCTCGACGACGTCCGGCGGCACAGTGGCGCTCGAACTGATGCCGGGGACGGTCGTCGAAGCGGTGTCGCTGACGAGGCCGCAACGCTCCTGCCGGACCGCGATCGTCTCCTGAGCCACGAGGGGCGTGAGACGGAACACGAACGTGGTCCCCGTCGGCGGCGCCATACCTCGGTACTCCTGGCCCTGGTACGTCAGCGTGACCAGGGCGCCGGGCTCCAGGTTCTCGACATAGACGTCCACCGAATCAGCGCAGGGTGGACGGATCATGGGCACGCCCGGCTTTGCCGCCGCTGCAACGGGCACGCGAAGGGGATCTGAGGGCGGCCACTGTCGACACCTGGGCAGCGACTGCACGATCTCCAGTGTATCGCTGGACGGCCCGAGCGGTTTCAGAAAGATGTAGTTCAGCCGGTCCAGGTCGAACACCGAGGATTCGCTGGTTCCATCCGATGCGCGTGCGATCGTGACCGTCGCGCCGTCGAAGACGCTGCCAATCCCCATCGATGGGTCGCATCCCTTCGGGGGATCGCCGATGAGGGCCGGGGTCGGGAGTTTCTCCTGGAATGGGACCGGAATCGCCTCGACCGTCGCAGACGTCGTGACTGGTGCGCCCGCGAGCGCGGCGAAGCCGGGTGGGGCGTCCTGGCGGGCGGTCACCGTCTGCCCCGGCCCCGGAAGGCTCGCGGTCAAGGCGAGCCGGGCGTCGCCGCTCTCCGTCGCTCGGCCGGTAGCCAGGATGCCACTCGACCCTGAGACGGTGACCTGCGCGCCGGGGACGGCACCCTGAACCCAGATCCGTTCGCCGCACTGCCAGACGCGCGAGCGAAATGCCAGGGGCGCCAGATCGGCGTGCGCCGCCGGCGCCTTTCCGACCGGGACGGCGAGACGATCGGGCGTCCAGGCGCTCTGGTCGGCGCCAAGACGCTGCATGACCAGGATATTGTCACCCGGCTGAAGCGTCTCCCCGGGCAGCAACGCGACTCGGTCGCTCCCGCCGCCGACGACCTGTTTCGCCAGATCTCGGGGGCCAGGGCCGATCGCGCGGAGCAAGACAGTCGCGCCCGGGAAGCAGCCCTCGACGAGGATGTTCGCACTCCACTCCGTCAGAGGCCCGACGATCAGTGGCGTCGTGAGAGGCACGGCAGGTTCCTCCTTCTCAGCCTCTTCGGGGCGCGAACTCCTCAGTGAGTGCGCGTGGAGAGCACGTGGCGCGGAGACCAGGGAAGCATAGCGTGGCGGCCTCACGCTGCGCCGCAATGACAGCCGATGGAGTGCCCCTCAGCGTTCTGCACGGACCGGCATACCGAGCACGAATCCCCAGCCTCGCCACATGGACGCGGGCAAGATTCCCGTATTCCTGGAGAATCAGGAGAAGGGGAACTATAAGCTCCACCTCGATCCAGGCGACTACGGCACCGACTGCGTCATCAAGTTCAACCTGTCGTACGA
>JADLFM010000099.1 GCA_020845495.1 Chloroflexota bacterium
ACTAGCGCCGTGATGGTGTGGAACTCATCCCAGGGGGAGAGTCACGGTGAACGTCGACCCCGTGCCCACCTGGCTGTCGGCCTGGATCGTGCCCCGATGCACGTCGACGATTCTCCGGGCGATCGCCAGCCCGAGTCCCGTGCCATCGGCATGACGGCGTCCGACATCCGCGCGGAACAACCGATCGAAGATCCGCGGCAGATCCTGCTCGGGAATCCCGACACCCGTGTCGCTCACCCGCAGGACGGCGCGATCTCCCACCACGTTCAGGTCGATAGCGACCCGTCCTCCAGTGGGCGTGTACCTCACCGCGTTGTCCCCAAGGTTCAACACCACCTGCTTCAGTCGGGTGGCGTCACCTCGTACGACAACGGGTATGTCGGCACGGCATTGCACGTCGACGTTACGCAATTCGCCCAGCGCCGCAACGATGTCGCCGGCCTCCTGCACCAGTTCTGTGAGATTGACCTCCGCCGCGTCCGACAGCGGCGCGTCGGCAAGTGCCAGGGACCGCAGATCGACGACGATCGTACGCATGTCGTCGATCTCATCCGCCAGTCCGCTCACCCATGCCTTGTCGCGGGGCCGGTCGGGATGCTCCAAGGCGGAGTCGAGCTCGCCCTTGAGAATGGTCAGCGGCGTCTGTATCTGGTGCGATACATCGCCTGCGAACTGGCGCAACGACTCGAACGACCGCTGCAGGCGGTCGAGCAGTCCGTTGAGCGTGTCGACGAGAACCCCGAGCTCGGCGTCCGTCGGATGTACTTCGACCCGACGGGACAAGTCGGGGGCCTGGAGGTGCTGCAACGTCGAAGTGACGGTCCTGACCGGCGCCAATGCTCGTTTCACGATGAACCACCCCCCGAAGCCAGAGAACAGCAGCACTCCTGGCAAAATGGGGAGGCAGGCGATGACCGTCGCGCGCAACATGGTGCGGACGTCGCCCAGGGGATCGCCAATCTGCAGATAGTGGCCGGGCTGGCCGAGCGGAATACAGATGAAGCGCACCTCCGCCGATTGCTCCAGATCGACGGTGAAGAACGTGGCGGCTAGTGGCGCAGTCTCGGCGGCGTGAACCAGGGCCTCCTGCTGTCCGATGTTCGGCTCGCTGGACGCCAGGACGGGGTCCCGATACAGGAGTTCGCCGCGGCTGTTCCGGACCATGACGAACCGGGATCCGATAGGTGTGCCTGCGAGAGCAGTGCGGATCTCGGCTGGCTCCAGCGGAACGGCACGCAGGGCTCGGATCAGTTCGCCTGCCTGGTGGGCCAGCTCGTCGTCATGGTGGCGGTACAGGTTCTGGGACAGAACGGCATAGCACATGGCGGCGAAGACGGTCAGAGATACGGCAAGGACCGCTAGGTGCCACAGCGTGAGCCGGCCGCGGAGTGTCCTAGTCATCGCTGTTGGCTTCCCGAATGACATATCCGACCCCTCGGACGGCATGAATCAGCCGGGACTCGCCCGGAAGTTCGACCTTCTTGCGCAGGTGGTTCACGAAGACGTCGATGACGTTGGTCAGGCGGTTCCAGGTGATGCCCCACACGTGCTCGGCGATCATCTGCCGTGTGACGGTCTGGCCGCCGTGCCTCATCAGATAATCCAGCAGGTCGAACTCCTTGCTGGTGAGGTCGATGCGACGGTCACCGCGCATCACCACTCGCGTCACCGGATCCAGGGTCAAGTCGCCGACGGACAGGGGCACCAACGTCGGCTCTCGATGTCGACGCAGCAGCGCGCGCACGCGCGCGCCCAGCTCCGCGATGTCGAAGGGCTTCGTCAGGTAGTCGTCGGCCCCGGTATCCAGGCCCTTGACGCGATCGTCGACCAGACTACGCGCCGACAGCATCAGAATAGGCGTCGTCAGACCCAGCGCGCGGACGCGCCGGCACACGGCGAAGCCATCGACACCCGGGAGCATGAGGTCGAGGATGAGCAGATCGTAGCCGCTGCTCTCCACGCGGCGGAGGGCGGAGGCACCGTCGGCGGCAACGTCGACCACGAATTGCTGATCGGTCAAGCCGTTCTGAATGAATCGCGCCACCTTCGGCTCGTCTTCCACGACCAGGATACGCACGTGCAGTGATTCCTCTCCGGAACAGGTCCGCCAGTATCGCTCATTGTCCAAGATACATTGAGGGCCCGCCTGTAGCCGCTTCGAACCATGCCACCGGTTGCCCTGACGGCAACTGTCTGTGTTCAGACAGTTGCCCCCGGAGGAGGGAGGAAATCACACAGGCTCGTCCGGGACATGGAACTGTGTCGTGCCCGCACGTTCGCGACCGGTTCTCCGTCTGGACGCCAAGCCCGGGCTGGATTCGAGCGATACGCCGGCACAACACGTCCAAGATTCGCGAGGAGCGGAAACGTCAGGCGTTGCTGGCACGATCACTGCTTCACACATGGCAGCGAGACGCCAAGCTGGTTGGGCGTCCCTGGGGAGGTGGAGCGCGATGTCGGAAAGGATCCGAGTCGGAGTCAACGGATACGGGGTGATCGGCAAGCGCGTGGCCGACGCAGTGCGCGTCCAACCGGACATGGAGCTTGCGGGTGTCAGTGACGTCACGACCGACTATCGCATCAAGACAGCCGCCGTCCTGGACCTGCCGATCTTCGCCTCGATTCCGGAGAAGACTGCCGAAATGCAGGCAGCGGACGTGCCGGTCCTGGGCACGTTGGACGACCTGCTCGGGCGGATCGATGTCGTGGTCGACTGCACACCCAAGGGCATCGGTGCGAAGAACCTCGCGCGCTATCGGGCGG
>JADLFM010000100.1 GCA_020845495.1 Chloroflexota bacterium
CTCCCCCTTCATCGCCAGCACCTTCGTGATCGCCGCCGTCAGCGTCGTCTTGCCGTGGTCCACGTGCCCGATCGTCCCCACGTTCGCGTGCGGCTTCGTCCGCTCAAACCTCTGCTTCGCCATCGCCGTCATTCCTCCTTGCGTCGCTCGATCGGGACTCCCGCACGGGGGCCCGAACGCCAGGGAGCGGGCGTTACGCCCGCGCCTTGGCCAGGATGCCCGTCTCCACCTGCTTGGGGACCGGCTGATAGTGCGAGAACTCCATCGAGTAGGACGCTCGGCCCTGGGTCGCCGAGCGGAGGTCGGTGGCATACCCGAACATCTCCGCCAGTGGCACCTGTGCCCTGACCGTCTGCGTGTTGCCGCGCGGCTCCATGCCCTGGATCTGGCCGCGCCGCCGATTCAGGTCGCCCACGACGTCGCCGAGGTAATCCTCGGGTGTGGTGACCTCCACCTTCATCACCGGCTCGAGCACCTGCGGAGCGCCCTTGCGGGCGGCCTCGCGGAAGCCGATCGAGCCGGCCATCTTGAACGCCATTTCGTTCGAGTCGACCTCGTGGTACGAGCCGTCCACCAGCCGCACTCGGATGTCCACTATCGGATAGTTCGCGACAACACCATTGGCGAGCGCTTCCTTCACGCCCGCCTCGATCGCCGGTACGTACTCGCGTGGCACCACGCCGCCGATAATCTTGTTGACGAACTCGAAGCCGGTGCCCGGCTCAAGCGGCTCGACTTCCAGGACGCAGACGCCGTACATCCCGCGGCCGCCGGACTGCCGCACGAACCGGCCCTCAGCCCTCGCCGGACGAGTAATCGTCTCGCGATACGCGACCTGCGGCCGACCGATGTTGGCGTCGACCCGGAACTCGCGCAGCATCCGGTCGACGATGACTTCCAGGTGCAGTTCGCCCATGCCGGAGATGACCGTCTGGCCGGTCTCCTGGTCAGTACGCACCCGGAAGGTCGGATCCTCCTCGCTGAGCCTGCCCAGAGCGAGGCCCATCTTGTCCTGATCCTGCTTGGTCTTTGGTTCAATCGCGATGTCGATGACTGGCTCGGGGAACTTAATCGCTTCGAGCACGATTGGGTGCTCGGGGTCGCAGATCGTGTCGCCCGTCATCGTGCCCTTGAGGCCGACCACAGCGCCGATGTCGCCCGCGCCGATCGACTCGACGTCCTCGCGGTGATTCGCGTGCAGTTTGACGAGCCGGCCAACCCGCTCGCGCTGGCCCTTGGTGGCGTTGAAGACGTAGCTGCCGGACTTGACCTCTCCCGAGTACACTCGGATGAAGGCGAGCTTGCCAACGAACTGGTCTGCCGCGATCTTGAAGGCGAGCGCTGAGAACGGCTCCGAGAGCGACGGATGCCGCTCCAGGTCCCCGCCAGTCTGCGGATCCGTGCCAGTGATGGCCGGGATGTCGAGCGGCGACGGCAGGTAATCCACGACCGCATCCAGCAGCGGGCGCACGCCCTTGTTCCGAAGCGCGGTCCCGCAAAGGACCGGAATCAGGGTGCCGGCGATAGTGGCCCGCCGGAGTGCAGCACGGATCTCCCCGGGGGTGATCTCCTCACCCTCGAGGTAGCGGGTCATCAGGTCTTCGTCGAGCTCGATGACCCGCTCGATCACCTGCTCGCGATACCTTGCAACCTCATCAGCCATGTCGGCCGGCACCGGTCCGCGCGCGACCGGGTCGTTGACCCCCGCTCCGAACGTCAGCGCCTCCTGGCTGATCAAGTCGACCATGCCCTGGAAGCCGGCCTCATGGCCGATCGGGATCTGGATCGGCAGGGGGTTCGCTCCGAGCCGCTCCTTGATCTGGTCGATCGTGCCCCAGAAGCTCGCACCGATCCGGTCCATCTTGTTGATGAAGCAGATGCGGGGGACGTTGTAGCGGTCGGCTTGCCGCCAGACCGTCTCGGACTGGGGCTCGACCCCAGCCACCGAGTCGAAGACGACGACGCCGCCGTCCAGCACGCGCAGCGAGCGCTCCACCTCAACGGTAAAGTCGACGTGGCCCGGTGTGTCGATGATGTTGATGCGATGCCCGCGCCACTCGGCCGTGGTGGCCGCCGCCGTGATGGTGATCCCGCGCTCGCGCTCCTGCTCCATCCAGTCCATGGTGGCCGTGCCCTCATGGACCTCGCCGAGCTTGTAGGCTCGGCCGGTGTAGTAGAGGATGCGCTCGGTCGTCGTGGTCTTACCGGCGTCGATGTGCGCGATGATCCCAATATTCCGCGTATTCTGAAGGTTCTGGTCTGCCATCGTCTTCGCCTTTGTCAGCAGCGGGCTGTGCACTTGGACCGCAGGGGTCAGGCGTAAGCGGTCAGCGTCGATCGCCTCCCGCGCCCACTGCTTCCCGGCTTCCCGGCGCGTTCCTTACCAGCGGTAATGAGCGAACGCCTTGTTGGCATCCGCCATCCGGTGGGTATCGTCGCGCTTCTTTACCGTCGCTCCCGTTCCGTGGAACGCATCGAGAAGTTCAGATGCGAGCTTCTCGGACATCGTCTTGCCAGATCGTGCGCGGGCCGACGCGATCAGCCAGCGCATCGCGAGCGATACGCGGCGGTCGCCCCGGATCTCGACCGGCACCTGATAGGTCGCGCCGCCGACGCGGCGCGGTTTCACCTCGAGCACCGGCGTCGCGTTACGAAGCGCCTGCTCGAACACGTCGACGGCCGGGCGGCGCACCTGGTTCTCGGCACGTTCGAGTGCGTCGTACACGATCCGCTCGGCTAGACTCTTCTTGCCATCCAGCATCATCTTGTTGATGAAGCGGGAGATTGTCTTGCTACCGTAACGCCCATCGGGCGGGGTTTCCCGCTTGACCACCCGGGCACGCCGAGGCATGGTCACCCTCCGACGTCGGCTCGCGCCGACAGAACAACCTACGGTACAGAGGAACGGCGCTCGGCCAACACCTCGCGGCATCGTTCGTGCATCTATGACCGCGGTCTACCCTCAGGACGGCCACGCCGCCCCACCCGCGCATGAAGAAGGCCAGGGATGCTTAGCCCTGGCCCGAGCAGGCTTCCCCGAGGGGCCTACCTGCCAGCACCCGGCCCCTTGGCCGCCTTCGCACCATACTTCGACCGCCCCTGTTTTCGGTCACGGACCCCGCCGGCGTCCAGGGCACCACGTACCACGTGATACCGTACCCCCGGCAGATCCTTCACGCGGCCACCACGAATCAGGACGACCGAGTGCTCCTGAAGGTTGTGTCCTTCGCCAGGGATGTACGCCGTGACTTCCATCCCGTTCGTCAGGCGAACGCGACAGATCTTCCGAAGCGCCGAGTTCGGCTTCTTCGGGGTCATCGTCCGGACCTGGAGGCAGACGCCACGCTTCTGCGGTGAGCCGCGGCCACGCGTCGTACGCTTATCCAGGGCGTTGTAATTGAAACGGAGCGCCGGTGCGCTCGTCTTTTTGCGAAGCTTCTCCCGTCCCTTGCGGACGAGTTGATTGATGGTCGGCAAACTGCTCCTCCGGCCGATACACCCGCCCGTCGGGAATGGGCGCCAACAGGTAAGTATACAGACCCGTCCGGCAGATCGCAAACACCGGCAACCGGACGAAAGTTGGGTAGTGTCGCGCACGTGGCCACTGCCGTACGCCCGGCGGTGCGCGAGCCAACGTGACGAAACAGTGTACCAGCCGGCTCCCACGATCCGCACGTGTGACGATTGCCTGATCGGCCCCGAACCCGCGTGATCCCCTCGCCCCAGCAGGAGGCGATGGGATCCACGTGCGCGAGAACGGCTCGCACGAGCGTGGGCAGGCCCGGGGCGTGACCGTCCCGGGCCTCGTGTGTCCCCTCGATGGAAAGCGGTCAGGCGTTCGGCGTCGCCTCGTCGGAGTCGCTCAGATCGACGGCGCTGAGGTCGGTGTCGTCGATGTCGCCCAGGTCGAGATCCCCAAGCGCGAGCGGCACGTCGTCCTCGTCGGTGGCAGCCTGTCCGTTGCCGAGCCCAGTACCGGTGCTGTCACCGTCCCCAAGGGTCAGGTCGTCCGCGAGCAGCGCATCGTCGGCCAGCCCGCCCTCGATAGTGGTAAGGGACGGCGCAGCGCTCTCCAGTTCGAAGACATCGCCGTCCTCCCCGATCAGGATGCCCTCCGGTCCGCGATCGGTCCCGGCAAGCCTGGCCTCCATCCGAGCCTTGTAGCCGGAGCCGGCCGGGATCAGCTTGCCGATGATGACGTTCTCCTTGAGTCCGAGGAGTTTGTCGACCTTACCGGAAAGCGCTGCCTCGGTCAGCACCTTCGTCGTCTCCTGGAAGGAAGCGGCTGCGAGGAAGCTCTCGGTGTTGAGTGACGCCTTCGTGACGCCGAGCAGCACCGGCTGAGCCGTCGCCGGCTCGCCGCCCTCCGCCAGGACGTGACGGTTCTTCTCCTCGTACTCGAATCGATCCACGAGCTCGGCAGGCAGCAGATCGGTATCACCGGGCACGTCCACCCGCAGCTTGCGGAGCATCTGACGCACGATGATCTCGATATGCTTGTCGTTGATGTTGACACCCTGGGAGCGGTAGACCTCCTGCACCTCGTCCACCAGGTACCGCTCGACGGACTCACGGCCCTGGATGCGCAGCACTTCCTCGGGGCTCTTGTGCCCCTCAGTAAGCTGATCGCCGGCGGAGACCGTCTGCCCGTTCTCGACCCGGATCCGGCTCGAGGACGGCACTCGGTACTCGCGCTCCTCGCGCTCCTCCGCGACGATGACGATCCGGTCGCCGACTTCCTGGACGGTCCCGCTCAAGCGGGCAACGATGGGCGGCTCGTCCTCGAGCTCGGCGAGTGGCTGGTTCACCTCGACCCAGTCGCCCTCCGCTACGAGCGTCTGGTAGCCGGGCCGGACGGCCTGCTCGTCACGGTACACCTCGCTCGAGACGACCTTGATGATCCGGCCCTCATCCAGAGTCTGGACTTCCACCACGCCGTCGATGTCGCTGAGGATGGCGATGCCCTTCGGCGTGCGCGCCTCGAACAGCTCCTCCACACGCGGCAGACCGCTCGTGATATCCATATACATCGGCCGGCCAGCCGCTCGTGTGGCGACCTGCTGTCCGTCCTCACCGCCCTGCTCCAGCCGGACCCTCGCGACACCGCCCGTATGGAACGTCCGCATCGTCAACTGGGTGCCTGGCTCGCCAATCGACTGGGCCGCGACGATCCCGACCGCGTCACCGATCTCGACGACCGAGCGACGGCCGAGGTGCCAGCCGTAGCAGCGTTGGCAGACGCCGTGGCGCGACTCGCATGCCAGCGGTGACCGCACGTACACGCGCGGCACCTCCGAGCGGGCGATGATGTCCCGCTCGTCCTCCGCGATCATGGCGCCATCCTCCTCCATGTCGATGAGGACGACACCGGTCACCGGATCGACCACCGGCCCAGCCAGGTACCGGCCGACGAGCTGGTCCAGGCGGTTCTGCCGCCGCTGCGGGTCAGTCAGATCCTCGATCCAGATGCCGGCTTCGGTGCCACAGTCCGGATCGTAGACGATCACGTTCTGCGCCACGTCGATCAGCCGGCGGGTCAGGTAGCCCGAGTCCGAGGTTCGGATAGCGGTGTCAGCCAGCCCCTTTCGCGCGCCGTGCGTGGACAGGAAGTACTCGAGCACCGAGAGCCCCTCGCGGAAGCTCGAACGGATTGGCAACTCGATGATGCCGCCAGACGGGTCGGCCATCAGGCCGCGCATGCCGGACATCTGGGAGATCTGCTGGATGTTTCCCTTCGCCCCAGACTCGGCCATCATCGTGATTGGTCCGAACGGATCGAGCGCCTTGTCTACCGCGCTGGTGACCGCGTCCTTGGTCCGGGTCCAGACCGCGATGACCTCGTTGTAGCGCTCCTCGTTCGTGATCAGGCCCCGCCGGAACTGCTTCTCGATCTCCGACACTTCCGCGTCGGCGTCTGCGAGCAGCCCCTGCTTCTCAGCCGGGATCGTGATATCGGTCACGGCCACGGTGGTGCCGGACTGGGTGGCGTAGCGGAAGCCGAGCGTCTTGATCACGTCGAGCACGGCGGCCGCCTGGCGGTTACCGTACTGGCGGATCAGCGTCGCTACGATGCCCTTCAGCCGTCCCTTGTCGATCCGCTCGTTCTGGAACGGGAGCGGCACGCTGTTGACATCGCGAAGGGCGTCGTTGATGGTCTTGAACAGGATGACTCGTCCGACGGTCGTCGGTACCATCTCCAACTGATCTGGCTCGGCCAGGTGACCGTCGGTCGGGTCGTACTCCCAGAGGTCACCGGACGCGTCGCGGTGCATCCGGACCGTCACCCGGGCCTGAAGGTCGATTCCGGCCTCGGGCATGATCGTCCGCATGTCGTAGGCACGGATGGCATCCGCCCAGCTTCCGAACTTGCGGTCGTGGCCGCGAGCCTGGGGGCGCTCGGTGGTCAGATAAAAGCAGCCGAGCACCATGTCGAGCGTCGGCGCGACGACCGGTTCGCCGTTCGAGGGCAGCAGCAGGTTGTTGACCGAGAGCATCTGCTCGCGGGCCTCGCGCTTGGCTGCCGCAGAGAGCGGGACGTGCACGGCCATCTGGTCGCCGTCGAAGTCGGCGTTGAACGCGGACGTGACGAGCGGGTGGATCTGAATGGCGCTCCCCTCGATCAGCACGGGCTCGAACGCCTGGATGCCGAGGCGGTGGAGCGTCGGAGCGCGGTTCAGCAGCACCGGGTGATCCTGGATGACCTCTTCGAGGACGTCCCAGACCTCCGGACGGACCCGCTCGACAATCCGCTTCGCGCTCTTGATGTTGTGCGCGTGGCCACGCTCGACCAGCTTGCGCATCACGAACGGCTTGAACAACTCGAGCGCCATCCGCTTCGGCAGGCCGCACTGGTGGAGCTTCAACTCCGGGCCGACCACGATGACTGAGCGGCCCGAATAGTCGACGCGCTTGCCGAGCAGGTTCTGGCGGAACCGCCCCTGCTTGCCCTTGAGCATGTCCGACAGCGACTTCAGCTTGTGGTTGCTGGAACCGGACACGGCGCGGCCACGGCGGCCGTTGTCGATCAGCGAGTCGACGGCCTCCTGAAGCATGCGCTTCTCGTTGCGGATGATGATCTCGGGCGCGCCGAGCTCGAGCAGCCGCTTGAGCCGGTTGTTCCGGTTGATCACCCGCCGGTACAGGTCGTTCAAGTCGCTGGTGGCGAAGCGGCCACCGTCGAGCTGGACCATCGGGCGGAGGTCGGGCGGCAGGACCGGCAGGATCTTCATCACCATCCACTCGGGACGGTTGCCGGACTTGCGGAACGCCTCAACGACGCGCAGGCGCTTCGTCGCCTTCTTGCGGCGCTGGCCGGACGAGGACCGGGTCTCCATCCGGAGCTCCTGGGCCAGCTTGTCCATGTCGACCTTGCTGAGCAGATCCCAGACCGCCTCAGCGCCCATGCCGGCCTTGAAGACGCGGCTGCCGACCAGGTCCACCAGTTCGCGGAACTCGGCCTCGTTGAGCGTCTGGAGCGCCTTGATGCCCTCGATCCGCTTGACGCGCAGATCGGCCCGCTGGCGCTCGCCCTCGGCGTCGAACGCGACCTCGCCGCCCTCGACCTGTAGCTGCGCCGCCTCGATCTCCGCCTTCACACGGTCGATCTCGTTGTCGTACGGCTCGGCCGCCGTCCGCTGGCGCTCGGTCATCTCCTCTTCGTACTGTTCGCGGAAGACCTTCGCGATGTCGTCGAGCGACGTGAGATCGCTCGGCTTCACGACATCGCCAGCCTTGACCAGGACAGTATCGTTCGGTCCGAACACCAGATCGTCTTCGGCTGGCTCGTTGAGTGACGCGTTCACCCGCTCGCGCAGTGAGTTGCTGGACTCGTCGATCCAGCTATTCATCCGCTCGAGCTCGCTCTCCAGGTCGCGGAGCGCCTGGGTCTTGTCGTCCTCCAGGTCGGCCAGCCTGGTCATCAGGGGCGTTGTCAGCTCCTCGACGCGCCGCGAGCGGTCGCGCGCCTCGCGCTCGATCCGCTCCTCGGCCTCGGACTGAATCTGCTGGATCAGCCGCTGACGCTGGGTCTCGTTGATGTCGGTGATGATGTACTTTGCGAAGTACAGCACCTGCTCGAGCAGGCGCGGGGTCACGTCGAGCAGCAGGCCGATCCGCGAGGGCGTGCCCTTGACGAACCAGATGTGGCTGACCGGCGACGCAAGCTCGATGTGGCCCATCCGCTCGCGGCGGACCTTCGCGCGCGTCACCTCGACGCCGCACTTGTCGCAGACGATCCCCTTGTAACGGACCCGCTTGTACTTGCCGCACGAGCACTCCCAGTCCTTGGTAGGGCCGAAGATGCGCTCGCAGAACAGGCCGTCCCGCTCGGGCTTGAGCGTGCGGTAGTTGATGGTTTCCGGCTTCGTCACCTCGCCGCGCGACCAGGAGCGAATCTGCTCCGGCGAGGCGAGCGTGATGCGAACCGCGTTGAAGTTGTTGACCTCGAGCATCGTTCCCCCAGGAGTCATCAGCCATCGGGTATCAGTCATCAGAAGGGAGCACAGCGCCCTTTGATGACTGATACCCGAGAGGCTGACTACTCGCCCCTAGTCGTCGCCGCGCTCAAATCCGGACAGGTGGATGTCCATCGATGGGATGCTGTCCATGGCGTTGAGGTCTTCCAGGAAGGTGACCTCTTCCTCTTCCTCGTTCAGCACCTCGACGGCCAGCCCGAGGCTCTGAAGCTCCTTCACCAGCACCTTGAAGGACTCTGGCACACCCGGCTGGAAGATATCCTCGCCCTTGACGATCGCCTCGTACGTCTTGACACGTCCGACGACGTCGTCCGACTTGACGGTCAGGATCTCCTGAAGGGTGTGCGCGGCGCCGTACGCCTCGAGTGCCCACACCTCCATCTCGCCGAAGCGCTGTCCGCCGAACTGGGCCTTGCCGCCGAGCGGCTGCTGGGTGATCAGCGAGTACGGCCCCGTCGAGCGGGCGTGGATCTTGTCCTCGACCAGGTGGACGAGCTTCAGCATATAGATGTAGCCGACCGTGACTTCCTGGTCGAACTCCTCGCCGGTGCGGCCGTCGCGCAGGAGGATCTTGCCGTTCTCCGGCAAGCTTGCCTTACGTAGCTCCGCCTTGATGTCCGCCTCGGTCGCGCCGTCGAAGACCGGCGTCGCGAACTTCACGCCCAGCGCGTCGGCCGCCCACCCGAGGTGCGTTTCGAGGATCTGACCGATGTTCATGCGGGACGGCACGCCGATCGGGTTCAGGATGATCTCGACCGGGCGCCCGTCGGGGAGGAAGGGCATGTCCTCGATCCGCAGGATCCGGGCGATGACGCCCTTGTTGCCGTGGCGGCCAGCCATCTTGTCGCCCTCGGAGATCTTCCGCTTCTGGGCGATGGAGACTCGGACCTGGCGATTCACGCCGGCCGGCAGTTCCACGCCGGCGTCGCGCTCGAAGGAGCGCACGTCGACGACCTTGCCGCGCTCGCCGTGCGGCACCCGCAGCGAGGTGTCCTTGACCTCGCGAGCCTTCTCGCCGAAGATCGCGCGGAGCAGCCGCTCCTCAGCCGTCAACTCGGTCTCGCCCTTCGGCGTGATCTTGCCGACCAGGATGTCGCCGGCCTTGACCTCGGCGCCGATCCGGATGATCCCATTCTCGTCGAGATCACGCAGGCTGTCTTCGCCGACGTTCGGGATGTCGCGAGTGATCTCCTCTGGCCCGAGCTTGGTGTCGCGCGCCTCGACTTCATGCTTCTCGATGTGGATCGAGGTGAACTTGTCGTCGCGCACGACCGACTCGGACAGCAGGATCGCGTCCTCGAAGTTGCCGCCCTCCCAGCACATGAACGCGACGAGCACGTTCTGACCGAGCGCCAACTCCCCGGCTTCAGTCGACGAGCTATCCGCCAGTGGCTGACCGCGCGTGATGGTCTGCCCCTTCATCACGATCGGCCGCTGATTCATGCACGTGCCCTGGTTCGAGCGCACGAACTTGCGGAAGCGATAGGTATGGTGCTGACCCTCTGGATCCCGGATCACGACCTCGCGCGCCGTCACCGACTCGACGATGCCGTCCGTCTTCGCCATGACAACCTGGCCCGAATCGCGCGCCGTCCGCACTTCCATGCCGGTACCGACGAGCGGCGCCTCCGGCTGAAGCAGCGGCACGGCCTGGCGCTGCATGTTGCAGCCCATCAGGGCGCGGTTCGCGTCGTCGTGCTCGAGGAACGGGATCAGGGCGCCCGCCACGCTCACCGTCTGCTTTGGCGACACGTCAACGAAGTCCACCCGCTCCGGCGGCTCCTCGAGGAACTGCGAGCCGTGCCGCACCGAGATGCGGGCCTCGGCAAACGTCCGGTCCTCGTTCAGCGCCACATTGGCCTGGGCGATCCGGAAGCGTTCCTCTTCGTCGGCCGGTAGGAACGTGACATCGTCCGTCACGTACGGCACGATGTTGACGAACTTCAGGTCAGCGAGGTTGGCGAGCCGGCTCGCAACCGCCTCGTCGACCGTGGCGCCCCTGGCCGCTACGAGCTCGCCGGACGCTGGATCGGCGATGTCCTCGCGCAGCGTCCGCCCGACGAGCCGGTTCGGCTCGTTTGGGAGCGTCCGCAGCACCCGCCGGTAGGGCGTCTCGATGAAGCCGAAGTCATTGATCCGGCCGTACGTCGCTAGACTCCCGATCAGCCCGATGTTTGGGCCTTCAGGCGTCTCGATCGGGCAGATCCGACCGTAATGGCTGTGGTGAACGTCGCGCACTTCGAAGCCAGCGCGGTCGCGGCTCAGACCGCCCGGCCCGAGCGCCGAGAGACGGCGCTTGTGGGTCAGTTCGGCCAGCGGATTGACCTGGTCCATGAACTGGGAGAGCTGGCTGCCGCCGAAGAACTCGCGCATGGCTGCCACGACCGGCCGGATGTTGACCAGACTGGACGGGGTTGCAGTCGTGGGGTCGGTGATGCTCATGCGCTCCTTGACGACCCGCTCCATCCGGAGCAGGCCGACGCGGAACTGGTTCTGGATCAACTCGCCCACGGCCCGCACGCGGCGGTTGCCCAGATGGTCGATGTCGTCGCGGGTGCTCCGCTCGTTGTTGATGCGGATCATCTCGCGGACGATCTCGATCAGGTCGAGCGGGGTCAGGATCCGCTCGCTCGAGTTGGTCTCGATGCGCAACCGGCGACTCAGCTTGTACCGCCCGACCCGCCCAAGGTCGTAGCGGCGGAAGGCGAAGAACAGCGAGTTCAGCAACTGGCGCGCGTTGTCGAGGTTCGGTGGATCGCCCGGGCGCAGCCGCCGGTAGAACTCCAGCAGCGCTTCCTGGGTGTTGGCGGCCGGATCCTTGTCCATCGTCGACTGGATGTAGTGGTGGTCGCGATGGTTGTCGTCGGCCTCGTAGAGCGCGAGCATCTCTTCGTTCGAGCCGGTCTTGATCGGCGAGCCCGCGACGGCGCCCAGGGCGCGCAGCAGGGTCGTCACCGGGATCTTGCGCTTCCGGTCGACCTTGACGGACAGGACGTCACGGCCGCTGGTCTCGAATTCGAGCCACGCCCCACGGCTGGGGATCAGCTTCGCCGTCGCCAGCGGGCGGCCGGTCGCGGTGTCGTCGGCGGCATCGAAGTAGACGCCCGGCGAGCGTACGAGCTGACTGACCACGACCCGCTCGGCGCCGTTGATGATGAACGTGCCGTTGTCGGTCATGAGCGGGAAGTCGCCCATGAAGATGGTCTGTTCCTTCAGCTCGCCCTCGGCCTCACCTGACTTGATGCGCAGGCGCATCCGAACGCGCAGCGGCGCGGCGTAGGTCTGGTCACGCAGGCGGCACTCGTCCTCCGGCAGCTTCGGTTCGCCAAACTCGTAGCCCGCCTCACCATCCGGGCCGGGCACGGCCAGCTCGAGCTCCATCGTTCGCCCGGTGAAGTCGCCGATTGGCGAGATCTCCTCGAACAGCTCGCGCAGCCCCTCCATCTTGAACCATCGGAATGAATCGCGCTGGACCTGGATCAGATCCGGCACCGGCGCTGCTTCGGCGAACCGCGCGAACGACTTGCGCACGAGCGATCCATCGGAGAGCACGAGCGCGTTCGGATCGGCCGGGGCAATTGCCATGAAGTCAAACCTCCTGCGGGGCACAGGTCGCGAGAAACGGAGTCAGGCCGGCGGGGCGTGCCGAGACCATCACAGGGGAGGGTGCGGATCGCGGCACAGGGCGCGCGGGAACGCGGCAGGCGCTGGCGGACGTCAAAAGTATACCCAGACGCTGGCGCTACGGGCGAAAACGCGCAAAGATCCGGCAGCCTCGGCCCGCTCGTGAGAGAGCGCCCGAAGCTCCGGATGTGTGGCTGGTTATCGTTAGGTGACTGCGCACGCTATTACTGACTGCCTGCTGAGTATAACACGTCGCCGCATGGCCTGCGCGCCTCAGGCATCGTTTCGAGACCCGCTCAGGATGGCCTGAGCGGGTCTGGACGCTCGTTGTTTCCAGCGGGGATTCTGCTATAACGGGGCCGCCCGCCATGGATATGTTCCGTCGAGTGCTGGATCATCCGGCCGCGCGGGTGGCCGGCCCGCTGTTGGGCGTGGCTTGCGCGGGCTTCTTCGTCTATGGCCTCGATCTCTCGGCGGTCGGGGCGGCGTTGGACGGCATGGCCTGGTGGTGGTTGGGGCCGGTCCTCCTGTTCGGCTGCCTGAACCTCTGGCTCCGGGCCGCCCGCTGGGGCATCCTGCTCGCACCTGCCGTTCCCCTGCCGACCACCCAACTACTCGGCGTGGGCATCGCGTCGGCGCTGGCCGGCCTGGGGTTGCCGGCCAAGGGCGGGGATGTGGTGAAGCTGGTCCTGGCATCCCGCCTGCCGGGTGTACGCCTGACCGACGTCGCGGCAGCCGAAGTGCTCGAGCGGGTCGTGGACGGATCGATCTTCGGCTCATTCATCGCGGCCGGCACCCTCGCCGGGGGCGTAAAGGGCTGGCCGCTGATGCTTGGCCTCGGGGCGGTGGCCATCTACATCCCAGTGCTAGTGACCATCTCGCTTGCCGGCCGGTATGTCGGGGCAGCGGCGTCGTCTGATCCTGAGCGCCCGCGCGGGCATCCGCGCCGGTTGCTCGGTATCCTGGCGGCCGCTGCCCAGCGACGCGGCCCGCGGCTGCTGGTCCAGGCCGCGACCCTATCGCTCGTCGCCTGGGGCGCCGAGGCCATCGCCTACTACTCGCTGCTCGTCGCGTTCGGCTGGGTCGCGTCGCCGCTACTGCCGTTCGCTGCCGTCGGTGTGGCGAACTTTGCGTTTGCGGTCCCCGGCGCACCGGCCAGCGTCGGGACGTTCCACGTGCCGGTCAGTTCGCTGCTTGTGGACGGGTTCGGCGCCGAGCCGAGCATGGCCGCGGCCTATGCGGTCGTCCTGCACGTTGCCATCATGCTGCCGGTTCCGCTGCTGTGGGGCGTCCTGACGGCCCGCCGGCACTGGCAGGCGGCACAGGTCCGCGCCGCATGAGCGGGGCGGCACTGCGCTTCCCAGAGGGTTTCCTGTGGGGCTCGGCGACGGCCGCCCATCAGGTCGAGGGGAACAACACCAACAACGACTGGTGGGCGGCCGAGCAGGCCGGCCGGGTCCGCTTCCGCTCCGGCGACGCCTGCGATCAGTACCACCGCTTCGATCAGGACTTCGCGCTGCTCGGGCAACTTGGCCAGACCTGCCATCGCCTCTCGTTGGAATGGAGCCGCATCGAGCCGCGCCCTGGCGAGTTAGACCAGGCGGCTATCGCGCACTACCGCGCGGTGCTCGAATCGGTCCGGCGGCACGGTATGGAACCGATTGTCACGCTCCATCACTTCACCAACCCGCTCTGGCTCGTGGAGCGGGGCGGTTGGACCCGGCCGGAAGCGGTCCGCTACTTCGAGCGCTACGCTCGAAGGATGGCGCGCGAGTATCAGGATCTCGTCCGCTACTGGGTCACCATCAACGAGCCGGGCGTGTACGCCTCACAGGGCTGGGTGCTCGGGGTCTGGCCGCCGAATCGTCCGAACGACCTCCCCGGTGCGATGCGGGTGCTCCGCACTATGGCGCTCGCGCACGGCCGGGCCTATCGGGCGATGAAGGAGGTCCAGCCAGACGCGCGGATCGGTGTCGCCCACCACTGGCGCATCTTCGACCCGGCCAACCCGGATCGGCGCGGCGACCGGCTCGTCGCAGCGATTCGGAACCGGCTGATGAACATGATGTTCCCAGTCGCGATCCGGACCGGCCGGATCGTCCCGCCGGCCGGCAGCGGCCGGGTCATCCCCTGGCTCGCGAACACCGAGGACTGGATTGGGCTGAACTACTACACCCGCGAGCACGACGTGTTTGACCCGCGCGAGGCCCGCCTGATGTTCGGCCGCGAGATGCTCCCAGACGTCTCGCGCAACCAACTCGGCTGGGAAATCTATCCGCAGGGCCTGGAGCGGGCGCTCCTGGCGATTGCGCCGCCATCGCTCGGTCGCGAGGTGATCATCACCGAGAACGGCATCCCCGAGCCGGGGCACCAGGATCTGCTGCGCCCGTCGTTCCTCGTTCAGCACCTGATGGCCTGTCACCGGGCCATCCAACAGGGCGTGCGCCTGCGGGGCTACGCTCATTGGACCAGCCTTGACAACTTCGAGTGGGCCGAGGGGTTCGTGCCACGCTTTGGACTCGTGTACGTGGACTTCGCAACCCAGGTCCGCACGCCGAAGCCGAGTGCCTACCTGTATCGGGACATCATCCAGCGGAACGGCCTGAGCGCCGACGAGATCGGTCGCTTCGGCAACCCAGCGACAGTGCGAACGTAGGGGCGTCAACCTCAGTAGCCCCTTTACCCGCCAGCCCCCTCGCCCACATCGTAGAGAGTTCCCCGATACCGTCCGGCGGCACCGGGGAACTCGAGAATGGCGGGCCGATGTCCAGACCTGGGGCCGGGGGTGTGGGGTTGCTGGCCGAGCGTGACGGGGTTCCCGACTCAGGTGGCCGGGGCCTCGACCGCGACCGGCTCCCACTCGTCCTGGGCGAAGCGGAGCGGCGTGAACGTCGAGATCATGCCCTTCGCATCGCGCATGATCTCGTCGATCTTGCGGATCTCCTCGTCCGTGAGCTTCAACTCGACGCCGGCGAGGTTCTGATGAAGCTCTTCGGGCGTGCGCGAGCCAACCAGCGCCACGCTCAAGACGGGATTCAGGAGCACCCAGGCCAGCGCGATCTGGCTCATCGGGACGCCCCGCGGCTCGGCGACCTCGCGCCTCAGCCGGTTCACCACCTCGATGTTGTTGCGGAAGTTGTCGCCCTTGAGGATCGGCTGGCCGAAGGCAACCCCACGTGAGCGCCAGTCGTTCGGGTCGAACGCGGTGTCAGAGGTGAAGGCGCCGGTCAGCAGCCCGTGGCCGAGCGATCCGTACCCCATCACCCCGATGTTGTGTTGCTTGCAGAAGGGGAAAATCTCCTGCTCCATCCGGCGGTCGAACAAGTGATAGCCGACCTGGATAACATCAATCGGGCGGACCTTCTGGAACGCCTCCATTTGCTCGACGGTGAAGTTCGAGACGCCGACATAGCGAACCTTGCCGGCCTTGACGACCTCGTCCATGACTGCCGCCGTCTCCTCGAACGGCACTTTCGGGTCCGGCCAGTGCACGAGATAGACGTCGATACGGTCGGTGTCAAGGCGCTTCAGGCTGGCGTCGACCTCTTCGAGGATGTTCGCGCGGCTGGCATCGCGGTCGACGATCCTGGTCTCGGGGTTGAAGCGGATGCCGCACTTGGTGACCAGAATGACGTCGTCGCGGCGCCCCTTGAGCGCCCGCCCGGTGACGGTCTCGGAATGGCCGGTGCCGTAGCCGGGCGCGGTGTCGACGCAGTTCACGCCGGCGTCGAGGGCGCGCCGGATCGCCTGGATCGCCTCCTCGTCGACGATCGCACCGTAGCGGTCGCCGCTCATCGGCCAGGTTCCGAACCCCATCGCCGAGACCTTGAGGCCGGTCCGTCCAAACGTTCGGTACTCCATGGAGTGCCTCCCAGGGGCGCCAGCACCAGCGCCGTGTCGTTGCCCGGCGACGCTCCGAGTGGCGTCGCCCGTATCGTCGGACGCGCTAGTATAGCCGTGCCGTCGGTTGGCGCTTCTGGGCAACGCGTTCGGCCATCGTGGCCGGCCGCCGCGCCCGTCGTGCCGCCGTCACCACCCTCGAGGGGGAGGACCGATATGCCCACCATTGGCGTGGACCACCTGACGAAGGTCGCAACGGACATCTTTCGAGCCGCCGGCTCGACGCCCGAGAACGCTGACGGCGTCGTCTCGTCGCTCATCGGGGCGAACCTGGCCGGTCACGACTCGCACGGTGTTATCCGGATCCCGTTCTATGTGAACGAGATCGAGAACGGCCGCCTCGACCCGAAGGCGTCGCCGACTGTCACCCACGAAACCCACTCGACAGCCATCGTCGACGGTGCGAGCACCTTTGGGCAGGTCGGGGCGCGTTTCGCGGCCGACCTCGCCATCAAGAAGGCGCGCGAGGCCGGCGTGGCGGTCGTGACGGCCATGCACTGCCACCACACCGGCCGCATCGGCGAGTGGGTCGAACGAATCGCGGCCGCCGGGATGGTGGGTTTCGCGACAGGCTCGGGGCCGTATGGCCCGTACAGTACGGTACCCTTCGGGGGAGCGAAGGGGGCCCTGGGCACCAACCCGCTTGCGTTCGCGGTACCGCGCGGGAACGGCAAGCCGCCGATCCTGCTCGACTACGCCACGAGCGCTGTAGCGCAGGGGAAACTCCAGGTCGCGCGGGCCAAGGGCGTGCCGGTCCCCGAGAACTCGATCATCGACAAGAACGGCCAGGCGACAACCGATGTCGAGAAGTTCTTCGACGGCGGCTTCCTCCTGCCGTTTGCCGGCCACAAGGGATACGCGCTGTCGGTGATCGTCGAACTCCTGGCGGTGGGCCTGAGCGGCGGCGACAAGGTGGCCAAGAACGAACGGGCAAGCTGCCTGTTCCTGCTCGCGGTCAGCCCGGCCGCCTTCCGCGACTCAACGGACTTCGCCGAGTACGTCGAGGGCGTCGCCGACCGGCTCACCGCGATCCCGCCGGCGAGCGGCTTCTCGCGGGTGATGCTCCCCGGCGAGCCAGAAGCCAGCACGCGCGAGGAGCGGCGGCGCGAAGGCATCCCGGTACCCGACCGAACCTGGGAAGCCATCCAGAAGACAGCCGGCGAGGTCGGCGCGAAGATCGCCTGATCGGGCCTTTGAGCGCGTGGCAGGGATGGTGTCCCTGCCACGCGCTACACCCCCCACTCCAGACACACCACGAGGGGAGGACTCGTAGGGCCGTCGATGCGCTGGCTGCTAGCACTCGCACTCCTGTCCGCGGTGGCTCCTGTGCCCCCGAGCAGGGGCCTTGCCCTCGCGGCCGGCGATGGCACGCCGCCCGGCGCGAATGCGTCGCCAGAAATGCCGGACGCCTCAGGGGAGTCATCCCCGCCGGTCTGCACGCTCCAGACACCCCTGCCGAGCGAGCTTGCGCTCGTCCCGCCCCCGCCCGGCCTTCCTGCCGAGACGGCGGCGTTCTATGGTGCCTGGGAAGGCACTGTCCAGATGCCTGACGGACCGCTCGACGTGCGGATCGTCGTGCGCCGACTCGCCGCGACCGAGGCGTTCGTCATCGACTCATACCAGCTTCGGAGCCGGCCGGACGAGGGCCGTTGGGGCACCTACCGCGCCGACGTGGACGGCGGCCGGCTGACCTACGGCGACGCCACCCTTCAGGTCACGCTCACGATGAGCCCGGACCTCGCCACTGTCTCGGCCGGCCGCACATCCTCGAGCGGCGTCGCTACCACGGCGCTCAGCCGCTGTGCGCTCTAGTCGCGCGACCTTTCTCTCTTCCCGCCGGGCGTGAGCGGGAGCAAAGGCGCTCTTCGAGGAGATGGAGGCGACGAAAGTATCCGCACTGGCGCTGCGAGTGGCCGCCTCCAAACGGGCCGTCAGGCGTGCTCTCAGGCGCCCTGCCGACTACGGTACCCGCACGTAGATGAGGGCGTTGACCATCAGTACCATGTCGACGCGGTCACCCAGGTCCGGGCGGAACGCCTCGCCAGCCGCGAAGAGCCCACCGGGCTGTACACTCGTGCGCACCTGCCCGAACGGGAACTGGGCCTTCACCTGCGCGACGTCGATCTCGCCGGCCTCCGGCGGCGCAGCCAGCACCACCTCGACTTCGACCTTCGACACATCGTCGACGCCGGCCACGGTGCGCAGCCCCGGCAGTGACAGGTGCTGGAAGCAGTTGCGGACGGCTCGCACGGCCGCCTTCGTCGGATCCTGCCCGTGCAGATCGACGCCGGTCCCCATCTCTACCACGAACGTTCGCATCTGTCCAAACCCTCCTCGTCAGTATCGGGGTCAGTCTCGGACTGGCGTTCCTGTGGCCGTGTCCGGGGGCATGCCTCTGGCGCTTCGCCCGGATGTGCCTTGGCCGGCCTTGACGCCCCGAGAGCGTACCCTGTCCGCAGTCCGCCTGTCCGCACAGTCCTTGCCGAGTGCGCCGAACGCTCCTTATACTTTTTGAGGCGGCCGCGGCAGCGGCCCTTTTTCGTGCTCGTGGATTTTTCCGGTCGGGAACGGTTCCGGTCCGGACGTGAGCGAGGTGGCAGATGATCGGGGTCAATGTCGCTCAACTGCTACGCGCGCCGGCAGGGACTCGTCGTTCGTACGACTTTCGCGAGGATGAGCCCGAGCTTACCAGGGAGCTTCAGCTTCGCAGCCCGATCGAAGGCACGATGCGGCTGACCCGGACGGGTAACGGTATCCTGGCCGAAGTCCACTACGGCGTCGACGTGGAGCAGGAGTGCGGGCGCTGTCTTGGGCCGGCCGCTACCCATATCGACAGCGACTTCAGCGAGGAATTCCTGGCGACCACCAACGTCTTCACCGGGATGCCGGAGCAGGTAGATGCCGACCCTGACGAGCCACGTGTGAGCCCGAATCACGAGTTGGATCTCACCGAGAGCATCCGGCAGGATATCGTAGTGCAACTGCCACTCCAGCCGCTCTGCCGCGAGGAGTGCGCCGGCCTCTGTACTAGCTGTGGCCGGGATTTGAACGAGGGACCGTGCGGGTGCGCTTCAGTTGAGGAGCCGAGCCCGATCGGTCGACTAGGGGAGCTGCTGAAGCAGCAGCATCTGCACGGGGCGTAGCGCGGGCCGCTGCGTCGCCTGACGAGGGAGCGAGAGAGTCATGGGTGCTCTGCCAAAGAAGAAGGTCAGCCGAGCCCGGCGCGGCAATCGCCGGATGCACCTCGCGCTGAAGCTGCCGCAGTTGATGAATTGCCCACAATGCGGCGCTCGCAAGGTCACGCACCGGGTCTGCCCGACCTGCGGCACCTACAACGGCCATCAGATCTTGACGATCAAGGAGAAGCGGCGGGAAGCCGAGTAGGCACGGAGGACCGGTATGTCGACCGGCGGCGGCTTCCTCGGGTCGGTCATGCCCGGCCCGACATCCCAGCCACGCTTCCTGACGGACCTGCACGGAAAGGTCGCCCTGGTGACGGGCGGCTCCCGGGGTATCGGCCGGGCCGTGGCGATTCGCCTTGCCCAGGGCGGCGCGAAGATTGCCTTCAACTATCACTCGAACCACGACGCCGCCCAGAACGTGCTCGGCGAGCTCAAGGGGGGCGGTGCGCATGCGATGGCCGTAGCCGGTGACGTCGGCAAGGCCGAGGACGTCGACCGGATGGTCAATGCCACGCTTCAAGCGTTCGAACGCATCGACATCCTGGTCAACAACGCCGGCATCACCCGCGATACACTCCTGCTGCGGATGAGTGAAGAGGACTGGGAAACGGTCCTCGACACGAACCTCAAGAGCACCTTCCTCGTTAGCAAGGCCGTCTTGCGCGGGATGCTCCGACAGCGCTCCGGCCGGGTGATCAACATCACGTCCGTTTCTGGCGTGATGGGCAACCCTGGGCAGGCGAACTACTCCGCATCCAAGGCTGGCATGATCGGCTTCACCAAGTCGGCTGCCCGTGAGGTCGCCTCGCGCGGCATTACCGTCAATGCCGTGGCGCCTGGCTTCATTGAGACCGACATCTGGTCCGAGACGAGCGAGCAGGCCCGGCAGGCGATCCTGAACATGATCCCGCTCGGGACACCCGGGACACCCGAGGACGTCGCCGAGCTGGTCGCGTTCCTCGCGTCCGACGCCGCCCGCTACGTCACCGGTCAGGTGATACACGTCGACGGCGGCCTGGTGATGGCGTGACGCGGCGGCTACAGCGCACGCGCCCTCACTCGTCCCGTTCTGACGGGGAGCAGGCGTACGGATCTGGCGTGCGGGGCCTTGGCCCCGCACGCGCGTTCTCGCCTCGGCGCGAGCGCTGACCTGGCATCATGTTCTCCAAAGTGCTGGTTGCCAACCGCGGCGAGATCGCTGTCCGAGTGTTGCGCGCCTGCCATGAGCTGGGTATCCGCACGGTCGTCGCCCACTCGGAGGCGGACCGCGATTCACTGGCGGTGCGTCAGGCTGACGAATCGGTCTGCATCGGGCCGGCTGCGAGCGACCGCAGCTACCTGAACATTCCAAACATCGTCTCGGCGGCGCTCGTCACCGACTGCGATGCCGTCCACCCCGGCTACGGCTTCCTCTCCGAGAACGCGTACCTCGCTGAGGTCGTCGAGCAGGTTGGGCTGACGTTTGTCGGGCCGCCAGCCGGCGTGATCGAGATGATGGGCGACAAGCTCGCCGCGCGGGCGGTGATGGACCGCGCCGGCGTGCCAATCGTGCCCGGCAGCGTCGAACCGCTCCACCGCGTCGAGGATGCTCTGGAGCTTGCCCACCAGATCGGCTACCCCGTCATGCTGAAGGCGGTCGCAGGCGGCGGCGGGCGGGGTATCCGCCCGGCCCTCGACGAGCGGGAGTTGGCACGCCAATTCCCGATTGCCCAGCGCGAAGCGCAGAGCTTCTTCGGAAACGGCGCCCTGTACCTCGAGCGGCGCGTGGAAGGCGCCCGGCACGTCGAGGTCCAGTTGCTGGCCGACAATCACGGATCAACGCTCTCACTGGGCGAGCGTGACTGCACGCTCCAGCGCCGCCGGCAAAAGATCCTCGAGGAGGCGCCCTCGCCGGGCCTGAGCCCCGAGCAGCGCCGCCAGCTCGGCGAGTTCGCCGTCCGGGGGGCACGCGAAGCGAACTACCGCAACGCGGGCACCATGGAGTTCCTCCTCGGGCAGGACGGCAGCCTCTACTTCATGGAGGTCAACTGCCGCATTCAGGTCGAGCACGGCGTCACCGAGATGGTGACTGGCGTCGATCTGGTCAAGGAGCAGCTTCGGATCGCGGCCGGCGAACCGATGTCGATCCGGCGGGAGGATGTCCAGGTGCGAGGCCACGCCGTCGAGTGCCGCATTACCTCCGAAGACCCCCGCCGAGACTTCGCGCCGGAGTCTGGCCCGATCGAGACGTTCTTGCCGCCAGGCGGTCCGGGCGTGCGCGTGGACACGCACTGCTACTCTGGCTACTTCACGCCCCCCTACTATGACTCGCTACTCGCGAAGATCGTGACCTGGGGTCGTGATCGCACCGAGGCGCTGGATCGGATGGCACGCGCATTACGCGAAACCCGGATCGAGGGCGTCAAGACGACCATTCCCTATCACCTGGCACTGCTCGACGATCCGGACGTACGTGCTGGTGACGTGACGATCGACTTCGTCAACCGCCATCTCACGGATTGGGCTGCCAGCCAGGCGGCCGTGGAGTCCGCCGAGGAGTCCGCCAGGGAGTCGACACGGGCGCTCGCCGAGACCTTCACTGGTCAGGGGCGCGACCGGTGATGGGGGGCGAGCGCGGAGGCATGGGCGCCAGCCAGAACGACGTCAGCCAGCACGACGCCAGCCAGCACGACGGTAGGCGGAGCGAGGAGCGTGACGAGACGTCCGGAGCGACGGCCCGACCGACCGGACCGGGCGAGGGACTCGTGCACGTACCTGGGCGCGGGCAGGTCAACCTGCGGGCTGGCGTTCCCAGCGATGAGCGCATCGGCCAGGGGCGTGCGGAGCGGGGCCAGCCTCAGCGCAGTTGGAGCGGCCGGCGGCACGCGCGTATTCTCGCCTTCCAGGTGCTCTACGAAGTCGATCTCGCTCGACATGCCCCCAGTGAGGTGCTGGAGCGTTTGCTTGCCGATGAAGCTATCGAGCCGGACGCCGCTCAGTATGCCCACGGACTGATCGGCGGGGTGCTTCGCCATCGCCAGGAGTTAGACCGAGACATCCAGGCGCACGCTCCGGCCCGCCCGCTGCCCCAGATGGCGGCAGTGGATCGGACCATCTTGCGGCTCGGATTGTACGAATGCCGCTTCGAGCATGGTATCGTTCCCGTCAAGGTCGCGATCAACGAGGCCATCGAGCTCGCGAAACTCTTCGGCGGGGACAGCTCGCCCAGATTCGTCAACGGCGTCCTGGGCGCCATCGTCACGCCGGATACGCGGGCGAAAGAGTGATCGTGTATCGTCTCGGCGCCCACACCACAAACGTATTCGCTACAGGAGGGGTTTGACCAATGGCCCAGAGTGCCGAGGACCGGCTGAAGAAGATCATCGCCGAACAGTTGAGCGTCAACGAAGAGGATGTCGTTCCCGAGGCGTCGTTCATCGAGGACTTGAACGCCGACTCTCTCGACCTCGTCGAGTTGATCATGTCACTCGAGGAGGAGTTCGGCGTCAAGATCTCCGACGAAGACGCGGCGAAGATTCAGACGGTTCAGGATGCCCTGGACTTCCTGCACGAGCACGCCGGGTAGGCATGGCGCCTTTCCCGTCCTGGAACCACGATGACCATCCCGATTGACGAGCAGCGCTACCAGCCCTCTAGCCCGCCCACCGAGAACGGGGCACTGCACCCCGAGGCTCTTGCCGATCCGGTCGCAGCAGCCGTGGCCTCCGGAGAGGCGGGGCAGACGGCCACCAGCCAACTAGCGGCGACGACGATGACGGTTCCGTACGAACCGGCTCAGCCTCCGGCTGCGCCGCCGCCAACTACCTCCCTACCTCCTGCCGCCTCGGACGACGAGCCCGAGGAAGAGGGCATGACGATGCTCGAGCACCTGGAAGAGCTCCGGGTGCGCATCATCGTCTGTGCGGTGTCGCTCGCTGTCGGACTCGTCGTCGCAGCCGTGCCAATCCCATTCCTGACCCAGGGGTCGGTGACCCAGACCGTCATGGAGATGGTCGCGGAGCCGGCGCGCTGTTGCCTGATCTACGTCAGGCCTGGCGAAGGCTTCATCACCTACTTCCAGGTCGCCCTTATCATCGGCGCGGCGCTCGCACTCCCGATGATCACCTATCAAGTTATTGCTTTCGTCCTGCCGGCGCTGCTGCCCCACGAGAAGAAGTATCTGTTCATGGCGGTCCCGGGCGCGATGGCGTCCTTCGTGTGCGGGCTGTTGTTCGGGTACGTGCTCTTACTTCCCGCCGCGATCACCTTCCTGCTGAACTGGAACCCAACCGGTTTCGTCGAGGTGAAATGGGCGTTCGGCGAATACATGAGCACGGTCACAACGCTGCTCTTCTATATGGGGTTGGCGTTCGAGACGCCGTTGCTGATGTTCTTCCTGGCAAAGCTCCGGATCCTGAACCCGCACCGGTTGTCGAGATTTCGCAAGTACGCGCTGATCCTGTCGTTCGTGGTCGGCGCCGTCATCACGCCGACACCCGATCCGTTGAATCAGACGCTGGTGAGCCTCCCGCTCTACCTGCTCTTCGAGTTGGGATTGCTGCTGGCGAAGCTCGCCTGACGCCATCCACACCCCTTCGGCTCGGGAGACGCCCTCACCCCCGGGCCCTGTCTTGACAACGGATCCCCCGTGTCCGTCCCCCCGATGCCGCGCAACGGCATCGGGGGGACGCTCCCGGGAGTGGGGCCGGGGGTGAGGGGGTGCGCATAGACAAGCAGAAAGGGCCGGTCCTACCTGGACCGGCCCTTTCTGTGCCGTTCTCGGCGGCGCTCGTCGCTACTGGCGGTAGTCCTCGCGCGGCGGCGAGAAGATATCCATGAAGACGCTGTCCTCCGCGACCTCGGTGACGGCGTGCGGGACGCCACCTGGGATCGAGTAGCCGTCACCGGGGCGCAATTCGCGCACTTCGTCGCCAACCTGGAGCGACGCACGACCCGAGACGAGGAACCCGATCTGCTCGTGTGGGTGGGTGTGGAGTGGGACGGTCCCGCCCTTCTTCGCTTCGATCCGAACGGCCATGGCCCCCTGCCCGGCTGTCAGCATCGTCCGCGACACGCCCGGCAACATCTCTACGGCGGTGGCGGGATCGTAGGTCCGAAATCGCTGGTCGGTTACACGCTCGCTCACGCCGACGCGTCCTCCCGAAACTCGGTCATCTCGACTGGGCGCTCCGAACGGGCCAGCAGTTGCGGCGGCTTGCCCTCTCGGATCGTCTCAGCCGTGACGACGCACTTACGGACGTCCGTGCGGGACGGGATCTCGTACATGACGTCGAGGAGAATCTCCTCGATGATCGTCCGCAGGCCGCGGGCGCCTGTCCGCAATTCGAGCGCCCGCTCGGAGGCTGCCTCCAGCGCATCCTGAGTGAAGACGAGCTCCACCTTGTCGAGCGAGAGGAACTTCGAGTACTGCTTGGTAATCGCGTTCCGGGGCTCGGTCAGGATCTTCATCAAATCCCCCTTGCCCAGAGGATCGATGCTGACGGTGACCGGGAGCCGGCCGACGAACTCGGGGATCAGCCCGTACTTGAGCAGGTCGTCCGAGGTCAACTGCCGGAACAACTCGGCAGTATCGGCGTCGGTCTGCTTCTCTGCCTTGAAGCCCATCGTCCGCTTCGAGCCGACGCGCGAGCCCACGATGTTCTCGAGCCCCTCGAAGGCTCCCCCGCAGATGAACAGGATGTTCGTGGTGTTGATCTGGATGAAGTCCTGATGGGGGTGCTTGCGGCCGCCCTGCGGTGGGACGTTCGCGACGGTGCCTTCGATAATCTTGAGGAGCGCCTGCTGCACGCCCTCGCCGGAGACGTCGCGGGTGATCGACGGGTTGTCACCCTTGCGGGCGATCTTGTCGATCTCGTCGATGTAGACGATGCCCCGCTCGGCCCGGGCGATGTCGAAATCCGCTGCCTGGATCAGCCGCAGAAGGATGTTCTCGACATCCTCGCCGACGTAGCCGGCTTCGGTGAGAGCGGTTGCGTCGGCGATACAGAACGGCACGTCGAGGATCCGCGCGAGCGTCTGGGCCAGCAAGGTCTTGCCGCAGCCAGTCGGGCCGACGAGCAGGATGTTGCTCTTCTGGAGCTCGACGTCATCGACCTGCATACCGGCGCTGACGCGCTTGTAGTGGTTGTAGACGGCCACTGAGAGGACTTTCTTGGCCCGCTCCTGCCCGACCACGTACCCGTTCAACTGCTCGTAGATCTTCTTGGGCGTCGGCAGCTTCGCGAGGGGAACTTTCGCCTTGGTCGGCGGCGCCGATTCCTCGTCGATGATCTCGCGGCACAGATCGACGCACTCGTCGCAGATGTACACCGCGCCGGGGCCGGCGATCAGCCGGCGGACCTGGTCCTGGCTCTTGCCACAAAACGAGCAGTGGTACTGACCGCGTGTCCCGCGGGTGTTCGCCATTCCCCTATGCCCCCCAGGCCGTCGTCGGCAGAGACGCCGAAGCGACACGCCACGCACGCATGAAGCGCGCCGTTACCGTCTCGATCGCCGCCAGATCCGTCATCGCGACGCGCCGCCCGCCGCGCCACCTGCCGTCGCCCCATCGGACGAGGCGCCGTCAGTTGCGGTCACTTCCGCGACGGACGGGCGCGATCCATCCGAAATGGCCGTCGTCCCCACGATGTCGTCAACCAGGCCATACTCCTTGGCGGCCTCGGCACTCATGAAGAAGTCGCGGTCCATGTCGCGCGCCACTCGCTCGACTTCCTGGCCGCTGTGGAACGAGATGATCTCCTTCAATCGCTGCTGCAAGCGGAGGATCTCACGGGCACGAATTTCGATGTCCGCGGCCGTTCCCTCGAACCCGCCGGCCGCCTGATGGATCATGATGGTAGCGTTCGGCAAGGAGTAGCGCTTGTTCTTGGCGCCGCCGGTGAGCAAGACCGCACCCATCGACGCCGCCATGCCGATGCAGGTGGTCGAGACGTCCGGCTGGATCAACTGCATGGTGTCGTAGATCGCCAGGCCGGCGTTGACGTAGCCGCCAGGGCTGTTGATGTAGAGGGTGATGTCCTTGTCCGGATCCTCGCGAGCCAGGAACAGCAACTGAGCGATGATCAGGTTCGCGATCTGATCGTCGATCGGCGTGCCGAGGAAGATGATTCGTTCCTTCAGGAGCAGCGAGTAGATGTCGTAGGCCCGCTCGCCCCGGTTGGTCTGCTCGATGACCATCGGAACGACTTGATTGATGACACGGTCCAACCCCTGCGTCGAGAGGCTCGCCGGTGGGGCGACGCTCCCGCGCAACTCCTTCCCGAGCCACTGGATCTCGGGGGCGGAGGGGATGCGGGGGTGGGTCAGGAAGGATAGGTTCGGGGTCATGGGGTGGTCTCTCCAACATTTGCCGCGCCAGGCGCCTCCGGAGCAGTCCCGGCAGTTGCCTCCCCGGACGGTGCTTCGGCTGCGTTGGGAGCGGTCTCACCGGACGACTCGTCGGACGACTCGTCGGAAGCCTCGGCGAGAGACTCGCCCGTCGCTTCCGCGGGCGCCGCGACGGTGTCGTCCGCGTCCAGATCTACGCCGCCAACGGTCTTCATGAGGTAGATCGCGGCATTGCGCCGTCGGAGGGCGGCTGCGATGCGCTCCCGCACGTCGGGACGGCGCAGTGCTTCTCGGGTCAGTCGCTCGGCCTCGGGCTGACTTTGCGCGCTTCGGGCTACCTCCTCACGGATCTCGTCGTCCGTGACGTCGAGCCCTTCGGCCAGGGCGACGGCATTCAGGACTTCCATCCGGCGTACCGACCGCTCGGCCTGAGCCGTCATCTCGGCCCGAAACTGCTCGTCACTCTTTTGCGTGAGTCGGAGATATTGTTGAAGCGGGATGCCCTGGCGGTCAAGATTGCGCGCCGTCTGGTCGACCAGGCGGTCCGCCTCTTCTTCCACCAGTTGAGGCGGCAGATCGACCTTCGCCTGCTCGACCACCGCCTGAATGACGGACTCTTCGTGCTCGACGCGCCGCTCGTGGTCTTCGCGCTCGCGCAGGTTGGTTCGGACCGCGTCGCGCACCTGATCGACCGTCTCGTATTCGGTCCCGACCGACCGAGCGAACGCCTCGTCGAGGTCCGGGAGGTTTCGCTCCTTGACCCCGTGAACCGTGACCGTGAACTCAGCCTCCTGCCCGGCCAGTTCCGCGTTTCGGTACTCCTGGGGAAGCTTCAAGGAGTACGTCCGGGTCTCGTCGATCTGTTGTCCGACCAGCGCCTCAGCGAAGCCCTCGGCTGGCTGCGCGCCTTCAGGATCAACCACGTACTCGGCATCCTTGCTATCGACGATGGTCGTCTCGCCGACCTTCGCAGCGACGTCGAGCGAGACACGATCGCTGAGCGCAACGGGACGCTCGACGGGCTCCCAGGTGGCACTCGTCTCGCGCAGCCGGGTCATGACCCGTTCAACCTGCTCCTCGTCGATGGTGACGGGGGTCTGCTCGATCTTCAAGCCATGGTAGTCGCCAAGCTCGACCTTCGGTTGGACCGGGACGGTCGCCTTGACTTTGAGGGGCTGGGTACTGACGACCTCGAGCGTCGGCCGAGCGACCATCGTGAGGTCTTGCTCCTTGACGGCAGCCTCGACGACTTCCGGCACGAGGTGCTCGACCGCGTCCTCGACCAGCGCCTCGCTCCCGACCATCCGCTCGACCAGCGCGCGCGGTGCCTTGCCCTTACGGACCCCGGGAACGTTGATGCGGTTGACGATCCGGCGATATGCCTGATCGACAGCCTTAGCCAGCCGCTCGTCCTCGACTTCAATATCGAGCACGACCTGGCTGTTTTCGATCTCTTGCGCGGCCACCTTCACCGGCGCTCTTCCTCCTCGAAGCAACTTGCGAGCGCGAGCGGCGCCGGAGCGCGGCGCCCACAGTCACGCGGCGGGAACACTCGGCAGCGCACGGGCATGGTACCGAGGTCGGGTCTCCGTACTGACCCGGCAATCCCTCTAAGGACTCTCCCAGTTTGATTCTAGGTGCTGCTCATCCGGCCGGGCAAGACTCTGCTATCGAGAAGAACGGCGTGATAGCCCCCTATCGGGACAGTCGGGCCAGAAGGGGGACCGAGTCGCACGGCGTATGGTCGGGGAGACCGTACGAACCCAGGCTCTTGCCCGCCGCGACGACGCTCCGGGTGCTTCATCCTGGAGGCCCTGCTACGCCCGACAGGCGGCGAGGTACGCCCGCCACCGACGATCCTACCAGCCGCGATGTGCTCACCATACGCCCCCAGGGATCGTAGCAGGTAGACGCTGGCATGTGCGTCCGCGCCGACTGCGCGTCACCACGCGAACTGGCGCTCCAGGAAGCGCCGGTTGAAGTGCAGGACAACCGGCGCGCCGTGCGGGCAGAGCGCTGGCGTCTGCACTCGGCCAAGCTGTTCGAGCAACGCCGTCGCCTCTGGAAGGGTCAGCGCCTTGCCCCGCCGGATCGCCGAGCGGCAGGCGAGACGGATCAACAGCCGTTCGCGCCAGTCCTCCGCTTCGGCGGACGCCTCGTCGAGGACGTCCGCAAGCACCGCCTGCTGGAGCGCAGCCGGCACATCGGGAGCGGAGCGGACCAGGAAGCTGTGGCTACCAAAGCGCTCACAGCCGAAGCCCAATGCTTCGAGGGCCGGAAGACGATCCCCGAGCACGTCGGCACGCGCGGGCGTCAGTTCCATCACGATTGGTTCGAGCAGGTACTGAGCGGACGAGACCGGAGCGTGCCGGGCATCGAGCTTCTGCTGCGCATTCAGCTTCTCGTAGATCACCCGCTCGTGCGCGCGGTGCTGATCGACGACGTAGAGGCCGCTCCGGCCCTCGGCCAGCAGCACCGTGCCCTGAAGCTGCCCGATCAGCTTCAATCCGAGTGACGGGCTGGCTGGTTCGACCTCCCAGAGCCCTTCCGGACGCTCGGCCACCCGGCGACGGCTGGTCGACGGCAGCCGGTATTGCGTCGCCGCCAGTGCGAAGTCTTGCTCGTCGCCCGGGCGGCGCGGCGACCGCCCGAGAATGGTCCGCACAACCTCACCAAGCGCAGCGGCAAGGTCGGCTTCCCAAAGTAGCTTGACCTCAGCTTTGGACGGGTGCACGTTCACGTCGACGGCGCCCGGCGGCACCTCGACGAACACCACGACGACCGGGTGCCGGCCTGGCGGCATCAGCGGCCGGTACGCCGCCTCTAACGCCTGCTGGAGCGACGGGCAGTGGACCCAGCGGCGATTGACGAAGGTGATGCAGGACTGTCGATTCGGGCGGGTCAGGCCCGGCGCGCTGACCACGCCGGTGATTCGGCCGGCCGCGACCGCCTGCTCGGGGATGGGCAGCAGGCACGACGCAACCTCCGGTCCGAACACCTCCGCCAGCGCCGACTCCAGCCGTCCCGTGCCGGTCGTCCGCAGCGACGGGTGTCCGTCGAGCACGAGCGAGAAGCGGACCTCGGGCCGGGCCAGGGCGTAGCGCCGAATCAGTTGGGAGATCGCCGCCGACTCAGCGCGCGGGTTGCGGGTGAACTTGAGTCGGGCCGGTAGCGGCTGAAACAAGTTGCGGACCCAGACGGTCGTTCCACGTGGCCGGCCGCGCGTACCCCTCCGTTCGACCCGCCCGGCTCGAAGCCCGAGCGTCGCGGCCCGGCCGCTCTCGTCCACGCTGCTCGCCACGTCCACTTCCGCGACGGCCGCGATGCTGGGGAGCGCTTCGCCACGAAAGCCGAGCGTCGCGATCTCTAACAGGTCCGTCACCGCGCCAATTTTGCTCGTCGCGTGGCGCTGAAAGGCCAGTTCTAACTCGGGGGATGGTATCCCCGCGCCGTCGTCGGCGACCCTGACCAGCTTGAGGCCTCCGCCTTCCACGTCGATGCGCACGTCCGTGGCCCCGGCGTCCAACGCGTTGTCGACCAGTTCTTTGACCACCGACACCGGCCGCTCGACGACCTCGCCAGCGGCGATGCGCTCGGCAAGCTCCGGCGGCAACACCCGAATCTGCGCGCGCGGTGCCTCGAACATCGGCCGCTCTGGCTCTGCGCTCATCGCCGCCCCGGCCCATGCTCGGGCCGTACCGCGGTCTCCGGATCGCCGCCCGTCCTGGGATGGAGATGGCGTTCGCTCGGGAGTTGCTGGCAGGCATCGTGATGATGGCCATGCGCACTGTCTCGTTGGCCGGCGTGGCCGCCGCTCTGAGGGTCAGGCTCGAGATCGTGCTGCCACTGGCGTAGCCCGCGCCCGGCGCTCCCGAGCGGCTCGCCGGCCGCGAGTGCCGCGATCCACGCGGGCCACGGCAAGGCGCCTCTGGCTGCCGCCTGAAGCTCGTGGAGGAGGTTCAAGGCCCGGATCGGGGTCATGTTGCCGAGGTCCAGCGCCAGTATCTCCGAGAGCACCCGCGCCGCCACCTCACCAGAGCCGTCGAACAGGCCCGAGCGAGGCGCCTGGCCAGCCCTGGCGGCGACGTCAGTCACGCCATCGAGGGACTCGACGTCGTGTAGGCGGTCGAGCGGGCCAGGCCTGACCGGGATGGGATCGATGGGCATACTAGCAGCGGGCGATATCTGCCCGGGCGAGGAGCCGCCTTGTGGAGCGGGCACAGGCTGAGTTGGTCCGGGGAGCGAGGCGGATGCGTCACGCTCGCGGAGCAGCGACGCCGCCCGCTCGGTGACCGGCAACGGCAGGCCCGCCAGCCGCGCGACCTGCACGCCGTAGCTACGGTCGGCGGCACCCGGCACCACTCGGTAGAGGAACGCCAGCCCGCCATCTCGCTCGTCCACCGCGACGGTCACGTTACGCACGGCCTCGAGCTCGTCTGCAAGCGCCGTCAATTCGTGGAAATGGGTGGCGAAGAGCGTGCGAGCCTCGACGACGTCGTGCAGATGCTCGAGCACCGCCTGGGCGATCGCCAATCCATCGTTGGTGCTCGTGCCGCGCCCGACCTCGTCCAGCACGATCAGGCTGCGCGCGGTCGCGTGGCGAAGGATGTTGGCGGTCTCGGCCATCTCGACCAGGAACGTGCTCGCGCCGGCAACGAGATCGTCCTCCGAACCGACGCGGGTGAAGAGCCGGTCAATTGGGCCGAAGCAAGCAGTGCGGGCCGGCACGAAGCTTCCGATCTGAGCCAGCAGCACGACGAGCGCGACCATCCGAAGATAGGTGGACTTGCCACCCATGTTCGGGCCGGTCACGATCAGCGCCCGTCCAGATGCCCCGCCCAGCCGGCAGTCGCTGGGGACGACCTCGCCGGGCGGCACGATGGCCTCGAGGACCGGATGGCGACCGGCTTCGATCTCGAGCGTGTCACCGTCCACGAACGATGGTCGGACCCAGGCGCGGTCGGCAGCAAGATCGGCCAGCGACGCCAGGACGTCGAGATCGGCGATCGCGTCGGCCATGCGAAGCAGCGCGGCGGCCCGCTCGGCGATTCGGCGTAGCAGCGCCAGGAAGAGCTCGCGCTCTAGCTCTTCGACGCGCGCCTCGGCGGTCAGAATCAGCGCCTCACGCTCCTTCAGTTCCGGCGTCACGAAGCGTTCGGCATTCACCAGGGTCTGACGACGCTGGTAGTCGGGCGGGACGTTCGGAGCGTTCGGGCGGGTGACCTCCAGGTAGTAGCCGAAGACCCGGTTGTAGCCGACTTTCAGCGAGCGGATGCCGGTCCGCTCGCGCTCCCGTCGCTCGAGGTTCGCGAGCCAGCGGCGGGCCTCGGTCATGCCCGCCAGGAGCTCGTCAAGCTCCGCGCTGTAGCCCGGCTGAATCAGGCGAGCGCCACCTGGCTCGGCGACGGCGCTCTCGATCGAATCCGAGATGGTCGGGCAGTCGTCGAGCCGGGCCGCCAACGTCACGAGCAGGTCGGATCGGGCGGAGCTGTCTAGCCCGGCGCCCCCGAGGTCATCCCGAAGCGACGGGCTGCCTGGCTGCCCGGCTACGCCTGGCTGCCCGGCTACGCCTGGCTGCCCGGCTACGCCGGCTGCGGCGTTCGTGGCTGGGCCTTCGAGATCCTGGCGGAGTGATGGCAGCGCGCGGAGGGCCGCGCCGAGCGTCAGGAGGTCGCGGGGCGTGGCGGTCTGCTGGCGCACCCGCCCGACCAACCGCTCGACGTCCCCGAGCCGCCCGAGGGCAGCGCGGACCCGTCCCCGCAGCGACGCATCAGCCACGAGCCACGCGACGGCGTCGAGCCTCCGTTCCAACGCTGCCCGGTCCAGCAGCGGCTGGCCCAGCAGGGTCCGCAACCGTCGCGCCCCCATCGGGGTACGGGTGCGGTCGACGGCATGGAGGAGGCTCCCGCGCGCCTGCCTCTCGCGTGTCGTCCGGGTCAACTCCAGGTTGCGGCGGGTGGTCGGATCGAGGCCAAGGTACGCCCCTGTGGCGTACGTGCGCGGCTCGCGGAGGGATGCCAGCAGGCGATAATTTGCCTCACCCACGTAGTCGACGAGCGCACCGAGGGCGGCCAGCGCCGGCGAACCGGCAGCGAGGCCGAAACCGGCCAATGAGCCGACCCCGTAGAGGCGGCGTAGCCGCTCGTCGGCGGCCGCGGGGTCAAAGCGGCCGGCAGCCTGGGGGGTCACCTGCCCGTTGCCCGGTGCCGCCAGCGCGGTCCCTTCGACGATGAGGCATTCGGCCGGTGTGAGCCGTTGAAGCTCGCTTACGAGCGATGCCTCAGAATCCGGCCCTTCAATGGTCGTCGCGAGGACCTCGCCGGTGGTCACGTCGACGGTCGCCAGTCCGACGGCGTGGCGGCCCTGGCAGACTGCCGCGAGCAGGTTGTTCTCGCTCGGGGAGACGAGGCCCGGCTCGGCGACGGTGCCGGGCGTGACGATGCGGGTCACCTGCCGCTCGACCAGTCCCTTGCCCGGCTCGGACGTCTGGTCGCAGATCGCGACGTGATAGCCGGCGCTCACCAGTTTGCCGATGTGTGGCTCGGCCCGCGCAACTGGCACGCCGGCCAGCGGGACGCGGTCGCCTCGGCTCAGCTCTTTCGAGGTCAGGGCGACGTCACAGACTCGCGCCACAATTCGGGCGTCGGTCTCGAACGTCTCGTAGAAATCGCCAAGCTGAAAGAGGAGGATCCGCCGGGGATGCTGCCGCTTGAGCGCCTCGTACTGCGCGCGCAGGCCACCCGGTCGAGCCGCTCGACTGGGCGGTTCGGCGTGCAGATCGTGCGTGCGGTGCTCGTCGTCCATCCGTGCCAGGCTCCCCCTCGGCGGACATGGTCTCCGCGGGCGTTGTCTCAATGGACAGGCGCGGAGCGTGCGTGGGGCGGGGACGATTATGGCAAGGGGCGCAGGCTCATGTCAGGCAACATGGGTGCAGCGTGGCAGGTCGCGACTGGCCGCCACCCGCGAGCCGCCACCCGAGGAGACGCGGACATCGGTCTAGCCGGGAGCGGTCAGGCCCGGCGCGCCGCTCGCTCCGCGTAGCCAAACTCGGCCACGATCGTCGCCGTGAAGCGCTCGATCGTGGCGCCGAAGCTCGCGAAGATCGCCTGGTGCTCGCCGCTGATGCCCCGTCGAAACGCTTCCAGGTCGGCGAGATCTCGCCAACCGTGGACCACCAGGAAGCGGAATGAGTCAGTGAGGTCGCGCCCGACGAGGTGAAACCGGAGGCCCGGCACGGCCAGCATCTCGTCGCGACCCTGGCCGCGCGCGAACGCCTCGACCGGTCCCGCCGTGTCGGGCCGGGCATCGATGAGCGCACACGCGACGACGCCGACCGGCTCGAGAACCCGCTCGAAAGCCGTGAGCCGTTCAAAATAGCGGACGTGGGCCAGTCCGTCTAACGCAGCGGCCGCATCCGCGAAGCGCGGGGAGCGGCGGTGAGCCTCGTAATCCTCGACGCTATCCCACTCGCCAACGCCAAGCAGGTCGGTGGACTCGCCGAGCCGGGCGAACACCCGCGCCGTACGTCGAGCGCGTCCCGGCCCCTCTCCCCAGGACTGGCGGAAGGCGTCAATGGCACGTTCGAGCTGATCCGGCGGCGGCTGCCGACGCGCCGTAACGATGATGCTCATATCCGTCTCATTGCGGGAACGCCGGACCCGCTGGCGACGGGACGGAGCCGTCGACGCGCTTACCACGCGCAAATGAGCCGGACGGATGCCCGCCGACCGGACAGTTACCGCTCCGATGCTCTTTGAAGGTCTGCCCTGGCATCGAGAAGTTTGCCTACACAGGTTCGACCCCTCGGCGAGGGGCCATCATGGTGGGGAAGAGGGGACTCGAACCCCTACGCCCTCTCGGGCACGTGATCCTAAGTCACGCTCGTCTGCCAGTTCCGACACTTCCCCCAGTACGGCCGTGACCTCGGAACACCCGCTATGACGACGGCGGGCGGCGTCCGGGCGGCCCTGGCGCGGATGGCGGAGAGGGAGGGATTCGAACCCTCGACTCCCGGAGGAGTACGCGATTTCCAGTCGCGCGCACTAGGCCAGGCTATGCGACCTCTCCCGACCCCGGCTCCCAGGCGGGCCGGAACCAGCGCGAAGTATACCAGACGCCCGAGCCGTTCGGAGGGGGCCGGGCAGCCCTCATCTCTGTCACCCAGGGGGTGTGATCTGGCCCGCTCAGCCATCCGAGATACCCCACGATGATGGCGTTACGGGCGGGGCCGGACCGCCGGCCCATCGGAGCACCAATCAGGTGTAGGCGTTGTTAGCTTTCCGTGTCCTCGACAATGACGAGCTCTTCGTCGCTCAAACCGTCGCCATCGCTGTCGATCTCGATGACGGTGACCTCGACGTCCCTCAGCTCCATCAGGCTGTTCCTCCAAGATCGCGGCGCCCTAGATCCTGCTGGCGGCTCCGCACGCGTCGACTCTACCACAGGCGCTGACCCCAGAAACGTCCACACGCCGACATGTGAAACGAGCGCCTGGACACGCGCGGTGGGGGAGCGGCGCCGACTCTCCGCGACTGTTCGATACCCAGCCTACGGCCGACAATCAAAGCGAGACCTCGAGCATTCTCGAAGGAGGTGCGTTCGTGCTCGGACGCACACGAAGTCTAGGTCTGGCAGTAATCGTGCTGGTAGCGTCGAGCGTGCTCGGCCCGGCCGTTCCAGCGGCCGCCGTGCCCAGTTCGCGGGGTGCGGAGCACGTCCAGCAGCGTTCACCGCTCTGCGGGCAACAGTGGGGAGAGTATGACGGCGTGGAGTGCGCGCTGATGCTGGCCTGGCAACAGTTGGGGGCGGTCCAGGGTGAGGAGGAACAATCGCTCGGCCGAGAGCTTCGCACCACGGCCATCAACCTCGGGCTGACGTTCGGCTACGGGCCGCTGCTCGACGGTGGCATCGGCCAGTACCGGCCGGAGGCGCACGCGATCGTCGTCAATCGCGAACTTCAGAGCGAAGACCCGCGCGCCCTGGCGGCGGTCCTGGCGCATCTCATCGAGCATGCCTCACAGGCCCAGGTTGGCGCGACGTGCTCGGGCGACGAGATCGCGGCGTATCGCAGCGAGGCGGCTGTCTGGAAGCAGTTCTGGCCGGACCGCGACTATGGACCATCGCGGACGCCCCTGGAGCTTCGACTGAACGAGGTATATGGCCTCCTCTCGGCGCGCGGCCCGGAGGGGCTCGCGGCTGCCATGGTCACTCGGCCTGTCCTCCAGGCCCCATGCCACATCCGTCCCTGACCGGCGAGCTCGGCCGAACCCGGCCGCCCGGCACTGGCATTCGCAGCGCACCCGACGATGAAAGAGTGAGCCGGTGACGGCCTGCCAACTCCATCTGGTACGGCCGCAATCACCGGACGGCTCGCGCCGACTCATGGATGATGCGGGAGCGCCGCAGTGATGCAGGAGCGCCGCGGAACTGCCACGGGTCGACGGATTCGGACGCGGCCGCATGATTGGCGGACTTCGTAGGAGGGCCGGAACATCCCCGGATCGACGATGCTTCGTCGGGAGGTCGTTAGTTGGCTGTCAGGGCGCACTGGCCGGGGTCTGGTTCCGACCGTCTAGCCGACGCTGTCGAGGATGCGGCGCGCGATCTGTGGCGCGCCATCGAGGGGGCGCGTCGTCCACGGCTGCTCGCACTCGGCCAGCCGTGCGAGGGCCGGTCCAAGGTCCAGGCAGTCGAGCGCCGCGCGGGCGAGCGGGACGGCGCGTCCTTCCGTCTCCAACGCCCGTACGAGGAGCGGCTCCTCGCGGAAGCCTTCGCGGGAGACGTACAGTACCGGCACCCGGTTCGCCAGGCAGTCGGCGACGATCCCGAACCCAGGCTTGGTAATGACGGCGTCGCTGGCAGCCAGCACATCGACGTACTCCTCGCCGAGGGGCGGCAGCACGAACACGTTTGGCCCGGCTCGGCTGGCCACAACGGCGCCCTCAGCGTGGTCCGCCGCTCTCTTGTCTGTCCCCCGAGTGACGGCACGTTGCCCGCCCGCGTCTCCATCGTCAACCCGTGTGCCATGACGGTCGTCACGCGGGACCGAGGCCGGCGCGCGAAACGTTGTATTCGCGCCGGTCATAGCGAAGGCATACCCGGGCAGTTGAGCGAGCCGCTCAGCATCCGGCCCGCTGTTGGCGTGCCCGCCGAAGCTGAAGAGAACAAGCGGCGCTTCGAGCGGCAGCCCGAAGCGCCGCCGCGTCTCGGATCGGTCGGCGGTGGAGCGGCGCGCGATCAACGGGACATCCTCGATGCAGGGGAATGCCGAGAGATCGCCGTGGAAGGGGAGCCGGAAGAGGCGTGTCGCCTGCCCGTACTGCTCTCGGAGGCGATCGAGGAGCGGCGCGTGTCGCGGCGCCTCGGCCACGTACGGCGCGTAGATCCAGTCCCAGGAGAAGTTCGCCAACCCGAGGCCCGGTACACCCGCGCTCGCCGCGATCGCGAACGCCGCCGACGAGATGTCTGCCAGGACGGCCCGCGCGCCGGACTGACGGACCTCGGCCGCCTCACTGGCAATCCGTTCAGCCTCGCCGTCGACGAGCGCGGCGTAACGTGTAAGGGTGGCGCCGGGATCGACGTCGAGGCTGCTCGCCTGAACCACGCCGACATCCAGGGTGCGCGGCCGCACCGTCACGCCCGGCGGGAAGATCCAGGCCGGCGCTGGCGTCCGAACGTCGATAACCAGCCCGGGCGCGGCATCCAGCAGCGCCCGGCACAACAGCGAACAACGGACGGCGTGGCCGAAGCCGTGGCCGCTGGCATAGAGCACGAGATCGGTCATGCCCGTAGCCTACCCCACGCGCCGCCCGGATGCGCGTGGAGCGGCTATCGTGCTCGGGGAGTGGAAGGCGAACCGCACCGCGCCGCCTGCATGCGTGTGGAGCGGTGCTCTTCAGCGACGCCTTCGGCTTCGAGCGCGGCGCACCGCCCACATACGCATGCCGTGGCTACGGGAGGATCGTGAGACCTGGTTGGCCGTGGCTGGTCACGCGAGTGTGCGATTCTCACTCCCGGTCGGGGACGGGCTCCCCCAGATACGATGGTGCGCGTGCGAAGCCCTCGTATGGGGATGGGAAGCGCGTGATCTTCGCCTGCCGCCTGCCCACGTAGGCTTCCGGATCGCCGTCGAACGCCTGCTTCGTCCCGAACCCGACAAAGTAGAACGTTCGCCCGTGGTACTCGCTAGTGTAAGGCGTTCGCTCGGGGTCGACGTCCTCGCCACTCACCGGGTCGTACGGCACGTCCATAGCCGCCGGCTGGATCACCAGCAGCGGGATCTCCGACGTCCGAATGAGACGATCCGCCACGCTGCCGACGAGCATTCGCGAGAGTGCCGAACGGCCATGTGTCGACACAGCGATCACATCGTATGCGCCTTCGACAGCCAGGCGCCCGATCTCGTCCGTCGGGTCTCCTTCACCAACGATCGTCGTCACAGCGACGCCGAGGTCGCCGAGCCGCTCGGCTACCCGGTCGAGGACGATCGCCATCGACTCCCGCTCGAACTCGAGCGATTCGAGCACCGAGCAGAGCGTCATCTCGACGCACTCAGGGCGAAGGAGTCGGGCGGCCATGAGCGCCGCTTCTTCGGCGATGTCCGAGCCGTCGAGCGGCACGAGCACCCGCAGCCGGCGGCCGGCCGGCGGCGAGAGGCGATCGATCGACATGGTCGGCGGATGAAAGACGAGGACGGGGGCAGTGGCAGTCCGAATCACCCGGTCGGTCACGCTCCCGACGAGCATCCGCGCGAGCATCGGGCGGCCGTGCGTCGACATGGCAATCGCGTCCATACCGTGCTCGTCGGCGTACGCGACGATCCGTTCGTCGGGCCGCCCGATGACGACCTGACCGTCCACCCCGGCCGGCGCCGTCTCGAGGCGCCGCGACATGGCCATCACCTCCTCCCGAGCGCGGGGGACATACTCCTCGCTCGGGACGACACGTAAGATCGTCAGATCCAGGCGATGCTGCGCCAGCAGTTCGAGCGCCATCACCGCGGCCTGCTCGGCGAGCTCCTGACCGTCATACGGTACCAGGACTTTCATGGGAGGCCTCCTGCTTGCCTCGGCAACAAACACCAGTACACGAGCACGCGGATCCGTCGCCGTCTCCGCGCGTCCCGATCGTACGAGTGCTTCAGGGCAACGCCCAGGGGCGACTGTCCTGATGTGCGGGGGTGAGGCGGACTACCTTCTGGCCGAGCCAGCTCCGGCGGGCTGTCAGGAGTCACGTCGGTAGCCTCCGAACGGCGTCCTGGCTCACGCTGAGGGCCGGGCGGCTGCCGCGATCGGGCCAAAGATCTGGCGACTGTGGCGTGTCGACCTCGACTGGGCTGGGCGTCGCAGATCCACTCCCGGCCGGGTCTGTCTCCCCTGGCGTGTCTCCCCTGGGGGTCCGTGCCACGACGCAGCTGGCGCGTGAGGGTCTCGCCTCACGCACCTCCCAGGCCCAGCAGGCTGAACACGTCCAGGTCAAATGCCTGAAGAACGAGGTTGACGAGCATCAAGAGCGTGAGGAAGCTGACGACGATGGCCGTCATCCAGGCGACGACGTGCAGCACCCGGCCGTTCACCAGATGCCCCATCAGGCCCCGATTGTCGCTCAGACGGAGAATGAAGAACAGGATGACCGGCAGCAGCATCGCATTGAGCACCTGGATCGCGACGAGCAGCCCGATCACCGGTAGGCCCGGAATCAGCGCGACCAGTGCTCCAACGGCGACCAACCCGGTGAACAGGCTGACGAAGATCGGCGCCCGACGGTAGTCCAGGTTCACGCCCTTGCGGAACCCGAACGCCTCGGCCACGCTATAGGCTGTCGCGACTGGCAGCACGCCCGCCGCGAGCAGCGACGCCCCCAGTAGCCCGATAGCGAACAGCAGGCCAGCATTCCGGCCGGCGACCGGCACAAGTGCCTGCGCCGCCTGGGCCGCCGATGCGATCTCGGTCTGACCGGCTGCATGGAGCGTCGCAGCGGTGGCCACGATGATGAAGTAGGAGACCAGGTTGCCGAAGACCGCACCGGTCCAGGCGTCGATCCGCTCCGGGCCGTACGAGCGGCGCGCTACCCCCCGCTCGACCGTGGAGGACTGCGCGAACAACTGCATGTACGGCGTGATCGTGGTGCCGACCGTCGCCACGAACAGCATCAAGTACGCCGGGTCGGCCTTGATAGTTGGCACCACGGTCTTCACGGCAACTTCACTCCAGTCCGGACTGGCCAGGATCGCGGCGACCGGGTAGGCGAAGAAGACGATCGTCATTGCGAGGAAGACCATCTCGACCTGGTGGTAATTACCCTTCACGACCAGCCACCAGACCAGCACCGCTGCAAGTGGGACGGCCAGGTACCTGGACACCCCGAACAATTCGAGCGCCGCCCCGACGCCCACAAACTCGGTGATGATGACGCCGCCGTTCGCCAGCAGGACGACCCCGACGGCCAGGAGCGCCCAGCCGATCCCGAAGCGCTCGCGCACCAGATCGAGCAGGCCGCGTCCGGTGGCCGCTCCGAGGCGCATGGCCATCTCCTGAACGACTGCCAGCGAGATCGTGATCGGAATCATCATCCAGAGCAGGTCGTAGCCATACTTCGCGCCAACCGAGGCGTAGGTCGCGATGCCGCCGGCGTCGTCGCCGGCCGTCGCCGCGATCAGGCCCGGCCCGAGGATCGCAAGCAGGCCCATGAGGCCGTGCGATGGCGCATGGAGCCGGCGGAACATCATCGGGCGGCCACGAATGATGAGCCGGACCCCTCGCCCGGGCGGGGTAGCGGGTAGCGGGAGCGGCGCGTGCCTGGCTGCTGCCACGGCAGTGTTGGGGCGCGGCCGGTCCTTGAGTGAAGGGCGGTGCTCCTCAGGGCCGGTGCCGGATCGCGCGTGAGCGGGACGGGGCATCAGGTGAACACTCGGGGGATGTCTTTCCGGAGCGTCTCAGGCGCGATCTGGCTGACGGCGTTGTCGATGGTGACGATACCCAGTAGGCGGCCGTCTTCACTCTCGACCGGTAAGGCGTTGAGCTGGTTGTCGGCCAGGCGGTAGGCGACCGCGCGCGCCGGCTCGAACGCCCGTGCCGAGACGAGGTGCGGTTGCATGACCTCACGGACCGGTTGCGCGGGCTCGGCGAGCAGCAGATCGCGCAGCGTCACCACCCCTTCCAGGCGGCGCGACGCCAGATCCCGAACGACGTAGACATAGTAGACCAGGTCCGGGCGCGCAATCTGGGGCCGGATGGCGCCGATCGTCTGAGCGACGGTCAGGCCGACCGGCACGACGACAACCTCATTGGTCATGATGCCGCCCGCGGTATCGTGGGGATACTGGAGCAAGTCCTCCACCAGAGCCGCCCGTGAGCGCGGCAGGCGTTCGAGGAAGCGGCGAGCGTTATGCAGGGGGAGCCGAGCCAGAACGTCGGTCGCATGATCCGGCGCAATGTCCGCGAGCAGGCGGAGCGCGCGCATCTCCGATAGCTCGCCTATCACCTGGACTTGACGCTCTGGCCAGAGGAGTTCGAAGACGTCGGCGGCAAGCTCGACCGGCAAGATATTCAGCAACTCGGTGGCGTGCAGGTACGGAAGCGCTTCGGCCAGATCGGCGATCTGGGCTGGCGTCAACCGAGCGACGCGCGGCGTGAGGAGTTGCCCATCGACTGTGCGGCCCTCGATGGTCCGGTTTGGCTCGCCGAGCAGCAGTTCGACGTCGCGCCAGTCCACCAGTCCGTCAGGGCGATGGCGCCCGAGCCGGCCGTGCCTGAAGCGGGCGGGCATGATCCGGCGGATGATGGCGCGGGCACTGATGTCGGCGGCAGCCACCACACAGCGCCCGCCGTCATAGCCGCCCTGCTGCCAGCCGTCCAGCCGCAACCAGACGTCGTTGATGCGGACGGCACGCTCCCTGGCCAGGTCGAGGACGAGGGCATCCAGGATGTCCCGCACGACGAGGACTCGCCGCGCCAGCCGGCCTGGCGAGTAGGGAGTGGCGTGGGACAGGTCGTCGACACGGACCAGGTCGCCAAGCTGTTTCACGGAAGACCACGGCAGCAGTGAGTGCCGGCCGCGATGATGGAAGACGAGCCCGTTGACGGGCGGGTACTCGCCGTCAAACAGGTCGACGTCGAGGTCGGAGAGGGTGGCGCGGCGGCCACGGTCGTCCACCACCGCGCACTGGACCAGCGCCGTCACCATGACCATCGTCTGCCCCGCTCCTGGCGTCCCGCACTTCCTGAATGGCCCAGGTGACAGCCAGCCGCTCGCGACAAGATGCAGGGGGCGTGCCAGATACAGGGGGCCTGCCAGATACAGGGGGCCTGCCAGATGCCAGGTTGGAGGCGAGAGCAGGCAGCGCAGCCCACTCTCGGCTGTGGCCGGGGCAGGCCGCTGAGCGTACAATGGCGGCGTGTCCGAGCCGCGCTTCATCAAGAGGTCGATGCCACCCCCAGATCGACCCTTGATGCACGTCTCTCCCGTTCTGATTGGCAGATGCCACGCCGCATCGCGCCGCGCCAGCCTCGCGCCGCGCACGTCAACGCGCACGCTAACGCGCACGCCAACAGGACAGGATGATGCTTGTAGAAGTCACCCGCGAGCGGCCGGCCGTGCTTCCCGCTGACCGCGCTACCCTCCTGGTGGAGCACGCCGCCGAGCTCGTCACGCTCGGATCGGTGTACGGTGACGGTCCGCGCGGTGGCCTCTGGCAGAGTGACCCGGGCTTGATTCGCGACGGCGCTATCGCCATCGGCGGCGATGGCCGAATCCTGGCGGTTGGCCCGACCGACCGTATTCGTTCGAGCGTCGATCTCTCGTCGCGAGCACGCGTGCTCGACGCGAGCGGACTTATCGTCGTGCCGGGCTTCGTCGATGCATACGCGCACGCCGTCATTGCCGGTGAAGCGGCCGAGAACGCTGGGCCAGCATTGGCTCGGTCGGGCGCGCCGGGGCGGGTCGCGGTCGTTCGCGACGTTCGCGATGCGTCCGAGCACGACATCGTTGCACGCCTCTGGCAGCATCTGGACGCCATCTTGCTGCGGGGGACGACCGCCCTTGCCCTGACCAGCGGGTATGGCCTCGACCCTGACGATGAGGTCAAGCTGCTGCGGGCCGTTCAAGGCATGACCGACGTCGGACCGCTCACCGTGGTGGGGAGCTTCCGGGTGGGCGCGACGATCCCGACTGAGTATGCCGATGCGATTGGTGAATACGTCGAACTGGTGGCCCACGACTTGATCCCCGACATCGCCGACGACGAACTGGCAACGACTCTTGCCGTGGTCTCCGGTCGCGACGAGTTGAGCCTCGAACACCTGTGGCGATTGTTGCGGGCCGGGCGTGCGAACGGGCTGCTGCCACGCCTGGACCTCGGCACGAGTCACCGCCCGGGAGCGCTCGGGCTGGCCGCGGAGATGGGCGTGGAGAGCGTCGTGCTGCTCGATGCGCCGGACGAGGCGGATCTGACGCGGCTGGCCGACATGGCGGCCGTCGTCGTGCTGCTGCCGGGCCAGATCGCCCCATCCGTTACCTGGCGGCAGACGGCCAGACGGCTGATCGAGCTCGGCGTCCCGCTTGCGCTCGGGACCGGCTATGGCCCGGCTGGCGGTCGCGCCCCGTCCACCCTCGACGCGATTCAGCTAGCCGTCGCCGAGCTTGGGCTCACGCCTTCCGAGGCGCTGGTCGCTGCGACGGTCAACGCCGCCTATGCCAGCGGGCTGGGCGACGACGTCGGGAGCCTGGAGCCGGGCAAGCGCGCGGACCTGCTGTTATTGAACGCCCCAAGTTACGTCCACCTGCCGCATCAGATGAGCGGCGAGGCGATCCAGGGGGTGGTCAAGGATGGCTGGGTCGTCGTCGAGGAAGGCCAGCGGGTCGCCTGAGGCTACGGGCCGAGCAGGGGCGCCAGCCGCTCCTCGATCGTCGACTCCGTGTAAGCGCCGAGCCGCACGTCGCGGATGATGCCGTCCCGGTCGATCAGGAACGATGTGGGCAGACCCGTCGCGCGCCACGCTCGGGCAGCCTCGCCCGTTCGGTCGATGGCCGAAGGGTAGCTCACCTGCATCTCGCGCAGGAAGGCCAGCACGTCCTCATCCTTCTCCTGAAGATCCACGGCCAACACGGCGAACCCACGGTCGCGGTGCCGCTGATATACCCGCTCCAGGTCTGGCATCTCGGCCTTGCAGGGCGGGCACCAGGTGGCCCAGAAGTTCACCAGCACCACCTGGCCACGGTAGCTGGCGAGATCCACGTCGCCGCCGCCGGCCAGGGGGAGCGTCAGAGGTGGTGCAGGCTGCCCGATATCGGCTGAGACCGGCGCTGACGGCGCGGGCGCGACCAGCGAGCGGATGCTATCCAGCCCGCCCGCCAGAAACAGCCAGCCCACGACCATGACGCCCACGGCCGCCCAGAGGAGGGCGCGTGTCCGGCGGAGCCGCCGGATCACGACGTCCTCGTCGGCCAGGGAGGACGGAGCGGCGGCGTCCGTGACATCGACCATCGCGGCCGCTGCTGCCAGGGAGGCCGCGTCTTGCTGCGATACGGCGTTGGGGGGAGTCACGTCGAACGGGGTGCCTGGGGGAGTTGCGTCGGGCAGCGGGCTGGCGGTCACGTCCCTATTGTACGGTCTACCCGCGTCGTCAGATGCACCAAATGCCCCTGCCCAGGCTCCCCCTACTCCACACCAGGCCTCCTTTACACCACAAAGGTGAGCGCGCCAACAACCACGAGCGCCCCCGCCCACAGCCGGTCGACGTTGAGCCAGGCCCGCCGCAGGATGGCCAGACCGAGCCGGTCGAAGACCAGCAGCGCGAGTGCTGCCATCACCACGAACATGGCGACGGTATGAACGCCCACAGCCATCAGTTCGGTGATGGGCAGGCTAGTGGTTGTGGTCAGCATGCCGGTGGACTCGACAGCGGTCGATTGAGCGGCCGCATGCGCCATGTGCGCGGCGTGCGGCCCGGCGCCGGGCGAGAGGTACGACACGATTGGCACCAGCATCAGCCCGGCGCCGTGGGCCGTCGCCATCAAAAACGACCAGCCAGCCAGTTCGCGCGGCGTCACTCGCATGCCGACCCAGCGGGGGTGCGTCCCGCGGCCCAGCAGCTTGACCAGCCCGAACGTCACCAACCCGATTGCCGCTACGTACCGCAGCGTCTCCGGCGCAACGACCAACTGGGCGCCACCCACCAGCAGGACGACCACGACAATGGCAAGCGCATGACCCACGGCGATCGGGCCAAACGCCCGCACGACCGCAGCGCGGCTGCCCTCCTGAAGCCCCAGCGCGACGGCGAACAGCCAGCCCATGCCAGGGTTGAGCCCGTGAAATGCCCCGAGCAGGGCCAGCGAGAGCCACGCTACATGCTCGCTCATGACATCCTCCACATGACATCCCCCAGGGGCGGTGGGTGTTGGGCCAGCCGGCCGGGAGCCCCCGACATCCCCGCCGCTCCCCCGCGAACGACGATGAGGCGCTCACGCACGCCCAGGACAGGCTGGCGGGAATCCGCTTCTCGGACATTCCCGCCAACCTCGCCTGAGTGTGGTCTGATGCGGCGCTAGTTCAGGTTCGGATAACAGTAGGAGTCCGACGACGAGTCGCCGCCCTGCAACCGGATCTGGTGTGGCCGCTCCGCGCCGAAGTCGACGTAGAAGTCAGGGTCTACCTGCATGCCGCCGCCCGGCTGCGCGTCCAGCTTGACGGCCCAGCCCCGGATACCCTCCGGGTAGAACTGGGCGTCCCACGCGGCGTACAGGGAGTTGGTGAGGTAGATCCGGCGGCCGTCGCGGCTGAGCTCGACCATCTGCGGGCCGCCGTTGAGCGGGCCGCTCTTGGGGTGGGCCGCCTGACGCACGATTCCACCCAGGTGGACCGAGCCGATCAGCCTGGGTGCGAACGGGTCGGAGACATCGTACTGCTGAAACTCGCCGGTCCCCCAGCAGGACACGTAGAGGAAGCGGTCGTCCAGGCTCAGGTTGATGTCCGTTACCAGCGGCGGGACGGCGCCGAAGCCTTGCAGGATCGGCGGGAGTAGGGATGGGTCGGCCGGCTCGGCCGGGATCTCGATCACCTTCCGGATCGCCCAGGCCGTACCCTCGCGATACCACACCCAGATCGAGGCCGACAGGTCTTTCAGGCTCGTAACCACACCCACGAAGCCGTACTGCTTGTTCGGATCGTGGGAGGGGCGCAGTTCGAGGGCCATCTGGTGCTCGGCGCCGAGGTCAAGAGCCTGAACGTGGCGGCGCTTGCGTAGATCCCAGACGTGGAGTTGATGGCCGTATTTCGCGCCCAGGAGCAACTCCGGGTTCACGCCGGCTTCGACCATGTTCGGTGTGCCCCACTCGCTGGTGATCATGACGTCGTGGCCGAGATGCCACCAGAAGTCGTAGGACAGGTCTTGTGGGCCGTGGTCCTTCTCCCAGGAGCCCTTGATCTTGAACGTCTTGTGGTCCATCAAGAAGATGCCGCCGGGGCCGTCTCCATCCGGTGCGCCAAGCGCGCTCACGTAGATCGCGTCCGGGCCGCAGTGGATCGTGTGGGGCCGGCTGTAGCCGCTCTTCTTCATCAGTTCGGCCGGCTCGATCGTCTCGACGATGCGGGGCTGACGTGGGTCTGGCTTCGTGTCGACCACGTACATGCGCGAAGAGCGTAGCCCCGGCACCAGCAGGTACCGCCGCTCGACGTGCGGATGGGGCATGTTCGGGCAGAGCGCGGCGCTGCACGCGTTCCAGCCGAAGTGATGCAGTTCGTCGCCGACATGCGGGAGGTCCAGCCGTCCGACGAGCTGGCCGTAGCGCGCGGACGCCGGGTCGAGGTCGAGCACCCCGAGCGCATCCGGGCGGTTGGCACCATTCGGATTGAGGATCGCGACGTAGCCGAGCTGTTCGCGCGGCGCATCCATCGCCGACTTCGCCGTGGGGTAGAACGTTGGGTCAGGGGTCCAGGTCTGCATGTCGGCCTCCTCGTAGACCGTGTCCTCGTCGTCCTCGTCCAACCGTGCGCGGCCCGCTCTGCACGGACCGCGCCGTAGCTCCGGGGCTGGCGAGTGGGCCACGCCACCAGTGACTGAGCCTCGGCACTTTCGGATCAGCCGCCCCTCTCCCGCGCACAGGGGACGGGTAGGGGGTGGGGGCTCTCCAGCCATGTGCGGCGTGACCCACGCTCCTAGCAGCCCTCAGCCACCTGGATAAGCTCGTCCGCGACGAGCCCATGCGCCTCGCGGTGCACCGACGTAGCCGCCTCCTTGCTCGGGGCTGATACCAGGCAGAAGACCCTGCCGGTGCCCTCGTCGAACCAATACTTCAGGTAGCTCACGCCGTGAGCATCCTGCGCCGCAACGTCCCGCGCGTGCGCGTCCGCAATCGCCTTCGCGGTCAGTCCGTCGACCTTGTGATGCACGTCCATATACAGCGGCATCGAATTGCCCCCTTCCTTCGTGACGTCAGTCCTGGCGGCTGTGCGCTGCCGCATTCCCGCGTACAGAAGGCAGTCTGAGCGATGGCCGTCCACGCACCGTCCCTTGAGGCGTCCACCGGCGCGTCTCTTTGATCTACCTGGCAGTTTGGCTACTATCAGGGTGTCAGCCGGAGGCAACCCATGGGGCCTAGACGGCTACTGGTCCTCGGCCCGCCCCGCCTCGAGCGCGACGGCCGTCCTGTCGCATTGACCCTACGCCGCGCGGTCGCGCTTCTGGTCTACCTTGCGGTGACCGATCGCCCGCACGGGCGGGATAGCCTGGCGGCGTTGCTCTGGCCCGACAGCGATGAGCCAGAAGCGCGGGGCCGCTTGCGCCGGACCCTCCACCGCTTGACTGAGGTGCTGGGGGACGACGTCCTGGTGACCGACGGCGATACGCTTTGCCTGTCCCCTGCGGCCAATCTCTGGCTCGACAGTCGGGCGTTCGAGCAACATGCCACAGCCGGCCTGACCCCCACGGATACACCGTCGCCAGACTCCGAGCAGTTCGAACATCTGACCGAGGCGGCCAGTCTCCACGCCGCCGACTTTCTGGCGGGATTCACGCTCCCAAACAGCGCCGCCTGGGACGAGTGGCAGTTCCTCCAGCGAGAGCAGTTACGGCAGACACTCGGGCGGGTACTACGGTCGCTCGTCGGGGCCTACCGAGCCAGAGGATCGTGGGCAGCGGGGATCGAGTGTGCCCGCCGCTGGGTAGCGCTCGACCCTCTGCACGAGCCGGCCCAGCGCGCCCTCATGCGGGCGTACGCGCTGGCCGGCCAGCACGCCGCGGCACTGCGCCAGTACGACGAGTGCGTGCGAGTACTCGAAGCCGATCTGGGTACGATCCCCGAAAGCAGGACCACTGCGCTGTATGAGGCGATCAAGGCTCGGCGGCTGGCGCCGATGACCGCTCAGCCTGCTGGACCACCGCCCGCTGTCACGCCGCCCGTCGCCACGCCGCCCGTCGCCACGCCGCCCGCTGGACCACCGCCCGCTGGACCACCGCCCGCTGTCACACCACCCGCCGCCACGCCCTCGGCGGCCTTCCGCGACCGTGTGCCCTTGCCGCCCACGCCCTTGATCGGCCGTGATCCTGAGCGAGCGCTCATCGCCGCCCGCCTCTTGCAGGAAGACACTCGGCTCCTGACGTTGACCGGGCCGGGCGGGGTGGGGAAGACGCATCTGGCGCTCCAGTCGGCGGCCGATCTGGCCGGCCGCTTCGCGGATGGCGTGGCAGTCGTTGGCCTGGCGCCCGTTCTCGATCCCACCCTGGTCGGCTCGGCGATTGCCCAGGCGGTTGGGATCAGGGAAGCTACCGGACGCCCGATTCTCGAAACCATCAAGGATCAGCTTCGTGAGCGCGAGTTGTTGCTCCTGCTCGACAACTTCGAGCACGTGCTCGTGGCAGCGCCGCTGGTAGCGGACGTACTGGCAAGCTGCCACCGCCTCAAGATCCTGATCACCAGCCGCGCCATGCTGCACGTGCGGGGTGAGAAGGAAGTGGTCGTCGAGCCGCTGGCGCTACCCAGCCGCGAGCACGTCTTGAGCCTCGCAGCCCTGGCGACGTACGCCTCAGTCGCCCTGTTCGTCGAGCGGGCGCGCGATGCCCGGCCCGACTTCGCGGTCACGAGCGACAATGCCTCGACCGTGGCCGAGATCTGCCGCCGGTTGGACGGGCTGCCCCTGGCGATCGAGCTCGCAGCCGCCCGTATCAAGCTCCTGTCGCCAATGAGGCTGCTAGTCCGGCTCGAGCACCGGTTGGCGTTGCTCACCGGCGGCCCGCGCGACCTGCCCGCTCATCAGCAAACGTTACGCGATACGATCGCCTGGAGCTATGACCTCCTCGACGCCGCCGAGCAGACCGTCTTCCGGCGCCTGGCCGTGTTCGTCGGCGGCGGCGCGCTCGAGGCAGCCGAAGTCGTTGTGGGGCTGGCACCTGTGGGGCTGGCACCTGAGGATACTGGCCCGAGCGAGCAAGCGCGTCCGACATCGGCTCCGGGCGTGTCGCTCACCGCAGGCGCTCCGCTCGCTGCCCTCGACCTGGTCACGTCACTGGTCGACAAGAGCCTGGTGCGGTGGGAGGAGCAAGCGGACGGTGAGCCGCGGCTGCATCTCCTCGAGACGCTTCGTGAGTTCGGGTTGGAGCAACTCGCCGCATGCGGCGAAGCTGACGCGATCCGGGCGCACTACGCGGCGTACTATGTCGATCTAGCTGAACGGACCGAGCAAGAGCTCGACGGGCCGGACCAGCAGACCTGGCTTTCGCGGCTCGAACGCGAGCGCGACAACCTCTGGGCGGTCGAGCGCTGGGCCACGACACGCGGTGACGCGGAGACGCTTGCACGGCTTGCAGCAGCGCTCTGGCGCTTCTGGTGGGCGCGTGCCAATGCGGCCGAGGCGCGCGAGTGGGTTGACGTGATCTCGCGGCTGCCCCGCACTGCCGTGCCCGCGCCAACGCTCGGGCGAGCGCTGCATGGGGCCGGGGCGCTGGCGATGCAGATTGGGGAGTACACGGCTTCCCGGAGCCTGCTGGAGGAAGCCGCATCCGTTGCACGCCGTCTCGGCAATCGGCGGATGCTCGCCCGTGCGCTCGGTACGCTCGGGCGACTCGAGTTCTTTCAGGGTCGTTACGCGAAGTCTCGTGAGATACTCGACGAATGTCTGACGATCTCGCGCGAGCTCGGCGACCGGGCCGAGTTGACTCGAGCCCTCAGTCGTCGCGGGTTCCTCGACTACATCGAGGGTCGCCAGATCGCGGCGCGGGCTCTCTTCGACGAGGGGCTTGCCCTGGCGCGCGACGCAGGGGATCATGCCTCGGTCGGCGAATTCCTGAACAATCTGGCCAACTCGTATCACAGTACCGGCGATCTCGACCGCGCGATCGGGACATCACGTGAGGCGCTGGCGATCCTCCGCGCGGTCGGTGAGGGCAACGGCCTGGCGTGGGCATTGAGCGATCTGGGGCATATGCTCGCGCTCCGTGGTGACCTCGAGGCTGCTCGCACCCCCCTCCTCGAAGCGATCGCGCTTGCTCGACGGATGGGCAATCGCCGGCGGTTGACCTTCACGCTCTCGGCGGTTGCCATACTGGCGGTCACCGTGGGTCAGGCGGAACGTGCGGTCCGTCTCGCGGCGGCTGCGTCCGCCACGACGGCCGCAATGGGGGCGATTCGGGCGCGGCCGATCCGCGATGTGTGGGACGCGCAGCTCGAGATCGCATGGCGGGCACTCAGCGAACAGGCCGCCGTTGTGGCCGCGGAGGGGCAGACGCTGACGCTCGAACAGGCTGTTGAAGAGGCAGTCGTCTGGCTCACGCGGTCGGACAAGTTCGACCAGACCGGCGAGCGGGCGGACTCCCCGTGAGCCGCGCCGCGAGCGACCTCAAGCGCCGCGTCGTAAGCCGCGCGACATCCGACAGGTGGCGTACATGAACGGGTCCTCCACCACCCTCGGGCGCATCGACCCCTGGTGGCCTGCGCCGCATCTTGCCGATGGTGCGTCTTCCCGGCCAGCCGTTCGAGTCGCTGAGAGATGATGGACCGGTAGATGCGCGTGCCGGAGCAGTCACCATATGTGGGTCGGCGTCAAGGCTGGAGCACCGATCGCGCGACCGCTCACCACGACAGCCGTTAGCCGAATCGGAGGCGTTATCCGCCGATGCCCGACCTCTCCACATCCCCGCTCGCATCCTGGCTCTGGACCTGGCTCTGGACGTGGCTCTGGACGTGGAGCGCGCCCTGGTTCGAGGGTTGGCTCCCGACGTGGCTGCTACTATGGGCTCGAGCCAGGGTTCAGGCATGGCTCACGCCGTGGGCCTCGGCATCGTTGCCGACCTGGCTGGTGTCCGGGCCAATCCGCCTGAACCCCGACGCCCTCGACAGCGTGGCGGCCGGCTGGCACTGGCTGGATGTCTTGCTTGGCATCGCGCTGATCGTCGTCGTGATGAACGCCGGGCGGCGCGGCTTCGTCCGTGAGATCGTGACCCTCGTTGGGCTGGGGGCCGGGTTGGTGCTGGCCGGCCGGCACAGCCTGGCGCTTGCCGATATCCTGGCCGAAGAGGTCGGGCGGGTGCCGCTGCTCGATGAGGCAGCCTATCTGCTGATCCTCATCGGCGTCACCGCGCTGGCAGCCCTCCTGGCCGGCTTCGCCCGTGGGGCGCTGCGTTTGCCCGGTCTCGGCGTGGCAGATCGGCTGTTCGGGCTGGCGTTCGGCCTGTTGGAAGGGACGGCCGGCCTGGGGCTGCTGATCCTGCTCGCCACCCGGCTCCAGACGCTCGCACCGAACACGCTCACAGCCGACGCACTCGCTCTGAGCGGCTCGACGCTCGCGCCAATCTGCCTGCGCTGGTGGCTGGCAGTCGCAACGCTGCTCCCACCGGACCTCGGCCTGCCCCGCGCCCTGTAGCGGCGCGGGCGACGATTCAGCAGCCGTCGGTTCTCAGTCGTCAGCGGATGAGCATGTCAAGCGACCCGCGTCCTCCGATCGTCGAGGACTCCTTACACGTGGCTCGCCCCTGGCGCCCGATCCGAGCGCAGCCACCACTCCAACATCAGAAGCGCCCACAGCCGCATGGCGTGGTCGCGCTGCTCGGAGAGGTGCTCGCCGACGAGCCGTTCGAGGGCTGCTGGCCGGGCGATGACTCGGAGCCGCGCATCCGGCGCGAGCAGCGCGTCCCGCAGCACACCCCGTAATTCTGCGCGCAGCCAGGATGCCATGGGCACCTCGAAGCCGCGCTTCGGCGCCTTCACCACGGGCGGCGGCAGCCATGCCTTCGCCAACTCCCGCAGCAGCGGCTTGGTCTGGAACGCTGAGGCCCGCACTCGATCGGGCAGGCTGACAGCCAGTTCGACGAGGACGTGATCGAGGAACGGCGAGCGAGCCTCGACCGAGTGTGCCATCGTCGCGACGTCCATCTTGACGAGCAGATCGTCCGGCAGGACGTGGATGCTGTCGGCGGCCATCATCAACGCGGCCGGCTCCCCGATGCCCCACGCCAGGCATGCCTCGATGCGAGCGTCCACAACTTCGCGTGCTCGCTCGGTGACCCGGCCCAGAAACTCGGGCTGGCAGAGACCCTCGGCGTCGGCGTCAGTGAACAGGCCGCTCCAGCGCAGGTAGCGCTCGCGCGGGGGAAGCGCCACCCCTTCGAGCAACCGCAGGGTGAAGGCGACGGGGCCACGCCGCCGCTTCGGGGCCGGGGCCATCCTGGCTGCTATCGGGGCCACCGGGCCAAGGGTGGCGGTCATCCACTGCGCGAGGAGCGCGGCCGTGTAGCGTCGGTAGCCGGCGAACGTCTCGTCGCCGCCGTCGCCGTTCAGCACGACCTTCAGATGCGTACGTGCCTCCCGGGCAACGATACTGCTCGGGATGGCCGATGAGTCGGCGTACGGTTGATCGTACATCCTGACGAGGCGACTGAGCAGATCTTCCGGCCGCCGCACCTCGGCGTTCAGGTCGACCAGGATCTCGGTATGGCGGGTGCCGTACCGCTCGGCGACGAGTCGAGCCAAGGGGCGTTCGTCGAACTGCTGGTCCGTGAAGCCGACCGAGAACGACTGAAGCGGCGCAGCGGCTGCGCGGCTCGCGGCGGCCGTGACCAGCCCGCTATCGATGCCGCCGGAGAGGAACACCCCGACCGGCACGTCGCTCCGCAGCCGGATGCGGGTCGACTCCTCCAGCACCGCGCGGACCTCTTCGACGGCCTCGGTGCGCGATACCTGATGGGTGCCGCCGGGCGGCAGGTGCCAGTAGCGCTGCGTCGTCTGACGGCCTGCGGCGGTGATCTCGAGGACGTGGGCCGGCGGCAGCATCGCGACCTCGGCGTACGCGGTGCGCGGGTGCGGCACGAACCCGAAGCAAAGGTACTGGTAGATCGCGGTCGGGTCGAGCGTCGGGGAGAGCAGGCCGGAAGCAAACAGGCCTTTCAGCTCGGAACTGAAGAGGAAGCGGTCGGCCAGGCGGGCGTAGTAGAGCGGCTTCTTGCCGAAGCGGTCGCGCCCGAGCAGGAGACGGCGTTCGCGAGCGTCCCAGATGGCGAAGGCAAACATGCCCCGCAGATGGGTGACGAAGGCCGGGCCATGCTCCTCGTACAGGTGCACGAGGCACTCGGTGTCACCCTGGGTCCGGAAGGTGTGGCGCCGTTCGAGGTCGGCGCGTAGCTCAACGTAGTTGTAGATCTGGCCGTTGAAGATGACCCAGACGGTCTCGTCCTCATTGGCGATGGGCTGGGCGCTGCCGGCGATATCGATGATGCTCAGGCGGCGCATGCCGAGCGCGACGCGCTCGTCGCGGTAGAAGCCGTCGTCGTCGGGGCCGCGATGCTCGAGGCAGGCGGTCATCGGCCCAACGGCGTCGAGCGCTCCTGGCCCGACGCCGAGATCCAGTATCCCCGCGATCCCGCACATCGCCACCCTCCCTGTACTCGGCGCGGCACACCCACAGAGGCCTGGCGCGACGGACGCTGGACTGTACCAGTGGCGGGCAAGTCGAGAGTAGGAAGTCGAGAGTGGGGGACCGCGCGTAGGGGGTCGAGAGTAGAACGTGGCGAGGAAACGAGCTATCCGCTATCCGCTATCCGCTATCCGCTATCCGCTATCCGCTATCCGCTATCCGCGGATGGTGAGCGATCGGAGTCCTCACCCCTGAGACTTGACGGCCGATCGCTCGTTCCCTGCGTCACTACTGGCTACCGGCGGCGATGGGCAGGTCGGAGCGGCCGCCCCATTCTTCCCACGAGCCATCGTACACCTGGACGTTCGAGTAGCCGAGCATCTCCAGCACCAGCGCCGTGTGGGCTGCACGCACAGCCCCCTGGCAGTAGGTGATGACCCGCTTGTCGGGGGTGACGCCGGCTGCGTCAAGCTCCGCCGCAAGCTCCTGGGCCGGGCGGAAGGAGCGGTCGCCGTTCCAGTCGAGCATGTCCTGCCAGAACACCCACACGGCACCGGGTACACGGCCGCCGCGCGCCGCCCGGACCTCTTCGCCGGTGTACTCACTCTCGCGCCGGACGTCCACGACGACGACGTTCGGATCCTGGCCGGCTGCCAGCACCTGCTCGGCGGTTACCAGGAAGTCGGGGGGGCCTTCGCGAGGAGTGAAGGTCGCGGTACGCGGCGCGGCCGGAGCGGTCGTGAGCGGCCGCCCCTCCTGCTCCCACCTGGTGATGCCGCCCTCGAGGATGCGGATGTTGGTGTGGCCGTGCGCACGCAGCACGAGCCAGAGGCGCGCGGCGTGGTGCCCGCCCTCCTCGTCGTACGCGACGACGAGCGTATCGTCGCCGATGCCGTGCGCTTCCATGACGCGCTTGACCTGGGGGCCGCGTGCGACTTTGAAGGCGATCGGGTGGTCTTTGGTGGCGAGTTCGGTGTTCCAGTCGAGGTAGATCGCGCCGGGAATGTGGCCCTTGGCGTACTCGTCCCGGCCGATGCGCCCATCGAAGTAGAACCGACAGTCGACGATCCGCACGTTCGGGTCGCCGAGGTGGTCGGCCAGCCAGTCGGTGCTGACCAGGAAGGGTTCACGGTTCAGGCTGGGGCTCGAGTCGGGGGCTGGGCTGGCCGGCTGCTGCCCGGCGCCGCTGGTGGCCTCGCTCATCGTCGTCGTCCTCTCGAGCGTCGTGACCGACGCGGGTGGCGGCGCCTGTGCGACGCTGATGCCGCCTCGGACGCTCGGAGCAACCGTATCGCGTTCGGCTCCGCCGAGCAAACCATCTGCTTGCTCCTGATGGCGACTGAGGCGCAGCGTCCGCGCTACCGTGCCCCGGCCGTGCTTCTCCCCTTCAGTCCTACGCTCCAGGTAGCGGGATCGTGACCTCGAGGTTTTGCTGGGCCTCGATCTGCCACTCGGCGACCTGCCGGCACGTCGTCCACCAGACCCCTGGCTCGGCGCGGATCGCCCGAATGAGCCGCTCCAGCCCGTCTAGCCGCCCGGCCCGACCGCTGATCCACGGGTGCATCGTCAGTCAGTCTCCTCAGGTTCGCGAGCCCCGCTCACATCACCCCTCGTCGGTTACAGTGATGGAGCGAGGGATCGTCATGCCACGACAACTTCTGATCACCCTGCCCGATGATGTCTACGAAGAACTACGGCGACGTGCCGGCCGCGACGATGTGAGCGGCTACATCGAGCGGCTCATTCGGCCAGAGAAGTCATCCGATCGAGATCTCGAAGAGGGGTATCGTGCCATGGCCGGCGACAAGGAGCGCGAACGCGAGGCTCTGGAGTGGATCGAGTCCGAGCCAGGTGATGCCCTGCCGTGAGGCGTGGCGAGGTGTACTGGGTCAGCTTCGATCCGGCACAAGGCGGTGAGATCCGCAAGACACGCCCGGCTGTCATTGTCAGCAACGACGTTGCCAATCGCGTTCTGAATCGGGTCCAGGTCGTTCCGCTGACGTCCAATACCGGTCGCCTCTATCCCGCCGAGGCAATCGTCGATGTCACTGGCGTCGCGCACAAGGCGATGGCCGATCAGATCCGGACGGTAACCAAGGAGCGCCTGGGCACGTATCTCGGGACGTTGTCAGACGATGATGTAGGAGCAGTCGAGGCTGCTCTCCGACGACAGCTCGGCCTCTGAACAACGTCGCTGTTGCCTTTCGGTGACGCTGCCATCAGCCAACTGGTAAGCGTAGGCCAGAGGCGTCGAGGGTCTGTTGAAGCCATAAGATACGAGCTGTGGGATACGGAGACGGGCAATTTCATAGAGGCGCTGGACAACGAGGCGGACGCTCTCCACAAGGCGCGCGAGCCGATCTCCCTCAATGCGGACGTCTACCCCGCGATGCTGACCTTGCTCGCGGTGAACGAACGCGGCGAGGGTGCCACCGTCGCGGCTGGGGGCGATCTCGGGATGCTGGTCAGGTCGGCTCCTGATCGCGACTGAGGCGCAGCACCCGCGCTACCGTGCCCCGGCCGCGCTTCTCCCCTTCAGTCCTACGCTCCAGGTAGCGGGACCGTGACCTCGAGGTTCTGCTGGGTCTCGATCTGCCACTCGGCAACCTGCCGGCACGTCGTCCACCAGACCCCTGGCTCGGCGCGGATCGCCCGAATGAGCCGCTCCAGCCCGTCGAGCCGCCCGGCTCGGCCGCTGATCCACGGGTGCATCGTCAGCACGAAGCAGCCGTTCTCAGCGTACATCCCCCGGAACTCCTGCTCCCAGAGGCGAATCACCCGGTCCGGCTCGGCGATCGCGTTCGTAGCCCCGTAAACATGGCGGTAGAACGGCGCGTCGTCGAGCAGCCACTGAATCGGTACCTCGGCGAGTGGCCCGTGCGGCGTGCCCACGAAGTACGGGATGTCATCGCCCATCAGACTGCTGTCGTACAGGAACCCGGCCTCCTTCAGCAGCCCTGGCGATCGAATGTTGAGACTCCACGACGGCGAGCGGTAACCGGTCGGACGAATGCCGAGATGCTTCTCGTAGATGTCGAGTTGTTCCTCGAGGATGCGCCGCTCGGCCGCCTCGTCGAGCGTGTCCAGCGTCTCGTGGACGTTGCCGTGACAGGCCATCTCGTAGCCGGCGTCGCGGATCATCGCGACCGCTTTCGGATAGTGCTCGATGGTGAAGCCCGGCACGAAGAAGGTCGCCGGCAGCCCGTATCGCTCGAGCAGCCGCAGGATCCGCGACACACCCGTCCGCACGCCGAAGCGGCGCTCTTCCACCTGATCGAGTTGGGCAGCCGCCTCCTTCGGGTTGCGATAGACGTACCCGGACTCGGCGTCGACGTCAAACGACAGGACCACGGCGCACTGCGCGCCATTCGGCCAGCGGTACCGCATGGCTCCTCCGTGCGAGCACTCAGGTGTCAGGCATCAGCGGCGAGCGGACGGTAGCGAGGCAGCCCAGCACCAGGATCGGCAGACATCCCGCGGCAGCAAGGATCCTGACCGCTGATGCCTGACGGCCAACCCCTCGTCCCCTCACGCTCGCAGCATCTCCAGCGTCTGTTCGAGCGTGCGAATTTTGCCGTACATCTTGAGCGAAACGTTCAGGCTGTACTCATGCGCCGCCTGGTTGCCGCCAAAGCAGCACTCACGCACGATCACTGCCAGCATATCCATGCTGAACGCCTCGCGGACGCTCGTCTCGACGCCGCGGTTCGTCGCGCCGCCGCCGATGACGATGGTGTCGCGGCGGAGCATGTGCAACAACTCGGCGGCCCCCGTCCCGTAGAAGGCGCTCGGGCGGCGCTTCAAGAAAACGTAGTCCTCCGGGCGCGGTGCGATCTCGTCCGGGAACCCGGCGCCCTCGCTGCCCTCGATACAGTTCGTCAGCGACGGCACGCCGGTCTCGACACTCAGGTCGGTCGGCAACAGGACGACGTCAGCGCCGTCCGCGCGGCTCACCGGCGTGGTGTAGATGATGGGAATGCCACGCTCACGGCAGGCGCCGATGAGTGCGATCCAGGCGTCCAGCACCGGCCGCATGCGCGCGCGAGCGGCAGGATCGTCTGGGGTGAGCAGGCGCTTGCAGACGTCGTACGCGATGAGCGCGGTCCGGGCCGGGTCGATGCGGTCATGAGGTGCCGATGCCATACCTTCTCTCCCTACCTGACGGCATCCAACGATGGCATGCCCGGGCCGGCGCGTCAAGCCAGGGAGCCTATCCCTAACCTCCGGCCGCTGCACCGGCCTGGATAATGCGATCGTGCTCGCGGCCAGCCGTCTGCTCGGGCAATGCGGCCACTCCTGGTACACTTTCGGCCAACACGTGACGGTCGGTTGAGGGCGCAGTGTGCGCTCGGAGACGGCCGGCATCGCTCGCGCAAGCCGTCCCGCCGGCATGTCACCCGTGCGGAGCACCACTGCATAGCATCATTGCAGAGCACTACTGCGCGTCGCCAGCCTGAGCCTCATATCTGGAGACGGTCCGTGATTCACCTGTCCTGGGAGAACATCGAGGAGCTCGTCGCACGGCTCGTCGCCGACCTGCCACGAGACTACGATCTGCTCCTCGTCGTCACGCGCGGCGGGATGGTCCCCGCCTGCCTCATCAGCGAGCAAACAGATATCCGCAACATCGTCGCCGCGGCCGTCATGTTTTACACCGGTGTCGGAGATACCCTGCCGGATCCGGTCTTCCTCCAGTTCCCGGCCGACCCGCTCCTCCTCGGCAAGCGCATCCTGATCGTCGACGATGTCTGGGACACCGGGCGGACAATCGTCGCGGTCAAGCAGCGCATCCAGGCGGCTGGCGGCCACGCCGATCTGGCGGTCCTGCATTACAAGCCGAGCCACTCGCAATTCGACCATCGCCCCGAGTACTACGCCGAAGTCACCGACGAGTGGATCGTCTACCCCTGGGATCCGATCCGTGCCAAGACGCCGGATGGCATCGCTGCCTGGAAGCAGCACCGCGCCATGCACCAGGAATCGGCCCGCTGACGCTCGGTCTCGAGCGATACGACCGTACCCTACGCACATCTCGGCGCCGCTCAGCGCCCCTTCGAGCGCGACGGGGGCGAACTTCGATACCAGTCAGGTCATTCTGGCTCGATGAAACCCGGACCAGCAGGCCGGACCGAAACGCCCTCTTCACGGTCCCATCCAGGCGCGGCCCCCAGCATGCCACGCGCCTCGGATTACCAAGGCTCGTAGCGCTGTCAGGTGAAGATCGCGTGCGCACCTTACCAGTCCACCCGATGGTACCGAGACCAGCTTCGGCCCACTCCTCGCGACGCGTAATCCCTTCGATGCGATCGGAGCCGCGGTCGAAGCTGAGGATCTCGGTCAGCCCAGGTCGCCGCATCCGTACCGGGTGGTAGCAATCAGCACAATCGGGTGGTGTGGTCAGGTGGAGTCGGAAGACCCCATGGTCGGAAGTGCGGGCGTTGTCGATGCCAGGGCCGTGCTGGCCGACGCGGGCATCGTGGTCGAGCGTGAGGCTGTACGCGCCGCGCCGTTGGAGCGCCGGGTTACCCTTCCCAGGCTTTGAAGACGGCCACGGCATTCTGGCCGCCGAAGCCGAAGCCGTTCACGATCGCCGTGCGGATACGCTGCTCGCGGGCCGTCAGCGGCGTATAGTCCAGGTCGCACTCCGGGTCCGGCGTCTCCAGGTTAGCGGTCGGCGGGATCAGGCCACGGTCGAGGGCGAGCGTCGTGGCGACCGCCGAGATCGCCCCGGCCGCGCCCAGCAGGTGCCCCACCATCGACTTCGGCGACGAGATCGCTAGCTTGTAGGCGTGGTCACCGAACACCTTCTTCAACGCTCGCGTCTCGGTGGCATCGTTGATCGGCGTGCTGGTGCCATGGGCGCAGACGTAGTCGATGTCTTCGGGCGCGAGACCAGCCGCGTCGATCGCGCGTTGCATGCAGCGGGCCGCCGCCTCGCCGCTCGGCTCCGGTGCTGTCAGATGGAAGGCATCTGAGTTGTGCGCCGCGCCGGCAAGCTCGGCGTAGATTCGAGCGCGGCGAGCTCTGGCATGATCGAGCCGCTCCAGCATCAGGATGCTCGAGCCTTCGCCGAAGACGAAACCATCGCGGTCCTTATCGAACGGACGAGAGGCCCGCTCCGGCTCGTCGTTCCGCCGCGACAGCGCACCGAGGCGCCCGAGCGAGATGAACGCGAGCGGCGACACGACTGCCTCGGTGCCGCCGGCCAGGAGGGCCTTCGCGTCGCCACGACGGAGGATGTGGAAGGCATCGACGAGCGCATAGACACCAGCCGCACAGGCCGCGATGCTCGTGACGGCTGGGCCGTTGAGGCCGAAAGCGATGGAGACCTGGCACGACGCCATGTTTGCGATCATGATCGGCACGAACATCGGGTTCACCCGCTCGTGCCCGCGCGTCAACAGTACCTCGGTCTCGGCGTGCGTCTCGGCGACCCCGCCGCCGCCAGTCGCGATGACCGCACCGACGTCCCAGCGGTTCTCGTCCGTGATCTCGAGCCCCGAGTCTTCGAGCGCCTGCTTACTCGCTGCCACCGCGAACTGCGAGAACCGCCCCATCCGTCGGGCCGCCTTCGGGTCCATCCAGCGCTTCGGGTCGAAGTTCTTGACCTCGGCGGCAATCCGCACCGCCAGCGGCGAAGCGTCGAACTGGGTGATTGGCCCGACGCCGGAGACGCCGTGGGTCAGGTTGTGCCAGAACTCGGGGACGGTGTGACCGATGGGAGTCATGGCCCCAAGCCCGGTCACCACCACGCGGTCGCCGTCGTGCATGCTCGCTCGCCTCAATTCCTCGATGCTCATCAGATGTTCGTCAGATGATGGTCCGATGTTCGTCAGATTCTCGCGTGTGCCGTGCTCGCGCAGCGTGCCTGTGAACCCCCTCCCTGGCGCGAGGGGAGAATCGGTGGTGAGGGGATTCCCTGGGCTGGGGAATGAGGGGGCGACGGCCGCGGGGTGAGAAGGTCTCCGCCGGTTACCCGCCGAACCGCCGGAGGACGATCGTCGAATTATGGCCGCCCAGCCCGAAGCTATTGCTCATGGCCGCACGGATGGGCCGCTCCCGCGCGACGTTTGGTGCATAGTCCAGATCGCATTCAGGATCCGGCGTCTCGTAGTTGATGGTCGGCGGGATGATGCCCGTCGCGATAGCCTGCACGCTGGCGAGTGCCTCGACTGCCCCGGCTGCCCCGAAGAGGTGACCGATCATGCTCTTTGTCGAGGACACGACCAGGTCGCGGGCGTGCGCCCCGAAAACATCTTTGATCGCCTGGGTCTCGAAGCGGTCGTTGTAGGGCGTCGAGGTGCCGTGCGCGTTGATGTAGTCGACCTCAGACGGATCGAGCCCGGCGTGTCGGCCGGCCTTCTCGATCGCCATCCGCATCACTCGGGCTGCCCCGGCCCCCTGGTCGGCCGGCTGGACCATATGGTGCGCATCGTTGCCGCTGCCGTAGCCGACGATCTCGCAGTAGATTCTGGCTCCACGCGCCCGCGCGTGCTCCAACTCTTCAACGACCAGGATCGCGGCGCCCTCACCGATGACGAAGCCATCGCGGTCCTTGTCAAACGGGCGGCTTGCCTGCTGGGGCGCCTCGTTGCGGGTCGAGAGCGCCCGCATGTTCACGAAGCCGGCGAAGATCGGCTTCAGGATGCTGGCCTCGGTCGCGCCGGCCAGGATCACGTCGGCGTCGTCGCGGCGGATCGTCTCGAAGGCTTCGCCAACGGCATGCGTGCCAGACGCACAGGCCGACGAGACGGCCATGTTCGGCCCCTGGAGACCGAAGGCGATCGCCAGCACCCCCGACGCCGTGTCTGGCAGGAAGTACGGCAGGAACATTGGCGCTACCCGGTCGGGGCCGCGCTCCTGCATCACCTTGTCCTGTTCCAGCAGACGCGCAACGCCGCCGGCCGCCGTCCCGACAATCGCGCCGATCCGCTCGGCCTCGGCATCCGTGATCTCCAGGCCGGCATCCGCGACTGCCTCGCGGCCGGCGACGAGCGCGAACTGCACGCCGCGCTCCATCTGGCGCAGATCTTTGGGGCTCGCCGCGCCGGCGGCCGAGAAGTCCTTGACCTCCGCCGCGAATCGGACGCCAAGGTCCGAGGCATCGAAGAGGGTGAGCGGGCCGACTCCGGAGCGCCCCGCGACGAAGCCCTCCCAGGTGGCGGGAGCACTGCTGCCGAGCGGCGTGACGGCGCCCAGCCCGGTGACGACGACTCTCCTGGTCATGGCTGCCTCAAAACGTCCTCATACCCGGCCGCTCACGCCCGTTCGAAGGACCGGGCGTCGGCGGCGGGACATCAGTCGGAACGTGCCCGACGAGCGTGGTCCGACACGGCGGAGATGCAGGTACCGGTGACACGGGCACGGAGGAACGGTCGCCGTCAGAGCTGCGCCACCTCAGTATCGCCGAGCGTCATCGCGCGGACGTCGCGGCTGATTCGCTTGATCAGGCGCGACAGCACCTGACCTGGGCCGATCTCGACGAACGTGTCCACCCCGCTCTCGATCATCTCGCGCACCGAGCGGGTCCACTCGACCGGCAGGGTCAACTGCTCGGCCATGTGTATCCGGACGTCTTCAGCCGTCATCAAGATCTTGCCCTGGATGTTCGCCACCATTGGGGTGACCGGGTCGCGCAATTGCAACGCCGCGATCAACTCGGCCAGCTGCATGGCCGCCTGCTGCATCAGTGGCGAGTGCGATGCGATGCTGATCCGCAGCGGAACGACCGCTCGTGCGCCGCGCTCGCGCGCCAGGTCGACAGCTCGGTCCAGCGCTCCAAGCTCACCAGAAATCACCATCTGGTCCGGCGAATTCGTGTTCGCGAGCACGATGATGCCGAGCTCACCAGCCACATCGCAGATCGCCTGGAGCGTGTCGCGGTCCAGGCCAACGACGGCAGCCATACCACCCGGGCGGTGCTCGCTCGTCTCCTTCATCAGTCGGCCGCGCTCGCGCACCAGCGTCAGGGCATCGCTGAAGTCGAGCACCTCAGCAGCGACGAGCGCCGAATACTCCCCGAGGCTGTGGCCGGCCACGAAGACGGGATGGACGGCCTTCCCGAGCTCGGTCCACTTCTCCTTGAGTGCGGCGAGGCAGGCGACGCTCAAGGTCAAAATAGCGGGCTGGGCGTTGATCGTGTCCTCGAGCTCGTCGTCTGGCCCTTCGAACATGAGCTTCGTCAGAGCGAAGCCGAGGGTCTGGTCGGCCTGGTGAAAGATCTGGCGGGCGGCCTCAGACGCCTCATAGAGCGCCTTGCCCATCCCCACGTACTGGCAGCCCTGCCCAGGAAAGACGAAGGCCACGCGCTCGAGCGTGGGAAGGGTGGTGGACATCTCAATCTCCGCTCACGTCGACGGCCCACATCGGGCCAGGCAGACGGCGATTATACGGAAAACCCTCGAAGACTTGTCGCCGGGCCTGACGCCTCCAATCCTGGTGCGGCCTGGCGTCTCACAGGAGAAGACGCCAGGCCGGTCCGTCTGGTTCCCAGGGTGCCGTCATCGGGATTCCACCCTGCGCCGATCGCTGGCCTGCCACCGCGCTCCTGTCGAGTCCGCCGGGCGTGCCGCGACGGATGCCTTCCCTGCAGAACCCGGACCGGGCTCCAATGCGCCGGCGCTCAGGCGTCGCCTCCATCTCCGCCCCTGGGAGCGGGTTGGGGGTAGGGGTGCTTCTTGACGTTATGGAGCGAGAGGCGCGAGCGAACGACCGTGGGAGAGGCGAACATGGCCGCTCCGGCACGCTGAAGCGGCGGGTTTCGATACTCTCACTACCCGCCGAGCGCCAGATCCGGTACCGGCATGAGCGCGGCGCGCCGAGCCGCCTCCGCGAAACTCGGATCCACGATCGTGGAGAAGTCGAGCGGCGCAGTAACGTTCAGGACGCCCTGCGCGAGAAAGAACTCGTACAGTTGCTGGAAGTCCTGCACGTGGACTCGTCCTTCGGGGTCGTGGAACGGTGGGCGGGCATCGGCGATGACGTCGGCCGGCACCTTCGTCCACTTCTCGAGGATCGCCAGGTTCTCGGGCGTGTGGTACCCGTTCCCTTCGAGATCGCGGGCCCCGCGCAGGTATGCGCGCAAGAAGCGCTCGCCGGCATCCCGGTGCTCGTCGGCGAACTGGCCGGTGTAGTACACGGCGGTGACCTGGAAGTCACTGATGAAGTCTTCAGCCAGCCGCACCAGCACTCCCTGGCGCTCGCCGAGGGTAGGGAACGGCTCGTTCAGCATGGCGGCGTCGAGCGCGCCGTTCCCGAGTGCGACGACGGCATCCGGGAACGGCAGAATCTGCACGTCGACGTCGTTCGGGGTCAGGCCGCCGGTGCCGAGCGCCGACCACAGCCAGTACTCCGTCGCCGAGCCTTTCGAGTTGATCGCAACGCGCTTGCCGCGCAGATCGCTCACGGTTCGGACCTCGCCGCTTTCCCAGAGCTCCTTGCGAACGACGAGCGGCGTGGCGACCGGCGGTCGCTCGGTGTGGAGGGGCGCGACGATCCGAAGGTCGAGGCCGCGGCTCGCTGCGTTCATATGGGCCGGCCCGAACCCGCCCAAACCGGCGTCGATCTCGCCGGCCACGATGCCAGCCAGGATGTCGGACGCCTGCCACAACTCGTGGTACTCGACCGACACGCCCTCCTGGGCAAAATAGCCCTTGTCCTCGGCGATGAACAACGGTGCGCCGATCAAGATCGGCAGATAGGCGACTCGGATGTGTGCCGGCGTCCCAGACGTCGTCTGAGCGTTGGCCTCAGCACTGCCGAGGCTACCAGCCAGCACCCCGAGCCGGGCCGATGGCGCGAGTGCCGCTAACAGCAGGATGAACGTTACGGCACCGGCCGACGTCAGGAGCCGGCGGGCGACCGCGTGCGAGCGGCTCGGGCGGGAGAAGGCGGGGATGCCGTCGAACAAGCGCATACGACAGTCTCCGAGGGTGGAAGCGTGATCGCTCCGGCGGCGGGAATGCGGCCGCCCGGCAGGGCGCGCCAGAGCATACGCCCGTGACGAGCCGGTGGCAGGCCCAGGCGACATGATACGTGATCGCGTCTGCCTGCCACGCTGGACCGTGGCGCGGCCGTGCCGGGCAATCGGCCCGTAGCATCGAGCAGGGACGTATAATGTCGCACATTCGCGCCGAAGGTCTGCACATACGGACCCGGGGCGTACGTGGGAGCCCGAGGCGCGTGTGCGACGATCAGACGGCGGAACGACCCCGCCGGAGCGTCCTCGTCGTGGAGGACGATCCGGCAATTGGCAAGATGCTGGTCACGCTGCTGTCAGCCGAGGGCTACGCGCCACGGCTCGTCACAGACGGTGGCGCTGTGCTCGATGCTGCGCGGGCAAGCCGCCCAGACATCATCACGTTGGATCTCTCGCTGCCGACGGTAGATGGCATCCAGATTCTGGAACAACTGGACGGGGTGGTCGGACCGCGTATCCCGGTCGTGGTCGTGTCGGCGTACACCGCGCAACTGACCGCCGATCACCGGCAGCGCGTCTCGGCGGTGCTGACCAAGCCGTTCGACATCGACGCGCTGCTCGCCTGTATCATCGTGGCGCTTGGGCGAGCATAGCGCAGGCAGGAGCGAGAAGCAGGTCAGGACGCGCCAGACACGACCGGGACGTGAGGCAGAGCTGGATGTGAGTCGCGCCAGGAGGTACGCTCCGTCGGGCTCCTCGACTCAGTCGCGTGAAAGGAGTGGGTCCGGTGCAGAAGATCGACGTCGCGATTGCGAAGATCAGGCTACTGCTCGCCGACGTCACGATGAAAGAAGAGCGCTACGGGGCCGTGCGCAAACAATCCCGCGACCAGCTCCGGAAAGCCGTCGAGTACAGCATCTACGGCGACGGCCCGCTCGACGGTACGCTCGGGCTGATGCAGGAGATCCAGCAACGCATCGGGGATGCCGAGGCGCGCCTGCGCGACCTTGGTCTCATCCGAGCGCGGGCCGAGCGCGAGCTCGAATCGCTCCAGCTTACCAGGAGGATCGAGGCCGCGCGCAGTGAGTTGATAAAGCTTCAGGCTCGTCAGGCCGAGCTCGAGCGTGAAGGGACGCTCGGCGCGGACGGCGAACACTTACACGAGCAGATCCAGCAGCTTCGCCAGCAGATCAACGAGGCGAGCGAGCAAGCCGCGCGCAGCCTGGGGCGGCGCTGACAGGCCCTTCAGCAGTCATCCGGCAGACGGCACCCCACTGTGTCACCCCTTTTACACTGCACTGTCAACTCTGATGCAGACAGTGGCTCGGCGGTCGGCTACACTGGCCTGACCTGAACGGTACCGACAAGGGGGCGACATCCATGCTTCTCGACCGGATGATCCGGGCTATGCGTCTCGACGTGAACCTGTACGAAGAGGTCGAGGCCGATCTCAATGCGACCAGTCAGGCGGCGACGGTGGTCGGGATCGTAGCCATAGCTAGTGGAATCGGCAGCGCGGTGACAGCGGCGATGGGCGAATCGGCGGGAACTGCCGTCCTCGCACTGGTCGTCAGCATCGTCGGTGCGTTCATCGGCTGGGTGCTGTGGGCGTACATCGTCTACTGGATCGGCACGAGCATCTTTAAGGGCAACGCGACCCCTGGGGAGATGCTCCGAACGATCGGCTTCGCGCAGTCGCCTGGCGTGTTCAACATCCTCTCGTTCATCCCGTTCCTGGGCGGCATCATCAGCATCATCGCTGGCATCTGGGCGCTGGTCGCCGGCATCATCGCAATTCGGCAGGGGCTGGACATCTCGACCGGCCAGGCCGTGATTACGGCGATCATCGGCATCATCCCGTTGGCGATCCTTATGTGCCTGGTCGGCCTGATCATTGGCGGCGGACGGGCGGCTCTCGGCACGCTCTGAAGGCGAGGCGCGACGTAGCGGCGAGCACGCGTTGAGTCGAGGCCCGGAAGACGCCACGGAGAGAGATGCACTTCACGAGAGGGCGGGCCCAACGGCTCGCCCTCTCGTGGCGTCTTCGTGCCCGTGGCGTGGGGGACAACCTGCGCTGCTGGCGCCCTGCTGTAATGCGCGCCGCTTACCCGTTCGCGTCCACGGCCAGAAGCGCAATACGATAGACGTCCGCGAGCGGGAGGCCATGCAGGCGAGCGATCCGGGCGCAGTCGTCGTACTCGGGTGACGCAATGACCCGCCCATCCTCGCCCAGCAATTTCAGTTTGACGCGGATCGGGCCAAAGGCCGTCTGAACGGCCTCCTGCCGACGCGGCGCGATCAGCCGGGCCAATGGCTGCATCCGCACGCCGAGTGTGGTGGTCTCCTGGAGGATGACGCCGGCCAGGGCGGCTGCCCGATCCGGCGGCGCGATGACGCCGAGAAGCGTCCCGGGGCGATTCTTCTTCATCTGAATCGGCGTGAAGTAGACGTCGAGCGCGCCAGCCGCGAACAGCCGCTCCATGGCGTAGCCAAGCGCTTCGGGTGTCATGTCGTCCAGGTTCGCCTCGATCGCGACCACCTCGTCGCGTATCAGCCCGAGCGAGCTCGTCTCATTGCCAGTTGTTGCCTGGCCGAGCGGCTTACGCTCAACGGCGGTCGGCTCGATGCTCTGGGATTGACCCGCGTGGCTATCACTCGCCTGCGCCTCAGCGGGCCAGGGAGAGTCGACCTGCGGGTGCGTGTGGGTGGCGCTGGCCTGGGCAGCATGCGGGTGGGCATGGGCCGACGAGCGTTCGCCCGGAGCGGGCAGCGTCGCAGGCGTCCACCAGGGGCGCGGCGGGGCCGGCTGCCACGCCTCCCCGAACCAGAGGCGCACCGCGTTTGGCCAGGGAAGGTCTTTCGTCCCGTAGCCGTAGCCGACTCGCCGCACCCGCAGCCGGGGCTGTTCGAAGGTAGCTAGTTCGGCCAGAATGGCGGCACCGGTCGGTGTGACCAGTTCGCCTTCGACGGGCGCCGGACGGGTCGGTGCGCCGACGGCGGCCAGGATCTCGAGCGTCGCGGGGGCCGGGGCCGGCAACAGACCGTGGCTGGCTCGGATCGTTCCGCCGGGGAGCGGCAGGCTGGAGGCGTAGATTCGCTCGACGCCGAGCGCCAGCAGCCCGATTGCAGCCCCGATCACGTCGACGATCGAATCGACCGCGCCGACCTCGTGGAAATGCACGGCCTCGACGCTGGTAGCGTGGATCTTGGCCTCGGCGCTGGCGAGTCGCCCGAAGATGGCTGCCGCCGTCGACCGGACCCAGGGATCAAGGCCGCTCGCGTCGAGCAGCGCCTGGATGTCGGCGAGGCGCCGCTCCGGCTGAGCCTGCTCGTCAACCAGCACGTCCAGCCTGGTGCCGGCGATACCATGCGAGACGTTCTGCCAAGCCTCCAGCCGGTAGCCGCCGACCGGCACCTTCCCGAGCTCGGCGCGCAGCGTGTCGAGCGAGAGACCAGCATCGAGGAGCGCGCCGAGCAGCATGTCGCCGCTGATGCCGCTGAAACAATCGACGTAGAGCAGGGTCACGCATCCTCCCTGGACGGGGCATCGAGCATGGACGGGGCATTGGGGGGTGGGTCGGCGAGTGCTTCGCCGACCACGAACAGCGAGCCGGTGATGACGACGACCTCCTCAGGAGCGGCCCGCGCGATGGCGGCCTCCACGGCCGGCCGCACGTCCGGCACGATGACGGGCGTTGCCCCTCGATCCCGCACGACCTGCGCCAGTGCCTCCAGCGGCACCGAGCGCTCGTGCTGGGAGCGGGTCAGGGTGACTGTCGCTGCGCCGGGGAGCAACGCTGTCAGCATGCGATCCAGGTCTTTCCCAACCGATGAGCCGAAGACCAGATGGTAGCGGGTCGCGCCGAAGCACTCCCGGAGCGCTGCCACGAGCTTGACGGCCGAGTCACCGTTGTGCGCGCCGTCTGCCACCACGCAGGGGCGCTCGCGCAGCACCTGAAGCCGGCCCGGCCAGCGGACGGCGGCGAGCCCCTTCCGCACGGCGCGCTCGATACAACCATAGCGAGCCTCGGACACGGAGTCTGGTGCGCGCGGCGGCGCTGTGCCCAGGATCGCCGTCGCCAGTGCGACCGCCACCGTAGCGTTGTCCCGCTGGTGGCGTCCGAGCAGCGGGAGCGCCAGATGCTCGAAGCGTCCACGCATACCACGAACGGCGAACGAGCCACAGCCCGGCCGTGCGCCCTCCGGCTGCCAGCCCCAGTCGCGGCCGACGAGCTCCAGGTGAGCGGTCCGCGCGTCGCCGACCCGCCGGATGGCCGCCATAGCCTCCTCCGGCTGTGGGCCAACGACGACGAGTCGACCCGGCCTGAACGTTCCGGCTTTCTCGGTCGCGATATGAGTCAGAGTGGGGCCGAGGGTCGCCATATGGTCGTAGCTGACGGTCGTCAGGCCGACGAAGAGCGGGTCGAGGGCATTGGTCGCGTCGTGCGCGCCTCCGACACCGACCTCAACAACGGCCAATTCGACGCCGTTGCGCGCGAATGCCAGCAGGGTCAGCCCAAGCCCGACTTCGAACGTCGTGAGCCCACCGACGTCCGGGTGCACCTGAACGACGCGCTCCGCCGCCGCGCGAACCTGAGGCGTGAGCGCGACGACTTCCTCGGGCGTGATGTCGCGCTCGCCGAGACGAACTCGCTCGCACCAGGACACCAGATGCGGCGACGTCGCCAAACCGACGCGTCGTCCGGCGGCGTGGAGGATGGCGGCAAGCTGCGCGGCGGTGCTTCCCTTGCCTTTTGTGCCCCCGATCGACACGCTTTGAAACGTCCGTTCCGGATGACCGAGTGCGGCGAGGAGCGCGCGCATGCGGGGCAACTTGCGCTCGTGGTCCGCGACGATGTCGGCCGCCGTCCGGACGTTCGGGGAGAACCCGTAGAGCCAGCGCAGCGTGTCCTGGTACGCGGGAATGGAGATCGCAGCGTCGGGGCGCATCCACCCGAGTATAGCGAGGGGATGGCCTTCGCCTCGCTGAGAGCATCGCCGAGCGGGCGCGCCATCCCGCGCTCAGATCGTCCTCTCGTACCCTCTGACCTCCGAGCGGCCCCTCACCCCTGGCCCGAACGTGCCGGTGACAAGCGGCGGTGCAGGACGGTGCGGGCGGCGTGGTAGCCGCACATGCCGTGCACACCCCCGCCGGGCGGCGTCGACGACGAGCAGACGAACAGGTCGGGGGCGGACGTCGCGTACGGCGCCAGGCGCACGGCCGGCCGGAAGAACACCTGTCGCGGCGTCATCTCGCCGCCGTTGATGTCGCCGCCGATCAGGTTCGGGTTGTGCTGTTCCAGTTCGGCCGGCCCCATGGTGTGGCGCGCGATGATACGCTCACGAAAGCCCGGTGCGAAGCGCTCGACCTGCGCTTCGATGCGTTCCGTCATGTCGGCCGGGCTGCCGTTTGGCACGTGGCAATAGGCCCAGGCGACGTGCTTCCCGGCTGGCGCTCGTGACGGGTCGAAGAGGCTTGGTTGCGCGAGAATGACGATGGGCCGCTTCGCCGGCTGGCCAGTCCACTCGGAGCGCCGCCCGGCGACGATCTCCTCCAGGCCGCCGCCGAGGTGAACAGTCCCCGCTCGAGCCACCTGCCGGGACCGCCAGGGGATCGAGCCGTCGAGCGCCCAGTCCACCTTGAAGGTGCCCAACCCATACTGGAACCGTTCGAGTTGACGGCGATATGACGGCGTCAGTCGCTCCCCGGCGACGCGAATGATCTGGCGCGGCGTCAGGTCCAGCAGGACCGCCCGCGCCGGCGGAAGGTCGTCCAGGGACGCGACAGCCGCATCCGTCTCGATCTCCCCACCAAGCGCGCCCAGGTAGTCGGTCAGGGCACGCGAGATGCTCCCCGCGCCACCCCGCGCGATCGGCCAGCCAACGGCGTGCCCGGCGACCCCGAGCATCAGCCCAAACGCGGCGCTGGGCGACTGGTTGAGTGGAAGGGTCGCGTGGGCGGCCATTCCAGCAAACAATGCTCGGGCGTACGGGCCGCGGAAGGCCAGCCGAGCGAGCCAGGCGGCCGGCAAGAGTGCCAGCAGTCCGAACCTGCCGAGCAACACGGGGTGACCTGGCAGGTGGAGCGGGCCGAGCACCTCATGGGACAACGGCGCCCAGCGCGCGACGAACGGATCCATCAGTCTGCGCCAGGCCGCGGCATCCGCCCCGAGCCATCTGCCCGTGGCACGCGTCGACCGTTCCAGCAGGACAGCCGTGCCGTCGTCGAGCGGGTGCGCCAGGGGAGCATCCGGCTGGATCCATTCCAGGCCGTACTGGGCAAGTGGCAAGCGGCGGAACAGCGGCGAGCCGATGCCGAGCGGGTACACTGCCGAACAAACGTCGTGGACGAAGCCCGGTCGTGTCAACGGCTCGGAGCGGGCGCCGCCGCCGGTGACACTGGCGGCCTCGCGGACGAGCACCGACCGGCCGGCCCGGGCCAGCACGATTGCGGCAGCCAACCCGTTCGGGCCGGCGCCGACGATAACCGCGTCATAGTGTCGCCTCACGGCCGTGGGATCGGCGGCGTGAGCCGGGTAGCTGCGCTGATAAGGAGCACCATTCAGTGCCGCAGCCCCTCGGCGATCAGCACCAGGCCGCCTACTACGACGACTGCATCGAGGATGTGGCCGTGCGTCTTGGTCGACAACCCCTTCGTCAGGCGCTTCGCCACGAACGCGCCCGGCGTCGCCACCGCGCCGATGAGCGCCGCCATGATCCACGATGAGACCGGCAGGGCGCCGGCCGTCTGGAAGACGCTCGCCTTGATCAACGCCAGCACGAGCGAAACGCCAGCATCGGTTGCGATCACGGCCGTTCCTTCGAGCCCCGCCGCGAGCAAGATCGACACCAGGATCACGCCCGAGCCGGACGTACCACCGGTCAAGAGCCCGTAGCCGACTCCAGCAGCGGCGAGGCCGGAGGTGGGGAGCAGACCGTGGGTTCGCCGCATGATGTATCGGACCGGGACGAGCAACGCCAGCACCGATCCGATCAGCACGGCGACGCCCGGTCCGCTCAGACGGGTGTAGCCGTAGGCGCCAGCCAGACACGTGGGGATCGCGCAGGCAGTGACGATCGCGGCACGGCGCGGATCGAACTGGTTTCGAAAGGCGAGCAAGCGGCTGGCGTTCGTACAGAGCGACGAGACGCTAATAACCGGTACCACCGCTTCAGCGCCCATAATCGGCACCAGCACCAGGGGGAGCAACAGGCCCGTCCCGTAGCCGGTGACGCCGCCCAGCACGGCAGCGACAAACGCGGTGGTCGCGACGGCGACGTATTGGAGAGCCGTCACCTCGCTCATGGCAGACAGGGCCGCGGCCTCGCCAAACCGCCGGCAGCCAGCAGGGTGATTCCAGCATACTTCAGCACGGCACCTCGCATGGTACGCCGAGCCATCATTCAATGGGTATCTCAGCCAACTGCGCGGGTCTGCCAGCCGTCAACGGTGCGTCGTCACACCTACCTGCTGACACATGTCGAGCAGCGCGCAGGTCGAGCACTTCGGGATGGTACGCGTGCAGATGTGCTTGCCGAATGGCACCAGCAGCCGGTTGATCTCCAGCCAGTACTGGCGCGGAAGCACCGCTTCGAGCGCCATCATCGTTGCCTCAGGTGAACGCGCGTGCACGTAGCCCCAACGATTCGTGACCCGATGAACGTGGACGTCTACGCCGATGTGCGGCACCCCGCAGGCGATCCCCAGTGCCAGGTTCGCACACTTCGGCCCGACGCCCTTGAAGCCGAGCAGCATGTCGCGGTCGCAGGGCAAGACGCCGCCATACTGCTCCGCCGCGACCGTCGCGATCGTATGGATCTGCCGAGCCTTCGACTCGTGAAACGTACTCGCGCCAATCAACCGGTCGATCTCGAGCACGCCAAGGCGAGCGACGGCGGCGGGTGTGCGAGCCACGGCAAATAGCCGCCGCGCCATGGGAAGCGTGGCCTCGTCAAGGGTCCGGATCGAGATGATGCAGGCGACGAGTTGCTCGAACAGAGAGATGTAACCCTCGTCGGCAAGTTGGAACAGCGCGGCCTGAGGCAGCGGTCGAACCACCTCGCGCAGCCGCCCCACGACAACGTTGATGTCGAATGGCCGCTTGCCATCGACGGCAGGTGCGTGACCGTCGGGCTCAGTCGTGCTGGCCGATACGTCTGACGACGCTGGCTCCCGAGGGGTCGGGCTTGCCCCGCTGCTGCTTCGCACGCTCGCTCCCTCGGCCGGACTCCCCCCGAGCCGTCGCTCTGGTTGTTGGCCCCGGCCAGTCCACCACCCCACATACGGAGCCTCAACGTTCGCGCAGACGAAGCAGCCGGTCGATGGTCTCAGAGCCGTCGGCTCGCCCTCCGGCCCACGATGCGGGGTCCGTACCTGACCCTCCGCTCGCCGAAGCCACGGCACCTGGAACCTTGCCCGGTGAAGGCACCAGACCAATACCGAGGTGAAAACCACATGCCCCCAGGTTACGACCATGTGGTTCCCACCGTGGCTTTGGTTTAGGAGCCGCACAGGTCATGCCAGGCCATGCTGGGCCATGCTGGGCCATGGCGACGATCCTCCGCTGTTATCGTTCCTGCCCTGCTCGTTCGGTGCGCCGATCGCCGATGCCGCCCGAGCGCCTGCCGTTCGTGCGGGGCGAGCGCAGCCCCTTTCGGGACACCGCATCTCCTATCATGCCGACGCATCGCCCGACACCGGGCCATCGTCGCGGGTGTCGCAAGGAGGCCCGGGAGTCGACATGCTGGAGGTTGCCGCCGCTGCGCCGCTCGTGGTGGCGTTTGTCGCGCTCGCACTGCTCGGGCAGAGCGGGCTCCGAACTGGCCTGCTGACCTTCGCGGTCGCCGCCGCGCTGGCACTCCTGGTGCCGGCCTTTCGGCTGGCTCCGGACCGGCTCGCAGCGGCGATTGCCGAGGGCAGCATCACGGCGCTGGTCGTGCTCGAAGTGCTGCTGCCTGGCCTCTTGCTCTACCACGTCCAGCGCAGCAGCGGGAGCCTGGACGCCCTGGCCCGCACCATCGTCCGACTGGCGGCCGAGCGGCGTCTACAAGTCCTGGTGCTGGTGCTGGGTGTCTCGCCGTTCGTCGAGTCGGCGAGCGGCTTCGGGCTTGGCGCCGTCGTCATCACACCGATCCTGCTCGCCTTGAAGTTGGAGCCGGCCACCGCTGCCTCGCTCGGGGCGCTCAGCTTACTGGCCGTGCCGTGGGGCGCGCTCGCTGTCGGAACGGTCCTCGGTGCGGACTTGACTGGTCTCGACAGCAGCATCGTTGGTGCGCAAACGGCGGTTCTCACGGCGCCACTCCCGGTCTTCTACGGGATGGCCGCGCTGGGGATCGCGGGTGGGTGGCCGGCCGTGCGGCACGGCTGGCCGGCGGCGCTAGCTGCGTCGGCCACGCTCTCGGCCGGCTTGTGGGCCTTCAGCCTGCTCGTGGGTGTGGAGCTCGCAGGTGTGCTCGCGAGCCTGCTCTCGCTCGGACTGCTACTCGGTTGGGAGCAGTTAGCGGCCAGGGTACGTGGCGCCGCGCCCCTGCGGATGCCACCCACGCCGATGCCGCTCACGCCGATGCCGCTCACGCCGATGCCACCCTCGCCGATGCCGCCCACGCCGATGCCGCCCACGCCGATGCCGCTCACGCCGATGCCGCCCACGCCGATGCCGCTCACGCCGATGCCGCCCACGCCGATGCCGCTCACGCCGATGCCGCCCACGCCGATGCCGCTCACGCCGATGTCTCCGACGCAGATACCCCCATTGCCCCTTGACACGCCGCCGACCGACCGCACAGCGCTCCTTCAGGCGCTTGCACCGTACGTCATCCTGACGGTCCTCCTGCTGTTCTCGCGCCTGATCATGCCACTGCGCGGCTGGCTCCAATCCCACCTGGTGCTCGCCGTCCCGGGCCTCGAGCCGTCGGTAGCGATCCTCTACAACCCCGGCTTCTGGGTGCTGCTGGCCGTGCTGGTCGCCGCTGTCGTTTCTCAGGTAAGCCCGAAGGAGCTACGCGCTACTGCCAGCCACACCTGGCGCCAGTTCCTGCCCGGCGCCATCGCGATCGTCGGCTTCCTGGCGGCGGCCCAGATCATGCGCGCGTCGGGGATGACTGAGACGCTGGGAGCGGCGGCGGCGGGCCTGGGCTCCGGCTACGTCTGGGCTGCCCCCTGGCTCGGCGCGCTCGGCGGCTGGCTCACCGGATCCAACGCCGGCAGCAACGCGATGTTCGCCCGCCTTCATCTGGAGACCGCGCTACGGGCGGGTCTCGATCCAACCTGGGTGCTGGCAGCGCAGAACGCGGCTGCCTCGCACGCGACGATGGTCTCGCCGGCCCGCGCGATCCTGGCGGCTATGGCAGCCGGCTCGATTGGTGGCGAGGGTGTGATCCTACGCCGCATCGGCCCGTTGGTGATGGTAGCGATCCTGCTCGTCACGCTCCTGCTCGCCGCGATCGACGGCCGGACAACCTGAGCACCTCTCCCCGGTAGTCGAACAGTCCGTCACCGCGGGGGCGTGCGCCAGGGTCAGTTACTGCGGGCGAGCACCCGGCGGCGGCCGCTGCTCACCGGGGCGAGCACGCCCTTGAGCAGCCGTTTCACGAGCGGTCGAGGGGGCGGGTGATCGAGTTCGAGCCAGCACTGGCCGAAGTCCTCGTCCCGCCAGACGAAGCGGCGGCCGTCCCACTCGATGACCGTCGCACCGAACTCGAGACCGGTGAGGTTGAAGCCGTAGGGTGCAGGCTGGCCCGTATCGACCAGCAGGAGCGGATGGATGCCGCGGGCCGGGCCTTTCTGAATCAACGTCGCAAGCAGGCGAGCCGTATTGCCTCCAAAGTTCGTTGGGAAGTCGAGCACGACCAGAATGCGGCACGGTTCGCTCATCGTGTGCACGCGAGCAGCGGGCCGCGACCGTGCCGGATGGGGAGCGGCAGTATCGGCGGCGCTCTCGACCACGTTCACAAGGTCGGTCAGGCGTTGCTCGATCTGGTGCGGCTCGGTCCAGGCACGCCCCTCACCCAGCCCGATCCCCACGTCCGCCAACGGCAGGAAGTCAGCCACGTTCTGGCCCTGGCCGAGTGGGTCGATCAGAATCAGACGTAGATCGCCGCGCGGCACGGTCGCGACGAGTCGCAGCAGGATCGACTGAATCGCCGCGACAGCCCGGTCGTGCGCCTGGGCATCCGTCTTGAAGATGACAGCCCGCTCGTGCGGGAATGGGACCAGGGCCGGGCAGGCGAGGCGATCCTCGCGGACGCCGGCGAGCATGTCGCCGATGCAGATCGTATGCGGCATCGCCGTCGACGGCGTCCACTCGTCCCAGGCCGGCGCCGACCACTCGGGCCCGACCGCGCTCGCGATGGTCGAGAACTTCGCGACGACCGGCTCGAGCAGCGCCAGTTGCTGACGGAACCCTTGCACGATCCTTTCCTTCGTCTCGTCGAAGCGCTGCTGTCGCTCGCTCAGCCGCCGCTCGTAGGTCGTGCGTGCCTCTTCGGTCAAAATCTGGTGGAGGTAGAGGACGTGCGTCATCGTCTCGCGGATGAAGGCGTAGTCGTCGGAGGGTGAGTAGGGGCGGAAGATCGTGGCTCGGCCGGCCGCTACAACGAGTGCCAGCAGAAACGGACTGACCATCGCGGCGAACCAGCCAAGGCTCCAGGTCGGCCCGCCCAGGTTCAGGTTCGCGGCGAATGGCATCAGGAAGATGGCGCCGACCGCGACGATTGCGCCCAGGATGATACCGGCCGTGATGAGCGTGCTGGAGGTCTCATCGCCGAAGCTTGCCCGAATGCGGATCAGCCGTGACTCGATCTGGGCGGTCGCAAGCCGGAGTCCAACCAGCACGTCGGCATCGAACAGCTTGGGCGGAGGGGCCGGCACGATCTTGCCGAGCAACGCGGCGTCGATGCGTGGTTGCACCAGCCGTTCGGCTTCCTGATGCATCTCGAGGGCGCGCTTCAACTCGGCGTCGGCCGCGTGGCGTGCCTGGGCCATCGCCTGCTCAGCGGACTCGCGGTCGAGTTTCAGCCGTGTGTTGACGGCCTCTTCTTCGTGCAGAAGCTCGTCCGCGACTCGCTGGACCGCACGAACGACCGCGCGCTGTTCCTGAACGATCGTCGGCTCGGCCACGGGATTCCTCCTTCGGCCGATCGGCCGGCGGCTCCTTGACGCCTCGTGTACTTAGAACAACGGTTGAGCAAACGCATAAGAGACACTCATAATTCCACATACATGCGATACTCGGCATGAGGCAGTCCGTGGCGCAGCGGGCGAGATCAGGCGCCGGTCGCGTGTGGCGCGGGCTGGGCCGGACGGCGATGCGCCTCAGGTCAACGGCGTACGGCGCGCACGGCCGCGCTCGCGACGGCCAGGAGCAGGAAGCGCGGCAGGGCCAGTTGACGCCGCCAGCGCCACGGTTGGACCAGCAGTCGGTGGCACCACTCCAGTTCCAGTTGCTGGACCCAGCGCGGGGCACGGGGTACCCGTCCCGACAGGAAGTTGAAGACCCCGCCAACGCCGATCCCGACCGGGATACCAAGCGGGCCGAGATTGCGCTCGAGCCAGCGCTCCTGAGCCGGCGCGCCGTAGGCGACCAGGATCAGATCGACCGGGCCTGCCGCGGTGATGGTAGCCCGAGTGGCCACGTCGTCGGTTGGCGACGGCGAGCCCGGCGCGGCGCCAACGATCTGGAGGCCGGGGTGCCGAGCACGGAGCCTGCAGGCCGCCTCGGCGGCAACGCCGTCGGCCGCGCCGAGCAAGTACCAGCGCTGGCCGCGCCGACCGCCGTGAGCGGCCAGTAGCTCGACGAGATCGGTGCCCCGGACGTGCTCGCGGAACCGCTCGCCGAACAGGCGCGCCGCGAGCAGCAGCCCAACGCCGTCCGGGATGTTGAGGGCGGTGCGGCCGAGGAGTGCGCGGAAGTTGGGCTCGGCTCGTGCGACCATGACGAACTCGGGGTTTGGGGTCGTGACGATGTGGGGCGTGCCCTCGGCGATGAAGCGGTCGACCAGCGCGATCGTCTCGTCGTAGGTTACGTCGTCGACGCGCACACCCAGCACGTCCACCGAGCGAAACGGACGCGGCGAGGCAGGTACGGCGTCGTCCTGGCCCTCGGGAGCGCTGCCGGACGAGCGGCTTGTTGGCCGGCCGCCGGCGCCAGGGGAGGTCGAGGGCGTGCCGCTCACGCCCCCACGCCACTCCCGTGGCCCGACGCCTCACCCGCCCGATACGACTGATCCAGCAAGTCGACGACGTGGCAGACCTCGAGCTCCAGGCCCGCCTGCCGAGCGCCGTGGGCGATCTGCATCGCGCAGCCGGGGTTCGGCGCGACGAGCACGTGCGCCTTCGTCTTCGCGACTTCAGGGATCTTCCAACCCAGGATCTCCGACGAGAAGTCCGGGTGCGTCAGGTTGTAGATACCGGCGCTGCCGCAACAGACGTCCGAATCCTTCAGCTCGACAAGCTCCAGACCGGGGATGGCGCGGAGCAGTTGACGGGGCTGGTTACGGATGCCCTGGCCGTGGACGAGGTGGCAGGGATCCTGATACGTCACTCGGATCGGGAGCTCGCCTAGGCCGGCTGTGTCGATGCCGATCTCCACGAGCCACTCATTAATGTCCTTTACCGTCTTGCTGAACGCGACGGCCCGGTCGTGCCACGCCGGGTCGGACTGGAAGAGGTGGCCGTACTCCTTGAGCGTCGAGCCGCAACCGGCGGCATTGATGATGACCGCGTCCAGGTGCAGCGACTCGAACAACTCAATGTTCTTGCGGGCAAGCTGGCGGGCCGTCTCGCGCTCGCCGATGTGGACGTGCAGGGCGCCGCAGCAACCCTGACCGCGTGGGGTATAGACGTCGCAGCCGTTCCGCGCCAGCACCCGGACGCTCGCCTGATTCGTCTCGCCCAGGAACTCCTGCATGACGCAACCGGCGATGAACCCAACCCGGAAGCGCCGGGTTCCACGCGCCCGTACCACCTCTGGCAGGGCCGGCTTCGTGACGCCGCCCTGGGTGGTGGGCAGCATCTGCTCCAGCGCCTGGAGCCGCTCCGGCAGGAGTCCGAGCACGCCTGACTTGCGCACGACGGTCTGGATTCCGAGCTTCTGGTAGGCGCGCGTCCCGAGGCCGATCGCTCCGAGCGCCGCGCCCGAGGTGAAGATCCGATTCAGGATCGTCCGTCCGACCGTCCGCTCGACCGGGTCGATGGGAGGAGCGGCTCCGCGCGCCGCCTCGACGATCTTGCCGTACTGGACGCCGGACGGGCAGGCCGTTTCGCACGCGCGGCAATCTAGACACTGGTAGATGTGCGTACGGAAGTCCTCGTTCATCGGGTCGATGCGGCCCTGATAGACCCCGCGCACCTGATAGATTCGGCCGCGCGGCGAGTCGAGCTCCAGGCCGTTCAATCGGTAGGTCGGGCAGGCATCGAGGCAGAGCCCACAGTGGACGCACTGCTTGAGGGTCGCTAGATCCAGGTCCATCGGGACGGCTGGTCCGGGGTCACCACCGTCCGCTTGGGTGTGTTCGTCCACCGCCATGCTTGGGCTCCGCTTCTGGTCGCCCCATCCGAAGGGCGTTGGCCGCGCCGGCGCTCGCGCAAATCCGGCGCACTCAATCCAGGGTCTCGAGCAGCGCGAGGCGACGTACAGTCGGCGCCCCCTCACGCTCAGGTTATACGTGCGCTCGCCGATACGCGGCCAGCACACTCGCTAGAGCGAGCCAGTCAGGGCATGGGGGCCGCCATTGGCGCGGAGCGACTTGCTCCCGCCTGGGAGCCAGATCGCGGCAGCGCACCGGTCAAGGTGTGGGAGTCGCCGTTGGCGCAGAGGTGGCCGGCGCCGACGTCGGCGTCTGGATGACGATGACCACGGTCACCACAACCGGCTCGCTCGTCAGGGTACGGACCGGCGGGGCACCGGCCCCGCCATTGTCATTTCCGTTGCCGTTCCCGCTGTTGTCGTTGAAGTTGCCGTTGAAATTTGCGTTCAGATTGCCCACAACCGACTCGCGGATCGACGTGTCGATAGGAGCGCGGGTCGCGATCGCAATGTACTGCCCGGGCGCTCCGACCGCGTTTGTCGACAGCACGCGCGGCGGTGTCAAGGCGACGCCGGGGATGCCGGCCGTCACCGAGGCAATCGAGGCTTCGCCTCCGGCCGGTATGCCCGGCCCGCCGCTGCCCCCAGCCAGAACGTGGAAGGCGCGGACCCAGATCGTCGCCGAGCCAGGTCCGGCCTGGAAGATCGACCGCTCGCGGACGACGAGCGTGCCGATGCCGGGCAGTGGAATCTGGGTGTTCGGGCCGACGGCCGGGTACGGTACGCCGTCGACGACGAGGTTCTCGAACGTCACGTCGCCGTCGACGGCCGCCTGTCCATCAGTCAGGGTCGCGCTGGCAGTGACACGCACGTCGCCGGCTTTGACTCGGCCGCCGAACAAGTCGACGTTCCAGATGGTGGCGGTCGTGGTGGTGGTGCCGCCGTTGCTCGTGGTCGGCCCGCCACTGACAGTCACGCTCGGTAGATCGAGCGTGCCGACGCCGGGGATGGAAGTCGTACCGGCCGCGTCGACGACGTTGCCGCCGACTGGCGACAACGCGGCGTACGGCCCGCCATCGATCGGCACGGGCGGCGCGCCGACCGCTGCCGCCACCGCCTCGGCTCCGACCCGGGCGACCTGCTCGGGCGCCTGGGCCGCACCGCGCGTGGCGTCGAGCGATGTCGCGAGCAGCGCCGCGATCGCGCCGAGCGTCGCGACCCGGACTGCCAGCCACCCGTGGTGGATACGAACTGGCCCGATGCTTCTGATACCTCCGCTCATTGGTACCGCAGCGCGTCGATCGGGTCGAGGCTGGCTGCCTTGCGGGCAGGGTAGACGCCGAACACGATGCCGACGGCTGCCGCGAAGGCAAATGCAACGACGATGGCGCCGACCGGCAGGACGGTCGCCCAGCCGAGGAAGATCGGGATCGCGAAGGTGACGCCCGCGCCAATTAGCATGCCGATCAACCCGCCGATCAGCGACAGCACGACCGACTCGACGAGGAACTGAGCGAGGATGTCGCTGCCCCGCGCCCCAATCGCCATCCGGATCCCGATCTCGCGGGTCCGTTCGGTAACCGATACGAGCATGATGTTCATGATCCCGATGCCACCCACGATCAGCGAGATCGCCGCCACGCCGCCGAGCAGGAGCGTCATCGTGTTGCTCACACTGCTCACAGTCTCGACGACGTCATTGTTGTTGCGAATCGTGAAGTCGTTGGCCTGACTGGCCTGGAGATGGTGCTGCGCCCGCAGCAGGGCGGTGGCCCGAGCCGTGACCTCGTCGAGCTGGTCTGGCGACTGGGTCTGAATCACAATGCTGTTGATCGAAGTGATCCCGAAGAGCCGGACCTGTCCGGTCGTAAAGGGAATCAGGATCGTGTCGTCCTGGTCCCCGCCGAACCCGCTGCCTTTGGACGCCAGCACCCCGACGACCGTGAATGGGACGTTCCGGATGCGGATGAGTTGTCCGAGTGGTGACTGGCCGGCAGGGAACAGGTTCTCGACGACGGTCTCGCCCAGCACGGCGACGTTGCGGGCCTCGGCGTCATCTTGCTCGGTGAAGAAGGCGCCGCTCGCGATCTGCCAGCTTTGGATCTGCTGGTATTGAGGGCGAACCGCCAGCACCCGGGTTTGCCAGTTCTGGCTACCCGCGATTACCTGGGAGTTGCCTTGTACGACCGGGCTGACCGCGATACCGGGGATTTCCTGAGCGATGGCCGCCGCGTCGGCCGGCTTGAGTGAGGCTGTTGCACCGGCGCCTCCTTGAACTGGCCCGCCTCGGTTGCTGCCCGACGAGATGGTCAGGACGTTCGTGCCGAGCGTTGAGAGCCGTGCCTGAACCTGGGCGCTCGAGCCCTGGCCCAGTGCGACAATGGCGATGACCGAGGCGACGCCGATGATGATGCCAAGCGTCGTGAGGATGCTACGCCCGGTATTGGCGCGCAAGGCCTCGAGCGCCGACGGAATGCTCTGAAGGATACGTCCACCGGCCCGGCCGCGCGGCAGATCGGTCGTCAGCACCGCGAAAGGAGACCGTCCGCGAGCCTGCTGGTCTCGCGGTTGGCCGGGGCCGGGCGGCTGGCCGGGGCCGGGCGGCTGGCCGGGGCCGGGCGGTTGGCCACTCTTCCGCGCCGTCTGAGGTGGGGTGATGGTGCTCATGCTTCGAACTCCCCGCTCGCGATCATGGCCTGGAGCCGGGTGTTCGCGTCGACCGGGCGCTCGACGGGCGCGTCGGAGAGGACGTGCCCGTCGCGGAACGCCACGATCCGCGAGCAATGCTCGGCGATATCCGGCTCGTGAGTCACGAGCACGATGGTCGCGCCGCTAGCATTCAATTGTTGCAGAATTGCCATGATCTCGACACTGGTACGGCTGTCGAGGTTGCCAGTCGGCTCGTCGGCCAGGATCAGGCTCGGGTTGTTGACGAGTGCTCGGGCGATGGCGACGCGCTGCTGCTGGCCGCCTGACAGCTCGTTCGGGCGGTGATCGGCACGCTCGGCCAGCCCGACCGCCGCCAACGCCGCCAGTCCGCGTTGGCGGCGCACTTCGGGCGGGACGTTGGCGTAGAGCATCGGCAGCATGACGTTGCCGAGGGCGTCCATCCGCTGGAGCAAGTTGAAGCCCTGAAAGATGAAGCCGAGCTTATGGTTCCGGAAGTCGGCGAGTGCATTCGGGGTCATCTTGGTGACCTCCTGGCCGTCGAGCTCGTAGGTGCCCGAGGTCGGACGGTCAAGGCAGCCGATGACGTTCATGAACGTCGACTTGCCGGATCCGGATGGCCCCATGATCGCGACGAACTCGCCCGGCCAGACAACGAGCGAGATGCCTCGAAGCGCGTGGACCTCGTTGGTCCCCATCCGATAGGTCTTCGTCAGGTCGGTAACCCGGATGACCGGTTGGACGACCCGTCCGTTCGTCCGCTCTGCGCTGGGAGGGGTGGTAGCGGTTGGCGTGCTCATCTTATCCTCCGCCCGGCTTAGCCGCGCCGCCCGTCTTCGGCTTGGGCGCGCCACCCCGGCCACCTGGCCCCGGCAGGATGCTCTGACCGCTGGTCGACTGGACCGGGCGGCTGCCGCTCGCTCCGACGATCACTTGTTCGCCGAGCTCCAGGCCGGACAAGACCTGAGTGTTGAGGTCATCACTCGTGCCAACCGTGATCTGCCGGGGCTGGGCCTCGCCGTTGACGAGCACCAGAACGGTCGCCTGAGTTCCGGCCGGGCCGGGCTGCGTCTCGCCGGGCGCCTCCTCACCGGGTGCTTCCTGGCCGGGCGCCGTGCGAGCGGGCAGTTGGCTGCGGGCGTAGGCGAGTGCCGCGTTCGGGATCACGATCACGCCATTCTGCTCGGAGACGATGATCTGGACCGTCGCCGTCATAGTTGGGAGAAGCTGCACATCCGTGTGGTCGACCGAGGCGACGACGTTGTAGTTGACGACGTTCGAGACAGTCTGCCCAACCGGTTGAATCGCAACGACCGTGCCGGTGAAGGTGCGGCCCGGGTACGCGCTGACCGAGAACGTGACGTGCTGGCCGAGCTGTACGCGCCCGATATCCGCTTCACTGACTTGTGGCACGACCTGCGGCGTCGAGACATTGGTCAAGGTAATGAACCCGCCGGTCGTGTTGATGGCGCCGGCGCTCGAGATGGCTGCCACCGACGTCGATGATGAGCCGCCGCCCGTCTGATTACTCTGGCCAGCCCCGCCGCCGCTCACCCACTGTCCGACGGCGCCGTTGATCGCCGCGACGAGGCCGTCCATGGGCGCGACCAGGGTGGCTGCCACCAGATTGTTTTCGGCGAGCTCCACTGCCTGCCGCTGGGCCTCAGTCTGGGCCTGGGCCGCCTCGATTTGATCCGGAGTGGGGCCGGCCACCGCTTCATTGTAGGTGGCGCGGGCCTGCTCCAGCGCCGCGCCCTGCTGATCGACCGTGTTCTGCGCCGTCTGGATGCTAGCGGCCTGCTGGGCGCGGGTGTTGTCCGCCGCCTTCTGCGCCTGCGTGAGCGCCGCCTGGGCCGATTCGACGCTGTTGCCAGCGGTGACGCCGGCGCCGTTCTGGGCCGCTTCATCCCGCGCGAGCGACTTCTGTGCGGTGATCACTGCGTTCAACGCCTGATCGACGTTCGACTTGCTCGTCGCGAGATTGCTCGCCACCTGGGCTTTGCCCGATTCGAGCGTCGCCTGCGACGTCTTGACAGTATTCTGGGCGGTCACCACCGAATTGCGCGCGCTGGTAACGCTCTGATTGCTGCTGGCAACCCCAGAGTTCAGCGCTGCCTGGGCCGTGCGCAAGCTGTTCTGCGCGGTGGTGACCTGGGACGCCGCGCTCGACGTCGTCTGGGCAGCCTGAGCGCGCGTCTGATTCAATTGCGCTTCGGACGTCCGCACTTGCGCCTCGGCGGCGTCCTCCTGCCGCTTCGCGACGGTGCACGAGTTATTGCTGCTCCCACTGCTTCCACCGGTGTTGCTCGTGTTGTTGCTGGAGCAAGCCTGTTGTCGTTGGGCACGCTGGGTCGCCAAAGAGGCACGCTGCTGCTGCAACTGCCGCTCGGCCACGGCGATGCCGGCCTCGACCGACTTCTTCTGATCGGCGAACTGGCGCTGCGCGTCGGCGAGCGACGCCTGAGCGTTCTCCACGGCCAGGCGGTTGGCATCGGCAGCCCGCGCCGCTTCGGCCTGCACTGCCGCCAGGTTCTCCAGCGCCGCTGACAGGCTCGCCGACGCGTTCTTGACCGCCGCATCGTTTGCGGCGAGCGTCTTCTCAGCCTCCTCTTGCGCCGTCTCGAGGCCTTTGAGGGCGTTCTCGTAGGCGATACGCGCGTTGTCAATGGTGGTTTGTGAGACGGCGAGAGTCGTCGTGCTCTCCTGGCCGGTACTCTCGGCGTTGCGCTGGGCGTTGGCAAGGCTCGTGGCCGCCCCCTGGACGTCAGCGTCCGCACTGGCGATGGCCGTTCGAGCCGTCTCCTGCACGGCTTCAAGGTTGCGGATCGCATTCTCGTGCTGGGTCTGCGCGGCTGCGAGGTTCGCGCTGGCCACGTCGATGGCCTGCTGGGTGGGTCCGGCACGGGTGGTTGCCTCGGTCGCTTCGAGGTTGACGAGGCGCGATTGCTCCTGGCCGAGCGTGGCCTCGAGGTCAGACGTGTCGAGCTGAGCGAGCACCTTGCCAGCCGTCACCGGCTCGCCCACCGTCACGTCGACAGAGGCGAGCCGTCCGGCGTTCTTGAACGTCAGCGGCACCGACGTCGGGTTGGCAATCGGGCCGGTCGCGCTGAGCGCGTTGCGGATATCACCCCGCTGCACGCGGGTCGTCTGGTAGGTCGGGCGGGTCTCACTGCGTGTGTAGATGGTCCACAGATACCAACCCACGCCGCCCAGGATGGCGAGCCCGATCAGGATGAGCCACCAGGGCGGGCGATGAGGCGGGAGCCGTAGCATCTGCCAGGGCCGGGCTCGGGTCAGCGAGGCTAGCGCCATGCATCACGCTCCGTCGGATTCACCGCGCCACCTCGTCCGGTGGCCGCACCGGTACGGGCGAACACGATGGCCCACGGCGCGAAGGATCCAGCGACAAGCCGTACTGTAGTCGGCGTCGCGATACCGGTCAAACCTTCTGTCTCGCATGAAGGACAATTCACGGACGGCGTGTCCCATCAGAGGGTATGTCTCCCAAGGATCGCGCGAGTTCCTGAAATTTCTGCTAACGCCGTCTGGCAGTAGTGTTAACATCTGCTGCCCGTGTGCGGGGCGTACCGAGTCGGTAAACGTGGGCGCGGAGGCGCGCGCTCGAGGTCGCCCAGGGAGCGAAGCGAGGCTGCGCGTGCCCCGCGTGGGGGTGCTCATGGCTGGGTCGTGTGGGCGCGTGAACGCACAGGTGTGACGGGATCGTGATGGCGAGGACACCGAGCGCAGAGGAGACGGAACGATGGCAGGGACAGGACGGCTGGTCGCCTTCTACGGCGCCGGCGAGCCAATGCGAATCGAGGAGTACCCGGTGCCGGCGCCGGAGCCCGGCGCGATCGTGGTCCGCACCAGCCTGGCGAACGTCTGCGGCTCGGACCTACACGTCTGGCGGGGCGAGCAGGATCTCAAGAAGCTCGGGCGGGCGCTGCCTCGGCACATGGGGCACGAGCAGTGCGGCACGGTCCACGCGCTCGGCGAGGGCGTGACGACGGATAGCAACGGCGCGCCGCTCGCCATCGGCGATCGGGTGATCTTCCGTTATGCCTTCGCGTGCGGGCGCTGCCGAGCCTGTCTGCTCGGCAAGACGCGCTGCTGCCCGAACCAGATGCGCCACACCGCCACATCGTGCCAGGAGTGGCCGTACTTCAAGGGCGCCTGGGGCGAGTACAGCTACCTGCTGCCGGGACACGTGGTGCTGAAAGTGCCGGACGCGCTCTCGGATGGGATGGTCGCCGGGATCAACTGTGCCTTTGCCACCGTCATGTGCGGCATCGACGTCGCAGGGCTGGAGCTTGGCGAGGCGGTCGTGGTGCAAGGCGCCGGCGGCCTCGGGATCTTCGCGACGGCCATCGCTCGCGAGCTTGGGGCCGGTCAGGTGATCGTGGTGGACGGGGTGCAGGAGCGGCTGGATCTCGCGGCGGCGTTCGGTGCGGACGAGTTGATCGACCTGCGCGAGCTGCGGACGCCGGAGGCGCGGGCGCAGCGGGTGAAGGAGCTCACCGACGGCTGGGGTGCAGACGTGGTCGTCGAGGTGGCCGGCGTCATCGGCGCGATGCCGGAGGCGCTCGCGATGCTCGGTAACGGCGGGCGGCTCGTCGAGATCGGCAATATCGTGGCCGGCCCCACGTTCGAGCTTGCCCCGCCCACGCTGAATCAGCGCAACGTCAGTATCCTCGGCATCGGCTACTACGAGCCAGCCCACCTCAAGCGCGCGCTCGACTTGATGGTAAAGACGCGGGACCGCTACCCCTACGACCGGATCATCTCCGACGTGTTCCCGTTGGACGAGGTCGAGCAGGTGTTGGCCGAACAGGACAAGGGCCACATCACGCGCGCCGCGCTGAAGCCCTGACGCGACCAGGCCGGCCTCAGACGCGCTCCTCGAGGACCCTCGATCTCCGCTGGCTCGTGCGGCGTCGAGGCATCACTTTCTGCCAACCTGCTTCGTTCCACTAATGCGTAGATAGAAGTTCCTTTATCGCGTATGAGCGAGAAACGAGGGCGGGCAGATGGAGCGGCGGCAGGCCGAGGCGGTCGGGGTGGCGACGGCGCGTGATGGGAGCGGCCGTCTGGTACCGGCGCGGGTGCTCTGGGGCGATGAGATGTTGGAGGTGGCTGCCGTCGGGGTGCCGACCTCCAGCCAGCAGGGTCAGACCCTCCGCTACCACTACCCCATCGCGGCCCGCGCCGGCCGCTACACCCTGACCCTCTACCTCGATACCTGGCAGTGGACGATCGCCCCGCGCGCGTGAACCTCCCCGCGCTCGGCGCGGCCCTCAGGACGGCACGAAGCGGGTGCAGACGGGCGTCGGGACGGACGCGGCGTGGCCGGTCGGCTCGGGCATACCAGTCTGCTCGTTCACCCGGAAGGTGACGATCGTGTCCGAGTCCTGATTCGAGGCCAGCAGGAATCGCGCGCTCGGATCGAAGGCCAGGTTCCGAGGTGTCTTCCCCTGTGTCGAGACGTGCCCGCGCGGCATCAGTCGGCCGCTGCCCTGGTCGATCTCGAAGACGGCAATACTATCGTGGCCGCGATTCGAGCCGTAGATGAACCGGCCGGACGGGTGAATCTGGAGGTCGGCCGTCGAGTTCTTGCCAGCGAAGCCTTCGGGCAGCGTGCTGACGGTCTGGAACCAGGAGAGCGCGCCGCGCTCGGCGTCGTAGTCGAAAGCCGCGATCGTGCTGCCAAGCTCATTGATGACGTAGACGCGCGTACCGCTCGGGTCAAACGCGATGTGGCGCGGCCCCGAGCCGGGCGCAACCTCGGCAGAGGGCGGATCGTTGGGGATGAGCGTCGCCGTGACGGGGTCGAGTCGGTACAGCATCACCTTGTCGATGCCGAGATCGGTCGCGAGCACGTAGCGATTGTTGGGGTCGACGGTAATCATGTGAGCGTGCGGCCCCTCCTGCCGCTCCGGATTCGCGCCTGATCCGTGGTGCTGGACCGCCGAGGCTGCCTCGCCGAGCGCGCCGTCCGCCTGGATCGGGAACGAGGCGATGCTGCCGCTTCGGTAGTTCACCGCCAGCACGACCCGCCCGGTCTTGTCGACGCTGACGTAAGCCGGCCCGTTGCCGTGGGTCGGCTGCCGATTGAGTTGGGTGAGTCCGCCGTTCTCTCGGTCGATGGCGAAGGCCGTTGCGCAGCCGATGGGCTGTCCATCGGCATCGGGCATATCGCCGATGGCGTAGAGACAGCGGCCAGCCGGGTCGGTCGCGATGTATGACGGGTTCGAGGCGGCCGCTGCAAGCCCGAGCGGGGTGAGAACGCCGGTCGTCGAATCGAAGCGGGCGCGGTACACGCCTTCAGCGTCGCCACGCGGGTTCAGGGCGTGTCTGGTGAAGGTGCCGATGAAGACGAGGAGGCCCGCATTGTCGGTGTCTGCCACGACGTGTCCCTTCTGAGTCGCGCATCAGGCGCGTCGTTTCCCGATCCTGCTCACGGAAGGGTACCCCGAAGCGGGACGCCCGGCCCTCACCCCCAGCCCCTCTCCCGCGTGCGGGAGAGGGGCTGGGGGTGAGGGCGCTACTCTCGGACGAGGTTCGCCTTGATGTAGTCCCAGTTGATGTCCTGGCCGAGGCCCGGTGCCGGCGAGACGTGGACGTTCCCCTCGTCGTCCAACGGATCGTCGATCGCGTTCAGCCAGGCCGGGGGCGTGTCGTAGTCGATGAAGGGGTGGAGCAGCCCGCGTTCGTAGTACAGGCCAGGGCTCATCATCGCGCATAGCACGTGCAGGTTCCCCACGCCGCCGCCGTGGACCTCCATCGCCATCCCAAACGCCTCGGCGAGGTGCCACACCTTCACCAGCGGGGTGATCCCCCCGACGTCGCCCACGCCCCCCCGGACCAGATCGCAGGCGCCAGCCTTGATCCACTCAGCCCGCGCGAACATCTTGCCCTCGACCGTCTCGGGGCCGCAGATCGCCAGCGAGGTCTGCTCGCAGAGCCAGATGTAGGACGACATGCTGTGCTCGTCCATCGGCTCCTCCATCCAGAGGTAGCCAAGCTTCTCCAGCCCCTTCGCCAGCTCCAGCGCTTCGAGCCGCGAGTAGTAGTGGAACGGGTCGAGCATAAGCGGGTAGTCCGGCCCGACCGCTTCGCGGACGGCCGCGCAGGCCGCAAGATCGTGCTTGACGTTCGGAGCACCGGGAAGCGGCGGCTGCCAGGTGTGGAGCTTGAAGGCCGGGTAGCCCCGCTGCTTGCACTGGATCGCGAACCGGGCATATGCCTCTGGGGTGTCGAGCCCGCCTTCCAGGTCGTCGCCCACCATCGTGCTGGCATAGGCCGGCACCTTGTCGCGCGAGGCGCCGAGGAGTTTATGCACTGGCTGCCCGAGCGCCCGGCCGGCCAGGTCCCAGAGCGCCAGGTCTACGACCGTCAGGACACGATCGGCCAGCGAGCTCAAGTGCATCCGCTGGCGCTCCTTGATCGCGTGCCAGAGCTTCTCACGGTAGAACGGATCCTCGCCGAGCAGCATCGGGCGAATGATGTTGACGACCGTCGCCTCATTCGGGACGCCGAAGGCATACCCGCTGACGCCCTCGTCGGTCTCGATCGTCAACACCGATTGCACGGCGTCGTGCTCGGGGCCGGGGTGCCCGTGGCCATCGGAATCGCGGACGCTCCGCGATCGGTAGCGAAACCGCTGGACGGTGACGTCGGTGATCTTCATCGGTCCACCTTTCCTGCCGGGCGCCTGGACGCTGCCGTGAGGATGGCGTAGGTCATCGCCGCCCGGTGCGCCGCCTCCCGCCATTGCCGCAGGCCCTGACCGTGCGTGCGGCCACTCACCTGTGCTCCGAGCGAGGCGGCTCCTGCCCGTGCCGTTGTCGCGGCGTGCGCCCGGCTGCGTACACATCGCCAGCCGACCAGGTCATCTCGCGCCGCGCGGGCAGTATGCCCCACGCCCCAAGACAGTCTGATCGGCGAACGACCGCACGGTACCGTGCGTCGGCCGGCGTTGACAATCGGTCAATCGGCGTGTAGAGTCTAGCCCGGCATGTGGAAGCGCTTCCACATGCCCCCTGGACGGTCGATGACGGACGCCTTCCGACAGCCCGACGATGGACACCACCTGCCTGCCGGCGGTCACCCCCGGCATGCGGATGACCGCGCGTTGCCCGCTGATGGCCAGCAGGCATCCGCTGACGGTCTTTACGTGCCCACCGATGGCCGGGGCGACGGCCAACAGGCATCTGGCGACGGCCAACAGGCATCTGGCGACGGCCAACAGGCATCTGGCGACGGCCAACAGGCATCTGGCGACGGCCAGCGGTCCGCGCACGGCACCATCTACGACATCGCCGAACGCGCCGGCGTCTCGCTGTCGACGGTGTCACGGTGCCTGAACCAGAGCGGCTACGTGGGTGCCGCGACCCGCACCCGGATCGAAGCGGCCATTCGCGACCTCGACTACCAGCCGAGCCAGGCGGCGCGTGCCCTGGCCGGACAGCGCAGCGGGATCGTGGTGCTCGCCGTGCCGGGCATCGCCAACCCCCAGTGGCCGGAAGTGGCGATGGCGATGGAAGAGCGGCTGGCTGAGGCCGGGCTGAGCCTCATCGTCGCCAATGCCATCGGGCGGGCGCGCGAGTTGGCGGTCCTCGATCAGGTCCGCCGAATGCGCGCCGATGGGCTGGCGATCTCAGCCACCCGCTTCGAGCCGCACGACTTCGACCGGCTGCGCCGGAGCGGCGTCCATATCATCAGTCTGTCCCGCGACATCGACGATCCGAGCCTCGACTCGGTCCTGCCGGACCGGCCGCGCGCCATTATGCTCGCCATCGAACACCTGGCCCTGCTCGGGCATCGGCGGATCGCGATGGTCCACGGCGTCGGCGGGCCGGTGGCGAAGGCGTCCCGCATCGCCGCCTACCGTAGCGCCCGCGAATGGGCCAGCCTGTCCGATGAGCCCGAACTGCTGGTCGAGGTCGCGGAGCCGACGATGGTGCACGGCGAGCGGGCAGCGGCCGACGTGCTGCGCCTCGGCGCGACCGCTGTCGTCGCTTCAGGCGATTTCCTGGCCATCGGCGTCTGGCTCGGCCTGGAGGAAGCCGGGTGCGAGATCCCGCGCGACGTCTCGATCGTCGGGATGGACGACATCGAGGCCGCCGCGCTCGTGCGGGGCGGTCTTACCACCGTCGCGCTCGACCGCCACGAGCGCGGCCGGTTGATCGCCGATCTGCTGCTCGACCGGATCGCCGGCACGGCGTCCGACGGACCTCGTCACCTCGTCGTACGGCCCCGGCTCGTGCTTCGACACTCGACAGCTCTACCGCCTCAACACACAACGTCCTCGTGGCCGGCCTCCCGAGCGACAGAAGGAAGGAGTGCCTCGGCCGAGCGCGTCACCTGAGCCGACCCGTCTCTCAACGGCGGAGCGTACCCGCCCACCCTGCTGTGCCCTCGCGCCTGCTGTCCCCCCATAGCTGCTGTCATGCGCGTCTGCTGTCCCCGTATCCCGGAGCACCCGCACCTCGAAGCGGAGGAGTCGTATGTTCGTTCCCCGTCGTCCCCACCGCACCGCCAGCCTCTACCGGCTGCTCACGGCCTTGATGACCGCGTTCCTGCTCGTCCCGGTCGTGGCGGCCTGTAGCCCGTCGCCACCGCCAGCCTCCCCGACCTCCGCGCCGACTCAGGCCGCCAAGCCCGCCGCCACCCAGGCCAGCGCCACCCAGGCCAGCGCCACCCAGGCCAGCGCTGCCCAGACTGGCGCGAGCACCGCTTCCTCGGGCGCAGGCGCCTCCTCGACGGCCGGCAAGCCCGCCGCAACCCAGGCTCCGGCTGCCGCCAAGCCGACGACAGCGCCGGCCGCCGCGCCGGCCAAACCATCCTCCTACAAGCAAGCGCCCCAGTTCGACGAGCAGGTCAAGGCCGGCAAGCTGCCGCCGGTCGAGCAGCGCCTGCCGGAGAACCCGCTCGTCGTCCCGCCGATCGAGGAGATCGGGCAGTACGGCGGAACCTGGCGGCGCGCCTTCACCGGCGTCGCCGACTTCCACGCCTACGGCCGCGTCGTCTACGAGTCGATGCTGCGCTGGCCCCGCGATCCCAAGGATTCGATCGGGCCGGGTCTGGCCGAGAAATGGGAGTTCAGCCCGGACGGCAAGCAGCTTACCCTGACCCTCCGTAAGGGGCTGAAGTGGTCCGACGGCCAGCCGTTCACCACCGACGACATCCTGTTCTGGTGGAACGACATCGCGCTCAACAAGGATCTGTCGCCGGCTCCGCCGTCCGAGTGGGTCATCAATGGCGAGCCGATGAAGGTCGAGAAGGTCAGCAACGAGCAGGTGCGCCTGAGCTTCGCCGGCCCGAACGGCCTCGCTCTGCGAATGCTCGCCTTCCACGGCAACCAGTGGCCGCTCAACTTCGAGCGCTTCGGCTTCTATGCCCCGGCCCACTACCTCAAGCAGTTCCACCCCAAGTACACCCCGAGTATCACCGACTACAAGACCTTCAACGAGAAGGCCGACGACCTCAACCCTGAACGCCCAGCGATGACCTCCTGGCGGGTAACCCAGTGGTCGGCCGGCGACCGCGCCATCGTTGCCAGCCGCAACCCGTACTACTGGAAGGTCGACCCACAGGGGAATCAGCTCCCGTACATCGACGAGGTCCGCCTGGACCTGGTCGAGAACTCCGAGGCGCTCAACCTGAAGGCGATCAACGGCGAACTGGACATGCAGTTCCGCCGCGTCGACATCGCCAAGTACACGCTGCTTCAGGAGAACAAGCAGAAGAACAACTACCGCGTCTTCCGCTGGCCCGACGCCAACGGCTCGCAGGTGGCGTTCTTCGTCAACCAGACGTATGCCGACCCGGAGTTGCGCGCGATCTTCCGCGACCTGAAGTTCCGGGAGGCGCTCTCCTACGGCATCAACCGCAAGCGCATCAACGAGGTCAGCTTCTTCGGGCTAGGGAAGGAGCGCAACGCGATCCTGATCGATGCGTCGCCGTTCTACACCCCGGACACCGAGGACAAGTACGCCCAGTTCGATCAGGCCAAGGCAAACAGCCTGCTCGACGAAGCCGGGCTGAAGAAGGGGGCCGACGGCTTCCGGACCATGCCGAACGGCAAGCCGCTGGAACTGACCGTCGAGACCTACCTGACGTCCGGCTCCGGCTTCGACGCATTGGAACTGGTCCGCAAGGACTGGGAGACCCTCGGGCTGAAGGTCGTGCTGAAGTCCTCGCAGCGCGAGTCGTACTGGCCGCGCGCCCTCAACAACGAGGTCCAGATTGCCGTCTGGGGCACCGACCGGGGCATCGAGCCGTTCGTGGACCCGATCTACGTCTTCCCATTCGACAACCGCTCGTGGATGGCGCCGTTGTACGGCACCTGGTTCAGTTCGGGCGGGCAGAAGGGCGAGAAGCCGGAGGGTGATCTCGGCAAGGCGCAGGAGCTGTTCAACCAGTTCAAGGCGACCACCGATCCGGCTAAGCAGATCGAGCTTGGCAAGCAGATCATCAAGCTCGAGAGCGACAACCTCTGGGTGATCGGGACGGTCGGCGCGGTACCGTCGATCGTGGTCGTGAAGAACAACTTCCGGAACGTGCCCGAAAACGCGGTCACCGACTGGATCTTCATGAGCCCCGGCAACCTCGATCCGGCTCAGTTCTTCTTCAAGAAGTAGGCGTCAGCCAGCGGGCGCCCGGGCCACGTCCGGGCGCCCGCTGGCCCATCCCTCCCGAACGGTTGACCATGCTGACGTACATCATCCGCCGCCTCCTGGCCGTGATCCCGACGCTGTTCGTGGTGTCGGTCCTGACCTTCATCATCGTCCAGTTGCCGCCCGGCGACTTCCTGACGACGCTCGCGACCCAGGCAGCCGAGTCCGGCGGTACTATCGACGAAGCCGCCATGGAGAGCTTGCGGACCCAGTACGGCCTGGATCAGCCGCTGTACGTCCAATACCTGACCTGGATCGGCGGGTTCCCACACGGCGACTTCGGGTATTCCGTCGAGTGGAAGCGGCCCGTCAGCGAGTTGATCGGCAGCCGCCTGGGCTTCACCCTGGTGCTGTCCGGCCTCGCCCTCATCTTCATGTGGGCCGTCGCCATCCCGATTGGCATCTACTCCGCGACGCACCAGTACTCCTGGGGCGACGTCGCGCTGACCACCATCGGATTCCTGGGGCTGAGCATCCCCGACTTCATGCTCGCACTCGTGTATCTGTTCGTGGGGTCGTTCATGTTCGGTGCGTCGACCGGCGGACTGATCTCGCCGGATCTCGAGAACGCGCCCTGGAACGTGACCAAGATCGCGGATCTGGCGAACCACCTGTTCTGGCCGACCGTCATCCTCGGTGCGGCCGGCACCGCGCAGCTCATCCGGATCATGCGCGGCAACCTGCTCGAAATCCTCGGACAGCAGTTCGTCACAACCGCCCGCGCGAAGGGCCTCACCGAGACGAAGGTTGTGAACAAGTACGCCGTGCGGGTCGCGATCAACCCGCTCATCAGCGTGATGGGCATGCAACTGCCGCATCTGATCTCCGGCGCGACGATCCTCGGGATCGTTCTCTCGTTGCCCACCACCGGGCCGTTGTTCCTGCACGCGCTGATCAACCAGGACATCTATCTCGCCGGCACCTTTCTGCTGATGCTCGCCCTGCTGCTGATGATCGGGAACCTGCTCGCCGACGTGTCGCTCGCCTGGGTCGACCCGAGGATTCGCTATGACTGACCGTCCGACCACCCGCATGCCTGTAGCTGGGATTGCCCGCGGGATTTCGCGCCTTTCCCACCACCACGCCACTGCCAATGCTCGGGCGACGTCACGCGGCCCGGACCTGTCTGGACAGGCGCCGTGGGGCTACGTGCCGCTCGGCTTCGTACCTGCCAGCAGTCCGTCTGAGTGCGGCCCGGCACACACCTGGGGAGGGCGGCCGTGAGCATCGACCGCGCCACCAACCCCGATCCCGATGTCGGACTGGCGGAGATCGCCGTCACCGAGAACGGCCCTCTCTACGGGCGCGACTGGGACTACCCTGTCGAGGCCGCGCTCGCCGAACACGAGGTCGAGACCGATGAGGCCCGTTCGGAAGACGAGAAGCGGTACACCGCGACGCAGTTCCAGATCATCCGTCGCCGCTTCTTCCGTAACCGAGCGGCGCTGGCCGGCGGGTCGGTGATCCTGCTGTTCTACGTCACCGCTCTCTTCGCCAACTTCCTCGCGCCGTACGACGCCGATCAGCGCTTCGATACCGCGATCTACGTTCCCCCGCAGCCGGTCTACCTGATCGACCGGGGCGCGTTCTACCCCCACATCCTCGGGCTGAAGCAGACAATTGACCAGGAGACGCTGCGCCGCACGTTCACGCCCGATCCGTACACCAAGCTCCCGATTCGCTTCTTGGTGCACGGGCAGCCGTACAAACTGTTCGGCGTGATCCCGACTGACATTCATCTGTTCGGCGTCGAGACGAAGGATATGGGCGTCTTCCTGCTCGGCACCGACCGCCAGGGTCGTGACCAGGTATCGCGGATCCTGATCGGCAGCCAGATCTCGCTCTCGATCGGGCTGGTCGGCGTGTTCCTGAGCCTGTGCATCGGCGCTGTGCTGGGCGTGGTGAGCGGCTACTACGGCGGCTGGATCGACGACCTCATCCAACGCGCCATCGAGGTGATCCGCTCCTTCCCCTCGATTCCCCTCTGGATGGCGCTGGCGGCGGCCTTCCCGCCCCACTGGCCAGCGTTGCAGGTCTACTTCGCGATCAGCGTCGTCCTGTCGCTGATCGGCTGGACCTGGCTCGCCCGTCAGTTGCGGGGCAAGGTGCTGTCGCTGCGCGAGGAGGAGTTCGTGCTCGCGGCCGGGCTCGCCGGCGGCAGCGACCGGCGGATCATCCTCAAGCATCTGCTCCCGGCTGTCTCGGGGCACATCATCGTCATCTCGACGCTGGCGGTACCGGGCATGATCCTGGCCGAGACCGCGCTTACGTTCCTGGGTATTGGCATTCGTCCGCCGCTGGTCAGTTGGGGCACGCTGCTCCAGGAGGCGCAGAACATCCAGACCCTCGCGCACTTCCCCTGGCTGTTGATGCCGGTCGTCGTCATCAGCGTCGCCGTGCTGGCCTTCAACTTTCTCGGTGACGGCCTGCGCGACGCCGCCGACCCGTACAACGTCGCATGATGGCCGCCCGCGCGACGGCTGCCACCCTCACTCGGCAGGTCGCCAGTGGGGCCGTATCGAGCAGAAAGACACGGACTTTCCAGACATGGCTATGAAGGCATCCGGCGCCCGTGTACCGGGTCTGACTACGCCTGAAACCCTGCCTCGACCGGCGCGGCACAGTGCCGGCGGGTCACCGCTCCTCGACGTCGTCGATCTGCGGACCCACTTCTTCACCCATGATGGCGTGGTGCGTGCCGTCGACGGCGTCACCCTCGACATTCGGGCCGGCGAGACGCTCGGCCTCGTCGGCGAGTCCGGCTGCGGCAAGAGCGTCACCGCGCACTCGCTCCTGCGGCTGCTCCCGCCCAAGGTGAGCCGGATCGTCAGCGGCGCGATGCGCTTCCACCGCCGCGACGGCCAGAGCGTCGACCTTGCCACCGTCGATCCGCGAGGCCCGGTGATCCGGAGCATTCGCGGCAACGAGATCGCGATGATCTTTCAAGAGCCGATGACCTCGCTCTCACCGGTCCACACGGTCGGGAGCCAGATCTCCGAGGCCGTCGTGCTGCACCAGAAGGTCAGCCAGGCCGAGGCGAAGGAGCGGGCCATCGAGATGCTGGCCAAGGTCGGGATCGGCAACCCGGCGGAGCGCTACCAGCAGTACCCCCACGAGTTCTCCGGCGGGATGCGGCAGCGGGCGATGATCGCGATGGCGCTCTCCTGCAACCCCAGCCTGCTCATCGCCGACGAACCGACGACGGCACTCGACGTGACGATCCAGGCTCAGATCCTGGAGTTGATGAAGTCGCTCCAGGCCGAGCAACAGATGGCCATCCTGATGATCACCCACAACCTGGGCGTCATCGCCGAAATGGCGGACCGGGTAGCCGTGATGTACATGGGAAAGGTGGTCGAGCTTGCCGACACCGCCACCATCTTCGACCGGCCCCTCCATCCGTACACCATCGGGCTGATGCGGAGCGTCCCGCGCGTCGGGAAGGAGGTCAAACGGCGCCTCGCGACGATTCCCGGCAGTGTCCCAGACCCGTTCAACATTCCCCCCGGCTGCGCCTTCTACCCCCGCTGCCCGGCCCCCAAGAAGCCCTCTTGCCAGGGGCCAGCCGACGTGCCGCTCACGGAAGTTGAGCCCGGCCACTGGGTCCGCTGCACCCTGTATCAGGCCGTAGCAGAATGACGGCCCGCTAATGACGGCCCGCTATCGTCGCGCGATGACCCCGCCGCGGCCAGGGGGTGAGGACATGTCCAGTTTGAGAAAGGCGATCGTCCGATGACCCCGACGCTCGGCGGCGACGCGCAGACAGACACCCCGCGAACGGTCACGATGACCAACGCCACGGCGACCGACGCCACGGCGACCGACGGGCGCGCCGTCCTGCTCGACGTGCGCGACCTCCAGAAGCATTTTCCGATCAAGCGCGGCCTGCTGAAGCGCGTCGTCGGCAGCGTCAAGGCCGTCGATGGCGTCAGCTTCCAGATTCACGAGGGGGAGACCCTCGGGCTGGTGGGCGAGTCTGGCTGCGGCAAGACCACGACCGGCCGGCTGGTGCTCCGCGCCATCGAGCCGACCGGCGGGCAGGTCCAGTTGCGGCGCGACGGCCAGATGGTGAATCTGACCTCGTTGTCGCGCGGCCAGATGAAGCCGATTCGCAAGGATCTCCAGATCATCTTTCAAGACCCGTTCTCGTCGCTCAGTCCCCGGATGACGGTTTACGAGATCATCAGCGAGCCGCTCGAGATCCACGGCGTGGGGGACGTCGACTACCGCAAGGCCCGCGTACGCGAGCTCCTGGAGCTCGTCGGGCTGCGGGTCCAGCACATGAACCGCTACCCGCACGCCTTCAGCGGTGGGCAACGGCAGCGTATCGGCATCGCACGAGCGCTGGCGTTGCAGCCACAACTGATCGTCTGCGACGAGCCGGTCTCAGCGCTGGACGTCTCGATTCAAGCCCAGGTGATCAACCTGCTGAAAGACCTCCAGTCCGAATTCGGCCTGGCCTATCTCTTCATCGCTCATGACCTCTCGGTCGTCGAGCACATCAGCGACCGGATCGCGGTGATGTACCTGGGCCGGATCGTGGAGCTTGCGCCGGCCGAGGAACTGTACCAGCGCCCGCTACATCCGTACGCCGAGGCGCTGCTCTCGGCGATCCCACGCAGCCACCCGGGTCAGAAGGCGGCCCGAATCGTCCTGCCTGGCGACGTGCCGAACCCGGCCAACCCGCCGACCGGCTGCCACTTTCATCCCCGCTGCCCGTACGCACAGCCGATCTGCGCTACCGAGCCGCCACCCCTCCGCGAGATCGCGCCCGGCCATCAGGCTGCCTGTCATTTCGCGGAGACGCTCCAACTCGCCGGCGTCTCGGAGGTGCCATCGGCCGAGGTAACCTGAGGCCGAGCATCACCCAGGTGACGAGGCCAGCAGGCGAAGCCGACCCCACCGGCGGCCAGTGCGATCCGTCAAAGGGCGCGCCCTGACCGTCGATTCGGGCTGACGATTAGGCGGTCTATCGCCTTGCGATCGAGGCCGCTCGTCGTCTATGTTGGGGCGGCGACTCAGGTCGCCGTGTTCCTACGGACCCAGGCAACGTACGTGCTCTCAGGCGGGCGTCGACTACCTCGACGCCGGAATTATTGCCTGCTGTCGCACCGTCAATCGCCGTCTCGCCTTCAAGAATCCGCGTCCAGCATCCGTCAACGATCTCGAGTCTGGCCAGATCCCCCTCGGCCAGAAGAACAAGCGGGCTCAGCCCTTCGGAAGACACTGCATTCAGAGGGTCCAATGGTCCCGCGCCGGCGTAGACGCCGACGCGGCCGTATGGCATTGCGCCGTGTTACCGGGACAGGGAGGTCCAGATGCCAGAAACGCACGGGCTATCGAGGCGGGAGTTCTTCGCGCGGACTGCCGGAGGCGCACTCGGCCTCACGGGAGTGAGCCTGCTAGCCGCCTGCGGTCAGCAGACGCCCCCGGCGCCGACCGCCGCACCGAAGCCGACGGAGGCAGCGAAGCCGGCCGCGGCCGGGCAGGCCACCGCTGCGCCCAAGCCGGCCGCAACCGCCCAGCCCGCCGCAACAGCCGCACCGACCGCGGCGCCGGCGGCTGCGGCGAAGCCAGCCGCGGCACCGAAACCAGCCGCGCCGGCCGCGAAGCCGGGCCAGGCCCTCGGCGCCAACTTGATCGGCAAGCTGGAGGGGCCGGAGGTCGTCACCGACCAGGGCACATGGCCGAAGTCCTTCAAGGAAGCGCCGATGCTGGCCGAGCGGGTCAAGGCTGGCAAGCTACCACCGGTCGAGCAGCGCGTCCCCCAGGAGCCGCTCGTCATCAAGCCCGTCCATGAAATCGGTAAATACGGCGGCATCTGGCGGCGCGGCTTCACCGGCCCGGGCGACAAGTGGAACGGCTACCGGGCGGCGAGCGGTCCTGACAACGTCCTGTTCTGGGACTACACCGGCGAGAAACTCGTCCCGAACGTCGCGAAGGACTGGAAGTTCGAGGACGGCGGCAAGGTGCTCACCCTCTATCTCCGCAAGGGGATGAAGTGGTCTGACGGCCAGCCGTTCACCGCCGACGCCTTCACCTTCTGGTTCGAGGATCTCTACAGTAACAAGGAGCTGCTGCCGGCTGGCCATTCGTCGATGACCATCAACGGGAAGCCCGGCCGGGTCGAGAAGGTCGACGACACCACCGTTCGCTTCGTCTTCCCCGACCCATATTTCCTGCTCGCCGACGTGCTGGCCGGCTCGACGGCGCTCGCCAGCCAGTCGTACTACGGCATGGAGTTCATGGGCGCGTTCGCCCCGGGCCACTACCTGAAGCAGTTCCACCCCAAGTACACGTCCCAGGATCAAGTCAATAAACTGGCCAAGGACGCCGGCTTCGACAACTGGGTCACCATGATGAAGTTCAAGAACGACTGGGCGCTCAATGCCGAACTACCGGTCGTTACACCCTGGATAACGGTCCAGCCAATCAACACGCCGCAATGGATTCTAGAGCGCAATCCCTACAGCATGTGGGTCGATACGGAAGGCAATCAACTTCCGTACATCGACAAGATTCAGATGAATCTAGGGGAGAACCTCGAAGTCGTCAACCTGCGTGCTGTTGCCGGCGAGTACGATTTCCAGGCTCGCCACATGGACGCGGGCAAGATTCCCGTATTCCTGGAGAATCAGGAGAAGGGGAACTATAAGCTCCACCTCGATCCAGGCGACTACGGCACCGACTGCGTCATCAAGTTCAACCTGTCGTACGA
>JADLFM010000101.1 GCA_020845495.1 Chloroflexota bacterium
CGGCCAGGCGGTTGAGGTCGAACCAGGACAACTCGCCCGGGTCCTTGGCGGACAGGCGCTCGAGGTCGTGGGCGGTCGCCTGCCGGGCGGCCGCGTCGGCCTCGGGGAAGGTCGTCTTGAGCTGGTCCCGGTGGAACTCCACCAGCTGCCGGTAGGCATCGGCGAGCGACCGGGCGAGCGGGCCGGTTTCGACCGCCGTCGAGTGAGTTGGAACCGTCATTGGATTGTCCCCCAAGACGTGTAGCGCTTCACGCAACCCCCGACATGGCGAAGAACGCCTTCAAAGCACTGTGGTATCGCTCGACCCGCTGCTGCTCACGGTCGCGCTGGTCGGCCGTCAGGGCGCCACCCGGGGCATAATGGACTCGTGTGCCGTCGAATCTGATCAGTCCGCCACCGGCGCGGATCTCAGTCACCAACGCGCGAAGCTCGCGTTCCAGCCCAGCTTCGATCGGGATCGGCGTCGTGTCCGGTCCCACCGGTCCTGCCCCGTTCCGAGGCACCGTTTCAGATCTGGCTCGGACCTCGGGTGGCTTCGTGCTGGGACCGGTCGACGGGACCGGCGGGAAAGGCAGGGGTGCGCCACTGGTCCCATTCTCCGGTCCCGTCGAGGCAGCCTGCACCTGCGGCGGAGCAAATTGCAGCGGCGGTGCGGGTTCCTCTGGACCAGCGGGACCGGTGGGACCGGTCTGGCGATCGAGACCCAGCGGCAGCGAGGAAAGCGCAAGGTGAAGCACCCGCACCCGCCGCCGCGCGACCCCGCTGCCTACATGCACTCGTATCGTCGCCCGGTTCTCAGCACCTGCTTCCCGAGTGCACAGCAGCCCTCGGTCGGTCAGCAGGTTCCGCAGCATTGCCTCGCTGGTCGAGAACGGCTCACCTGCTGCGCAGGCGTGGCGCTGCACCGCGTTGTAGGCGTTCTCCGGATGAAGGTAAAGATGGGGGCCTTTGACCCAGCCGACCAACGCTCCCTGCGATTGCCACTCTTCGCGCGCGTAGTCCCCGACGCCGAGCGATCGATGCCTCCAGCCAAGCGCCTCGGCACCTTCCGGCTCCTCACCGGAGGTCAGGTCAGCAAGGTGCGCGGTTCCGGCAATGACAGCGGCGGCCAGCAGGTCCAGATAGCGGGTGACCGGATCAGCGGCGTCCTGATGGGCCGCTTGCGCACGCGCAGCGTCGCCGAGCGCCTTCCACGCGGTCTCTTCCAACTCGGCTCGCAGGTCGGCTGAGATCGCCGTAGCGGCGAGTGCGTAGTCGAGGAACAGGGTGAAGCCGAGCTGGAGGTTGGCGACGATCTCGGGCGTGCGGCGGTGGACGCCGCGATGTGCTCGCTGCCGTAAGGCCGCCAGGCGCTCGGGCAGCTCGGCTTGAATGGTCGCAAAACGAGGCGCAAGCCACTGGACGAACCCGCTGAGCGCCTCCACGAACCGTCCGGCCTGACCGTCGTCCTGGGCGCGCGTCATCGCCGACCAGTTGACGTCGGCCGCGCCGAGCTCGAGGACGAGGATCCGGGCCCGCAGGCTCTGTCCGCGTGGAATGTCCTCCCCGGTTGCGAGCACGAGACCGCGCGGCGGTCGGGTCGGCCGGAGGCGTCCGTCGGACGTCAGCCGGGACCGCCCGGACGCATTGCCCTGGGCCCGAAAGAGCCGGTCGGCCGCGGCGTGGAGGCGAGCCTGGTCGGTCGAGCCGCCGACGGGGAGAAAGTCGTCAATCACAAGGAGGGCATCCTTGCCGACGAAGGCGAGGTGTTCAAGGGCGTTGGCGGTCGAACTCCAGCTCGCGGGAAGATGCGTGCGATCCATCAGTGGACCGAAATGCTGCTGGATGCGAGCTGCGAGCTCGCTCTTGCCGGACCCGGTGCGCCCGGCGAGAAATACCCCGAAGTCGGCTGGCCCAATCACGGCGCGGGCCGCTACAGCCAGGAGCGGGATGGTGATGCGCATCGGCGCCACGGTGAGCAGGGCGAGGCTGGCACGAATGGCCTCGATGAGCATCGGCCCGGGCGTGACCGGACCGAGCCGGTAATTGCTGAGCAGCTGCGCAAGTTCGACCTCAACCCCCTCAACCGCGCCCTCATGGTCGATCGCGCCTCCAGCATGGAAGTACGTCCAGCGGGGCTTTTCGGCGATACCGAGGTTACGCCAGCCGAGATGGGTCACGATGGTCCGCTCGGCGATCTCGCCGGACAGCATCTGGATGGCGGCGCGGGTGTGCTCCTTCACCATCGTGCCGGGCAGGACGATCGCGACGGGGCCGAGCTGCTTCGGTACCCAGCTCAGCGAGCCGAAGGATTCGGCGGGCACGGAGAACCGCGACGTCCGGCCGCGGAGCACCGCCTCAACTTCGAATGTGCGCACGATCTCGACGCCGTCGTCGCGAGCGAGGTCGGCGACAATCCGCGCGGTGAAATTGCAGAGCGGGGTGACCTTGAGACTATCGCCGGACGTCTGCTCCAGCGCCAGGCCCTGAGCGGTGGCGCGGTAGGGGACGGGCAGGGTCGCCGGCTCGGGTGGCAGGAGTAGCTCGTCGACTGCAAGGCCGAGCAGTTCGTCAGTCGAGCAGCCGTGGCCGAAGAAGTCATCAAGGCCCAGTTTGCTCCCATCTTCTGGCTCGGGGAGCACGATGATCTGGACGCGAGCCTGGCGTCGGCCGAGGAACGCTGTGAGCCGGTTCAGGGCCTCGGCCACCTTGGGATTGCGAGTGACGTCACTATCGAAGGCAAGGTACACCGAACGACCACCGAGAGGGATGTCGTCCCAGTCTGTGAGTGGTCCGGCCCGATCCGTCCAGCACCAGACCCCCTGCAAACTAACGCAGGCGAGGCCGTGGCTGGCCGCGCTGTCGGCTTTCCGTACGCCTTCGGTGATGAAGAGCGGGACGGATTGGTCCAGGACGAGCGGCCGTATGACAGGCGGCACGTCAATTACAAGCGGTTGGCCAGCCGGAGTGTCGTACTTGACCGGCCGCTTGTTCTTGGGGTCGGTACGCGGAACATCCGGGCGGATTTGGACGCCACGCTGCTCGCCGCTGACGTGCCAAAGCGGCAGGAGGAGCGCAGGGACCCGTTGCTGGTTGGCTGCGAACCCGAACGCGGCCAACCGCTTCTTGACGTCAATCGAGCAGTATTGGCGTGCCGTCGCTACCTCAGCGCTGATCGCAGAGCGCTCTAACAGCAACTGATGGTGGCGAAGAAGCGGAGGAAGACCCGTCACGTCCGACGCGGTCATTCTGGCCGCACTGTCGTCGAATTGAAGCCAGGGCCACCGGAACTGGCGGCTGACGCGGTCTCGGCCCCGGAAACCACCGCGCCAGAGCGGTCAAGAAGCAGGTCCCACAAGGTGGACCATGCTGCAGTCCGATGCGGTGCCGGGTGATACGTGCTCCGAACTCGGAGGCGAGAGCGCGGGATCTTCACGACGAAACCTCCAATGCACCCTGTTCCAGGAGCGGTGGGGTCTCTTCGTTGACCCGGACGACTTCTCGAAGTGAGAGGGAGCGCTACTTGAGCGAGAGGTTTACCTTGATCTCGAAGCCCGTCCCTTTGGGATGGGCATCGAACCTGATGGGGCCTTCAGCTCGATTGATCTGGTCAGCATTCTTCAGAACGATACGCTGCAAATCTTCTGCCAGCTTCCGTGCCCGGTCAGGCTGACCTTCGGAATTCCGATTCATGCCACCTCCTTCCATAGCATCGGTCGGGCAACCAACAGACGCTGCCCAGCGCTCGACACGACGTCTATCCGACTTGTGAACTCCAGATACTTGACGAGATGCGTTGGACTTACCCCGATGTCCTCGGCCGTCTGATACAGGAGCCACCAGCCTTCTCGTCCGAGGTCACCGCCAAATCGGGCCAGTCGCATGAATTCACTATAAGCACGCGATCGCTTCAGGTCGGCGGGCGCAATAGCGGCCGAAAGGCCAGCGTGCTCTGCTATGAACTCGCGCTCGAAATCGGAGGAGCCCGGGTTCGGTCTCCAGAAACAGACAATCTGGTCGGGAACTGCATCGATGCCCGGGAGGGAGAGCTGGCCCTTCGGCGCCTGGCGGTCCATTCGCATGATGTGCTGGTCAGCATGAATAATCTCGTGCCACTTGCTTAGCTGCATAACGCCCGCCACATGGCGCACTCTCGGCATCTCGGAGGTCCGGGTATTAATGACGATCTGAACCCGCCCATTGACCAGTTCAGTCAGCGCAAAAGTGTCTAGTGGAAGCGGGTCATAGCGGAGCCGCGCGAACAAAGGACCTGTGATGAGTTCGTCGGTGATGTCCTTCAAGAACGGCCGCTCGTTGAGGCGGTGCTCCTGTTGATACTTGTTGACGAGCGATTCACGCAGTTCCTCACCGAGGGCAAACGCATTTTGGCGCGAAGCTTCGCGCCCGTTGCTCTTACCTCTCACCGAACATCTCCCCCAGGTGCGAGAAACCGCAAGACTGCTGCCCGTTCGTCGGGGCTGGAGGTAGCAAGTCGCTGAAGAACCGCGAAGAGCCCACTCGCGTCGTCCTCGGGAAGACCGAAGCGGCGGGAAATGGCCCTCCGGATACTATCGTCCATGTCATCTACAAGAGCGGCGGGATAGCCCGTGTCGCGATCCTCAGGGGTGATCCCTCGTCGGAGGGCATCGGAACGATGCGCCCGGCGAATGTACCGATCGAGAATCTCCGATGGAAGGCATGCCGCAAGCTCCAGCATGGTATCGAGGTCGCCCTCAAGCGCCTGGGCGAGCCGAACGACCGTCTCAGCGCTCGGCACCTGAGAGTCATTCTCCAGCCGTGACAAATGGGTGGGGGACAGACCTGCCGCCTCGGCGGCACTGGCCAGGGTCCAGCGCTTTCGCCGTCGCTGGCGGTTCAGGTACTCTCCGAAGGTGGGCTGTGCTTCCATTGCAAATACGGTACCACGACTTGCGCTGAAACGCAATAAGCTGATGTGCGCCGCAACCACATCATCTTGTGCCAGGAGCTAGCAAGGTCTCAGGATAGGGCGTCTGCTTGCTGGTCTTGCCGGTTCCCGACCTGGCTCGTCCCCGATGGGTCTGCGGCAAGGTCACCGTCACCCGGAACGGATAGCCCGCCTCGTACTCACCAAGTAACAAACATCGGCA
>JADLFM010000102.1 GCA_020845495.1 Chloroflexota bacterium
AACACCACCCGCCCCACCGCGTCGAGGCTCCAAGTCGCCCGACTGAAGAACCGGTGGAACACCGAGATGTGGCACTGCTCCACCCCACCGGACGCCACCGCCATCGCCGTGATCGTCCGTCGCCCCAGGCAATGGATCCATCCGGCCACCACCACCTGAAAGATCCGATAGCTCGGCGCGTGGAAGCAGGGCTCGAACGTGGCGAGCAGCCCCACCATCGCGCTCGGTAAGATGACCTCGGGCATGGCCCCCTCCCTGGTTGCTGACACTCCCAGGGTCTTCGAGGGGGCCATGTTCCGTCAACTCATCCTGCCGGACCTCCAAAATGGCGGAAGTCGAGTCTAGATCGGCGAGAAGTTCGGCATCTGCCGCGCCGCCTCGGTCTGGCGGGCCCGGCCGAGGTAGCGGCGGGTCATGACGTTCGTCGAGTGCCCGAGCATCTCTTGCACCAACGCCGCCGGCGCCCCCTTCACCAGCGCCGTCTGCGCGAAGCCGCGGCGGAACAGGTGCCAGTGCAGGCGGGCGATCCCGCTGCGGGCCCGCAGCCGCCGCATGATCGACTGGCCGCCCCAGTAGTGGAGCGGCTTGCCGTCGGCCTGGAGCCAGAACCGATCGGACAGTCCGATGCCTGGGCGCAGCCGCAGGTACTCCTTCACGTACTTGAGGGCTGCCGGGGATAGACGCGCCATGCGCTCCTTGTTCCCCTTGCCACGGATAAACCGCAGCTCGCCGCTCACGCGATCGAGGCCATCAAACGGCAGCTCCAACACCTCGCGAAAGCGCAGGCCCGTGGCGATGTACGTCCCGACCAGCGCCCGATCGCGGATGTCCTCGTAGGTCGGACGATCGTAGGTCGCAAGCACCTGTTCGATCTCCCGCTCGGTCAAGATCTCGCCCGGTTTCTCCGGCGGGGTGATGCGTGGCACTTTCATCAGCAGATCACGAGTCGTCAGCTCCAGGTGCTTGTAGATGTACTTGGAGCTGAAGACCTTGAGCGACCCGAGACGGCTGGCGATGCCGTCCTCGGACCGGCCGATGCTTCTCTGCTCGTTCACCCAGGCGTTGACCAGGCCCGGCGTGACCGATCCAAGAACCTGCTCCTCGCCCTGCCGTTCGAGAAAGCGGATGAAGGCGAGCAGCGAGGCGTTGTACTTGATCACGGTGTCGGGTGAGGTCGGCTGGGCCCGACCTCGTAGGTAGTCCACGTAGTCGCGGCGGAGCCGATCGAGCGGCTCCTCGGCGTACGCCTGGTCAACCCAGACGGATGGCGGATGGCGCATCTCCTCCAACTTTCGAGTCTGGACCGCCCGGTCCACCTGCATTTCACCACCGTCGGCCAGAGGTGTCGAACGCCTCCCTTCGCTGCTCGCAGTCGCCGGTGACCGAGCGGCGGCGACCGAGCCAGACCGTGCTTCGCTTCTGACGCTCCCTTTCTGCCTGTCCGGGCTGTGCAGCTTGCCTGATCGCTCGTTCGGCCCTGGCGCGGCATTGTCGTGGAGCAGGTCGCGATCGTGGTTGGCGCCGTTGGAGTAGGTGAATCGGGACGACATCAATCCCAACCTCCCGGTGTATGGGCGCCGCTCGACCGCGCGGCGGCCACAGTCGCCTGGAATGACTGCCGACCGGCGTGCCGCGCTGGCCTGAGCGTTGCGTCCTGCGCCTCACGGTACCGATGGACGATTTCATCAGAGTTACTTGCGAGCTACTTCCCGGCTACTTCCCAGCTACGGGCCGATGCGACAGAGAACTGCGGGGCCGGTTGTTGAGTGACTCGGGCGAACTGAGGGAATGGGCGAGTGCCTGGCCGTCATTGTTTGAAGCTGGCCGGGTTCCTACGCGTGTGCTGGCGGGCGCGGCGTGCCTTCGGCACGCGAGGGCCCACAGGACCAGGTTTCTGAGATTGACTGGTCGCATCTGACTCGGCACAGATGGAGGCCGGCCATGACCAGCATGCGAGCACCTCAGGGCGCCAGAGCGCTATACGGAATGCCGTTCACGATCGCCTTCGGTCGAAGGAGGGCTGACCCTGCACTCAACACCCGATCCACTGCCCGTCGAACCTCGACCCCACGGCCCGAACAGCGTTCTCCGACTCGTGGCCGGCGATCCCCGTTGCCGCCGATGCAGGTCGCCCTCACGTGCAGCATCTGTGGCGCAACCGTCGCTGACCTCGATGTCAACACTTCCAGCCTGGCAAGTGAACTGTTCAGGTTGCGCCGTGAGCACGCTGCCGGCGTTCATGCCTGGAGTCCCTGACACGCCCGGGCACTGAGCGGGTCATTGTCCCGCCAGCCACGTGCGCCGCCGATCGAACGGCGCATCGGCCTCGCGCCAGATCGGGCCAAGCAGGCCGTCCTTGTTGGCGGGATCGTCGAAGATGCGCCATGTGGCCGTGAGGAGCAGCGGTAGCCGCGTGTACCTCCCGATCGAGGCTACCTGAGCGGCGGAACGCCTTGGGCTCGAGCCGCACGACCTGGTAGCCGCGTGTACCTCCCGATCGAGGCTACCTGAGCTGCCCTGGCGAACCGCTGCTCGGCGGCGTTGCTCGTCGTCACGACCGACACAATCGGGAAGTACGGATAGTCGCGTCTGAAGCGGCCGGTCTCCAGGTACTCGTAGTACGTGTTGAGCTTACGCATGAGGGGACGAACGCCGGACGTGCCGCGGTCGTATTCCAGGAAGAAGTGGAACAGCTCGCCTCCACGTCGATAGAGTCCGTGCCCATCGGGGCGTACGCGTCCGCGACCGCAGGCGCCCGGGCCGTCCCACAGGACAAGGTCGTCGTCGCCACCTCGGGCAACACTGCGACCGTCAGAGCTGCACAGATGGGTAAACACGGCGTTCGCCCCGAGGGTGTGGGTCAGGTTCTTGACCAGGCTCTGGCGGCCCCCGATCGGCTCGGCGGGTCCGCCGCCGGCGAGACCCTCCACCTCGACCACGACGCTGAGCGGGAAGCCGAGGCGAGCGGCTGCGAGCCGCAGGCCATCGACTGTCAGCTCCGCCAGTTCGAGCGCCGCGCCACGACTGGTGTTGGCGAGGAGCAGCCGCGCCAGACCCCGAAGAACCAGGTCGTCGCGTCGACGCCGCGTGCGGCTCGTCGACCAGCCGAGCACAATGGCCAGGCCATGGAGCGGCAGGACCGGATGGCGACCGATGACGTCGAGCATCTTCGCGTCAGACGGCGTGAGCTCAAGCGCCAGACGACCGAGTGGAGCCGCCAGTGTTCGTGGTCGAGCCGCGTTCGTGGTCAGGTCCCCGACCGGCCGTGGGATTGCCGCGTCAGGGCACCGGACCACCAGGCGAGGCGTCTGGGGCAGCTACGCAGAGTCGACGGAGGAGGCAGGCTTGAGCTTCTCGACGTCGAACAGCTTCTCCAGGTCGGCGTCGAGCGTCGTCCATCGTGCGATCCAAGCTCTGAGCGGCGCGTCATGCCGGCTCCTGACGACATCCTCGAGAAGCGCCCCCCAGGCTCCAGCCCGCCGGCTGTCGGTGGCGATGACGAGCCGCGAGGCGTCGCCGACGGCCCGTCGAAGCGCATGGAGCTGATGCAGCATCGGCCGATAGATCCGCGGGTGGGACGTGCCGAGATCGGGGATGAGCAGGTAGCTTGCACCCTGGTCATCCCACGCAAGCGAGGCGTGCGCCGGCAGTTCCAGCCTGGACGGTGCCTTCGCGGTGGGGCGTTGAAAGCGGCGACGGAACGGCTGCTCCCAGCTAAGCAGGCGTGGCCATCCAGGTCCTGCCATCGCGAGCGCGCCAAGCAGGCGATAGCTCGCCAGGAGCGTCGGCAGGCCCGGCAATCGACCCAGGAGGTCATTACTACGGATCCGGAATCGGCGGGCGACGCCGACAGGATCGCGCCGGTCGCCGACCGCAACCGTGGCTAACCCGAGGTCGGTGACGTAGAGGAGCGCCGGGCTGTAGCGTGGCTGGATCAACGGGCGAATCTCGCCGACCAGACCGGCGGCACGCAGCCGAGCGAGTCGACGGTAGACAGCAGCCCCGCCACAAAGTCCTCCGAGCTGCTTGAGCAGCGTGACGGTGGCCAGTGGCACGCGGATCAGCGGCGCCAGGGCGTCGCGCTCGGCCTGGGTGAGCCGGGCTGCGGCTCGCTCCGCATCACGCCAGACGGGTCGCCGCGCGGCTGCGATCACCTGCGGCGTTGTGCCATCTCTCAGGTTCGGCTTTTCGGCCGTGGTGGCGCTGGCCCGCAAGATGGCCGGCGCAACGGTGTGCATCGTGCTCGTCTCGTCAAGATTCCCGGCTCCCCGCGGCTGGCCACCATCCATGCCGTCAACCTAGCAAGCACCGGGCACTTCTCGGTTACATGGGAGGTACACGAGGGTTACCTGAGAGGAAATCAGGCGTGACCGGCGAGGTAGCCGATTTCTTGCGGGGCTCTCTGAACCGTCTCATGCACCGGAAGGTCGGGCGTAGTCACGGGAAGTACCAGTCGACCGGGCAGTGAGAGAAAAACCGCCGACAGTCCGTTCGCTCGACGCTGACCGCGCCCCCGATCGCGGTCACTGACGCCGCCGGCGAACGCCTTGAACCCACGATACCTTCACCCCACGGGCGGGTGACCGGCCGATCAGGGTGATCCGGTGCCGTGCGACGGCGACTGCCCGGCCAGTGGCTGCACTACCCGGCTGGTCCGGGCCGAGAGCGATCGAGTCACGCACAGAGACGGCGACGGGCGCTGAGTCGGGCCGTCACCGTGGGTCAAGACCGTCCGCGAGCCCTGACGCGAGATGCCCGTGCGACCCGTTGGTCGTCCGATGGTCCGGGTCGGCGCTCGGCATGAGTCGGGCAATATCACGGTTCTCGGTCGCGACAGCCGTCACCGTGATGGTCGAAAGCTGCGGCGCAGCAGGATCGGCGATTCGCTTCGTGACTCGAAGGTGTAACCGGTCAGGACGGGTTGATCAGTCCGGCTGTACTAACAATATTCATCATTACGTGCACCGTCACTCGCGCTCGTTGTCGGCCAGGGCGGCACGGTCGCACCGTGTTGATCAAAGGGGTATCCGCAGGTGATGCCCTGTCACGGACAGGGTCACGGCCGAAACGACGCTGGTCACCGAAACGCAGATGGCGGCACCAGCAGCCTGACCTGCTCGCGGTCGATCTGTAGCAGCCGCTCCCTGCGCACGTACCAAGCATCGAACGCCGCCGAATCGATCGTCGCCTCGCCGTACGCGCGACTGCTGAATCCGAGGCGTCGGGTCAGGTAGGTCCAGGCACGGTGACCGTCAAAGAGCGGCTCGGCCTGGTCAAGCTGGAAGTAACGTTCGAAGGTGAGGCCGCTGTCGATCCCCATTGGTGCCGAACTGGCGGCATCCCGGCTCGGCAGCAGGACGTACGCTGCGAACTTGGCCGGGGCACACCAGCCCGTGGCCGGATCGACGACCACATAGCGCACCGCCCGATGGCGCCACTGCTTGGCCTGTCGCGGATCGTCGGCCTCTTCATTCCAGCGACGCAGGTTCAGCAGGACGTCGAACACGTCCGCCGCGAAGTGCAGGCGTCCCTCGTTGCGCACGGCCACTGGCTCGGCGACCGCCAGCACCCGCTCGATCTCGGGGAGCACGTCGGGGCGCATCGCCTGCAGTGCTACGGTGTCGTGATTGAGCGCCTTGATGCGCTCACGATCGAGGTCGGGCAGGAGGAGCGTCTGAAAGGCGTCGATGCCGACCTGCCGCATGACGTGGATCATGCCAGCCCCAAGGTTGCGCCGGCCGCGCGCGACGTGGGCACTGATCATCGAGACGAACGCGTCGGCCTCTCCCCAAGGGCGCAGGACGTGAGCCGTCGCGAACTTGGCGTGGTTCGCGGCCGGGTCCGCGCGGCTGATCTCGAACTCGATCCAGAGGCGCCGGCTGCCGTCCGCCCGCTCCAGCAGTACGTTTGCGCGCGGGTCGTACCCGAGGAGCGTGCGGTCTCGTACTTCGAGGAGCGGCCGTTCCGCCGCGCACTGCCAGCCGGCAGGGCACTTCGCCAGGAACTGCTCCTGGAGGTAGCGCGCGAGGCCACCGCCATGCCGCAAGCCCTGTCTGTGAGCCCCGCCCTCCATCAACGCCACCGTCGAGACGGCGGGACGCACCACCAGATCGCGCTGCCTCCGCCATCTGACACTACGGCTCCCCACCCTATGTGTCTCGAAACGCTCCCAGCGCGCCGCCGTCGTGCCCGGATCGAAGTCGCGGTCACGAGCGCTGAACGCCGGGCGCAGAACGTCATCCCGGCGAGCACCATCTGGCCCGAACCCCGATGGTCGCCAAATGGTCAGGAGAAACCGCCAGCGTGAACAGCCGATCGGCCGAGAGCGCATCGATGGCGCGCGCATAGGAGCGCCAGGCATCGCGAAGGGCGAACGGCTTGCGCTCGCAGGCGTTGAGGGCGTGTGATGCCAGGCCGGCTATGCGCCGCTGCTGATCGCCAGGCACCTGGGTCTGAAGCTTGCGCCAGATCGCTCGGCTCTCATCCCACAATCCAAGCTCGTCGTAGAGGCCCCCAAGCCGCTCCAGAAGATCGCGCACGATCTCGTGCTGGCGAGCGCTCGGCTGGCCCTGCTGCAACTGCTGAAGGAGCAGCCCGAAAATGATCGTCGCCCGAGTGGAATCACCCGCCGCGAGGTATCCCGTGGCGGCCGCATAGTAGGCGGAGCGCATCCGGCCGGCGTCTCGCGGAGCAAGCGGCCCAGACACCCGAGTGACCGCGTTCCAATGTGCCGCGAGTGCCATCAACACGTTGACGTCACCCTGCGCCGGCTCAGCCGTCGATGCGACGGCCTCCAAATCATCGATGAGAAGTCGCCCCACCCGAGCCAGCTCGTCGCGGAGCGTGGACGACTCTGCCTGAACCGCTTCGTGCTGCGGCAGCGCCGCGATCGCCTCCGCCAGCGAAAGAGCCGCTTGATCCCACCTTCCGTCGCGCGCGTGATCCGCCGCTGCCGTCGCGAGCGGCTCAATCTGCCGCTCGATCGCGAGCATGAGCCGACGACGGATCGCGAGCGAGCCCGGATTGGCCGCCAGCACCTCGAGTAGGTCGGCGACCTGCTGTGCCGGGTTGGTCGACGCCTCCGCCAGGTCGGCGAGCATCAGCGCCTCGCGTGCCGATTCCAGGCGTCTGCGCTCGTGTGGGAGCGCACCAGCAGTCTGCTCCGCGACAGCCAGGAGCGCCTCGCCGTCGTCCAATCGGTCCTCCGCGATCGACTCCTCGAACGCATCCAGGACAGGCCCAAGCAGCTCGGCCCGACGCGCTCGGTCGTCAACCTGTGCGAGCAACGTGCGCAGGTCCCCCGGCGAGCCAGCAAGCTCCCTCACCAGCGCGAGGAGCTGGGCCTGGGTGGCGGCCGTCGCCGTACCGATCTGGACATCGGCCAGGCAGCCGAGCGCGACCTCCAAAGGTTCACGATCCAGAATCGTCCGGCCGGCGCCGCTCTCGTGCGCGAGGGGCACCTGTACCGGGCGGCTCCGCCAATGCCGCCGCTCGACGGCTGTCACCAGCCGGTCGAAGGCGCGCCAGAAGCGCTCAAGCCCGTAGTCGTCATCTCGCTGCCCCGACAGGGCGTCAAGCGCAGTGGCGAGGTCCGCGAGGCGGTCGAGCGCGTGGGCCAGGTCGGCCAGGCCCTCAACGGTCGTCGGCATTTGCCCGGTACCGGGAGTACGCGGTCTGGCCCCGCCGTCATTCCCTGACTGGGAGGAGATCGGAACAGCCCGGCGCGGCGCCTTCAAGCCCAGCGACGGGTCGAGACGCCACCAGCCGCCGCCTTCCAGCACGAAGCACGGCCGTGCCTGCAGTAGCATCGCGATCGTGGCTGCGCTGACCATGCGAATCATCGAGAGGCGTTCGAACAGGTCATCGTGGTGGAGCCGCTGCTCTTCGGCTTCGTCGAACAGCTCGCACATCGTCTCGAAGACGGATTTCTTACCGACGGCCTCGGCAAAGAGCGCTTCCGGGTCTTCTAGGCGCTTGTCCGCGCGAGCGACCGCCTCGTCGACCTCGCACGGGAGCTCCACAGTTGGAAGGACCGTGTAGTCAACCGTGCCGTCCTCGCCGATCTCGGCGATCCGAACGTCGCGCAGCACCGTCCTTGTCGGGTTCCAGCTCAGCCGGTAGACGTTGCCGGGCAGCCGCTCCAGAGTCAGGATCGCCCCAGCCGGCAACCCGTGCGCGTCGAACAACTCAACCAGCGCGGGGGCGTTAGGGTCATTGTAAAGGACACCTTCTTGCCAGTCCACGTAGAGCGGGGGGTGCCCCTCAGCTTGTTGCGGGGAGCGGGTTGCGCTGGCGTGAGCGAAAGAAGGGCTTGCGCCAGGGATGGGCAGCGGTGGGACGATTATCGACGGCACGGGGTGGAGTCGCTGGGGCCGCGGG
>JADLFM010000103.1 GCA_020845495.1 Chloroflexota bacterium
TACCTACGCCCCGACGCCATCGCCGCACTTCGGCTCGGGGACCGTCTCGTGCTCCTGTTCATCGAGCGCGACACCGGCTCGGAGCGGCTCGCGTTGTTGGCTGCCAAGGCGCGCCGGTATCGTGCCGGCTGAGCACAAGATGTGGGGTTCGCATGAACCCGCTCCCCCACATGTTGGGGGTGAGGAGGAGGCTGGCGCGCCCGGAGGGATTCGAACCCCCGACCTGCTGATCCGAAGTCAGCTGCTCTGATCCGCTGAGCTACGGGCGCACATTCGTGCTCAAAGAGAGCACAAGACTCGATTAGGCTCTAAGCGCAGCGCTCAGAGAGCAGAATAATCGGCCAAGCCGGAAGACTCATGGTAGCGGACTTCTGCCTTCGGTCGCGGGCCGAACTGATGACCACGAGGCTTACGTCGGCTCAGCGTAGTGCGCGGTTGTGCTTGGCCCGGTCGTCACCGTCGCTTCCGCGGTCGCGCAGTCGGGCGATGGAGGAACGCACCAGCCGAGCGGCGCCAGGCACGTTCTGACCGATGGCGTCCAGCAGCCCGTCGCCCACCAGTTGCGGCCCCTCGGGACGACTCCTTCAGTGAGCACCCCCACCAGCGCCGCCGCATCACGCGTGTACATCGCCGTTCGAAGCCGCACCATGGCACTCGCATCCATGCCCAACTACCGTGCGAAGGGCCCGAAACGATCGAACGCCTCGTTCGTTGCCCGTACGTCGAACCTGCCCGGATCGAAGGCCCCGCCGACCCACTCGAGCATCTCGTCATGCTGCTCGTTGCTTGGGTCGTGGATCGCGGCCAAGAACTCGTCGTAACCCCACGCCCCGCCCACATCCTCCGGGGGGCAGGCGCCTTCACCTTCCAGGCACAGCGGGTAGCGGACGCGAGGCTCAGGCGGCAGGTTCTTCTCAACGATCACGTCGTGCTCCCACCCGTCGCCGAAGTCGTAGAGGTAGGTGAGGGACGCACCGGCCTCCGATGCCACCTGGGCCAACCGGACCCGCCGCTCGTCCTTGACGTCGGTATCGAATTCGTCGCTTGGCTCGCCATAGCTGACCCCGTCGACGCGGAACTCATGGAGGTGGGCGCTCTCCCAGCCCATGGTGAGCTGCAGGATCGCGTGGAGCTGGCGCAGCGTGACGTCCCCGGCCACCTGCACCGTCCGCCAGACGGGATGCTTCGTGTCACGGAGCACGATCTTGAGCTGGAGTATCCGGCGGGTGGCTGCGGGAGCCGGCTTCCGCCGCTTCGGTGTCGGCATGCGTAGAGGCTACACCGGCTCAGGGCCGCGGGCTCCGCGCAGCGCCGCGGCCAGTCCCCGCGACACCATGGTCCGCAGTCGCGGCCGATGGATCCGCCCCGTCCACTCATCCAGCTCACGCTCGTCGAACGCTTCGGGCAGCTCCAGCTCGGGCAGTCGAGCCTGCCCACCGCGGGGCGTCAGTAGGTAGATCGTGTCGAACAGCGCCTTCTCGGGCGTCGCCAGGTGGCCTCCCGCGTCGACCGGCACGTAGCCACCGAAGAGCTCGGGCGCGAGATGATGGATCGAGAAGTCGCCGATGCTGGTCCGGAGCTGCTGGGTGCGCGCCAGCGACGCCACGTGCACCTGTCGCGGGACCTGCTCGATCATCGCGTGTCGCGCGAGGGCGGACCAGAGCGAGACATAGGCCGGGAAGGGCGCGGTGAGGTAAGCGGGTAGAGCGAACAGCTCAACGTCGGGGCGGAGCAGCCAAAGGCCCCGCCGCAGCCTGCGCACGATGCCCGAGCGCTCCAGGCTGCGCAGCTGCTGACTCGCGGCCGGGACCGACAGCCCGAGCCGCGTGGCGGCTTCTCGCGTCGCGACGACCGGCCGGTTCAGGCACAGCAGATCGGCGTATGCGTTGGTGGGTTTCATGGACCCAGCTCCATCAGCCTCTCGGCCACGAACGCCTGCATGCTGCCCCAGGCGAGTGGGTTGTCGTAGAGCTCGAGGATCCCGACGTCGAGGAAGGGAAGGACCTGATCGGCAAATGCCTGGAACGGAAGCTCGGAGGCACGCTCCACCGCAAGGTCGAGCATACTCGGCGCGATGGTGCCGGCGGTGATCGTTTCCGGATTCTGGCGGAGCAACAGCTCGAGGTCGAACAGGTCGCGCGCCTGGGTCTCGGACCGATGCGCCAACGCCGCTACCTTCTGCTCGATGACCGCATCCGCGGTGTAGTGCAGCGTCGTCGGTGGACGCAGGGCATATGCCGCAACCACCCGCTCGGGCACTGCCTCCAGGACTCTGCGCGCATCCGCGGACCGATGACTGAACTCGATCTTGGTGCGCACGGGCGAGCGTCGACCGGCCACGGTGACCATCGGCTTCCAGCGCTGCGTGGTAGCCGTCTGCTTTGGCTTGGTAACCTGATCCAGTACCAGCCCTCCGCTGCGAAGCAAGAGTCCAATCGCGGGCGAACTCAACACCTCGTCGATCTTCGCCTCGAGCTTCCAAGGCTCGATCTCGACGGCATCCAGATCGATGTCCTCTGAGTACCGAAGGCTCCCGAAGAAGTAGCGCAGGCTGGCGCCACCCTTGAGCACGTACCGCGACTGATCCAGGCGCGCCTGCAGCACCTGGAGAAACGCCAGGTGGAAGAACTCGATGACCTGCGCGTCGGTCAGCCGTCGGTCACTCATCGCGATAACGATACGACTTATTGCCTGAGTACGCAATACTGCGCACCGTTAGCCGCAATCGGTCAGTGTCACCGAATCTGGCCAGGTCTTCGAACGTCGTGCTCTCAAAGAGAGCAGATAACTGGACCCATTTTGGAGGGTCGCCCACCCGTGGAAGCACACCGCACCCGTCGGAATGGTCCAAAGTCAGCTGCTCTGTTCCGCTGAGCTACGGGCGCACATTCGTGCTTCGACCTGCTCGCCCGGTACCTCGCCGATGCCGGCATGCCGACCGACGGCAAGGCGCCGAGCGCGAGCAAGGATACCCCTGGAGAGTCAACCGCGACGACCGGGTCTACTGGCTCACCCGATCGCAAACCGACTTCCGCACACGAGGCAATGGACGGCTTCTGACCAATCGTCGGCGATCTTAATGGGTTCCCAAGCATGGCAAGGCGACTGGACGATCACCATGTCAGGCGGTTCGTGCATAGCAGACGGAGGCTCAGGCTCGTCGTGCGTCATCGAGACTTTGATGATGCTGTTCCTTTGCCGACCCATGGAACGGTTGAACTCATGGTGCTGGCGGTACTCTCTCCACGATGTCCACGCCGACTGTCGTCACCAAGAACGATTTGATCAGGCAGCTCAGGGATCTGGGCGTCGAAGCTGGTGGCGTCCTCGTTGTCCACGCGTCCTTCCGAGCCATCGGGCCGGTGGAGGACGGCCCGGCCGGGCTGATGGCGGCGCTCCGTGAGGTCATCGGCCCAAAGGGAAACCTAGTGATGCCGACGATGACCGGCGGCCGGCGAACCGAGCCCTACGATCCTTCCAGCACGGCCACCCGCAACATGGGCATCGTTGCCGAGACGTTCTGGCGGTTGCCCGGCACGAGGCGCGGCGATCATCCAACCTCGTCGTTCGCCGCCGCTGGTCCGCTCGCCGAGCAGATCACCGCGCCACAACCGATCGAGCCTGCCATCGGACCAAGCAGCCCGATTGGTCGGGCTCACGACCTCGACGCTTCCATCCTGCTGCTCGGCGTCGGGCAGGACTCAAACACCACGATCCATTTGGCCGAACGGCTTGCCGAGGTTCCGTATCGCATCCGGAAGTGGACCACCGTGCTCCGTGATGGGATACCAACCCGGGTCGAATTCGACGCGATCGACCACTGCTGTCAGAACTTCGCCCTCCTCGACGGCTGGCTGCGTGAGCGCGAACTCCTGCGCGAGGGCAAGGTTGGGCATGCCGATGCGCGACTCATGCGCTCCCGAGATCTGGTCGAGACGGTTGTTCCGAGGCTCGTAGAGCATCCGCTCCTGTTCCTCTGCCGCCCGGATGCCGGATGCGAGGAATGCGATGCAGCGCGCGCGAGTATCGA
>JADLFM010000104.1 GCA_020845495.1 Chloroflexota bacterium
AACGAGAAGCTACCACCCGACGCCAGCGGCAGCTCGAAGCGAGGAGCCGAGCTGCCGACGGACGCGACGGAACTGTCGGCCGGCCTGGAGCCAACCGCCGACGGCACGCCTCCGCCGGAACACGCCACTCCGAAGGTCAGCGCGCAGATCAGCGCAAGCACGCCTCTCACTGCTGGCTCCTATCGAGTTGCTCACGAAGGGCCTGCTCTGTGAGCGGGCCGAGGAACTTCGCTTGAACGCGAAGCTGTGGGGCCAGAAAGAAGGACTCGGGAACCCCATAGACGCCGTACTGAAGGTAGACCGACCCGGCCTCGTCACGCACCAGTGGAAAGGTCAGACCGAACTCGTTAGCGAAGGCACGGGCGTCCTTCTCGAGGTCAAGAATGTTCACCCCAACAAACGTATAGCCACGGGCCCGATACTCGGACCACAGCCGTTCGATGATGGGAGCCTCTTCGCGACAAGGGAGGCACCATGAGGCCCAGAAGTAGACGAACACGGGGCCGTCGGCGCTATCCGAAAGCGTGAAGGTCCCGCCCTCCACCCGGGCGAGGGTGAAGTCCGGGGCAACTTCGAAGCCCGCGTCGGTCGCGCCGGTCGGAGGCTGACCGACGCCGCGTGTCATCGCCAGGCCCAACGCGCCAAGTGCGACGAGAGCAGTCAGCCCGACTGACACCACCGCGAGGCGCACACCGGGCGATACTCCCTGAGCCTGGCCGTTCAGCGGCATTGCTTCTCCGAGTTCGTTCGGCGGAATGTGCTCGTGCGGTCGCTCGTCACTCAACGGGCACACTCCGATGACACACGTTTGCGGGCCGGACCGTGACCCACCTAGAGACTGCTTTGCCGCGGCTCACCCGATGGGCCATCCCCCGAAGCACGCACCACGGCGCCTTGAGTCACTCTGGCTGTTCCGCAGAGCGCGCACGCCGCGTCCGGGCAATCACCAGGCCGGCCGCCAGCAAGACCAGACCGACAAGCATCCCGAAGAACACGAAATCACCCGCGGCGACGTGCCCGGACGCCGAATCGCTCAGAGCGCCAGCGAGGTGCCACCTGAGCGCCCCCACACCGACGGCGAGGACGAACACGGTGGCGAGCACCGCCGCGAACGCCGGGTGACGCCGCCACGGTGCTTCCAGGTCTTGTGGACGCTGATCAGCCATGAGATCACCCTGGGCTCGCTGCTTCCGCGGTGCCATCCTCGACTCACGTTACGGCACGAGGCCGTGAATTGGCCTACGGCGCGACCACGAGTGGCTGCGACAAGAGCCAGAGCGTCACCGCCGTGAACCCGATCATCAGCAGCGCCATCGGGTACTGGCCGCGCGCCGCCAGGGTCCCGTTGCGGAACACTCGGAGGCCCGTGAGGTGCGCCAGCCAGATCCCCCCTACATGGCCCAGGATGACAAGCCCGATCTCCACGAACCAGACGACCTGGGCGCTCAACAACAGGGGCGTCTCGTACGTGGCTGTGCCGAAGGTGTTCCAGCCCAGGCCCAGCGGATCGGAGGCGAGCGCCACCAGTCGCGGCGCGACCACTACGGTGAGCGGAAAGTTGTGCGCCAGCGTGTATCCGAGCGCGACGGGAACCAGCGAGTAGACGAACGGCCGAGTGAGCGCGAGCCAATCGCCGCGGCGGTGCACAAGCAACGCCATCGTGTACACGGCAAGCAGGTACGTGAGGATGAAACAAAGGACCGTGAGAAGGAGTCCGCCAGTGCCTACGAGTCGCGGATCAAGCTGATCGAGGCGGAGCGCCCGAAGCCAGTCGAACCAGATCACGGATTCCTTCAAGCTGTCGAAGCTCGCACCCCCGAGGAGTACGCCGGCTACGCCAAGAGTCCATGGGTTGGCAGTCAGAGGTATCTCGGACCACCTGACGACTTCGAGCGAGCGTGCATCGGCACCAAGCCGGAGCGGAGCGATGCGGCCAACAAGGGTCAGTAGCGCGCCCACCGGGTCGGCATCCTCGTACCAGTTCTCGAAGATCCGCCCACAGGTCACGGTCAGCATGGTGTAGAAGACAAGGACCTTGGCGATTGCGGATGGACTCGTCGAGACCCCCGAGACGAGCTCCCACCAGAACAAGCCGAAGAGCAGCACTGGGGCGATCGCAGGGGACGCGACAAAGCGACGGGGCATCGGAGCCCACACTGCCCACGCGTCTGCGAGGGCTCTCCAAGGGTTCAGGAACTCCCACGCGTTCCCGACGACGAGCGCGACTGAGGGGAGCCCTACGACGAGAAACACCCAGAACAGATACGGAGCCATGTTGGGACCCCGCTGGATGCCAAACATCCCGGCAACGATCAACAAGACGACGACGAATGTGATCAGACCCCGAACCACAAGCACCCCAACTCGTATAGCGGGGGACTTCACCACGCGAAGCCTCGACGGAGCGCTCAGCGGTGTGTGCAGGAGGGTGTCCGAGACCAAGAACGACGCCGCGACTGCGGACGCGGCTCCGAAGAGGTAGTACCGCAGTGGGATCGGCGAGGCGTAGACCTCGCCGATCCCGTGCGCCGCAGCGCCGACAGGAAAGACCGCTAGGAGCGTGCCGAACCCTGCCACAAGCAGGAGGCGTGTCAACCGCGGAACCTCACGACACCCCGCCCTCACACCCGGCCGTAGTCGCCGACCCGAAGCTGTCTCAGCTGAACCACATCCGTGTCCAACCAGGCGGACTCCACTGGCTGGCGGCCGCAGACACCACAGTCAGGATGTGATGCCCATCGGCCGCAGCACGTCCTCGACCTCCGCGAGCGTCAGGGGCCCCTCAAAGCGGGCCACAATCCGCCCGCTCGAGTCGGCCACGAAGACCCACGGTTCAGTGCTCAATCCCCATTCGCCCATCGCGGGCGTGCGAGCCAGTTGCCCCGAGCGAGCCATTGGCACATCGAACGGCTCGATGTGAATCACCTCAACGCGATCACCGTAACGTTGCTGCAACGGCCGCAGCACACCCTCGACCACTGGCCCGCAGACGCGAGTCTGGCAAAACGAAGGTGTGGCAAACGCAACGATGACCGGACGCCCCAACGTGAGAGCCTGCGCAACGGTCACATCATGAAGTGCTTCGTCGGGCGTGCGACTCGTATCGATGGCACTCAGGTCGCTCACGTCCGCAAGGACGGACTGCTTGGTGGAAGGCATGCGAGACCCGACCGCCGGTTGAGCGGATTGCTCTAACACCTCGATGGGACCGGTGAGACTGACAGGCGCACCCTTGAAGGTCACGTCAAGTTCGAGTTGCCACTTCCCGGCGCTGGGAAAGTCGACGGTCGACGTGTAAATCGTCACGGCGCCGGACTCCTGAGCCTTGGAGTGCGACCCGTGCTCCTCAGGATTGTCTTCGATCCGGCGGGATGTCATCTGCTGAGGTGCAAGGTGATCGCCCTCTCCCCCGGGGCCAACCGGCGCCAACGTCGCCAGGATCGTGGCGTCGTGCACGACGGCGCGATCGTTATCCAGCAGAACGACCGTGAGTCGATTTGAGCCAATCGTCAGCACGGAATTCACCAGGATCGGCTGGACCGGGGCGGCCGCGCCATCCTTGGTGCCCGACGGTGGGGGGCTGCTGGACTCCGCGGTGGGCACCGCATCGGCGCTTGGCCCCGCGCAGCCGCTTCCGACGAGGCCCGCAAGGGCGACAGCAGTCGCTAACCGCTTCCAGAAGCCCGGTCGCGCCGCGCGGCTGAGGGCGAGAGCCATGGGTTCGTTCCAATCTCGAATGGGCGATCGACAGACCGCGGCGCAGCACGACGTCCGAGCTCCCGGGCCTACTGATCGAGTGTAGGCGAGCATGGCAGCCTCTACGCTCTCTCGCCCACGACGAAGGAACATGCGCGATGCTGCGTATATGTGCGAGCTTGGCTTCCGGGCAGTAGCATGACCTCGACGCTTTCAGACGTACTCAGCGGGCGGCGTAGCCATATCCGGACAAGCGCTCACTCCCTGACCAACCCATCAAGCGATGCGTCGCGGCTGCTCTCGGCATTCGCCATCGTCATGTTGCTCCAGCCCGCGCTGTTCGCCATCTCCGCCTTCTCCAGCATGACACCGGGCCAGCTTCACGGTCACGTGTCGTTGGGCCCCGTCCCAGCACATCGTCATGGCTACGACGCGCGGGACGGCGCCGCACTGCCAGCCGGCTGCGGCCCGTCTTACCGCGATCGCCACGAGCAGCGAGGTGACACCTCAGCCACGCTCGTCTGTGTTCCCAGTGATGACATGGCAAACGAGTCGCTCACGAGTTCACTCGTGATGGCGGAGCCGCCCACTACGGGGACCCTGCGGGGGTATGAACGGCCGATGCCAGGCGTGCCAACCGATACCTGGTCGTCGTGGAAGACGCGCCCCGCAGTCCCTCCCCCGCAACGCGCCCTGTAACGCAATCCCCTCCTCCGACTCTCCAACTAGTGTGAAAGGGGTCGCCAGTTGCGACGCCAGTTCAGCGCGCTCCCGACTCTGATCCTCACGCTTGCGGCTACTCTTGCCGCCTGCTCGAGCTCCGACGCCGGTGAAGGCACCGCGGGGCGCCTCGCGGCGCTCACCATCATCGATGCAGCCGAATTCCACACCATGGATGAAGGTCTCAATAAGCCCGGCGGAGCAATCGACCCGCAATGGCTGGGCAGGGTCAAGCACGGCCAGATCGCGGTAGCGTCGGTTGTGTGGCCGAAGGACCTGCAGGAGGACGCGAAGACGTTCACCGACGCGGCTGGGACCCTGGCCACGGCGCTCGAAGCCGACAACTCCTCGACTGCCGCTCCCGCTGCCAAGGCGGCACACGAAGCACAACACGAACTCAGCACGAAGGGCTGGGAAGGTCTCGCCAAGGCCGCGGGCACCAAGGCTCCGGCACATGACTAGATGGAGGGATCTCCGCGGCAACACCACGATGAGGTGACTGCGATGGTCAACCGCCAAATGCGGAACGCGTCAGTGGTGGTGGCGATGGCATGGCTCGCCGTCGCCACCACCACGACCCGTAGCGAAGCGCATGCCGGGTACGCGCGCTCGAATCCACCCGACGGCGCAAGCATTCGAACAGCACCGGGCCGCGTCGAGATCTGGTTCACGCAAGAGTTGTTCCGGCGCGCCAACGCGAATCGTATCGAGGTCACCGGGCCCGACGGTCAGCCAGCACACGCCGGCGAGGCGGTGATCGACGAGGCAGACCGCAAGCACCTGTCCATCGCCCTCACGCCAAACCTGGCACCCGGGAAGTACTCGGTGGAGTGGGCTTCTCTCTCGGCGACCGACGGCGACCCGGCCGAGGGCAACTTCACGTTCACTTTCGATCCGGGCGCTGCGGACGTGGCTGGTGCCTCAGGCGCGGCGACGGCTGCGACGGCAGCGAAAGCCCCAGCAATCGCGAATGCGTCACCGGTCGCGACCGCGGGCGCAGGGGCGGAAGCGACGGGCTTGCCGTGGTGGGCGCTCGCCGGGGCCGCGCTGATCGCGATCGGGGGAGCAACGGGCGCGTGGGCTCTGCTGAGCAATCCTGCCGAGGACTCAGCGCGATGACTCGCCTGTCGCTTGCGGTGTGCGGGTCGCTTGTCGTCGCGTTGCTGCTTGGCCTTGCTCCCGTCCCCCCAGCCAGCGCTCACTCGGCGCTCGCGCGGTCCGTCCCCGCAGGTCAGGCACAGCTGGCGCTCCCTCCCAGCTCGATCGATCTGTGGTTTACGGAACCACTCGAGCCAGCCTTCAGCAGCTTTGAGCTGTATGACAGTACAGGTGATCGCCGGACCGTGAGCGGGTTGCAGGTCGACCCAGCAGACGACAAGCACTTGATCGGCTCACCGGGGGTTCTCCCGCCCGGCATCTACACGGTGACGTATCGGACGCTCTCGACGCTCGACGGCCACGAGTGGCGCGGCTCGTTCTCGTTTGCCATCCTGACTGAAGACGGCGGAGTGCCCACCGGGTCCGCCTACAGCCCTGACATCGTGCCGAACGCCTCGCTCACGAACATCCTCGGGCGTTGGCTCAGCTTCGTCGGACTGGCCATCCCCATGGGCGGCGCGATGGTGCTTGCAATCGTGTGGCAGGTCGGGCAGCCGCGCGACGGGCTCTCCCCAGGTTCGGAGCGCCTCTACCGCCGTCTGGCGGCGGCTGCGCTGATGCTCGCCGCCGGTGGTGGTCTGCTGCAGCTGCAGAGTCAAGTCGACGCAGTCGAGGCGTCCGCCCTCTCGCTCCTGGCGGGAACTCGATTCGGAACGTACTGGCTCGCTCGGATGCTGTTCTTACTGGCCGGGGGCGTCGCACTCGCGCTTGCCGCGATCGCAGATGCGCGGCGCCGGCGGCGTGTCGAGCGCGAGTTGCTCGCGGGAGCGGCATTCGCCACGACGGGGGCGATCTGGGCGACCACGATGCTCAGCCACGCCGCAGCGGCGCCGGGACGCTTCTGGGCGATCGTCTCCGACTTCGTGCACTTCGAGGTCGCGGCGCTCTGGATCGGTGGGCTGGTCGTCCTCTCGGCGCTGCTCATTCGGGCACGCGGGAAAGGGCGGACCATCGCGCCTCGCGCGTTCCTTCCGGTGGCGGTGCAGTTCTCAGGACTCGCCTCGGCGGGCCTGTACGTCCTCCTCATCACCGGCATCGCGCGGTCGCTTGGCCAACTGCCGGCATGGAGCGCCCTCTGGGACTCCCCGTACGGTTGGGCATTGCTCATCAAACTCATGCTGATCGGCGCCGTCCTCAATGTCGCCCTCCTCAACCGCAGAATCGTGCTCCGTCGTACCGGGAGCCGGGCTCGAGAGACCGAGAGCGCGGCGCGGCTCCGCCGCCTGCTCCCTGTCGAGGCTGGCCTCGCAGTCGTCGTGCTGGCGAGCGTCGCGGTGCTTGGCCAAACGCCCCCCGTGCAACGCACGTCCGCCGAGCCGCTTGTGCTCGGAGGGTCGTACACCGACGTCAAGGGCGACGCAGATCTGCGGATGCACTTTCAGGTCACACCTGCGCGCGTGGGTCAGAACGAGATCCGGGTTCATGTGTATCGGTCGGATGGCAGTGATCCAGGCGTTTTCGAGCGCGTCCGCTTCACAGTGCTCGGTGTCGACGGCGCGGGGGGAGGCGACCAGGTCGCCGGCACCGCCGAGGGCGGCGGGATCTTCGTCGTGCCAAGCCTGCTCCTCAGCCGGGCAGAGCCAACGGACATACAGGTCGACATTCAGCGTCAGGCAACGGACGACGTGCGGTTGCTCTACCGAGTGCCGGTGGAAGGCGCGCCGGCATCGAACGCAGGGACGGCGAGCATGTTCGAGTCGCCCGCACCTCAGCTCGCGACTGGCACTGTGATCTGGCTGGCTGTGGCTGCGGCGGCACTGGGAGTCGTGCTGCGCTGGCGTCGAAACCGAGCAGGCTGGCGTTCGACCGCAAAGGTCGCAGGTGCGGTGGGGGTGTTCCTAGCGACGTTCGGGGCGCTCAGCGCCACCGACTCGCGGCCAACCGCGGCAGAGCCCCTCGACTTCGCAGCCGTTGAACGCGGTCGCGTTATGTACTCGACGAACTGCGCCACCTGTCACGGTACCAGCGGTCGCGGGGACGGCCCCGACGCTGCGGGCCTGAAGCCACCACCGGCTGACTTCAGCGTCCACGTCCCGTATCACGACGCCAGGGCGCTCCAGTCCTTCGTGTCGAACGGCGTTCCCGGGACGGCCATGCCGGCCTGGCGAGACCGGCTATCCGACAATGAGATCCGCGATCTGGTGCACTACCTGCGATCTGAGTGGGCCACCGCCTCGGAAGGCCCAGCCACCATCAATGTCACCGGTGCTTATGCACACCAGAACGGTGATGACTCGGGCGCCGTGTATTTCGAGCTGCGTAATGACGGTCCACCGGACCGGCTGATCCAGGTCACGACGCCGGCGGCGCGCCAGTCGCGACTCGAAGGTCAGCCCGCCTGTGACAACCAGTCGGCGGCTGGACGCGAGGTCAAGACGATCGATGTGCCGACCGGAACGTTCGTGATCCTCAAGCCCGGGGGCTGTCGAGTGGCGCTCAGTCGACTCGCGGGTCCGCTCGAGTTCGGCACCGAGATTCAGGTTGACCTGACGTTCGAGCGCGCGGGCCGGATCAGCGTCACGGTGCCGGTGAAGTCGCGAGTCCAGCAACGGTAACGAGAGCGGGGGGTGCCAGTCTCGCCGGAACGATGAGGTTCAGCAGAGCGAACGACGGCGCGCACTGGTGTCGCGTCGGAGTCGACCTCCTTCGCCGTGAACGCCCCAGCGGTGCTCCCCAGTGCTAGAGCTCCCTGGCGCACGACGAGTCGGATGCGAGCTACGGCCGGACGGTCACCGTGCCCAGCATCGAGGGGTGGAGCGTGCAGTAGTACCGGTACGTGCCGGCCGAGCTGAATGTCTGCGAGGCGGACTGGCCTCCGGCGAACGTTCCCGTGTCCCAGCGTCGATCGCGATCGGTAGCGGTATGGGGGACGGCGTCGGCGTTCGTCCAGGTGACTCGCGCGCCGACCTTGATGCTCACAGTCTGTGGCGTGTAGACGAAGTCGCGGATCTGAACCGCGATCTCTGGGGCATCAGTCTCGAGGGTGGTCGCGCCTGCGGGCGAGCGGTCCCAACGCATCATGCGGCTCATGTGGTCCCAACCCCAGACGTTGTAACCACCCATCATCCCGCGCGAGTTGCTCCAGCCCCAGTCGTCGCCCCGCGCGGTCCACGCCACCATCCAGACGCTCATCACCACGAATACCAGCCCGCCCAGGAGCGCGAGCAGGAGCACGAACCCGCGTTGTTGCGGGGCGGTGGGCCCAGGCCCCCCGAGCACCTGCTCGATCTCGTGGAACTGAGCGTCCGTGATCTCGCCCGCGGCGAGGCGACGCCGGGCGATGTCGAGCGGTGTGGCATCCCCACCACGCACAGGCCACTGGGCAACCAGCCACGCGAGCAGGACGACGGCAAGCAGCACGAAGACCGGTACGAGAAACACCTTCGTCACCTCCGCCGCGCGACCCCATGTGGTCGCCTGGACGCGTGTGTCCCTATCATATGTCCGCATACTGATATGTAGGGAGGTGCGGAGATGGCGACGACCGCGCTGAGGCCTCGAGACTCGAACGCCGCATTCAGCGGGTGTCGGCGAAGCCGACGTCGGCCCTCTCTTTTGGCATCATCGGCCTGCGTGCATCGGTGAGTCGGCTGAAGAACGCGCTGTTGGGGGCAGAGAGCGTCACCTTCGCCGTCAATGGATCGACCGCCTCGCCTTCACGAAGTTGGCCTCGATCGATGCGCGCTGGAAGTCGGCGACGGGGATCCGTTCGCGTTCAGCCGTGAGGCCGTCGACCCGTGTCAGCCGCTTCGGATTCAAAGGTCGCTCCTCTCAGCCTTACGCCACCGGGCGTGTCAGGCGCCACATGCCCCACCAAGCAAGCGGCGCAAGTACAACAACACTGCCCATACCGGGGAAATATCCGTAGGGCTCATTAGTCAGCAGCGGCAGAGCAAAATGTGCAAGCTCCGTGATCCCCATCGACGCGAAGAATGTCCAACCTAGGTAATAGCCGAATTGGTTACCTCGCTTAATAAGCAATGGAATCGCTAGCCAAGCACCGATAGGCACAATGAGCAGACACAATATCAAAGTCACAGTAACGTCAGGAACAGGTGATCCTGTAATCCGATCGGACATGACTTCAAAGAATGCCGTGCGATTCTCCTCAACTTTGTGCAGGAGCAAGAAAGCGAGCAGGGTCAGCCAGTACGGCAATCTCACTGACGTCCACTTTGCTCGTGCCGGCACAAGGAGCCATAGCGCAAATCCCCCAAGGTATCCCGTCAGGAATAAAACTGCATAGAGCGGACCGAGATAAACGTAGCCGAATAGTGGTACTATAAGCGAGAAGAGCAGCGCGGTAATAATCGATAGATTCGATCTTTCCATCCACATCGCAAACGCCTCGTCCTTATCCGTCTGTCTCATCCTGTGTTTGGCTCGGTCCGCGAACATTGCGAGCTTGGAGCGGAGGCGCTGTCGCTAGGAGCGTTTTGCTGGCCAAGCAACAAGGTCGCGACTGCCATTTTCTGCACGTAGCCGGGCTCAAGAAGTACGATGCTGCCATCCGGAACGCCCAGCAATCGATCGAGCGCGATGCCATACAACGTGAAGCGCTTCTCCAGCGTATTCACTGCTGCTTGCAATCCATTCGGCCCCTTCTTCGGATCTGCTTTTGCGAGAACAGCGTGCCGGCTGCTTGTCAGTTGAAGCACCATCTCTGCAATGCCCTCCGGATCAGACGCATGGAACTCGCCATTGCGTATTCCGTCTGAGATGATTTCCGTGAGGACGGGAACGAACAGCTTCGCCACCGCAGCATTCACGCGTTCCGCAAGCGCCAGATTTTCCGGGCGGAAGAGCGCGCCGAGAGATCCAAGTACATTGCGCTGTTGGGAGGCGGCATCGAACTTGTACCGCCGCGTCCGTGTCAAGAAGCCGTTCAGCCTTTCCAGGGCGCTCGCGTCTGCGCGCGCGTCTTTCTCTTCTGCAGCGGTGAGGATCCCCTGGGCGAATCGGTCGACGAGGGCCTCTAACAACCCGTCCTTCGATGGAAACCAATGGTAGAAGGCGCCTTTCGAGGCGCCCGCAGCGGCGATGACGTCGTTCAAGCTGACGCTGTCGTAGCCTTTGCTCAGAAAAAGCGTCTCCGCGTGATCGAGAAACTCGGCGCGACGTACTTCAGGATGCTTGGTCACACGGGGCATGGCTTACCGACCAGTGAGTAGCTCGTCTTACCAGACCGATGGTCGGTATAGCAGACCATCGGTCTGGTTCGCAAGTGAGTCGGGGTCCGGCCCCTGAAGGCGTCGTTTGGTCGACCAGTACGTTCTGACATTTCTCCAGAGACGAGAGACCCTGCGGATTGGCCCTATAGGGGGCACATCGGTCTTCCGGATACCTACTCTGAGGCGACGATGTCGCCCGGGAGAGGAGTCTAGGATGCCCCGAGCGTACCCCGCGGAGTTCCGGCAGCAGGGCAGTTGCGCTCGCACGGCAGCGTGGCCGGTCCGTCAGCCAGATTGCCCTGACCTGGGCATCGCCGAGTCGGCGCTGCACCGCTGGGTGCGACAGGCCCGACATCGATGAGGGCCAGCGTGACGGCCTGACCACGGAGGAACGGGCGGAGCTAGTCCGCCTGCGCCGTGCCAACCGCGTGCTCGCGATGATTCTGAAGCGGGCGGCTGCGGTCTTCACCAGCGAGAACGTGCTCCCAAAAATAGCATCCGGTTGGTCCATGAACTCGCCGCGGACGCGGTGCGTGTCGCGGGGTGGCCTGCCGGATGCTGCGCGTGTCCACGTCGGAGTACTACGAGTGGCGTGGACGGGCGCCTTCGGCCCGCGCGGTCGCCGCGCGGCGCACAGCACGCAGATCGTGGAGACCACGCGATGTCGCGCCAGACGTAAGGCGTGCCACGGGTGTACACGGAGCTGCGACTCGGGCGCGAACTCCGCCGTGGCCGCAAGCGGATCGCGGCTGATGAAACTGGCGCACCTACAGGGGATACACCGTCGACGAGGTAAGTATCCCCGACCGCTGCCGGCGGAACAGGACGACCTTCGTCGGTCGGCGCTTCGTCGCCGACGCCCCGAACCGGCGGTGGCTGACCGACATCACAGCACCCGACGCGCTAGGGCAAAGTCTACTGCGCCGCCATGGTCGATGTGTACTTGCGGCGCATCGTCGGCTGGTCGATCGCCGACCATTTGGTGCGGAGCTCGTCGTCGATACGCTAGAGATGGCGCGCTAGCGGCGCCGGCCCCCAGCCGGGCAGACGGTGGTGCACTCGGACCGCGGTACTCAGGCCAGGTTCAGGGAGTCGTCGCATCCTGCCTGTGGAGTTCCGGCGACGAGTGCCGCGACCCTGCGAAGATCTACTCGAGAACATAGATCGCTTTTTACTTGACGACAGCGAGAAGGCGTAAGTTCAGCTTCCCAGCCCTTGCCAGGAGCGGCAGCCAGCGCGGGGAGCGCTCGGCCTCAGTCGAGTCGTCAGACGGAGTCAGGACCCTCATGCCGCCTTCGTTGCGCACGCTATCTCCTCCTGGCCTACTCGGCCCTCTCCATGAGCACACTGCCTTCCTGCCAGGTAACGGCTTCCGGCCGATGAACGTCATCGGGGCCATGATAAGCGAGGAGCCGCAGCGCGTTCGCGATCACGACCAGCGTGCTTCCCTCATGGACCAGAACGGCAGGGCCGATGCCGGCGAGTCCGCTGATCGCGCCGGCCACGAGCAGGCCAACGACGCTCAGCGAGAAGTAGAGGTTCTCGTGTATCACGCCTCTCGCCCGTCGGGACAGGCCCACGGCAAAGGGCAGACGGCCGAGGTCGTCCGCCATGAGCGCGACGTCCGCGGCCTCAAGCGCGGCCGCTGAGCCAGCTCCGCCCATGGCGATTCCGACGGTGGCCTGGGCGAGGGCGGGCGCGTCGTTGACGCCGTCGCCGACCATGGCCACGCGGCGGTAGCGGGCCAGCAAGTCCTTGACGACGGCGACTTTGTCCTCAGGCAGGAGTTCGGCGCGTACCTCGTCCACGCCGACTTCTCTCCCGATGGCTTCACCGACGCCCCTGTTGTCGCCAGTGAGCATCACCATTGGACGGATGCCGAGCTCCCTGAGGCGCGAGAGGATGGCGCGGACGTCGACGCGGGGACGGTCGGCGCCGCCGATCACTCCGAGCCAGCGGCTGCCGTGCTGGACGACGATGACGCTGGCACCTCCCGCCTGGAGCCGGCCAGCCGTTGCGAGGATGTCCGGCGGGATCTCGATACCACGCTCCTGCCAGAGCCGGAGGTTGCCGAGGAGCGCCGGCTTGCCCTCAACGGAGGCGCTCACGCCTCGCCCCGTCAGGCTGGAGAGGTCGCCCGCCTCAGGCAGCGTCAGGCCTTCAGTCTCGGCGCGCTGCACAACCGCCTCGGCGAGCGGATGCTGCGAGCGTCGCTCCACCGCCGCGGCGATTCGCAGCAGTTCCTCGCCTGTCACGCCATTGGCTGGCAGGAGCGCTGTCACCTCGGGCTCGCCTACGGTGAGCGTCCCTGTCTTGTCCAGGGCTAGCGCATTCAGCGAGCCAAGGCCTTCCAGATAAGCCCCGCCCTTGATCAGGACGCCGTGGCGGGCGGCCTGCGCGATCCCGGCCAGCACCGCAGCAGGTGTACCCAACGCCAAGGCGCAGGGCGACGCCGCAACTAGTAGCGCCATCCCACGATAGAAGCTTGTCGAGAGGTCCCATAGGCCCACCAGCGGAGGGAGGGTGATCAGCGCCAGGTCGGCGAGAAGAACGGCAGGGACGACGACTGATTCGAAGCGGTCCGTAAACTGCTGCGTCGGTGCCTTCTGGGTCTGCGCTTCTTCCACGAGCCTGATCACCCGGTCAAGCGTGCGGTCGCCGGTCGCCCGCGTCGTGCTGACCTCGAGCGCGCCTTCGCCGTTGACAGTTCCGGCAAACACCTGGTCGCCCGTGCCTTTTTCGACCGGCACGGACTCGCCGGTGATCGGCGCCTGGTTGACGGCGGATTGGCCGGTAAGCACGTTGCCGTCGACTGGGATGCGCTCCGCTGGGCGTACGATAACCGTATCGCCCAATCGCACCTCGGCGATCGGGACCTCGACCTCACGGCCTTGGCGAAGGACCCGTGCCAGCGCTGGAGCGAGGTCCGAAAGGGCTCTGATAGCGCCGCGCGCCCGTCCGAGCGCGTAATGCTCAAGCGCGTGCGCCAGTGAGAACAAGAAGAGCAGGAAAGCGCCCTCGGCCCATTCGCCCAGCACGGCGGCTCCTGCCGCTGCCAGAAGCATGAGCAGGTCGATATCAAACGTAAAGACCCGGCGCAGCGCGTTTCCGCCGGCGTGGCGGAGCATCTCCCAACCGCCCAGGGCGTAGGCAGCGGCGTAGAGGGCCACCGCCGCCGGCCGTGGCAGGCCGAGCCAGCCTTCGCCCGCCCACGCGGCCAGCAGCGACGACCCCGCGGCGAGGCTCCAGACCAGTTCCCTATTCGACTGGTACCAGCCGGGAACCGCCTCGAGCCCCGGCACCGGTGGTGGCAAAGCAGCCACCGGGACTTGCGTGACGCCGTAGCCCATCCGCCGTAGCTCGGCCTCGATTGCCGCCGGCGCCACCAGGGCGCGCTCGAACTCAACCAGGGCTCGCTGGGCCGGCAGGTTCACCGCCACGTGGACCACCCCATCGAGCCGCTGCAGGCGCGCTTCGATTCGCCGGGCCGCGTCCTCGGAATCGACCGCTCTCAGCGCCAGGACAACGTGCCCGAACTGCTCCTGAATGCGGGCGCCGGCTCCCCGGGCCAGACCCTCCAGGCGCGAAAGCGCCATCACCTGGCCGTCGAAGTGTAGGCAAAGAGCCGGCCTGCCCTCGCCATCGACAAGGTGGCTCAACGTGATTCCAGGTTCTGCGCCCAGGCTCTGCTCCAGGCGGGCAACGCAGGCGTCCCGTTCGTCGGGCACGCCCGGCAGGAGCAGCATCAGGTCGAAGTGCTTCTCGGCGTCCAGACAACTAGCTCCTAACTTTCCCTGCGGGCCTCTTCGACGGCGTTACTGGTAGGCACGCAGCGCCCTCTCCAGGTCGTTACGAGCGTGGCGTGACTAGCTGTAGTTCCCATGAAGGTTGTTTACAGGCGGGTGGGGGGACTGCCCCGCCGTTGCCGCCGTGCGGCCGGCGGCAATTGTAGCGGTGGAGCCAATGGGGGAGGTCGGCCAGGCGTTCGGCGTTGAAGCGGTACGAACGTGCATACGCCCACTCGGCCTGCAGGCCCTGGATGAGGCGTCCAGCCTTGCCGTTGGCCCGGGGACGGTAAGGCTGGGTGTGCAGCAGCCCCAGCTGCGCCCGGTCTACGACCGCACGGGAGGCATTGGCGACGGTGTAGCTCTTCGCATTGTGCCGGCGCATCGAGTCACCTCGCGCAAGCCCGCGGGAAATCTCCCCGCGATCGTGCAGCGTCGGGATTCCCGGGGCGGCGCCGTCTCGGTGGCAAGACGTAGCCGCCAGTCTGCTAGACGATCGTGGATCTCGAACTAGGCGGATGCCCAAACGCGCGCGCGTTGTGGCTAAACGACTTCCCCGCTGCCCACATCCGCAACAGCGGTTCGCCGCAGCTCACCTGCTGTTCCCGCCGGCTCAGCGTCGCCATGCAGCACCTCCACGAGTCGCGATGGCGTTGCTAACCGCTTGAATGCACCGCCGTCCGCTTCAGGATCTCGTTTCCATCTAGAGCAGACGGGTCACGTGGCCGACAAGCGCCGTGCGTGCGACCGATCGCACCGCTCATTTGTCGGCCGCGAGCGAGTGGGGAGCCCCTTTGACACCCGCCCAGCGCAGGCCCACCAGCACTATGAGTCCCGCGCCCACAAGCAGCATGCCGAGGGCCATGGCACCGGGTTCGAGCTCCGTCAGCATGAGGAGAATGGTCCCAACTCCGATGAGCGGCGTCAGGGGGACGACGCCCAGGTTGCCCGGGATCCTAAAGGGGCGAATACGGTCTGGTTCCGTGAAACGCAAGACAACGACGGTCGCGTTGACCAGTAAGAAGACTACGTACATCGCGAAGTCCGTGACGCTCGCGACCAATCGGAGGTCGCGGAGCGCGACGAATCCACCGCTGAGGACGGCGCTGAAGAGGATCGCGCGCATCGGCGTGCGGCGACCCTGGTCGATGGAGGCGAGGAATCGAGGCAGCGATCCCCGGGAGGCCATTCCGTAGAGCAGTCTCGAGGACGCGGTGACGGCAAGGAGCGTGGTGTTCATAGTCGTGAGCATCGCCAGGCCGGCGATGACCTGCCCGCTCCGCTCACCGAAGGCCCGGTGCGCCACATCCGCCAGCGGGGTGTTCGATGATGCGAGCGCCTCAACCCCCAGCACGCTGACGGCCGAGACCGCGACGCCCACGTAGAGCAGGGTCGAAATTCCCAGCGCGAGCAGCAACGCTCGTGGGACGGTGCGCGTCGGATCCTCCGTCTCTTCTGCGAGTGTGATCACCTCGTCGAAGCCGATGAAGGCGAAGAACACCAATGCTGCACCGCCAAGGACCCCACTGGGACTCGCCTGCTCGATCAGGTTCACGTTTCCAACGTACCTGACGCCGATCGCGGTGACGATCAGCAGCCCGGTGATCTGTACCGCGCTCAGCACGAGCGCCAATCGAGCCGATTGCTCGATGCCGATGACCGCAATGGCAGAAACCAGGGCCAGCAGCGCGAGCGCCCCAATACGGATGTCAATGCTGACGAAGTAGCCGAGGTAGTGGGCGAAGCCCAGCGCGACCGCCGCAGAAGCGACGATTAGCGTCACGGTCATCGACCAGCCGGCAGTGAATGCGACCCAGTCAGGAAACGCATGGCGCGTGTACTCATACTCGCCGGCCGCGGTAGGGAACATCGAGACCAGCTCCATGTAGCTCAGCGCTGTTAGCACGCTCAGGAGCGCGGCGACGAGGAAGGCAAGCCAGACCGCTGCGCCGGCTTCAGCTGTGGCCGTGCCGACGAGCACGTACACGCCGGCGCCGATGATGATGCCGACGCCGCCCGCTGTGACTTCAACAAGTCCAAGACTGCGACGCAGCGCCACAGGCGCGTCGGGCATTACCAACCCACCTCGACACAGGTACGGTGGGACTCCGGTTCGATCTGCAGTGTTGCGTGCCCGATGTGGAAACGCTCACGAAGCAGCATTTCGGCATCGTCGAGCACGACATGCGGGTCCGCGTGCTCGCTCGTAATCAGGTGTAGCGAGGCCACCTCCATCTCCGAGGTCAGCGTCCACACGTGCAGGTCGTGCACGTCGACCACGCCGTCGAGCTTGACCAGTTCGGCTTGGAGAGCGTCGAGATCCAATTCAGGGGGCGCAGCCTGCACGAGCACCCGTAGGGCCTTCAGACCGAGCCGGGCGGCGCGCGGCAGGATAAAGACGCCGAGCGCCGCCCCGAAGAGCGGGTCGGCATATCGCCATCCGGTGGTCATCATCACGAGCGCTGCAACGATGACGCCAATCGATCCCACGAGGTCGGCCAGCACCTCCATGAACGCGCCTTCCACGTTGATGCTTTCGCGGGAACCACGACGCAACAGCCAGAAACCAACGACGTTCACGGCCAGTCCGGCAATCGCGACGAAGAGCATCGGTGTGCTTAGCACCTCAGGCGGCGAGCGGAAACGACTGACGGCCTCGATCAACACGTAGGCGGCGACGCCGAACAGCAGCAGCGCGTTGACGAAGGCGGCCACGATTTCGAGCCGGTACAGGCCGAAGGTGCGATGCGGCGCATGCTCAGCGCGGTTCGCGCTGGTGATCGCCGCCAGCGCCATGCCGAGGCCGACTGCATCGGTGAGCATGTGGCCGGCATCCGACAGCAGCGCAAGCGAGTTGGTGATGAAGCCGGCCACGAATTCGATCACGAGGAAGACCACGACAAGCGCGAACGTCAGCATCAAGGGACGCAGGTGGCGGGCCCCTGCCCGGGCCGAGCCATGTTCGTGACTCATCCAGGTCCATCTTTCATAGTCGTCCCTGGTCGCGATCAGGATACGCGTGCTCTCATGTGGATGCTGGCGCGGAGTCTCAATGGCCTACGGCGCGCACCTCTCGACGCACGTGCGGTGGCCATGCTGCGCGCTTAACGCGCGGGATTTGAACCCGATTGACACACAAGCTACCTGCTCTTCGCGGTGGCTCGAAGGAGGTTCATCGAGTGCTTACTGTGATCGCCGTCTCGCCGTCTCGCCGTACGCAGCAAGCGGGCGGAGTTGTCCTGATGGCGACGTCGGGAAGGCTCTGGGGCGCCGCGGCCCAGAGCGAAGCAGGATCCCAAAGAGCGCGGGCGTGATGCCAATCACGTTGTACGCCCGCCGAGGAGCCCAGGTTCTGGCGGATGCCGCCTGTGGAGCTGCTGACCGACCCGCAGATCTGGATCGCCCTGCTCACCACACTGCGCTCGAGGAGGCGACGCCGCGATGTCGAGTGGTGCGGTATCGCCGCCACGAGCGGGCCACCGGGCGACCAGCCGCACGAGCAGGACGACGCCGAGCAG
>JADLFM010000105.1 GCA_020845495.1 Chloroflexota bacterium
GACTGCCTGTTCTGCCGCATCGTGGCGGGCGAGATTCCGGCGGAGATCGTGTTCTCCGACGAGCAGGTCGTCGCCTTCGCTGACATCAACCCGCAGGCACCGACCCACGTGCTCGTCATTCCGCGCCACCACATTCCCGACGCCCACGCCCTGACCGATGCCGATGGTGACCTCCTGGCTGACATGTTTGGGGCCGTCCGCACCATCGCGGCCGATGCGGGCATCGCGGGTGGGTACCGGGTCGTGACGAACATCGGCGCCGAGGCCGGGCAGAGCGTCTTCCACCTGCACTTTCATGTCCTGGGCGGTCGGCCGATGGCCTGGCCGCCGGGCTGAGCCATGGACCTCAACGTCGTCTACGGCATCATGGCCGGGCTGAGCTTCACGCTCCTCGGCCTGTGGTGGATCGCCTGCCAGGCCCATATGGACTGGCTGGCCGAGCCGACCGGCCGCCGCATGGCCTACGTCGTGTCGCTCCATTTCGTCCTGCCCGGAGCGATGTCACTGCTGTCGCTCGTCGCCCCCGACGTGCCGAGCATCTGACGCGCGACGTTCGCCATCGCCGGCGGCCTGGGCCTGATCGGGACACTATTGATCATCGCCACCGTCCGGCAGTACGCCGCCTCGCAGGTCGGGATCGTCAGGCTGTTGCAATGGGTTGCCGTGCCGCTGTACGCGCTGGTCATGGTCGTGGCGATCATGCCGAGCCTCGTCGGCAGCATCGGCCTGGCGCCGATCCAGGTCGAGGCCATCCTCCTCATCTTGCTCGTGCTGCTCGGCACGCAGAGCGCCTGGCTCGTCACCTTCGCGAGGGGCGACGCCGGCTGAGGTCGGATGACTGCCGATGCGGGGCGCTCGTCATCCGCAATCGCCGCCGAGCCTCCCGTGTCAGGGGATTGACCGGGGGGGGCGAGCGTCTATGCTGCGCCAAGGTTCGCTGCTTGGGGTGCGTCCTTTGTTGTCACGGATCACCATCCGGCGCCATGTGGGGACCTTCAGCGTGCTCGTCCTCGCTGTCGTGGCTGGACTTGGTGGAGCCCAGCTTCTGACGGGCGGCCCTATGGCAGCGCCGGCCACGGCGGCGCCACCATCGGCCCAGGCATCGGCTCCCGTCATCTCGTCCCCAGCCGCCGGTGGGTCTGCGGCTGCGACTCTGGCCGACCTGCTGCCCCTCCCCGACGACCTTGCGGATATGGCGTGGGTTGCCTTCGATGGGAAGGCTTACGTGGCCGGGACGCTGGGTGCGGGCGCAACCTTCACGCTGCCATCCGGTGAGATCGGGCTCGATGCCCGCGACAGCCTCGTGCTGAGCACCGACGCGGCCAAGTCGACGCTCATCCTCCGCGACCTCGTCAGCGGTGCTGTTGTCGCCGAGCGCAAGACTGGACTGACGATCGACAACGGGATCATTTGGGAGGGTCAAGTGTATGTCAGTGCTCGCACCGCGGATGGATCCGCCGACGCAGGAGTGCTGGGCGGCAGCACTCAGGAACTTTCGCTTCGTCAGGTATTGCCTGCTGTGGCCGGCGGACCTGACATCGGGGAAACCCGAGGCCCGGTGAAGGTGAGCCCGACGGGCACGACCGTTGGTTCGACGGTGTGCACGACTATGGTGCCTTGCCTGGTTCAGAGCAGGAATCTGGCGAGTGGAGTTATCACGACGATTGACGACTACTACCTCCGATGGATCTCGGACGAGGTGGCCGTGCTTGGCCGCTCGCTGGCGTCGGTCCTCTCTGCATACGCACTGGGTGACGGCAAGTTCCTCGGGTCTGTTGGTGGCGGCAACGAGGTCTACGGCGGCTTCTTCTTGAGCGATGGCGACACCCTCATCTTCCAGGACGCACGGTCAGCGGGCGACCTTGTCGCTTGGAGAGTCTCGACCGGAAGGCTGACCGATATCGAGACTCGAGGCGCCACAGATCTCGGTCGCGCATACCTCATTGGCTCCCTATCAACCGAAACCCGCGCCGTGCTTCTCTCAGTCGCGACGATCGAGGCGGCCCTGCGAGATGGCGCGAGCATGACCGTAGTCGACCTAGACGATTGGGTAAGAACGACCTATCAGGGCCCATTTGCTGGAGACAACCATTGAAGCGAACCAGGCTCGTGACGGCAATGGCTCTCGCTTTCGTGATGATCGCGTGGAGTTCCGCCCAGGCCACGGCGCACCTCCCCGTGGTCGGAGCTGAGCGAAAGTACTCGGCGGACTATGAGAACTTGACCTACAGATTCGCTGGCAACGTACCCCAATGGCTGCGGACGGCCACGGATCTTGCCCTCGAGACGCAGTGGCTGGTCAACAACAACAGCAGGGCGCCTCGATTCACGAATGCTTCTGGCGGGAGCGGACTTGTCCGGTACGAAACGACCAGTGTATGCGGCAGTTTTGAACAGCAGTGGGTCGGATGCGCGGAGGGCGCGGGCGACCCCGACTGGGTCATCACCGTCCGTGACGGATATGTCCCATTCTGCGAGAACGGAAACCAGCCGAACTGCTTCCGTGCGAGCCGGATCTTGCTGCATGAGGGCGAACACATAACCCTGACCAGCTCTGAGTCGTCGCAGTCGGCCGGGGTAACGAACATGGGTGGATGCCCACCCAGCGGCTCCTGTAGCAAGCCCAATCCAGGTTGGGATTCCAGCTCGTGGAAAGAGTGCGATCAGGCTGCCTTCCAGATGAAGTACGGTCTTCAGTCGTTGAGCGGCCAGTATGCGGATTGCTTCGATCACATCGCGGACCATGGCACCACCGGATTGGCAACCGTGCAGACGGTCACGTCGTCGACTGGCACGACGTGCGCCGGGATGTCGCTGACGCGGAGCGGACGGATATCCACGAAGTCGACGTCCAACTACGGCCTGCTGTCGAACCTCGGAGTCGCCGGGCGGCTCATCCGCATCGACCGGAAGCTGAGTTCGTCTTCGACGTGGACGAACTGGTCGAGCTTCACGACCGGCACGAACCAGACCGGCAACAACTGGACCCGTTCCTTCACTGAGACCGTGGGCGGCATCTACAACCATCGGATTCGCTTCGCGGGGGAGGCCGGCCTTGCGTACAGCGAGAAGATTCTGACGCTGAACTTCCTCTCGCCCTGTCCGGAGTTGGCTGGCACGGCGCGAGTCGGTCGGAATTGACCCTCATCGGTCACGCTGATACCCTTCGACGGCTTGCGTGCCCGGTGAGGCACGAATTCCGAGCGGGAAGGAGGCGAGACGTTTGGCAGAAGTCCGCGTGGGCGAGAACGAGACGTTCGAGAGCGCGCTGCGTCGCTTCAACAAGAAGATCCAGCAATCGGGGATCCTGGCCGAGGCACGACGGCGCGAGCACTACGAGAAGCCCAGCGTGAAGCGAAAGCGCAAGGAAGCCAAGAAGCGAAAGGTCACCTCGCGCATCTGACCGCCAGACGCCAGCCCCAGCTCCCATAGCCCCTTCCGGCACAGCGGAGGTGCACACTGACCGATGTCGCCGGGGCCGATGCTCCATTGACCCTGTACCAGCGGATCGAGTCCGCCATGCGTGACGCCATGCGCGCTCGCGACGAGCAGCGCACGCTCACGCTGCGCTCCGCCATGGCCGCCGCCCATAACCAGCGCATCGCGAAGGGTCGCGAGCTGACCGATGACGAGGTCGTCGAGGTCCTCGGCCGGCAGGTCAAGCAGCGGCGCGAGAGCATCGCCATGTTCCGCGACGCGGGCCGCGAGGCCATGGCCGCCGCCGAAGAGGCGGAGGCTGCGATCCTGGCCGAGTTCCTGCCGCAACAACTGAGCGAGGGCGAGATCCTCGCGCTCGTGCGGGAGGCGATCGCCGCGACCGGCGCCTCGACCCCGGCCGACCTCGGTCGGGTCATGGGTGCCGTCTCAC
>JADLFM010000106.1 GCA_020845495.1 Chloroflexota bacterium
GACCGACCTCAAGGCCGCGATAGCCGCCAAGAACTCACCGGCCGCCAAGGGTGTCCCCTCGGCCGTGGCCCACAGTGCGGCGCCGGGCAAGAGCGACAAGGGCGAGCAGAAGCTCTCGGACATCATCACGTCCACCAAGAGCATCAAGTCGCAGGTCATCTCATCGGGCAAGCTGCAGCAGATCGCGCAGATGGACACCAAGCGCGAGACCGCGGCCAGCGCCTCGAAGGTCTCATCCACGACCCGCAGCGCGACTGCGGCCGGGGCGTCACTGGTCGCGTCCGCGGTGCGCTCCAGCCGGCCGATCATCACGACCAACGTCAGCGTGTCGGTGGGCGTCGGGTCGATCAGCAAGAAGGTGACCCAGCAGAAGCGCGTGGGCAAGCCCTACGGGTCGGGCGAGCACCAGGCACCCAAGGACATCTGGTAGATGGCGTTCCGGTACTGGTATCGCGACAACGACGGGGTGATCACCGAGTTCACCGATCGCGTGGACGTCAAGGAGCACCCGCTCGAGGTCACCATCCACGCCGACGAGGGTTCGGTCGGCATGTCGACGATCACCATCGACGATCCCGACGGCGACTTCCTCATCCGCAATCACCGCAAGATCTTCGTCACCACCACGGTCGGCGAGACATCGACCAACCGGACGGTGTATGTCGGCTACTCGCAGAACATCCGCACGATCCGCATGGACCCATGGACATCACGGGCCCGCCAGATCATCGTCGACGTGGCGGACCTGAACACCGTCCTCGCGCGCCGGATCATGACCGGCAAGGACACCAGCCGACCGGCCGAGACGGACGTGGCACGTGTCCAGTGGCTGGAGGCGACCAACGAGGGATCGCTCATCGATTCCACGACGCTCATCCAGACCGCGGACCCGGTGAACATGGACGACGCGCCCGATGCCTACCTCGGGCAGGAGTTCATCAATGTGCTCTCGGACTGCGCCAACCAGGCGGGCAAGAACTACTACCTGACCAACATCGACACGGCTGACTCCAACACCGGCGACTACAACGTCTTCCACCTGTGGTACGGCGCTGACTCGGGCACCGCCTACGCCTCGTCGATCAAGCTGACCAACGTCGCGGCCGATGTCGGTACCGACGTCTGGATGGTCTTCGCCGACAACGAGATCGAGCGCGCCGGCGAGCGGGTCCACTCGGGCGGCTACCTCGCCTACCAGGGCTCGTATGCCTACGTGCAGCGCCAGTCGACGGCGCAGTCCTTCGCCCAGATCGACCGCGCCATCAACGGCGAGAACGTGCGCACCAAGGCCAAGGCGACCGCACGCATCAATCGCGAGCTGACCGACCATGCGGTCGAGGAGGAGCGAATCACCGCCAAGGTCAGGATCGACGAGTCACGGGTCAATGCACTGCGCGAAGGACACCGCGTGCAGGTCAAGCTCTCGCACTCCGACAACCAGACCGACTGGACGTGGTGCCGCGTCCTGCGCCGGACGATCACCGAGATCCCAGGAGCCGGGAAGGTCGACGTGACCTACGTGCTGTCGGCGCCGGCCGAGGCTGCCGCGGCGGTCGCGAATGGCGGCATCCTGGCCGAGGGGCATGGGCGGTACACCACCGAGTACGGGACCGACATCATCTACTTCAAGGGCACCGGCGACAGCCCGCCATCGGGCTGGCCGATCCAGCCGACCACGGGGCTCGTCTCCGCCCTGACCGATGCGACGCCGCCCAACGCCAACTGGGCCATCTATGGCTGGAAGGTCGAGGGCACCGGCACCATCGACCTCCTGTTCTTCGCGTCGGCCGCGGGCGTCATCGGCAGCGGGACGTATGCGGTCACCTGGGCCATCTGCAAGAACGGGACGATCGTGGCGTCCGAAGTGCAGAGCCCGACCGGGACGGGGCTCGCCTACTGGTCGGGCGAGCAGACGGTCACCGTGTCCGGGCTGGCCGTGGTGCCCGATGACGTGCTGACCTGCGTCGTCACCTGCTCGCCCGAGATGCCGTTCTCGCTCGTCGTCCCCGCCGGTGCCGGCAACGGCGAGCGGTTCGAGGTCACCGGAGGCTCGCTGGTATGACCCGACCGACCGACTGGACACGGACCAGGCCGCGCGTGGGCGGTGCTCCGCTCGGGGGCGGCCCCGATGATGGCGAGGGCCAGCCGCCGTCCGTCGACTGCTGCGACCCCGACCCGTCCACGGACCGGGGGGCGGATGGGATCGCATGGGCGCTGGGTACTGTCGCGAGCGAACTGAACGAGCCGCATGGAACGGTCGCCGATGGTGGCGGGGACAAGACGTTCACCAACCCGACCAATACCAACGATGGCGATGACGCCACGTTCGCCACACGAAACTCGTTCGCGGGGGGTGCGGGCACCTATGTAAGCATCCTGCGAACGGACCTCGGCGCGGCCTACGAAGTCACAGGGATGACCATCGTCGGTGGCGCAGGGGCATCAGGCAGCGACTTTGACGCGGTGCCGTGGTACGTGGACTGGTCCGACGATGGGACCACGTGGACGAACACCAGCATGACCCAGGTCGATCATGCCGACACGCCTGTACTCAATAGCGCCACATCCGTCATCACGCTGGACACGGCCGCGACCCATCGCTACTGGCGCATCCGGCACGAGACGACGATCACGGGAATCGAGTTCCGGACGGCCCTATTCGTGCGGACGTGGGACATCGCAGGGCTGGTGACCGGCGGATGGACCGTCCGCGCCGACCCCGCCACCGATGGGGACGACGCGACCTACCAGACCGTCACAGGCACCGACCTGCTGCGCGTCGACCTCGGCGCCGCGTTCCGCATCGTCCGCACGCGGATCCGGATCGCGGCGAACACGGCCGGGGCGCGCACGTTCACGGTCAAGGGTGCGAACGCGGTCGATTTCTCCGACGAGGTGACACTCGCCACCATCGCCTTCACGGCCACCGGCTCCTACACCGCGCAGGACGTGGAAGCGACATGGACCAACACGACGGACTATCGCTACTACGAGCTGTCCATCGGGACCAGTGACACGTATCGCATCCATTCATGGGAGCTGTACGAGGGGACGCTGGCGACGGACGTGTCCGGGGTCATCGCGGCGCTTGATGATCACGTCACCGACACGACCGATGCCCACGATGCGTCGGCGATCAGCATCGCCGATGCCGGCGGGCACTTCACCGCGACCGATGTCGAGGGCGCACTCGCGGAGCTGGCGACGGCATCGGCATCGTCCCTCGATGACCTCTCGGACGTGACGATCACCAGCCCCGTGGCGGGTGCGCGGCTGCGCTATGACGGGACGGGATGGGTCGACAGTACGCTCATCTGGCGCCCGGTGATGACCTACGACGGGACCAACTGGCTGGTAGCCGTGGACGGCTCCGGCAACGCGATCATGACGGAGGCATAGGGGACGATGGCCGATACGACACTACCGGGACTACTCGCGACCGGCGACCATGCGAGCCGCCCGGCCGCGTCTGCGGTCGGCAAGGGCGGGCTGTATGCCTGCTCGACGCATGGCCTCATCTACCAGACCGACGGGTCAGCCTGGGCGACGTGGGCGACGCTCGGAGAGGCCGCGATCCCGTCGACGATCGTCGCTGGCTGGGATGCCGGGACCGCGGCACTCACCATCGCCGACATGGCTGACATCGACGTCATCCTGCCGGACGCCGGTACGATCGTGGCCGCATACGTCGTCGCGGACCCGGCCGGGTCGGGTGTCGTGGATGTCTGGGTCGATGACTCGGCCAGTCACCCACCGACAGACCTGGACAGCATCACCGCGTCCGCCCCGCCCACGATCTCGTCGGCGACCATCTCGCATGACACGACACTCACAGGCTGGACCACCGCGTTCGCTGCGGGTGACGTGTTCCGCTTCCACCCCGATTCGGTGGCGACGGCTCACCGATTGACCGTCACCCTTGTTTATGAAAGGAGCTGAATCATGACGCTGATCCTCATGGATGGGTTCGATATCTACGACACCGGCGACTTCGCGCTGCACTGGACGAGTGGTGCGTCGATGGCGACCATCGGCACGTCGCCCGTTCGCGCTCTGTCGCGCCGCAGCCTGTATCTGTCGGCGACGAATGTCAGTCCCGCCATCGCGTCCTTCGGGACGGATTACGTTCAGGGCGTCATCGGCTTCGGGCTCTACTTTACGAACAGCGCCGCGAACCGAAGCGCGATCGCCCGGATCCTCGACGGGACGTCCGAGCAGATCAGCATACGGACGAATAGCAGCTCGGTCCTGATCGTTAGCCGCAACGGCACGACGCTCGCGACGGGCAGCACCGTGCTCACATCGAACACGTGGTACTACATCGAGCTGAAGTTCACCATCGGCACCGGGACCGCTGGGGCCATCGAGCTGAAGCTCAATGGTGCGTCGGAGATCGCGGCCACATCCAGCCTGAATACGCGGAGCACGAGCAATACGTTGTGGAACGGCCTGGGACTCGTTACACAGAATCAGGCTGGAAACGCCGGCTATTACGATGATGTCTATGCGCTCGACCCGACGTCCGGGACCAATACGGACTTCCTCGGCCCCGTCAGCATCATCGCGCTTGCGCCGTCCGCGGCGGGCAATGCCGCTGCGTGGACACCGAGTTCGGGCACCAACCATGGCGCGGTGAGCGAGACGGCCCAGGATGGCGACACGACGTTCAACCAGTCTTCGACCGCCAATCAGATCGACACGTTCGCCTATCAGAACCTGCCCATTGCCGCGGGGTCGGTCTATGCGGTCCAGCACGTGCTGGTCGCCAAGCATGATGGTGGGGCGCGCTCCATCGCCCCGGTCTGTCGCCAGAGCAGCACGGACTATGTCGGGACGACGCGGGCCGTATCGAGCACCTACGCGCCGTACAAGGAGATACGCGAGGTGGACCCCGCCACCAGCAGCGCGTGGACGGTGTCAGGGGTCAACTCCGCCGAGTTCGGCTACAAGTTGATCTCATGAGTCGCATCACGCAGGCGCCCATCGAGGCCATCGTCGCCACGCCATCGGCGGGCACGGTGACCGGCGCCGGTATCACGCAGGCGCTGACCGAGGTCATCGTCTTTTCCGCGACACCGGCGCGCCTATCCGCCGCCCTCGTCGAGGTCATCGTTGCCAGCGACGGCTCGTCCGGTGCTGGCGACCCCGAGTCCGGTGGTGGTGGTGGCGGCGTGCATTCGTTCGGCTACGCGGGCTAGCGCCGACTCGCCCACACGATGTAGACGATGCCGACGACCGCGGCGACGGCGGCGCCGGGGATGGTTCATTTTGCACGGTCGGATGGTCATGTCAAGGGGTTGACATCATCAACGTGCAGGGCGTACAGTCCACTGCACGTTATGGATAGCACGCACTCCTCCACGCACTGGCGCACCGTCCTTCGTGAGC
>JADLFM010000107.1 GCA_020845495.1 Chloroflexota bacterium
ATCTCGCGCGAGAATGTATCGGTCCGCAAGCCGGAGCAGGGTACGCAGCCGAAGCTCTTCTACATCGGGGCCGACGACGCCAGCCTGACACCGGAGGCGCTCTCGTGGGACAACGCCTACCTGTGGGGCGAAATCCGGCAGGATGACCGGCCCACCGAAGCGAAGCAGGCGGACGAGTTGCTGGTTGGCCCGGGCGACACGAAGGTCGTCTATGACGTTCATCACCCGAAGCCGTGGGGCTGGCGCGTGGCGACTTACCTCTGGACGAAGGGCATCGCCTCCGGCGCGCTGCTGATCGCGGCGATTCTGCTGCTGTTCGGCTGGGCCGGCGACCGCAACACATTCGACATCGCTGCGCCGCTGCTGGGGATGATTTTTATCGCCGCGACGGCCGTCTTCCTGATTACCGACCTGAAGCGACCGGAGCGGTTCTGGTTCCTGCTGGCGAAGCCGAATCCGACCTCATGGCTGGTCTGGGGTGGCTACATCCTGGGCCTGTTTGGCGCGGTGGCCTTCCTTTGGCTGGGTGCGGCACTGCTCGATCTGGACGGCGTCCAGAATGTGCTGATGGCGCTCTCGATTCCGCTCGCTGCTGCCTCCGCAGGCTACACCGCGTTTCTCTTCGCGCAGGCCGAAGGGCGTGATTCGTGGCAATCGCCGATGCTGCTGCCGCACCTGCTGGTGCAGGCCGGTGTCGCTGGCGCGGCGATCCTGCTGCTCGGCGGCGCGCTGCTCGGCGCAGACGACGGCGACCTCCGTGTGCTGGCCGGTGTCCTGGCCGGCGCGGTCGTCCTCTCGGCGGCGCTGCTGCTAATGGAGTACAGCGTCCCACACGTCAACGCGCACGTTCGCAAGACGGTTGATCTCATCACGCATGGCCCGTATCGCAGCACCTTCCTCGGCGGCGTGCTGCTCCTCGGCACTCTCGTCCCGGTCGCGCTCGTCGCCCTCATGTTCGCGACCGACGCGTATGCGCTGCTCGGCGCACTCGCGGGCGTCGCGGCGCTCGCGGGGCTGTGGCTGTACGAGCGCATGTGGGTGAGCGCGGGGCAGGATGTGCCGTTGAGCTGACCCCTCCCCCCAGCCCCCTCCCCTGCGAAGGGAGGGGGAGTGAGAGCGAAATGAGGTAAGTGGTGCCGCGCTATGTAGTCAGGGGGCAGCGGATAAGTCCGGAGAAGATGGAGCTAGCGAAGCAGCTTCGAAGGACGATGACCCCGGCCGAACGTGTGCTTTGGCGTGAGCTGCGTGCGAACAGGATGCGTGGGCTGCAATTCCGCCGTCAGCAGGTAATCGTCGGGTACATCGCGGACTTCTACTGTGACGCAGTCGGGTTGATCATTGAGGTGGATGGTCCGATACATGAGGGTCAACAGGATTGGGACAACGCGAGACAAGAGGCTATAGAGCAGCACGGTATCACGGTGTTGCGCTTCACGAACGATGAAGTATTGAGCGCACTCGCCGTAGTTCTTGAGAAGATTGGTGCGACGATCGATGTGCTGAATCCCTCTCCGGGCCTTTCTCCCTGGAGGAGAGAGTTGCTGGGGCGGGAACAGTAGGCGCTGGTCTTCCTGCACTCTGGATTTGCATTCAACCGAAGATGACCATTCTTCCCCCTCCCTTCGCAGGGGAGGGGGCGAGGGGGAGGGGTCCATTAATGGACGACACCGCAGCCACAAGTACACCGAACCAAACACATCGCCCCGTCACCGAACCTTACCGCCCATCCGAAACCTCCGGCCTCTCCTCCTACCCGCCGCCGGAGAAGTGGGATGACTGGGTGGAGCTGGACGCGAAGGCGTGGCCGGAGCGGGTGGAGCGGCATTACACGATCGTGCCGACGATCTGCTTCAACTGCGAGTCGGCCTGCGGGTTGCTGGCCTACGTCGATAAGGAGACGCGCCAGATCCGCAAGCTGGAAGGCAACCCGTTCCATCCGGCCAGCCGGGGGCGTAATTGCGCCAAGGGACCGGCGACGCTGAATCAGGTGAACGACCCCGACCGGCTGCTCTATCCGATGCGGCGGGTCGGTGAGCGCGGCAGTGGCGAGTGGGAGCGGGTGTCGTGGGATGACGCGCTGGAGGACATTGCCGGGCGCATCCGCTCTGCGCTGACCGACGAGCGCCAGAACGAAGTGATGTACCACGTCGGACGGCCGGGCGAGGATGGCTACATGGAGCGCGTTCTCTGGTCGTGGGGCGTTGACGGGCACAACTCACACACGAACATCTGCTCGTCCGGCGGCCGCACCGGCTACGCGTTCTGGATGGGGATCGACCGACCCTCGCCCGACTACGCCAACGCGCGCTTCATCCTGCTTAACTCGGCGCACCTGGAGAGCGGTCACTACTTCAACCCGCACGCCCAGCGGATCACCGAGGCGCGGATGAAGGGCGCGAAGATCGCGGTGATGGACCCGCGGCTGTCGAATACCGCCTCGATGGCCGACTACTGGATGGCCCCTGCGCCCGGCACTGACACGATCGTGCTGCTGGCGTTGGCCAACATCCTCATTCAGGAGGATCTGTTCGACCGCGAGTTCGTCCGCAAGTGGACAAACTGGGACGAGTTCATGCGCGTCGTGCATCCCGCCGAGGAGCAGACC
>JADLFM010000108.1 GCA_020845495.1 Chloroflexota bacterium
CCCGCGTGTCGGTGACGTTCGACGACTCGATGCGAATGCCCTGAGGCGCAGACGGGCGAAGGGGTGTGGTTGGGGCTGGTGGCCAGGGACGGGATCGAACCGCCGACACCGTGATTTTCAGTCCGGGTTAATGCGACAGCCCGTGACAGCCTGAAACACATAAGTCTCAGCAGAGCCAGAATTTATTGCCTCAGCGTGTTTCACGGTGTAAGCTCTTGTCGCGTCGCCAGCTTACACCAGCCTTACACCGGAGGCACCGTGACTCCCGCCGTCACTCGGCGCCCGAAGCGCACCAAGCGCCGGCGCACGTTCACCGCTCGAACGATTGCCGGGTTGAAGCCCGAGGCGCAGGCCGTCGATTGGTTCGATGCGGATACACCGGGACTGGCCATTCACGTCTCGCCTGGAGGGGCGAAGAGCTGGTACCTCTTCTACACGAAAGGGCGGACCGTCCGCCGAGTGAAGCTCGGCGCGTGGCCAGACGTGGAACTGGCGAAGGCCCGCCGCCTGGCCCGGCACCAGCGCGATCGAATTGACACCGAAGGCGCCGACCCGGCACACGAGCGTCGGGAAGCGCGCGACGCGTTCACGGTGGGCGCGCTAGCCAAGTTGTTCATCGAGCAGCACGCGAAGGGGCATAAGCGCACCTGGAAGGACGACCAGTGGCGGATCGATCGCTACATCCTCCCCGCGTGGAAATCCCGCCCCGTTGGCGACATCAAGCGGCGAGACGTGCATGTCGTGCTCGACGAGATTGCCGCAGATGGCAAGCCCGTTCAGGCCAACCGGGTGCAGGCACTGATCTCCAAGCTATGGAACTTCGCCATCGACCGCGGCCATGCCGAGATCAATCCGTGCCACCGGATGGCCAAACGAGCGCCAGAGCGGGCGCGGACGACGGTTCTCAGCGATGATGCCATGCGGGCGCTGTGGGCTGCGCTCGACGCCGATCCAGGGGACGCCTCGGACGCCCTGCGCTTACGTGTCTTGACCGGCCAGCGAGGCGGGGAAGTGCACCGCATGGCGTGGGCGGACGTGGATATCGTGGGCGCGGTCTGGACTATCCCGGCGGAGGCCGCGAAGAACCGTCGCGCGCACCGCGTACCCTTGGCCGGGTCGGCGCTCGAGCTGCTCAAGGCCCGCGATGAGGTTCGGTCGAAGGACGAAACGCACGTCTTCCCCGGCCTCTACCATCAGCGAAAGGACCTGCGGGCACTTGGCGCCGTCCACGGGGACGCGTACCGCTGGCATGACCTGCGGCGCACGGTTGTCACACGCCTCGCGGGGCTCGGTTTCCATGAAGACACGATCGGGCGGGTCGTGAACCATGCCAAGCGTGGGATCACCGCGACGGTCTACAACCAGCACGCATACGACTCCGAGAAACGGACGGCACTGGAGGCGTGGGACCGGGAACTGCAGCGGATCCTTCGAGAAGAACCAAGGACCGTCGCTGCGGTGCTTCCGTTGATAGGCAGGAGGGCGTAAGTGGCAAAGAAACAGACCCCGACCGATCTCCGCGCTGCTATTGCGACGGTCTTCCTAGAGAGGCGCCGGGCAATCTACAGGAAGACGAACAACCCAGTCCACGTGTGGCTTGCTTATCGCGCGGCCAGGCATCTCAAAGTACCTGTTCCTATTTGGGTACTCGACTACCTTGATCGGTGCGCGAAGGGATCAAGGCCTGATAGTCGCTGGCGCGGCAGACAACTGTCGCCTCCCGGCGATACTCCTGGGTGACTCCTGGGTGCTCTGAACGGTTCGGCGCTTGTGTGACGCGAATTGCCGCTTGCGAGTCTCCTACCTCGTCAGGTATACGACTGCGCATGCGCGCGCCATTGTTCACTCCGACTGGCCTTGCTCCGCAGCGTGGCCCCCTTTCGACCGGGTTCCGCGAAAGCGAAGACTATGGTACTCGCAGGCGATCTTGGCATGGCCTGTTGACCCTCCTGGCCGCTGCGACCTTGCTTGTGTTCCCCAGCCTTGCCGCGGCTCAGCCGGATCTCCAGATCTCACGCGTCACACCTCAGTCTTATCCCGCAGGCCAGGACGGTCATAACATCAACACGCAGGTTTCGATCCGTGTCTCGATGCGGAACGCTGGCACGACAGCGGTGAGTGGCCGCGTCTGTCTTCGGCTCCTTGTAATGATCCAGCCCTATGGCAGCGACCGGTGCTACTACGGGCTCGCGCCCGGGGCCGAGGTAAGCGCCACCTACTGGTGGACCCCCACGGTTGCGGGCCAGTACAGCCTGATCGGCGTCGCAGACGCGCGGGACGACGTGCGGGAATCGAGCGAGTCCAACAACACGCTGAATGCTTTCGTAAACGTCCTGAGCCCTGATACGACGCCTCCTCCGGCACCGCCACTTCAGTCGCCCCCAGATGGCGAGACGCTGTCACCTGGGTCGGTCCGATTGGCATGGCAACCGGTGGCGGACCCAGGCAGCAACGGCGTACGGTACGACGTCCAGGTGTCCCGGCTGTCGGGCTTTGGGCTTCTGGCGGACTCCGCGTCGAATCTGGACGGCCAATGGTTCAATACCCGTGAGCTGTCGGCGGGCACGTATTACTGGCGGGTCCGGTCGAAGGACTACCGGAACAACACAAGCGCCTGGTCGCCGGCCTGGTCGTTCCGCATTGCCGCCTCGTCGCTTTCCGGATGGATCACCGCTGCGGGTGGTGGCGGTGGCATCATGAACGCGACAGTCACCGTTACTAGCTAC
>JADLFM010000109.1 GCA_020845495.1 Chloroflexota bacterium
GATCCGCAGGCCGCCATCGCAACAATGATGGCCCACCCCAATTTCGACTGGCCCCTCGTCCCAGTGAACCCCGCGATAGCGGTACCAGTCCAGCAAGTCCGGGCGGATGCGAACGTGCGGGTCGTTGATCTCCACGAACACGCCGCCGCGTGGCGTGCCACGTCCGGCCTTGACCTCGCCGGCCATCGCCAGATCGATGTAGCGGGAGAGGCGATCGCGGGTGCTGAACGGGTTGTGGAGGCGACGCTGCCCCATGCACTCCTTCGGGTCGGCTCCGTCGGGCAGGTAGCGCTCCAGAAACTCATCGCCGTGGGCGTTGGTCAGGCGCGGGTGCGCCTCCCAGAGCCAGGTATGCACCAGGTTGACGCTGGGAGCCACCGTCTCGGTGAAGATCTGGTGGAATTCGAGATTGAACAGTTCGGCGCCCGCGTTGAACCCGAGGGCGTAGCCATCACCCGTCACGCACGACGGATGGAAGTTGAGCCAGTAGAGGCGGCCCAGGCCGCCCGTTGCGAGGATTGTCGAGGCCGCGTTGATGGTCACCATCTCGCCGGAGGTCTCGTCCACCGCCAGCGCACCGACGCACACGCCATCCTTCATCAGCAGGTCACAGATAGCCGTTCTGTCCCGCACCACGACGTCGCTGCGCCGGATCATCCGCTGCAGCGCCACCGAGACCGGCACGCCGTGGGTGCCCGCGCCGTATCCCTCGGCGAAGCTTGGAACCAATCCCCACGTGTCCAGTTGGCGCAGCGTGTCCGCCGCGTCGTCGACGAGGATGCGCACGAGCTTCGGATCGGCCATGCCAAGACCGCACTGGATGATGTCCTCATAGACCTGGTCCGGATCGAGCCGCTCCTCCGGCCTCCGGTTTGGCGCGCCGACGCGCCGGATCCCGCCGCGCTCGGAGATCGCGGCCGAGGTTCCGCCGGCGCCACGAGTACCCACCGCGCCGAACCGCCCCTTCACGGCCACCAATACGCTTGCCCCGGCCAGGCTCGCGTCGAGGGCGGCTCGCATCCCAGCCCCGCCCGCGCCCACGACGAGTACGTCCGTCTCGATCCGGTCAGGCATGGCTTCCCTCACGATTCTCGTAGCAGCGCCGATAGGCTCGTGGCACGAATCATCGTCCCTTGAACTGCGGAGTCCGTTTTTCGGCGAAGGCGCGTCGCCCCTCCACGATGTCCTCGGAATCCTGGACAGCACGGGTGACGCCGTCGGACATCAGGTGCCAGGCGACGGGTGCGTAGTTCATCGGCATGTCGAGTCCGCGCAGTACGAGCTGCTTGGCGGCCTGGACGGCGAGTGGCGGATTCTTGCACAGCCGCTCGGCGTACGCCGTGGCGGTCTCCAGCAGTTTCCCAACCGGCACGACCTTATTGACGAGGCCGAGCTCATACGCTCGCTGCGCTGAGATCCGGTCCCCGAACAGCAGCATCTCCATGGCGATCTTGCGCGGGATGTGGCGGGGGAGCAGGAAGTTCGCGGCGGCTGGCGTCCAGCCGCGCGTTACCTCGGGCAGGCCGAAGATCGCGTTCTCGGCGGCGATGACGATGTCGCAGTTCATCGCGATCTCGAAGCCGCCGCCCAGGGCATAGCCGTGGACCGCGGCGATGATGGGCTTCCAGACCTGGAGCGGCAGATCCCCGCCGTACATCGCATCGAGGTGCCAGTAGGCGCGCCGGCGACGCTTTTGCCGCACCTGCTCCCGCCGCTCGTTCTCGTCAGGGTGCTCGAAGCGCCACTTGATGTCCGCGCCCGCCGAGAACGCCCGGTCGCCGGCGCCGCTCAGCACCGCGACCCAAACCTCCGGGTCGTCCGCGAAGTCTTCGATGGCCGCGATCAGCTCGTCCTGGGTCACCGGACTGACCGCGTTCAGGACGGCCGGTCGGTTGAGCGTGATGTAGGCGATGCGTCCCTTCTTCTCGTAGAGAAGATCCTGAAAGTGTCCGGCTATGGCCTGCCCGTTCGCCTCGGCTGCTCCCATGTTGGCCTCCCTCCGCTTAGCTACCGGCCCAACCAGACAGGCTTACGCTTCTCGACGAACGCGCGTGGACCCTCTCGCGATTTCCAGTCCTCGGTTGCTCGGAGTCTGCCGCCGACGGCGTCGTCGAGATCCCAGGCGCACAGCCGCGTATCGACCGGATACTCGAGCGGCAGATCAAGGCTGCGGTCGACCATCTCCTTGATCGCGCGCGCGGCCATCGGCGGTCGCTCGTTGATGACCTCTGCCAGCGTGAGCGCCTCAGGCATCAGGCTGGCCGGCGGCACGACCTTGTTGACGAGGCCGTAGCGCAGCGCCTCATCGGCGCTGAGGTGCTCCCCGGTCAGCAGCATCTGCATGGCGATCTTCCTGGGGACGTGGCGAGGGAGCCGGTGGACGCCTCCGGAGGAGGGGTAGCCGCCGGTGTTCTTGATCTCGGGGGTTCCGAATCGGGCATGCTCGGAGGCGATCACGATGTCGCACGCCATCGCCGTCTCGAGGCCGCCGCCAAGGCAGTACCCGTTGACGGCCGCGATGATCGGCTTGGTAATCCGGCGGTGCACGAGGCCGGCGAACTGGATCCGCGAGTCGCTCGCCTCGCGGACCGACGTTGGCACCGGCTTCGAGATCGAGGCCATGTATTTGATGTCGGCCCCGGCACAGAAGGCGCGATCGCCGGCGCCGGTGAGCACCGCCGTCCAGACATCAGGGTCGTCCATGACGTCCGTCCAGATGTCGAACAACTCTTCGTTCGCCGGGTAGTGCAGGGCGTTCAACACCTCGGGGCGGTTGATCGTGATGACAGCGGTGCGTCCGCGTTTCTCGTAGAGCACGTACCGGTACGCGCCGGCTGTGTCGGTCGGCATCGTCGCCTCCTCAGAAGACGCCCTCGTCAGCGTATTGCTGGATTTGGTGCTCGCCCATGCCCAGGAGCTTGCCGTAGACGTAGTCGTTGTGCTGCCCAATGAGGGGAGCCGGACGCCGCACGCGTCCGGGCGTCTCGGAGAGCTTCGGTGGCACGCCCTCGAACCGCACGGTGCCGAGTTCGGGATCCTGCTGGTACTCCCAGAAGCCGCGCGCGTTGAGGTGTGGGTCTCGGGTCATGTCTGCCGCGTTCTGGACGACCGCCGAAGGGCAGCCTGCCTTCTGCAAGCGGTGCATGACCTCTTCAGCTTGATGGCGGCGCGTCCAGTCCGTCACCATCTCGTCGAGCGCCTGTCGGTGGCGTACCCGCTCCGCCATCGTCGAGAAGCGCGGCTCCAAAGTCCACGCCGGGTCGCCAATCCCCCAACAGAACGCCGTCCATTCATCTGCTGTGGTGACGGCAATCACGCACCAGCGGTCGTCGCCGGCGCAGCGGTACGGTCCGTACGGCGCGGCCTGCTGGTGATAGCTGCCGTTACCGATGCGCTGGGCAGCGCGACCGTTCACCGTGTAGTCCAGCACAGCGGTGCCGGTCGTCGCGGTGATGGCCTGGTACTGGCCCAGGTCGATGTACTGCCCGTGGCCGGTCTGCTCGCGGCTGGCGAGGGCTGCGACTACGGCGAGAGCACCCGAGGCTCCGCCGATGAAGTCGGCGTAGGCGCCCATCACCACCGGTGGTCGGTCCGGCAGCCCGGTGCAGTGGGTATAGCCGGCTAGTGCCTGGAGGATCGGGCCGTGGCTCACGTAGGTCTTGTACGGACCGGAGTGACCATACCCTGACATGCTGATGTAGACGATGCCCGGGTTGATCTCCCGCATCACGTCGTAGCCGAAGCCCCAGCGATCCATCACGCCAGCCGTGAAGTTCTCGATAACCACGTCGCTGATGGCGAGCAGACGCTTGGCCACCGCGAGTCCTCTCGGATCGCGCATGTTCAGGGTGATGGCGAGCTTGTTGCGATTGACCTCCTTGAAGCGGCCACCGGCGGTCATCTCCTTCCCATCGACGAAGCCGGCCGCGTGGCGGAAGGAGTCAATCCGGCTGCGCCCCTCAATTCGGATCACCTCGGCTCCGAGATCGGCGAGCGTCTTCCCGCAGCGCGGGCCGGCGACCACCCAGCCGAAGTCCATGACGCGAATGCCTTCAAGTGGTCCGGTAGCAATCATGGTCATGTCATCCCATGCTTGTGGACGGTGTGCGAACGTCGACTCAGATCACGCCGAGTGCGCGGTGTGCATCCAGTTCTCGTTCGGTGAGGCCGAGCTCACCGAGGTAGACCTCACGGTTGTGCTCGCCGAGAAGCGGTGCGCGGCGGCGAATCGCCCACGGGGTCCCCTGCAAGTCGTACGGCGCGCCGCTGTAGGTCAGCGTTCGGCCAAGCTCGGGATGCGGAACCTCGACGAAGAAGCCTCGGGCGTTGAGCTGAGGGTCTGCCACCATGCTCGGGATGTCGTTGACGGGCGCCGCCTCCAGCCGGCGCTTCTGTCCTTCGTGGAAAAGCTCGTCGCCGGAGCGCGTCGTCGTCCACGTCTCGAGTTGTTCGAACATGTGGTCGATGTGCGCGAGTCCCCAGTCGCGGTCGAGCCAGCGGTCGTCCGCGAGGTCCCCGGCCAAACCGTCTTCAGCGATCCACTCGACGAAGTGGGGCCAGTGGTCGCGCCGGAACGGGCCGAGCGACATGTCCACGTAGCCGTCCTTGCACGGGAAGACGCGGCGCGCGCTGGGGTTGCCGTTGTAGCCCCACCGGCGCGATACAACGACGTCGCTCTGGCCGTAGAAGACGTTGGGACTCTCCGACATCGTCACCATCGCCTCCTGCATCGACACGTCGATGTGTTGGCCGCGACCGGTGGTCGCACGGCGGAGCAC
>JADLFM010000110.1 GCA_020845495.1 Chloroflexota bacterium
CGGCCTTCTGGATTGGTCGCGACGCGTCGGAGATGTCAGTTTCGCCGGAGCAGAACTTCTTGAAGCCGCCGCTGGTCCCCGAAACTCCAACCGACACCCGAACGTTCCCGCCCATTTGCGTTTCAAACTGCTCGGCCATCGCCCTTGTGACCGGAAACACGGTCGATGAGCCATCGATCACGACGGTTCCACGAAGTTGGCGAACGCTGCTCGGATTGGGCGGGAATGCATTGGTAGCGGCATGTGTGCCCGGCACAACGGTCATCGATAGGACAGCGGCCGCCACGCCTGCTCTCTTCAGCGTCGTCCACGGAGATCTCACGACACCGACTCCTTGACCCGATCCATGGATTGATCATCTACTCTATTAGATGATCTATCGACATATGTCGATCACAAGGATAGACTGTGGACGTTAAGCCAGGGTCAACGGCCCGTTAAGAGATGGGCGCTACCTCTCCGGCGCAAGCACGCTGACCGGGTCAGGGCACGATCGTCATGGAGGCACACCACGCTGACGCCTCCGGGAGGGAGCAGAGGATGCATCATGCGAGAGGCACCCAGTGCACGGAGTGGCTCTTCGCGGCTTTCGACAGTTGGCTCTCGAAGGATGTCCCGTTCCTCTGCCGGCTACTCAGCCTCATCGCGGTCATCCAGCGCGATCCGACGCCGGAATCGGATGTGCCGTGGGAGAGGGCTCCGACTCCGAGTGCCCAGCACTCTCCCGAACCAGGAGAACCACGGCCGCGGCACTCGCCAAGAGCATGACAAATCCCCAGAACAACGGTTCGGCGCTGAGGAGCGACACTCGCGCGAGTCCCTGCCCACGGCAAGATCGGTTGCCCTTTGTATACTGGTTGGAGTGGCAAAATCAGCGCGCGATGACGATCCCCTGGTGACTGCCGGAACTGCGGCGATTCGCACTGGTGATCTGGATACGCTTGACCGTTTGCTGGCCGCGAATCCGGATTTCGCCAATGTGCAGATCGAAGGACGCAAAGGCGGCTATCGGACGCCACTGCACGTCGTGGCTGACTGGCCTGGCTACTTCCCGAATGGCCCTGCTGTCACGCGGATGCTGCTCGCGCACGGTGCCGACCCCAATGGCGGCACCGAAGGTTTCGGCCGCCAGGAGACGCCGCTCCACTGGGCTGCTAGCAGCGACGACGTCGACGTGGCAGAGGCGCTCATCGACGGCGGAGCCGACATTGGGGCGATGGGTGGCTCAATCGCGGGTGGTACCCCACTAGACAACGGCGTTGGGTATGGATGCTGGCGAGTGGCGCGCCTGCTCGTCCAGCGAGGCGCCTGCGTGAACAAGCTGTGGCACGCTGCTGCATTGGGGATGCTCGGGCGAACCGAGGAGCTGCTGCGAGACACCACCCCTGAAGAGATCAACAACGCGTTCTGGCAGGCCTGTGCTGGTGGCCAGCGTCGCGCAGCCGAGCTCCTGCTCGCGCACGGCGCCGACCTGAACTGGGTGCCGGACTACGCCAAGAGCACACCGCTGGACCAGGCCCGGAGCATCGACACTGGTCGGGCAGCGCTGGTATCGTGGCTGGAGGAACGCAGTGCGCGTAGGTGAGGCGAGGATGAACTGCTGCCTTCCAGAGACCGGGGCTCCGACCTGCCCGATCATCAATGCACCCACCGAGCCAGTGAGCCTGGTCACGGTCGGGCAGCATGTTGTGCTGTCAGAGTTACCTGCGACGACCTTCGGCTTTTGCGACGCCCCTAACTGCGACGTTGTCTATGTGGGAGCCGACGGCACGCTCATTCGTAAGGATCAGCTCCGTACTCGCGTTGGGGTGACGGAGCAAGACGACCCGATCCCCGTTTGCTATTGCTTCAACTTCACGGCCCGTCAGATTTCTGATGATCAGATAGCTCACGGGCGAAGCACGATCCGAAAGTACATTGAGGAGCAGGTCCGCGCCGAACGCTGTCGGTGCGAGCTTACCAATCCGGCTGGACGTTGCTGCCCGGGGAATGTGCACCGCGTGATCATTGAGCAGCGCACATAGCGTGGTTCATCGTCAGTCTGGTCAGTGCACGGCCTGTGGTGTTGAGGCTGCTTCCGAGCGGTTCACGGTACCTGCTGCCTCGCGCACGAGCAGGACCACGCCTGCCGCAAGGGCCGACAGAAACACGAACCCTCAGAAGAGCGGGTCGTAGGCTCCGAACACGTCGTAGCCGAGGTCGGCACCGATCGGCGAAATCGCCGTAGACCCCGTGACAAAGGTCGACATCGCTCCGGGGATGCTCGCGACGTGCTCACGCCCATACAGGCTGGCGACAAACGACGGGCGGACCAGGCCTGCCACTTCCCGCGCGGCACCGAAGAGCGCAACGAAGAGACAGACCCGGAGTCCCGTCGGGAGTGCCAGGAGCACGACGAGCGAAGTCGGCTGGATGGCCAGCACCACCGTTGCCGCGTGCCCGACTCACGCGACGCCCACGATCATCGCCCGGAGTCTCCCTGGTGAGTGGCACCAAGGCCGACGAGGGCCGGATGCGCGTCCGCTGACGTGGCTGAGGCTGGAGCTGGACCCTCTCGCCGATCGGCCGCTCCATCCGGAACGGGCGTCGGGACGTCGGTCTCTGCACGGACCAGGAGTGCCAGTGCGGACGACATCACAGACAGAGCTGCGAAGGTCCAGAGTAGGGGGTCGTACGCGCCGAAGAAATCGTAGGCCGCGCCGGCGCTCAGTGGGGCCGCCGCCGTGGCGATCGTGACGAACGCCGCCAGCGCACCGGCGATGGTTCCGTAACGCTCGCGTCCGAAAATCTCGGCCACGAACGCCGGCCGTACCAGGGTCACGGCACCGCGCGATGCGCCGAACAGGACCACGAAGA
>JADLFM010000111.1 GCA_020845495.1 Chloroflexota bacterium
AGAGAAGGAGAACGGCAAGCGATGATCGTTGGCGAGGGCAAGCACCGCTACGAGCTTGTCGAAGGCTGGGAGCAGCTTCCAAGTGGCTGGTCACATGGCGACGTCGGAGGTGTCGCGACCGACTCGAATGACAATGTCTACGTGTTCAACCGAGGCGACCATCCTGTCATCGTCTACGACAGCGAGGGAAGGCTCCTCGATTCTTGGGGCGACAAGGCGACGTATCCCCGCGCGCACGACATTACCATCGTGGACGATATCGTCTACCTCGTGGACGATGCCGACCACACGGTCCGCAAGTGCACGCTGGACGGCAAGCTCCTGATGACGCTCGGCACCTCGGGGAAGCCGTCTGACACCGGCTATCGCCCGAATGTGCCTGGCAATCTGACCACCATTGAGCGGGTGGCCGGCCCCTTCCATCGCCCGACCCGTCTCGCGGTCGCGCTAGACGGTGATCTGCTCGTGGCGGACGGGTACGGCAACGCCCGTATCCACCGTTTCAAGCCAGACGGCACGCTCGTGCATTCCTGGGGGGAGCCGGGCACCGGCCCCGGCCGGTTCATGCTTCCGCACTCGGTGTGGGCGCATGCCAATGGCGAGATCTGGGTCGTTGACCGCGAGAACGACCGCATCCAAATGTTTAGCCAGTGCGGTGAGCCGCTCCGGATGTGGACCAACGTCACCCGCCCCAACGACCTGTTCGTGAGTCGGGACGGCACCGTCATCATCGGCGAGCTTGCCTGGGAGAGGGGCGCGACAAGCCTGGCCGGCCGGGTCTGGCACGAAAAGCGCGACGCCAGGCTCACGATCCGGGGCGGCGACGGCAACGTGCTCGCCGCCTGGGGCGAGGAAGACCCGTGCAGCCCTGGCGGCTTCTCCGCGCCGCACGGTCTCTGGGTGGACTCGAAGGGCAGCATCTACGTGGCGGAGGTTACCCACACGGCGCTCACCCGCTACGACCGCTGGCACGAGACCTGTCACTCGATCGTGAAGTACGCCCGCATCTAACCGAGCGCCAGGGGATCCGGGAGACTGGCTATAGGGGATGTCGATCTTCCCCGGTGACCAGTCCCCCGTCACCCGCGGCGCCTGCTCGCACGGCCTTCGGATGGTGAGGAGAGGGTTTCCCCACAATCGACGTGATCTGCTAAGGAGGGCTGAGCGACCAGGTGTGGGGAGTCAGCAACCGCTGCTGTCACCGACGAAGCCGGAAGCCGGGCGGACAACAACATACGACGGCTCGTGCAGGTACGCGAAGGGCGCATGTGCGCTGCTTACGGGCAGTCTCGTAGACGACGACCCGTTCGACCCCTCACCACCATTTGCCTTCAAGCGCGCGCTCGGTTCCGCCGGTACGGTCTAGCGCGTCGAGCGCCGCCATTTCCTGCTCGGAGAGGGTGAACCCGAAGATCTCAGCATTCGCCTTGATACGGTCGCGATTCGTCGACTTCGGGATCACGACGAGGCCGCGTTGCAGCCCCCAGCGCAGAAGCACCTGCGCTGGCGTACGACCGATCTGCCCGGCGATCTGCTGAACGGTCCTGTTTGACAGGTGTCGGCCGGTCCCGAGCGGGCTGTACGCCTCCAGGACGATGCCACGTGCCTTCGACGCCTCCAGCAACCCCAGCCGGTATTCGAACGGACTGAACTGGACCTGGTCGATCACCGGCGGGGTCGTAGCGATTGCGAGCACCTGATCCAGCTCGCGGGCATCGAAGTTCGAGACCCCGATCGAGCGGGCGAGACCCCGCGCGTGCGCCTGCTCCATGCCGGGCCAGGCCCAGGTCGCACCGCGCGCCGGCCAGTGGATCAGGTACAGGTCCACGTACTCCAGGCCGAGACGGTCGAGGCTGCGCTCAAGCTCGGCAACCGGGTCTCGGCGAGACGGGGCAAACTTGGTGGTGATGAACACCTGATCGCGAGGAATGCCGCTCTCGCGCAGCCCCCGGCCGACGCCCTCCTCGTTGCGATACTCCTGGGCGGTGTCGATGTGGCGGTAGCCGAGCTCCAGCGCCCACCGCACGGCATTGACCGTACTCGGCCCGTTGGGCACCTGCCACACGCCGAGGCCCAGCAGCGGAATCCGGTTCCCGTCCGAAAGGGCGAGCGTGTGAGCATCGCTGGTGTTCGTGGTCACGGTTGGGTTGGCCTCCTCGACCGCAGCGCTCAAGCACACTGGTTCCCGGCAGTCCGGGCCTGACCGCGATACTTCTGGCTGACGACGTGTGTCATGACATGGTCGGACGCCGCGCCGTGCCGGTGCCACTCGCCAGGCAGGGTGTGGATCGCGTCGACAGGGCAGAGCTCGACAATCAGGACACAGCGAATCACAATTCAGAACCACGCGTGTCGGCCGTTCGCCGTCATGGCGTGCTCATGCAGGAGTGATAGCCAGACATGTCGCGCATCTTCATCACCGGTTCCACCGAGGGACTTGGCAGGGCAGCAGCGCTGGCGCTGCTGGACGACGGGCACGAGGTCGTGCTGCATGCGCGAAACCCGTCACGTGCTGCCAGCCTGGGCGACCTGGTTCACCGTGGCGCCGCAATGGTCGTCGGCGATCTGGCCAGTGCCGAGGAGACACACGGCGTCGCCGACCAGGTCAACGCGCTTGGTCGGATGGACGCGGTCATCCACAACGCGGCCCTCTTCAAGGAGCCCGAGCGCGGCGCAACTCCTGAAGGGCATGCACGCACCCTGGCCGTCAACGTGCTCGCACCCTACGTGCTCACGGCCGAGATCACGCGCCCGAAAAGGCTGATCTACCTGAGCAGCGACATGCATCGCGGTGGCGATGCCAGCCTTCACGACCTGGACTGGACCGCTCGAGCGTGGAACGGCACGCAAGCCTACTCCGACAGCAAGCTCTTCCTGACGGCATTCGCATCGCTGATCGCACGCGGGTGGCCGGATGTCCGCAGCAACGCCATCGATCCCGGCTGGGTACCGACGCGGATGGGCGGTCCGAGCGCACCGGATGACCTCGAACTGGGACACGTGACGCAGGCGTGGCTGGCGGTGAGCAGCGAGCCGGACGCCATGGACAGCGGCGGATACTGGCACCATCAGCGCCGGCACGCACCGGCCCCCGCAGCCTCCGATGTCGCGTTCCAGGATCGACTGCTCGACCATCTGACCCGACTGACCGGGGTGCGA
>JADLFM010000112.1 GCA_020845495.1 Chloroflexota bacterium
GGCCGCCGCGTCGAGCGACTCGAGCCGCTGGAGCTTCTTCTGCTCGACGAAGCAGGAATTGAGCAGCGTGTCACCGTCCAGCTTGCCGAGCTCGGCCACGATCCGCTCGTTCATGGCGCGTGCTCGGACGATCTCCTCCTCGGTGCCGTCCGGCAGGCGGACGACCAGTCGACCGCGATTCTGGCCTTGCGCGCGTGTTCTTCGCTGAATCACCAACGTAGTTGCGTCGATCTCTACGCCGAGCTCGACATACGATTCCTGGCAGCCGTAGCGGATCGTGCTGTCGATGCCGGCTTCGGCCGCCAGCGCACGGCCGTACAGGGCAAAGTAGATAGACTCGAACAGTGTCGACTTGCCGGACTCGTTGAGCCCTTCAATTAGCACGCTACCAGACGACGGAAAAACCAAATCGATCTCACGCAGGCACTTGAAGTTGCGGACCGTGAGATATTTCAGGCGGATCATCGCGACTCCTCCCGCTCGTAGAAGGCCAGGATCGCCTGCTTCGTTTCCTCAAGCAGCTCACGCTCATGGACGTCGGCCTGCGCGATCAGTGCGTCGGCACAGGCGGCCAGCTCGTCGCGCTGGGAGATCCGTACCCCGCCGGCCGGACGGTCGGCCTGGTCATCCTGGACGAATAGGCCGCTGATGTCGAGGTCGAACGAGAAGCAGCGTGCCAGGCCGACATCCCAGATGCGCTGGAAATCGAGCGCGTGATACGCCTCACGCGCGATCGGCCCCTCCAGGATCAGCCTGGCCATGACGTCCGGTCCGCAGTTGTCTTCGAACCGGCGGAGGATCGCCGCCACGCGGTCTGCGCCGTCGTCGGGCAGCTCGGTGGTGCGGACGGTGACCTGGCGGCGCGGCTGGCACGCCACGGGCAGGTGGTCCAGCCGCTCGACGCCGCCAACCGACACTTCCACGAGGCAGTAGCCGGCCCGCCCGCTCTCGCCGAACGTCATGTGCTCCGTAGCGCCAGGCACCAGGACCGTCGTACCGCCGAGCTGCCAGTGTGCGTGATGGTGGACGTGGCCCGCTATGACGAGCTGGGTCCCGCCAAGACGATCCAGTGACGCTCGGGCGACGATGGGCTCGGGCGCGCCGGGGAAGATGTGGCCCTCGATGCTGTGGTGGAACAGGAAGAGCCGCAGGTCCGCTTGCGGCGTCCATTCCAGGTCGGCCAGCGGGTCGTCGCCGGCCCGCCGCAGAGATGACCAGGGCAGCGCGCCAACTGCCACGCGTTGCCCCCGAACCTCCAGAATCTCCGTGGGCACACCATCGTCGTCCAGGAGTCGTAGCGCACCGAGCTCACGGTAGATGCCCTGGGGCAGCGCGCCGCCCTGCTCGGTTCGCTGCTTCGGCGTATCGTGGTTCCCGCTGATCCCGACGGCCCGCACGCCGGCCTCGCGCAGCCGGGCCAGCTGTGCTGCGACAAACTCCCGGTCCAGGTTGCGCGGGTCTGGGGTGTCGAACAGGTCGCCGGCGTGGATGAAGAGGTCGGCCTGTTGATCGATGGCCGTCTCGACGGCCTGGTGAAAGCCGCGCCGCAGTCGCTTGCGACGCTCGGCGAGCTTCTGAGGCGACAGGCGGTCGTAGTACCGATTCAGATGATTGTCGGCGGTGACGACCGCCCGGATGGTGGCCCCGTTCGTCGCACTCATAGCCAGCTCTCCCGTCTGGGGCCGGACGGACCGGCGTTCGACTGCATCCGCTCCTCGGCCAGGGTGCTCACCCCGGCATCCTCCGTTGCACGTTCCAAGGCGGCTACCAGGTCGATGTCTGCGCCGCCCTCGGCCGAGTCGCGCCGTCCGACCCGGATCATGGCGGGCGCTCGGGTCAGCGGCCCCACCACGATCGCCTCGCCCGTATTCAGGCCGGGGAGATTGCCGAGAAGCTCGTCCGAGAGCTGCTCCGAGGCTGAACGCACGGCGCGCTGATCGTCCGGGTTGGTCAGCCGCATGATGAGCTGGCTGCCGCACTGTGAAAGGGTGTCTTGGTGGACCCGGCTGGGCCGCTGGGTCACCACGACCAGGAAGACCTGGAACTTCCGGCCTTCGGCCGCCACGGTGTTGACGATCCGAGCCGCGCGACTCGATCCTCCACCTCGGCCCTCCGGCGGGACCAGGTTATGGGCCTCTTCCAGCACCACGAAGACCGGATACGGCAGTCGCCCGGTCAGGGCGCGACTCCAGATCTCGCGCAGCGCCCGGTCGGCGACGTAGGACGCGACAACCTTATCGGTGCCCGCCAGGTCGATGACCGTCAAGCGGCGGGGCTCGATGAGCCGGTCGATCGGCACGTCCTGGAATCCCCAGATCCCGAAGTTGCGCAGCCCGTCCAGGTAGACCAGTGCGCGCCGGGCACCGTCCCGAAGGATCGGATCGGTGCTCGCGACGATCGCCTCGCCACTGGGGTCGAAGCCGGGCCCCTCGGGATCGGCCTGACCCGCCAGCGATTGCAGCCGCTGGTACAGCTCGGCCGGGCGGAAGTCGAGACCGGCCCGGGTAAGCTGTGCGGCCGCCTGAGTGACCGCCTCACGGATCCGGGTGGCGCTGGACGGGATCCCGGCCAGGTCGCAGATCTCGTTCGGCTCCAGCGCCGAGAACTGCACCGTGAAGTCACGCGTCGGACCGACCAGATCTTCGCCCAGGCGACGCCCCTGGACGCCCGGTACGCGATAGATCGTCACCCGGTCGGCGAACGCCGTCTTTTCGGCCGAGTCATACGGTGTGTCCGCATCCTCGGCCCGCTTGCGAATCTGGACGTAGTCGGAGTTCGGGTCCAGCACCAGCACCGTGCCGCCAAGCCCGATCAGCGCCTCGAGCAGCTTGCCGGTCAGGTACGACTTGCCGGCGCCGGTCTGGGCGATCACGGCGAGGTGGCGCCGCAGCCCGTTGACGTCCAGGGCGACCTGGATCTCCGGCCGGTTCAGCAACGTGCCGACGTCCAGGCTGCCCCGCTCCGAGCGACTGAAGAAGGCTCGCAGCAGATCGTCGCTGGCGACCTGGACCGCCTGGCCCGGCAGCGGTGAGATGCGGGGCATCCGGATGGCGACACCGTCCAGGTAGCCGACTACTCGGGCAACGCCGAGGACTTTCGGCGCCGGCGCGAACGCCCCGCTCAGGATCGTGCGCGTCTCCTCAAAGGTCAGCGCCTCGGACAGCACCGCGGAGTCCACGCCGATCTGGGCCACCTGCGCCAGCACCTGAACGCGGCGCGATTGTCCGTCGTCGTCCGGCTGGAGCGTGTCGACCACGAGGTATTCGAGCAGCGGCGGGACGCGCTCGCTACTGCTGACGAACGTGAAGCGGTCCGGGTGACTCTCGCCGACGACGTAGCCGACCGGCATGCTCGAAGATTGGGACTCCATCATGCTCACGCTATCCCAGAAAGCGTCGTCGCGAGCGGTCGTACTGGACGAACGCCCCGAGCTGCGCACGGATGATCGAGAGGTACGCCTGGTCGATGGCCTCACTGCTGAGCCGGACCAGGCGGTCGGCGACGTAGAGGGCCGCGTGGTAGACGCTCCGCCCGCCGTAGGCGCCGACCAGGTGTCCGAGCGTCGCGTCGAGTCGCGCGTCGTCGGCCCAACGGAGATAGGTGTCGCGAATGCGGTCCGGCACGCCGACGGACCAGGCCGGCAGGTCGAGGCGGAGGACGTCGTCGCGCGGGCGCAGACGAACGTAGAGGCTGACGGTGGCCGACGTTTCGGCGAGGCGTTCGAGCAGTCGGGCGTATCCCGCCCGATCATCAGCCGGCCCCTGGAATGCACGGGTCGGCCAGGCCGCGCCACGCAGCAGCTGGCCGCGACGCCGTCCGAAACCGTAGCTGCCAAGCACCAGTGGCCTGGAGAGCCCGGCCTCGTCCGTCCAGCGGAACAGCGCTTCGACATCGGTGGGCAGCGGCGGGAGCGGGTCGTCATCCAGGTCGGCGTCGCCCGGCAGCCAGTCAGTCGCTTGCAGTCGCATGAGCGCCTCGCCGAGGAATGCCCCCGTCGATGTCTTGGCCAGGCTGAGCAGCAGCACGCCCTGATCCCGGCAAGCTGACAGCAGATCCAGGTAGGTGGCCAGTACGCGTAGCGGCAGATCGCGCTCGCCCTCGACATCGAGCGGGTAGAGCAGGTGGGGCAGCGCCGTGTGCAGCGATCCGTCCAGGCAGAGCACCGCGCCTCGGGCCTCGTTGACCTGTGCGAGAGCCACCCGCAGCTCTAGCAGGCGCATCAGCAGCCCGGCGTAGCGGCTGAGGACTGCCTCGGGCAGATTGCTACGAAAGAAGCGCACCTCGACCGATGGAGCCTCGAGCCCGGGCCCCACGCACAGCGCATGGCAGACGACGGCGCTCCAGCCGTTGTTGAAGTGTCGAATTCCCTGCGAGCCGTCGATGGCAAATGCGCGTCGGGCCTCGCCCGAATCCGACCGTGGGAGTGGCCGCCAGGCAGCCCGCAGCGCCTCGCGGAGCAGCCGCTCGTCGTCGTCGAGGGTGGCCGGACCGAACGCGAGCGCGAGACGTTCTCGCTCGCGCTGGACGCACGCTGCGAACTGGTCGACGAACGTGGTCACCGTCTCTCAGCCTCTCCTCAATGAAAGCGCGCCTTACCAGGATGAAACGGTGCGAGCGGCCGTCAGGTGGACGGCCAGCATTGATGTTTCCGCAGTGTTACCCTTGAACTCGACACACCAAGTCGATGTGCCCAGAGCGTAACGCGCATTTCCAGATCGACGCATTCGTAACTTTCGTTACGCAGACGTGCCCACTCGCCCTGGCTACAATCGCCTTCAGGGCGTCGATTGCCAATTACGTGCGCCTCGCTCCGAGATTCACGGCCAGGCCTACGTATGGGAGGATCACCCAGCATGTTCAACGTGCTGTTGACCTGGGTCGGGCTCCGCGATCCCGGCTGGGACAACCCGCGCACGCGAAGTCGTCGGCCGGCCGCTCAACAGGAGCCGGGCCCCATCCTCGCCTTGCTCCGCGAGCGAAAGCGGCTGGGGCAGCCGTTCGACCGCGTTTATCTCCTCGTGAACGTGCCGGCGCGAACCGAAGATCTGACCACGAGGGCGACAGCTGTGCAGCGCCTCGCCGAGCAGCACTTCGGCCCGATCGATGTGCGTCAGAAGCCGGTAGACCTGGTGGCAGTCGCTGACTACCGCGAGGTCTACCGCGCCACTAACGATATCTGTCAGAGGATGCTTAGGGAGTTGCGTGGCGAGGCACTAGGCGACGCCCGACTCTGGGTCTACCTGTCCCCAGGCACACCGCAGATGCAAGCAGTCTGGGTGCTGCTGGTCGAGTCGGGCTTACTGCCGGCTACGTTGTTGACCGCAACCCCACCAGACCTGCTTTCGCCTGGCGCGCCAGCCGTCCGCGAGGTCGACCTCTCGTTGCCGGATTTCCCGCGGGTTGTCAGTCCGGGTGAGGTCGCTCGCCGAGTCAGCGTTCTCGAGGCACAGAATGAAAACCTGATGGCCGAGAACCGTCGTCTCCAGGCAGAACTTGGCCTCAAGCGAGTGGGGGCGAATGCAGCTGACACAGCGATCGGTCCGCGCTTCAGCTTGAAGGCATTCCTCGAAGCACACGAGCGAGCGCTTTACACTCGAGCACTCGAACAGGCAGAAGAGAACGCGGCTGAGGCGGCACGATTGCTTGGTGTCGAGCCGCACACCTATCGGAAGCGCGCCGCAGCCCTGGGCCTCCGTCCCCGCGCCATACGCGGAGGTCGTCCCCCTGGTGACCCGCCGAGCGTTGATTCGGATGACGACTGACGGTACACTCCAACCGCCGCGCCAGGCCGGCTCGCTTTAGATACCGCTCTTCTGCAGGCCGCAGCAATCCCAGATCAGCGCATCACAACGGGGTGGACGTGCTCGGAGCACTGATACTCGACAACTTCAAGGCGTTCGGGTCCCGGCAGGTGATCCCGCTTGCGCCGATCACGCTCATCTTCGGCGCCAACAGTGCTGGGAAGAGCTCGATTCTCCAATCTCTCGGTCTCCTCAAGCAGACGATCAACCGCGTCGATGCCCGCGATCTGCTTCTGCTCCCCCGCGGCGAACTGGTCGATCTCGGAAGCCCGCGCGACATGGTGTTCAGGCATGACACCAACCGTGTCTTCGAGATCGCGCCGCTCCTGGCGGTTGACGAGTCGTTGGGCGCCGCAATCACAGATGTCCTACAGCCATACGACGTTCGACCAGATGGCCTCGCCGGCCATGGGTTTCGGTTTGGGATGACGGATCAGGGTGTACTGAACCTTGACAGTATCCGCGGGTACTGGGATGACCAGCGACGACCGCTTTTCATACTTGGGACAAGCAACCGAAAAGATAAAGAACAGGACGATGTAGCTATCCGAGTCGGCCTGCAGGAGCTGCGAGCGGATCACCGCCTCTGGAGCTCGCTATACGATCGATTCACTGCGGACATGTTGCCGGAGTACCAGGAGCGCCTGCGCCGCTTCCGAGCAGACCTGGCAGACCTAGATGTGGATGAGTCGGTTCCCCAACTGGATGACACAATTGATGCTGAGATGGGCAGGCTTGTCCAGGCCGATACGGCGCTCAGTGACCAGGTCGAGCAGTGTCGCGGGGAAGCGAACGATTGGCTGGCTGAGGTTGAGCGGACAGATCGGTGGGGACGACAGCTCCTGTCCGTTCGCCTATCGCTCGCCCAGGACCAAGACCCTGACATTGAGAGCGCCAATGAAGCTATCACGGCTTGGCTCCACGAAATCCAAGAACGCAGACCCTCACTCCGTCATGAAGGTGACCCGACAGCAGAGACTGCCGACGATGCGGCCAATCGCTATCGTGCACTTGGATCGCTAATTCGCACATCAGTTCGCCCGAGATCGTCACGTCAGTCGTCGGCGACAAGGCTTCGAGCGGTAGCTGCACTTGACGTTCGCCTTGATGAACTGAAGGCACGCGCATCCGCAGCCCAAGTTCAACACGCCGCTTCACTTCGCCGAGCACATGAAATTGCCGCAGTGCGGACCGCATTTAGCCGGCAACTCACGACTATCAAGGAAGCGATGAGCCGGCGCCAAAGCACTCTTGATCGCGCACGCGATTCAGGACGAACGCGGATGGATGTGCTGCGGAGGCGCTCTGTTGAGGAGATGCTTCGGCGTCAGTATGCGCGACTCGCGAACTACGACCTGCAGACCTTCCTTGAAGACACACAGTCTGACCGGCGGATCGGAGACGTTGGCCTTGTGCATTTCCTGCCCAGACGGCCCACCTATCTGGGCCAGAGTCCAACGTTTCGAATCCCTCGGTCGGTTGATGATGCTCTTCTCTCGAATCCATACGAGCCGCCGCAGCTTCCGACACCTCAGGTGCTCAACCTGAATATTGAACTCGCTGAGCGGCTACAAGATGAACTAGCGTCGCTGGTTTACCTCGGTCCGTTCCGCGCACATCCGGAGCGGCTGTACGTGTTCGCGGGCAGCGTCGCGCGAGAGGTGGGGAAGACAGGCCAATTCCTCCCCGACCTCCTGTTCAAGCGACCCGAAGTGACGGCCCGGGCGAATGAGTACCTCAAGCGATTCAACGTCGGTTATCAGGTGACGGCAGACTCGATCGACGATGCCGATGTCGAGGACGTCTTCCGTCTCCGCCTACACGACACGGTGACCGGCACCGAAGTATCGCTGGTGGACGTCGGGTTCGGCGTGAGCCAGGTCTTGCCGGTCATCGTCCAGTCTGCGCTTCCCGGTCGCCGCACGGTCCTGATCGAGCAGCCGGAGATTCACCTGCACCCGCGCCTTCAGGCCGAGCTCGGCGATTTGTTCGCCGAGTGCATCAACGATGGAACCGGTGACAAGCAGTTCATCCTTGAGACCCACAGTGAGCATTTGATCTTGCGCCTTCAGCGACTCATCCGCGCCGGTCGCCTCAAGGCATCAGACGTCTCAGTCCTGTACGTCATGAAGCAAGAGGATGGTTCAGACTGCTATCCCATCCGCATGGATCGTGATGGCGACTTCATCGATGAGTGGCCCGAAGGATTCTTCGAGGAAGGATATCGGGAGTTGTTCGAGAGCCCATGATTTTTGAAACGATCCACATTCCCGGGCTCTACCGCGACCTCCCGTCCGATCCCGGCTACCGTGATCTGTACGTAGATGCTATCTTGCGCATCCTCCAAGATACAGAAGACAACTGTGTCATTCTCGTCGACGACGAAGATGTTATCTGGACAGACATCGACTCAGCGGTGAGTTCTTGGCCTGGCACGATGGCCGCGCGACGAGTCAAGGAGAAGCTGAAGAAACTACGCAAACGCCTTCAAATCGTGCCTGTACAAGCAACATCGGCGCCTCTCGCCTGTGGCCGAGCACTGGCGATTGCGGCGGCCAGCCCGAACGCTGCGGTCTTGGCCCCATTGACCTGCGCCTGCGCGCCGGCGTGTGCCGACACGCGCTTCGTAAGGCCAGGGCAATATTCTGACTCTCATTTTAGCAAGCAGCGTCGACAGGCACTTCACATCCTGAAGGGCCACGAGGAATGGTCGGCGTCGGACTTCGAACAGCAGGTTCTTCGACCGGTTTTCCGCCATGCCAAGACTATCAAGCTGTTCGACCGGTACATCGGGCGGCACCTTGTTGAGGTCGTCAACGGACGATTTGAAGTACGAGACGCGGTAGATAGTGATTGGCGCGATGCTCTGGAGTGGATCCTTGCCTCGTTTGCCTCATCGACGTCTCACCAAGATGAGCGTAACGTGATCATCTATTGCGGTATCAACGGTGCCCGCCTCAGGCCTGACCAACTCCGAAGTGCAGATTCGCTTCTCCAAGCAGCCGCGCGAGAGATCGGCATTCGTCATGGCCTTGAAATCGAGACCCACGTCAAGGTCGAGTTCAAGAACACGGACGACATGCTCGAGATGCGCCATGCACGCTTCATCTTCGTCAATCAACTCGCGTTCGAGATTGACCGAGGGTTTGACCTCCTCACCCCCAGGTCGCGCATCAAGGACTTCACCATCAAGCTTGCATCGGGACGAGAAAAGATCGAGGCCGAGGTCCGGCGGCTTAAGGATGTCGAGGACTACCTGGTCTCCTGACATCCAGGCGCCCCAGCGCTAATGTTTGGCGTAACGGGCGGTACGCACACCGTAGGGGCGCCGGGCGTGGTAGGCTGTCGGGCGACGGCGTCGGGAACAATCTGGCGATCGAGCTTCAACGTAAGGACGAGTCAGCAACGGTGCCCAGGATCTCGACGACAGGCGGACTTCGTGCCCGAAGGCGCGTGCGCCCTGAAAGCTCCACTGCCAATGGTGAGGGTTCTCGCGTTCCGGCAGGTGCGACAGGCGAGCCGACCGTCTCCGAGCTCGGCGCCTGGCTCTGGCAGGCGGCCAACATCCTGCGTGGCCCCGTCGACGCGGCCGACTACAAGACCTATATCTTCCCGCTGCTCTTCTTCAAGCGCATCTCGGACGTCTACGACGAGGAGCGCGACCTGGCACTCGCAGAGTCAGACGGCGACCTGGAATATGCGAGCTTTGCCGAGAATCATCGCTTTCAAGTCCCACCTCGAGCCCACTGGGGGGATGTTCGCGGCGTGTCATCGGATGTGGGCGCCGCGCTCCAGTACGCGCTCCGCGAGATTGAGCGGGCCAACCCAAACACGCTCTACGGTATCTTCGGTGACGCGCAGTGGACGAACAAGGAGCGGCTCTCTGACAGTGTGCTCCGAGACCTGATCGAGCATTTCTCGGCGCGTCGCCTCGCGAACGCCGACGTCAGCGGTGACCTCATCGGTCGGTCGTACGAGTACCTCATCAAGCAGTTCGCTGACGCCACCAACAAGAAGGCCGGCGAGTTCTACACGCCGCGCAGCGTCGTGCGGCTGATGGTCAACATCCTGGACCCTCGGCCAGGCGAGACGGTCTACGATCCAGCCTGCGGGACCGGCGGCATGCTGCTCGAAGCGGTGCAGCACGTCCGTGAAGCAGATGGTGAGTCGGCGGTCAGGCGCCTCTGGGGCAAGCTGTACGGCCAGGAGAAGAACCTGACCACGGCCGCCATCGCCCGGATGAACCTGTTTCTGCACGGCGTCGAGGACTTCCAGGTCGTGCGCGGCGACACCCTGCGTCAGCCGGCCTTCTTCGAGGGGGATCGGCTGGCCACGTTCGACTGCGTCATCGCCAATCCGCCGTTCTCGCTCGAACGCTGGGGAGAGGCCCTCTGGGCCCACGACCGTTTCGGGCGAAACCGCTATGGCATCCCGCCGAGCAAGTCCGGTGACTTCGCTTGGGTCCAGCACATGCTCGCGTCAACTGCGAAGGTGACCGGCCGTCTCGCCGTCGTGCTGCCACACGGCGCCCTGTTCCGCATGGGAGCCGAGGGCGAGATCCGCCGCCGTATCCTGGAGGACGACCGCATCGAGGCCGTCATTGGGCTGGCTCCGAACCTGTTCTACGGTGCAGGCCTCGCCGCGGCCATCGTCATCGCTCGCGACGACAAGCCGGCCGAGCGACGGGGCAATGTGCTGATCGTGGACGGCTCGCGACTGTTCCGCAAAGGTCGCAACCAGAACACGCTTGAGCCGGGGCACGCCGACGAGCTCCTCGACTCCTACCGTCAGTATGCCGATGCCCCCGGCCTCGCACGTGTCGTCTCGCTCGACGAGATCAAGGCGAATGACTGGAACCTGAACATCGCGCGGTACGTCGCCCCACCCGTGGCCGAGTCGACCGTCACGCTACCGGAGGCGATCGACCGGCTGGAGCGCTCGCTAGCTGCCGCGTATGCCGCCGAGGATCGGCTGGCCGATCTCCTGCGCACCGCCGGTCTGATGAGAGACATCAAATTGTCAGCCACCATAGCGGACGTCGCGGCGACGGCGGACGGGGTCCGATAGTGACCTTGCCGGGAATGCCCATGACGCAGGGGCAGCTCGAAGCGTACCTCTGGGGAGCTGCCACCCGTCTGCGCGGCCTGATTGATGCCGGCGACTACAAGCAGTACATCTTCCCGCTGCTCTTCTTCAAGCGCATCTCGGACGTTTACGACGAGGAGTACGCCGTCGCGCTGGACGAGTCCGAAGGCGACCTGGAATACGCAGCTTTCGCCGAGCACCATCGATTCCAGGTGCCGGACGGCGCGCACTGGCGGGACGTCCGCGCATCTTCCACGGATCTTGGCGCGGCGCTGCAATCGGCGATGCGCACGATCGAAACGGCAAATCCCGATCGGCTGGCCGGCATCTTTGGAGACGCGCAGTGGACGAACAAGGAGCGGTTACCGGACGCCACCCTGCGCGACCTGATCGAGCATTTCTCCACGCTGACGCTCTCGGTCGCGAACGTCTCGGAGGACGAGCTCGGCATCGCGTACGAGCACCTGATTCGCCTGTTCGCGGAGGACAGCGGACACACCGCCGCCGAGTTCTACACCAATCGCACGCTGGTCCGATTGATGACCCGTATGCTGGAGCCGCGCTCGGGCGAATCGATCTACGATCCAACGTGCGGCTCGGGCGGGATGCTCCTGTCGGCAGCGGCCGAGGTCAAGCGGCGTGGCGGCGAGCACCGTACCCTCCGCCTGTATGGGCAGGAGCTCAACCTGCTGACCTCGGCCATCGCGCGGATGAACCTATTCCTGCATGGTATCGAGGATTTTGCCATCGTCCGCGGGGACACACTTACCCGCCCGGCCTTTCTGGATGGCGACCGCCTGCGCCAGTTCGACGTGATCCTGGCCAATCCGCCGTACTCGATCAAACAGTGGAACCGTCCAGCCTGGCAGACAGATCCATACGGCCGGCAACGGCTGCTCGGGACGCCGCCCCAGGGCCGGGCCGACTACGCTTTCTTCGGGCACATCCTGGCCAGCCTACGCCCTGAGACGGGGCGCTGCGCGATCCTCTTCCCGCACGGCGTGCTATTCCGCGACGAGGAGCGGGCGTTGCGCGAGAAGCTCCTTGACCTGGACGTGGTCGAGTGTGTGCTGGGGCTCGGGCCGAACCTGTTCTACAACTCGCCGATGGAAGCGTGCGTGGTGGTCTGCCGGACACGGAAGCCGTCCGAGCGACGCGGCACCATCCTGTTTATCGACGCCGTCAAGGAAGTCGCCCGCGAGCGCGCCCAGAGCTTCCTGCGAGAAGCTCACGTCGATCGGATCCTGGGGGCGTATCGGCAGTACGCCGATGAGCCGGGCTTCGCGGCTGTCGTCCCTCTTGAGACGATCCGGGCGAACGGCGCCAGCCTCTCGATTCCGCTCTACGTCCGCCGCGCGACGAACGGCACCGCATCCACGGCCGATCTCCCGACGACGCTGGCGGACTGGCAAGCGAGCTCTCGGACGTTGCGATCCGAGCTGAGCACCTTGCTGGCCGATCTCCGGGAGGCCGCCAATGGCCGCTAAGCCCCACGTAGCGTCCACAGCACCGCGTGATTTGCCAGAGGGATGGCGCATGGTGCGTTTCGCTGAGCTTGCTTCAAATGTCAATGACCGCGTTGACTATCCCTCGTTGGCGGGGGTTGATCGATATGTCGGCCTGGAGCACCTCGACTCTGGCAACTTGAAGATCCGACGTTGGGGAAGTCCGAGCGATGTCGAGGCGACGAAGCTACGCTTCCAATCGGGCGACCTCATCTTTGGACGACGGCGGGCGTACCAGCGGAAGCTCGGCATAGCTGAGTTCGAAGGGATCTGCTCGGCCCATGCCCTGGTCCTTCGAGCGCGTTCAGACACCGTCGATCCGCAGTTCTTGCCCTTCCTGATGCAGAGCGAGGTATTCCAGGAGCGCGCAGAATCCATCTCTGTTGGCTCGCTGTCCCCAACCATCAACTGGAGGACCCTAGCCGTTCAAGAGTTCCCGCTCCCGCCGCTCGACGAGCAGCGACGCATCGCCGAGGTTCTTTGGGCGGCAGAGGAGTCGGCAGAACGTTGGCGTACGGTGGAAGGTGACCTGAACGCAATGGGCGATCTTATCTCCTTGCAGGCATTCTCTCAGGATGCTGGGGCTACGGCATCTATCGGCGACCTGTGCGATCTCTTAACTGTTGGCATCGTCGTCCGGCCGGCGTCTTACTACGTCGATGACGGTGTGCCAGCACTACGGTCACTCAACATCCTCCCTGATCGGTTCTCGCTCGACCAACTCGTGTACATATCCGACGAAGGTCATCGTCTTCACGAGAAGTCACGCTTGCGCACTGGCGATGTTGTCGTCGTACGGACGGGGCGTCCCGGTGATGCAGCCGTTGTTGGTCCAGATCTGGATGGCTCGAACTGCATAGATCTGATCGTGGCACGGCCTTCAAAGAGGGTGCGTTCAGCATTCCTGAGCCGATTCCTGAACTCAGCGGCCGGCCGCAGTAAGATCCTGTCTGGATCGGCAGGCACTGCGCAACAGCATTTGAATGTGACGCAGATCCGTCGTATTCGGATGCCCGTTCCCGATCTTCTGATGCAGGATCAGATCATCAGCGAGCTTGCTGCTATTGATGCCCAAATCAATGCATGTACAGAACAGATCGCGCTGACTCGCCGGCTGAAAGCCGACTTGCTTCATACACTGCTCAAAGGCTCATGGTGACCCCACTGTTCAACGAGGAGAATAGCGTCGAGCGGTTCGTGCTGGACGTGCTGACCGGCCAGGAGGGCGTCAGTAGACAGCGCGTCGTCGCCGAGCGTGGCCCGGGCTACGCCGTGGGCGCGGAGTGGGAGTACGTGCCGGCGGATCGCCTCGGCAGACGTGAGGCCACGGACGTCCTCCTCGAAGGTCACTTACAGGATGCTCTGCTACGCCTCAATCCGGATCTCGCCTCCCATCCGGAGCGCACCGAGGAGGTCATCCACCGTCTGCGGACCTACATCCTAGGTGCGCGCGACCGGGGCTCCTCGTTGGTGCAGCTCAATGAGTCGTTTGCCGAGTGGCTGCGTGGCGAGCACACGATGCCGGTCGGCGAGAATGACCAGCACGTCACCATTCGCCTCCTGGATTTCGACCATCCGAGTAACAACCGCTGCGTTGTTACTCGGCAACTGACCGTTCGGGCCGGGCGCGGCGCGGAGGGCATGCAGGGGCCGGACCGTCGCTTCGATCTGGTCCTGTTCGTCAACGGTATTCCGCTGGTCGTCGGCGAGGCCAAGAGCCCGGTGCGGCCGGCGATCTCCTGGGTCGATGCTGCCGCACAGGTGCATGACGACTACGAGGAGAACGTCCGCCCGTTCTTCGTACCGAACGTCTTTTCGTTCGGCACCGAGGGCAGGACGTTCCGCTACGGTGCCATCGGCATGCCCATCGAACAGTGGGCGCCCTGGCGCACACCAGAGGAGGTGGCCGACGAGACGGCCGTTCCCGAACGACTGGACGGCCAACTCAGCCTCGGTCTGGGTCGGGATGGAAGTGGCCTGGAGGACGTGCGGCGGGTTACGCGGGCGCTACTCCGTCCGTCCGTGATCCTGGATATCCTGCGGTCGTTCGCGCTCTACTCCACGGATCGTAATCATCAGAAGGTGAAGGTGATCTGTCGGCCCCAGCAGTACTACGCCGTCAACCAGATCGTGGATCGGGTGGTCGCCGGTCGGGTGCGCAAGGGGCTCATCTGGCACTTCCAGGGGTCCGGTAAGTCGCTGCTGATGCTGTTCGCGGCCCAGAAGCTGCGGATCCAGGCGGCGCTGCGCGCGCCGACCGTCTTGATCGTGGTGGACCGGATCGACCTGGACACCCAGATCACGGCAACGTTCAACGCCGCCAGCGTGCCGAACGTGGTGCCTACGAACCGCCGCGACGAGCTGCACGAACTGTTACAGCAGCAGGCTCGCAAGGTCATCATCACCACGATCCACAAGTTCGCCGAGGCGCCCGGACTGCTGGACGACCGCGACAACATCATCGTGCTGGTGGACGAGGCCCACCGGACCCAGGAGGGCGACCTGGGCCAGCGCATGCGCGAGGCCCTTCCGAACGCCTTCTTCTTCGGGCTGACCGGCACCCCGATCTCGCGGTCGGACCGCAACACGTTCTGGGCCTTCGGCGCCGAAGAGGATGAGCGCGGGTACCTGAGCCGCTACTCGTTCGACGCCTCGATCCGCGACGGCGCCACGTTGCCGTTGCACTTCCAGAGTCGCCTGGCCGAGCTCCACGTCGATCGTGAGGCGATCGACGCGGCGTTCAAGGCACTTACCGCGTCGCTCGACGATGAGGATCGTGCCTCCCTCTCGCAACGGGCCGGGCGGATGGGCAACCTGCTCAAAACCGACGAGCGCATCAGGGCCGTGGTCAAGGATGTGGTGGAGCATTTCCAGGCCCAGGTCGAGCCGAACGGCTTCAAGGGGCAGCTCGTGGTGTACGACCGCGCGGCCTGCGTTCGGTACAAGCAGGAGCTCGACCGCTGGCTGCCGCCCGAGGCCAGCGAAGTCGTCATGACGGTGGGCCAGGGCGAGCAAGCGTGGCGGGAGCGTTTCGGCCGGACGCCGGCCGAGGAGGCGGCACTCCTCGACCGCTTCCGTGATCCGCGCGATCCGCTGAAGCTGCTGGTGGTCACCTCGAAGCTGCTGACCGGTTTCGACGCGCCGATCCTCCAGGCGATGTACCTGGACCGACCACTGCGCGACCACAACCTGCTGCAGGCGATCTGCCGGACGAACCGCCCGTTCCCCAACAAGAGCCATGGTTTGATCGTGGACTACCTCGGCATCTTCGACGACGTAGCGAAGGCGCTCGTGTTCGATGGCGAGAACGTCACGCGGGCCATCGCCAATCTCGAAGCTCTGACGAGCCAGGTAGCGCCCGCCGTCGCTGCCTGCCTGGACTTTTTCCCCGGAGTGGACCGCACGGTCGGCGGTTATGAGGGGTTGATCGCCGCCCAAGAATGTCTCCCCACGAACGTCGAGCGCGATGCGTTCGCTCTGGCGTATCGGCATCTAGCCCAGCTCTGGGAGGCGCTCTCGCCGCACCCGGTCCTGCCGGCCTACGCGGCGGACTACCAGTGGTTGACCAGTGTCTACGATTCGGTCCGGCCGACGAGCGGGCACGGCAAGCTGCTCTGGCGGGCACTCGGAGCGAAGACGCTGGAGCTGATCCACCAGAACGTCCACGTCGAAGCCGTCCGCGACGACCTCGAGACGATCGTGCTGGACCCGGAGCTGATCGAGGACCTCGAACGTGGCAGCGGCGGCCGGGCCCGCGAGGTCGAGATCAAGATCTCGCTCCGGCTCCAGCGCCATCCCAACGAACCGCCATTCGTCGAACTGGGCCGTCGCCTGGAGGAGCTCCGCGATCGTCACGCGCGCGGCCTGCTCCAGAGCGTCGAGTTCCTGAAGCAGCTGCTCCAGTTGGCACGCGATGTCGTCGCGGCCGAGCGCGAGCATGAGGCAGCGAGCGCCCCGATTGAGGAGCACGCCGGCGAGCGGGGCAAGGCGGCCCTGACCGAGCTGTTCGCCGCCGCACGTAACGGCGACACACCGGTGATGGTCCAGCGGATTGTGGACGACATCGACACCATCGTCAGGGCAGTCAGCTTCCCCGAATGGCAGCGGACCGTGGCCGGGGAGCGCGAGGTCCAGCAGCACCTACGGCGCACACTGCTCAAGTACAAGCTCCACCGTGACCAGGACCTCTTCGATCGAGCATACGGCTACATCAAGCAGTACTATTGAACGCCACGTAGCCTGACTGCGTCGAGCGGCGTAACGCCCGTTACGTCTAGGGGCCTCCTTCCTTCCGTCGTATTCTTCCCACAGATGAGAGACGAGCAGTGTGGGGAGGGAGCGCCGATGGAGCGCCAGCAGACATCCAGTGGGAAGGAGGAACACGCTGCCTCAGCGCGGCGTGGCGCCGGCCGGATCGGTCGGCGCCACGTCCTGGCTGGGCTGTCGTTCGTCGGGCAGCCGACGGCCGAGGCTGACCTGGCGCGACTGCTGGCCGGTCTGACCGGTCGAGCGGTCACAACCGGCGACGTTCGCCGTGTGGCACGCGCAGATGAGCGGGCATACGCGCGCAACGCAGGTCTGCTTGATGACCACGTCGCGCCAGCCCTGGCAGGTGACTCGTCGCAGCCGCTCGCCGGGCTCCTGACACGGTCGGACTGGCCGCTGGCACAGCGACTCATCTGCGGGCGCACCCTCCGCGTGGCTCACCTTCGTACGACACTCGCGCTGGTAGCTCGTGCTCGGCTGGCCGTGCTGGAGATGGGGCGCGGGCCGGCCCTCGATGCCCTGATCCGACGCTACGGCGGGAGCGTGAGCGGCGCGGTCCGCTGGGGTGAGGGCCTCGATCTCAACCGGGTAGAGCAGGCTGTCCAGGTCGAGCTGGCGGCGATCAGCGAGCCTGATACTCGCGAGCGGCAAGCTTCGGCGCTCGTCCTCGGGGCGCTCTCGAGACCATTTCAACTCTGGGGTCGTCCGTACGTCGTCGCCAGTCTAAAGGCTGAGGTGAGGAGGCAAGCACGATGAGCACGCCGATGCCAATCGTGCCTGCGTCGGTGCGTGGCGCCCTCCGCGGGTCGGGCCCCGGCGCTCGCGGCTTCGAGCGCATGGCCCGCAACTCGACGTGCATGCGCCTCCAGGCCGTAACTGTCTCCGGCGTTTCGGCGGCAGAGCTTGCCCAGACGGTCTACGGAATCGATCCGCGCGAGGGGCAGTCACCATTTGCGATCCAGGCCGGTGACCGGTTCGAGAAGGCGTTGCTCGACAACGGTGGTGCCGAGCTGATCCGCCTCTACCGTGAGGCCGGACGTTTGAGCGTGTCGGAATGCCGATTGGAGGACGTCACGCGTCGTGTGCCGGGAACCAATGATGCCGCCCGGGCGGCTCGCCGGGACTTCACGGAGCAGCTGTTCCGTCAGAAGCTGGCCAGCGATCCGGCCGCGCCAAACTTGATCGTCAAGCCCAGGCTCGCCATCGTCGTTGTAGGTGAGGCTTACGAGATCGAGCCCGACCTGCTGGTTGCGGCCGACGCCGAGCCGTTCTACCGCGTGGTCGAGATGAAGTCGTACCCGTATCGAGGCGGGAAAACCGACCCGTCCGACATCAAGGCAGCTCGTCGACAAGCTGCTGTCGGAGTGGTCGCGCTGCGTCGCTTGTTGATGGCAGCCGGCCGAACCGATGTGTCAGCTCTCCTGCCGGCCCGCGCCGATCTTGTCCTGCGGAAACCCGGCCGCGCCGCGGCATCACTCCACGACGAGTCGATCGTCGCCGAGGTCGCCGCGGTCGAGAGCGTGCTGAACGATTTGCCCGGCGTCTGGGCCGATGTCGCATCAGTCTTGGCGGGCTTCGGTCCGGGCGCGACGCTGGACGCGCCCGGAGTGTTGGACGCGATCCCCAACGAGTATCGCGAGAGCTGCCGCGAGCACTGCTCGCTCTGGCAGGCCTGCCGGCGCCAGGCCGCTGCGAGTGGCGACCCGTCAGTGCTGGGCAGCGAGGTGCGTGAGGCGCTGGCGGGAGTCAGCCTGCCTCGGGCCATCGAGCTTCGAGATGGCATTGGCGCGCCGCCGTCGGGTCCCGTTGAGTTAGCGCTGGCATCCCGACTCCGAGCGGCCGAGGCTGAACTGGCGAGGGTGGTGTAGCGATGTCGTCCGATCTCCGTCTCGCCGCGTCGCTCCGCGCTTGGGAGTCCGGACGGCCCCAACGGGCAGCCCGGCGGTTGATGACTGCCGTCCGCTCTCGCGCTCGGGTGCTGGTCGCCCTGAAGCTGTCCGGCGAGGACACAACCGTGCACATCGTCGCCCATGGTCGCCCGGGTGAGCCGCCGACGATCGATTGGGTGGCAGACCCGCGCAACCGTGACGATCAGTTCGCCCTGTTCGAGCGTCTTGCAGACGCGGTCGAAGCTGACGCCGAGTCTGCCCGTGCTGCCGGCGACTATCCCCAGATCGTGGTCCCGGCCGGACCGAACGCCGACCATCTCGACCTGCTCGCGGACCGCTTGCGGTATCAGCAGGTCAGCGCCCGGGCGAAGCGTCTGGGAGAGCTGCTGACCTACCCGGCTGAGCGGCAGCGTGTGGAGGGACAGCAGTCACTGATCATCGCGACAGAGCTGCTGCGCAGACACTGGATCCTTGGACAGGCGCCCGGTGAAGACGCGCACCTGGGCGTCCTCCGCACCCGGCTCGAGCCGCCCCCCGGCGTTACGCTGCTGGACGCCGTCGAGGCAGCCGAGCGCGAGCCGATGGGCTGTACGACCGCCCCTGACTTCGATCGTGACATCCTCGCCCCGCGGGTGGAAGCGTACAACCGGGCGCGGCGGGCGGGTGCTTCGACGTCGACGCTCGCCGCCCTGTCAACCGACGTTCGCACAGCACTCCTTCCGACAGTAACACGGATCTATGAGGCGACCCAGTGGGCCATCGCGCATGTCAACGGTCTGGGTCTGCTCCCCATGCCGTCGCTCGCTGCGCTTCAGCGGCAGGAGGCCGGTGCTTTCGAGTTCTTCATGAGCGGCCGCGACACTGGATATCCGCTGACGCTGCGTGACAAGCCGGTCCCGGCGGCGTATCGGATCGTGGAACGAGAGACCGCCCTCGACGACCTCGAGGCGGCGATGCGTCTAGAGGAGCCGTTCGCCCGCGCCGAGTCTCGCTTGAAGGGTGACGTGGTGGAAGGGATTGTGAGCCGACCGCGCACGGTTCGCCTCGCCTCGGGACGCAGCGAACAGCAGTTCGACCTTGTCACGAGCCAGCCGGTGCTACGGGCACGTGTCGGGGACACGCTGATCCGGGTCGACGAGCCCAAGCAATCGTTATTCGTCGAGGAGATTCGACGCACCGCCGGAACGGCTACCTTGACGCTTCGGGTGACGGCCGGCATGCGGTCGGTTGCGCTGCCCGCCGCCGGCGCTGACCTGGAGCTGGCTCCGAGTGGGCCGGACTGGTACTGGATCACCGCACAGCGAAAGCAGCTCAAGGAGCGGCTTCGCACCGTGCCCTGGACGCATGACGTCGCGACTGGAGCGTCGGCCTCGGTGCCTGCCACGGGCGTCCCGGCCAACCCCCTCGCCGCCGTGGAGGCACTGCGATGAGCCCGAGTATGCCTTCTCTGTTGCCTACGGCCAGAAGCGGGACAGCGCCGTCGCCGGCGACTCTTGCCGATACTACCTTGAACGAGATTCTGCGTACCCAATGGCAAGGACTCGCCGCGCTGCGCCTTGATTCGCCGCCCGGTGCGGGCAAGACCGGCGTTGTCGAGCGGCTAGCGGGCCAGGCGCTCGGCCTCATGGGCGAACGATGTGCCATCGCCACGCAGACCAACCAGCAGGCATTTGACCTGATCCGGCGCCTCGGGCAACGATACACGTCACTGAGCTTCTACCTCTTCACGAAGAAGAGGTTGTCGGTCCCGGCAGTCGTTCGCGCGCTCCCGAACGTGACCGTGGTGGACGATGCGACGGCGCTGCCGTCCGGCCCATGCGCAATCGTGGCAAACTCAGCGAGATGGTCGTGGGTGTCCTCGGCATGGACGCAATCGTTTGACCTACTCGTCGTCGATGAGGCGTTCCAGCTCCCCGACTATCGATTCCTGCAGATCGCTGGACTGGCAAGACGGACGGTCCTGGTGGGCGATCCGGGTCAGATCGATCCAATCGTTCGTGGCCAGGTCGAGCGGTGGGCCGGTGAGGCAGCGGGGCCACACATTGCCTGCCCGGAGGCTCTCACAGCCCGATATCCCGCCGTGCCTCGTCAGCGCTTGCCGATCTCCCGCCGCCTCCCACCCGATGCGGTCGCGACAATCCAACCGGCCTTCTATCCAGACCTGCCCTTCGCAGCATTGAGCGCACCGGGCGATCGCGCGTTGCGGACCGCGTCCGGAGGTAGCCTGCGCCTGGACCAGGCGATCGACCTGGCTGTGTCGGGAGCCACGCTCGTCCAGGCCGAGCTACCTCCGCTCATGACCGGCGAGTACGATCCGGAGGCTGCCGACCTCATTGTCCGGATTATCGAGCGGCTGTTGTCGCGCAGCACAACAGTCCGCGATGACGGTTCGGTCAGCCCGCTGACGCCGGACATGATCGGCGTCGCGTGCGCACACGTGTCGCAAGTGAACGCCGTGCGCGAACGGCTGCCAGCGGCACTCACTGACGTGTCGGTCGATACGGGCAACCGGTGGCAAGGCCTGGAGCGACCCGTCATGCTGGTGCATCACCCGCTCTCGGGGCGTGGAGATGCCAGCTCGTTTCATCTTGATGCCGGTCGCCTCTGCGTGATGCTGTCCCGTCACCGCGTGGCGTGCATCGTCGTTACCCGGGGAGGTCTCGTTGACGTCCTGCGGCGCTATTCGCCCGAGGGTGACCGCCCCCTCGGCGTGGAACGAGATGCCGAGTACGAGGGATGGCGCGCACACCTGAGGCTGCAAGATGACCTGCGTGCCGCCGGAAGAGTGGTCTCTGTGTAGTCGGGCAGTCTGTCGCCTTGGCCATCTGTGTTCGTTCGATCGCATGGCCGGCCTCGGCTAGCACAGACAACAGCCAGTGTCGCGAGTTTCACTGGCAGAGACAGACCGGCACGGTTCATGATGCAAAAGAGTCGGTGCCACGTTGTGCGTGAGGTGCCGATCTCGGACGAAGGAGTCAGGGAAGCATGGCGCGGGTGGTGAAGGCAGCAGAGTTTGCAACCGAAGGCGAGGAGCGCGCAGCGGAGTTGCTGCGCGGTCTGCCGAACGACTGGCTGGTGATCTGCAACAAGACGCTCGTCACGCGAAACGCCCGCACCTTTGAGATCGACTTCATCGTGGTAGGCCAGAATGCGGTCTTCGCGATCGACGAGAAGTCGTGGCGTGGCCGCATCCACGGTACCGACCAGGTCTGGGTTCGCGACGATGGCTCGTCGGAGCGCAGCCCGCTCGGCAAGATCGAGTACGTTGCCAAGGTACTCGCCGGCGAGCTGCGCCAGCGGGTCTCGCGCCTACTCGAGGTGAGTGACCATTTCGTGCATGGCGCTGTCCTGCTCTCTCTTTCTGAGGCCGCGCCCCGCGTGCGCGATCCGCGCGCGGCCGACGGTGTCTTGCTCCTGGCTACTGCCGTTGAGCGGCTGGTACAGCTCGACGCGCGCGCCGCCCACGCGTCGATCGGGAGGTTCCGCTCGGGCATTGAGCAGACCTTGATGGACCTACGAGACCGGCCTCGCTTCCCCAAGCGCATCCAGCAATATCGCATCGACGAGATCGTCGGGCAGCGGCCGGGCATGTACTCGGCGCGGGCAACGCACGACATCTCGGGCCCTCGCCTGTTGTTCGTCTACAACCTGGCCGGCGCCAGTCCCGAAGACCGTGCATTCCATTTGCGCGAACTGGAGGCCGTCCAGCGACTGAACGCCACCGGCTTGACTCCCGAAATCCGCGATCCATTTGAATGGTCAGATGACTTTCTGGTGGTGCCATTTGCGCTGTCGCCGGGTCAAAGCCTGGGTGTATTGAAGCGGCCAACCGGCGCGGATGATCTCCCTGGAGAGCTCGCTCTCGCCGAAAAGGCTTTCAGGGGTTTGGACACGCTCCACTCGCGCGGCATCGTCCATCGGGCACTGTCGCCCGACACTGTGTTTGCGCAGATGGTGAAAGGTGAGCCAGAGGACGTTACATTCACCGGGTTCTACGCCGCCCGAGTCGAGGGACCGCACAGCATCGCCGCGCAGCTCGACGATCTGAAGATTGAGGCGCCATACGCCGCCCCGGAGCTCGGGTTGAGCTACGGCCTGGCTGACGCCGATTCGGACGTCTACAGCCTGGGACTCGTGCTGTTGGAGCGCCTCACGGGTGCGGGTCCTGCTGAGCTCCAAGGCAGCATGGCGAGCGAGACGATGACGGACCTGCTCGTTGCCCGCTGGGCGCAGCTGCCCGACCATATCCTTGACGGGCTGAGCAGGCTGTTCACCCGCATCCTCGCGCCCGGGCGGATGGCGACCGGTGATGATCCGGCGAAGCGGCGTCCGTCCGCCGACGAGTGCAGTCGTGAGCTGGAGCGGCTACTGCGCGAGCTTCGACGCACACTCCGCGGTCAGGCGGTCAATGAGACCGGCCTGCTCGACGGCCGCTACAAGATCGTTCGCATGTTGGGACAAGGCACCAGTGGCCGAACCTATCTCGTCGAAGACCAGCAGATTGAGCCGACGCTGCCGCGCACCTTCGTGGTGAAGGTCTTCCATCACCCGGATCTGGCACTGGATCAGGCCCAACACGAGTTCGTCGCGCTCCAGCGTCTGCAGAGTCCACATGTGCCCCGAATCTACGATTTCTACGGGCCGGACCATGACGCCCACCTGAAGATGGACTACGTGTCCGGCACCACGCTGGCCGACGTGGCGGTGGAGCTGCCATGGGACGAGGCCCGCTGGAAGCGGTTCGCCGACGCGCTCCTCGATGCACTCGAGGCCCTCGAACGGGCGAACATACGTCACCGCGACATTAAGCCGGCCAACATCATCCTGCGTGATGGTACGAACCTGCCGGTCCTGGTGGACTTTGGCTTCGTCGTCACTGCCGGCGCCCCGGCGACGCCGGCCGGGTCGCCACGGTTTCTGCCACCGGAGGCGTTCTCCGCGCAGCAGCCCCCCGAAAGCATCGACCGCTACGCCGCGGCCCTTGTGCTGCACCAGACGCTCACCGGCGACCTGCCCATCCTCAACGACGACGCGGGCGACGATGAGAGCGCGCCTCCCCCATGGATTTCTGAGCGCGCAAGGCGTGTCTGTGGAGTGCTTTTGCAGGCCACCAGCCCACGCGCGGACGACCGCCCCACGTCCGCCGTCGCGCTCCGTGAGGCGATCGAACGGGCGTGGCGCATCACGCCTCGGCTCGCGATGCTTTCTGAGTCGAAGGCGGCGACGGTGCCGAACGAGCCGCGCGCGGTCGATGGCCACGACAGCATCCGGGCGGATGATGTCGGCGGCCAGGGAGGGGACCGGGACGGTGGTCGGCCCGTGCCTGATATTGCGGACGACGGGGTTCGCCAGATCAACGTCTGGGTGGACCAGATCCGCGGGCTGTATCGGGCGAGCGTAACCGGCAATGCCGACAATCGAGGCCTTGACACCGAGCTGGCGAGAAGCACCTACGTGCCGACGGCGCTCGACGAGCTGTTGCTGCCGGCAGTCCTGCAAGACCGTCCTCCCGCCGTCTTTCTGAGCGGCAACCCTGGAGACGGCAAGACTGCGTTCTTGGAGCGCGTGCGCGCCGCCCTGCTCGCGCAGGGGGCTGTCGAGCGGGAGGCCGATCCGAGCGGCTGGGAGCTGGAGCTGGAGGGGCACACCTTCCGCAGCTGCTACGACGCCTCGGAGGCGCACGCCGGCCTCAGCGCAGACCAGCAGGTCCGTCGCAGACTGCATGGACTCGACGGCGAGCGCCCGGACGCCGGCCTGACGGTGCTCGTCGCCATCAACGACGGCCGACTGGCTCAACTGCGCGCGCGCCATGAGGACGACATGCCTTGGCTCAGCCACGCATTGGACCTCGCGATTCGTGACGGCCAGATGCTGCCCAACTGGCCGTGGGTCGTGGATCTCAAGCGGCGGTCGTTCGTGACGCTCGATGGCCAGACCCGTGAAGGTGCGTTCGACGCGAGCGCTGAGCGGGGCAGACCGTCCGTCTTCGCCCGCGTCCTCGACACGCTTGTCGCGCCGGAGCGCTGGACCGCCTGCGGAGTGTGTCGCGCTCGGGCAGCCTGCCCGATCCTGGCGAATGCCGAGGCGCTCCGAGGCGATGCGGACGACGGACGGGCGCGACGGTGCCTGGAAGACCTGGCGCGGTTGGTCCACCTCCGGCGGGGGCTGCACACCACCATGCGCGACTTGCGCTCGGCGCTGGCATATCTGCTGACGGCCAACCTCGCTTGCGAGCGTGTCCACCAGACCCTGGAGGGGGACGATGACGCCGACGACGTGCTGGGGCCGACGAGCCGGTACTGGCAGCGGGCGTTCACGCCGCCCTCGGACGCCGACGAGCTGCTGCGGGAGCTGGGCCGGCTCGATCCGGGCCGCCTCTCGCGGCCCCGACTGGACCGTCACCTGGCGATGGTAGCGGGCGACGGCGCAGCCGATCTGCCGCCGCTCTTCCCCGAGACTGACCGAACGGCGGCGGCCGAAGCGACCCCCGAGGCGTACGTCACGCTCGACGGTTGGATGGCGGCCGTCAAGCGGCGCCTCTACTTTCACGCCGACGCCCTGGAGGTTGACGACGTGACGGTCTGGACGGAACGCCTGCTGCCGTATCGTCACGCCGAGCGATTCATCGCGGCGCTGCGCGGCGACGAGCCGCTCGACACGCTCCGGGTGGAGCTGGCCCGTGGGATCACCCGCTCGGACGGCATCGCGGCCGACGTGCTGGGACAGAGCCTGGCCGTTCTGGTACAGCATGACGAAACGCAACAGCTCGCCGTCGTCAAGCAGTTCCCCGTCGAAACATTCCAGCTGCGCGTTGTTCCGGCAGGGCGTGGCGTCCCGATCGAGTCGATGCCGGAAGTGCTGGAGCTGACCCATCGAGACGGCTCGCCATCCTTGACAATCGAGTTGGACCTGTTCGAGCTATTGCTTCGGTTTGCCGAGGGCACGCGGCCGACTGCCCCGGAGTACCGGCCGTTCCTGGAGGACCTCGCGCCCTTCAAGAACGCCCTCAACCGGTCCTCGACGCACGAGCTGGTGCTGCTCGAAGCGGAGAGGCGCATCCACCGTATCACCCAGCGCGACGGGAAGATCGTCCTCGCCCAGGGGCACGACGCGGCCAGGGAGCGAAACTGATGCGCGTGAGGCTGCCGAAGGAGCTGCGTGGGGTCGCCTTCCCCCGGATCACCACGCTCGAACTTAACGACATCGATCTCGACTTGCTTCTGCCGTCGTTCTTCTTCCGTGTCCTGGCTGAAGGTCGGGGCCGGGGTCGTCGGCCGAATGCGAAGGCGACGGTCGCGAGCTACATCGAGAAGCTAGCTCGTCACCCGGATCTGGAAGGGTTCCGCGGCATCGACGGCGAACGGCTCCTGAACCGCGTCGTCCGCACCTCTCTGGTCACGATTGGAGGCCGTGGGCGAAAGCGTGAGGGTGAACAGATCCTCGCCGTGGCGCCATTTTCCGTACTTTCGCACAAGACTGGGCTACCATCCGAAGGGTCGCGTCAGAGAAACGTTGACACATTCCTCTATGACGTACTGCGCGAGCGATCCGGTAGCGAGGAGCAACTCAAGCTTTTCATTAGCCGAGTATTCGGAACAGGTATCGTTCTCAATCGCATGCCTCACCTTGGAGGACACTATGATGGCCACACTAAGCTGGATACGCTCACCCGACTCTCGCTGGCATTTCTGGACGGCTTTGAGGCTACTCCATCTGGTCAGAACCTCGGACGGATCCACGATGAGGCGTGCCCCGCCGCCGCACGCGAGGTTGGGCGCGATCTTCAGACATTCCTCTACTCGTTTCACGATGTGATGCCGCCACAGGCATTGACGTACGCGCTCCAGGGACTGATCGGTCTTGAGTTGTTCGTCTACACCGCCAAACTAGTCCATGCTCTCAATGCCCTGGTGCGCGATCCGTCCGAGCTACCGACGGCCATGCGCGACCCGTTCGAGCCGTCCGGTCCGGAGCTGTACCTGGACTTCACCGGCCAGCCGGGCGGCCTGAGCCAGCAGATGGCGACTGCATGCGTGCGGCGTGACGTCGATGCGTACGGTCAGTTCCTGACTTCGGCGCTGACAGTGCGCCAGCTCGATCGGTACGCTAAAGCACTGGGGCGGAATCCACGTAGTCGGACTGCGCTTGAGCCCGTGGTTGCTGCTCAACGGGAACCCTCGCCAATCTACCTCCGGGCGATTTTGCAACTGGCTTCCGACCCGGCAATCGATGGGCCGGCACTGGCGGATGAGGACGCCATCCGACAGGAAAATCGACAGGTTGCCGAAGATGAAGGCGAGAACGATGATCTAGCGTGGATTGACGCGTTGCTGCCGGATCATCTCTTTCCCTTACAGCGTGTAGTCACACTGCTAGTCGAAAGCCAGCGCAAGACTACTGAACGGTATGGCCGTTGGTTCTGGGGGATTGGAGGCATCAACAAACCGTACGGCATCCTGGCCGGGACAGTGCGCGGCAAGCGGGCCTGGCGCTACGAGCCGTCCAACGACCTGTTGACGATCCTAGTGCAACTGGCGTCGGTGCAGCCCGCACCGGATGGCGTGGCCGCCGGGCCGCGCCCGATTCGCCTGCGGGACCTGCTCGACTTCCTGGAGCGACGCTTCGGCGTGCTGATCGACCGCCCACCGGCCGAGTTCCGTGGCGCCGAAGCCGTCGCTGCTGCCCGGGAGAACCTGCGGGCGCTCCAGGGGCGACTGCGCCAGATGGGCATGTTCCGGGACCTCTCGGACGATTTCACGGTTCAGGAGCTGCGCCCGCCCTACGTCGCCGAGGAGGTGCGCGCGTGACAGCCCATTCCACCGACAGCCCGGTACTCGCAGGCGCCGGTGCAGCCACAGGCGCATCGTCAGCCTCTCCTGACCGACCCGCGCGCCGACCCGCCCTCATGGCGGGCCTGATCCTTGACCAGTTCGCTGACACGGACGATGGCCACTGCGCTCGGATCGACTTCCTCGAGCGTGCCGAGGCGGAAGCCGTCTGCCGGGCGATGCTCGACGGCCAGCAGGACAACCGGCGCGAGGGCATGATCGATGGCATGGCGCGCGGCAGGCTCCAGGCCCTGATCCTGACCGGCGAGCGCGGACCGGACCGCGACGTCGCCGGCGACCGTGTGGATGTCGAAGGAGAGTTGTACGTCACGGCAGACCGCGCGATCGAGCTGCGGAACCGGAAGCAGGGTCGCCTCTGCCTGTTCGTGCCGTCCGACGTGGTCGATGCCGCCGCTAGCTCGCTCGGCAACAGCTTCGCCCCCATCGACGGCCGGTCCCTGCACGAGGGCGCCCGAGATCGCTTTATCCGGAGCGCGCCCGCGAGCGTCGCCGAGGCGGCGCGGCGCTGCTTCGCCCTGCCGCGCGCCGGCCAGACTGTGAGCGAGTCGGACCGCCTGGCATTCGTCGAGGCGGCTCTGGACCGATTCGAGCGCGGCGAGGCGGAGTCCATCGGGCTGGAGCTGTGGCGAATCGGGCTGCTGCCGGACGCACGCCCGGATTTCCTCGAGTATCTGACCCGCAACAGGACTCACGTTCAGGAGCTGAGCCGCCCCGGACGGATCCACTCCTCGCTACGAGACCGTCTCCAGCGCATCGCCGTAGACGAGCTCACCGCTGCCTCGCTGCTCCAGTTCTTTGACGGCCGCGCGCTGCACGACGTGCGACGCTGGGCGCGCGACCTGATCGATGCCGAGCTCACTTACGACCGCTGGCGCTTCGTCGGGACGGACAAGAGCGATCTGCGTTCGGTCACCGTCGACTCGTTCCTTGACGCCAACGGCGTCGTCAAGCGCCTCTCGAAGCTGACCCAGCCCCACGGGCCGACCGGCGCTCTGGTCGCGCAGATCGGCAAGAAGCGCACCCTCGCCACTGGCTGGAAGACCGACCCGCTCACACCGGCCAACCTGGCACGCTGGCGGGTGGAGATCGTACCGGTGACGGGCGAGCTGGACGATGCGACGGCCTCGCTGCCCGCGCGCGAGATCGACGGGAAGCGCAATAAGGCGACGATCTCACTCGATCTCGACCTCGACGTGAGTGACCTGCCGGATGCGCCAATGTGGGTGCGCGTCACCCCGCTGGCGGCGGACGGCAACGAGATCCTCAACGAGACGGGTGAGCCAATCATCGCTACGAGCGAGGAGTTCTACTTCGAGCAGGGTGGCGAGCTGCCCCCTGGGGAAGGCCGACTATCCACGTCGCCGACGCTCGCGCTAGCCCGGCTGCGCGCCATGTACGAGCACGGGGACCTGATCGTCGAGGAGCAGCCGCACTGGGCCGCGCGGGACCTCGACTACTTCGAGCTTCGGCTCAACGGGCGGGTGAAGACTCGGCTCGGCCTTACGGCGCCATTGCGCGCGCTGCAGGCCTTAGTGCTCGCGCAGCCGCGCCAGGGCGGACGGTACTTGCTCGAGTGCCCGGACATGGCGGTGGCGAGCGCGGAGACGTTCGTCGCGGTGCAGCCGCCAGACGTTACGCACGAAAAGTGGACCGCATTCTGGCAGGCGCGCGATCGCTTCTTCCGCCGCATCGTCGCTGGGGGCGTCCGTAACATCGTCGAAGTGGCGGACTGGTCGTCTGACTTGGCCGGGGCGGCGATCCGTTACGCGCAGGCGTACCGTGACTTAGTCGACGCGCTCACCACGGCGGCAAGCCAGTCCGGGAGGCTCCGTCAGGAGCTGGAGGACGCGCTTTCGCTCGATACCCTCTGCGTACGGTCTGTTGGTCTCTCCGGCGGAGACGAGACGGCGCTCGTCGTGCTGCCGACGCATCCGCTCCGGGCGGCCTGGTACGCCAGCTATTCGCAACTGCTGGTGCGGTGGGAGGGGCAACTGCACGAGCTTCAGCGAGCTGACCGTCGCCGCGCACTCTCGCTCCCCTCCATCGAGAAGGTCATGCCGACGAACGTGCCACCGTTCGCGTACTGGCCGGGGCAGGGCGGGCCGTATGTCTTCTTCCAGAACCTACGCTTCTTCCACGGTGTGGCGCTCCCGGCTGACGCGCCGGACCCGCACCGACGGTTTGCCGATGTGGCGTATGTGCTGGGAGCCGGCAGCGACTCCTCGGCCGGCGATCTGCGGCCGGCCCGCCTGGCGGAGCACGTCCGCGAATATCGCGACCTGCGTCCATACGTTCATCGCATGGAGCTGACCCTGGTCAATCCGGATCGGGGTGAATTGGTGGCAGACACCCTCGATACATTCCTGCAGCGCGAGCGCGCCGGTCTGAATGGCGACGACGTCACCGATCCGAGCTCGCCCACGTTCGCCATCCGCGCGTATCTCGCAACCGGCCGCGAGATGCCATTGCGCGGGCTGGAGCGCATCCGAAGCAAGCAGGCGGAGGAGTACTTCGTCGGCGGCTCTGACGTTTTCATGCCGACTCTCGAATCGTCTGTCAAGACGCTGGCGGACCTCGACGACACCGTGCCGGAGGAGGCCCATCTTGCCATCGCGGCCGATCTAGCGCAACCGCGCATCGTTCCGTCCGAGGTGGAACGGGGTGCCCCGCAGGAGAGCAGCTTCTCGCTACATGGGCTGATTGCACGATGGCTCTCTATTCTTACCTCGGAGGGGGACCAGATTCGCTGGCAGCACCGGCTGGGCGTCGAGACAACGGCGCGACCGGAGCCGCATCCAGCCGGGGCACGCTTCAGCGATACGGTCATGGACCTCCAGGCGAGTCTGCTCCATGCGGGTGGACAGATCCTGACGGTCGGTGGACCGGCAGTGCCGGTGCTGGAAGTGCGCGTCAGCGCGGAGCGCCGCAGGCTGCTGGAGACGCTCCATCAGCAAAGTGACTGGGTCATCAGCATCGACCGCTTCTTCGGCCCTGACTACTACGATTCGCCCCGTGAGCCCGACCTGGCGCAGGCGGCGCGGAAGTACGTCCTGGATTACGCGCCGGATTATGGCGAAGGGCTTGGCCACCGCGTCGTTGTGACGACGGCCTGGCAGGAGGATGTACTTCGCCGGTTGCGCGGGACTGTTAGCCTGATCGGGCTGGCACAGTCGGAAGATGCGGCTCGCGTCCTCCTCGATCACATTAAGATGGTGTCAGGGCGGCTGGCGTTGCGTGCGCTCGCGGCCGAGCCGGGGAACGCACAGGCTGTGAGCCTGGCTGCGACCATCGCCTGGCTCAGGATGCGCGGGAGACTCGAACAGGCCGTGTTCGTGCCGCTCAGTCTGCACGGCGGCCTATTCGACGCCTCCGCACCGTCGGCCGGATCCGATGACGATCGAGGGGATGGTGTCCTGGTCACCCTGCGCCGCAACATCGTCGAAGCGACATTCATGACGGTGCGCTGGCGGCGCGGCTCGACTGACGTCCGCTCGCTTGCCTACGACATGACGCTCGCGCTCGAGCACGAGCGTCAGCAGTTCGAGCGCCAGTTCTTCGACGAGGCCAGGATCGACGGCGCCTTCCAGCGGGCGCAGCTCGCCAGCGTACTGCGATTCTACTTCGAGCGGTCGCGCCGGCACGGACTGTTCGCGGACGAGCACGTCGGATCGTTCCTCGATCACCTGGCTCGGATCGAAAAGACCGGCCTGGACTTCCGTCCTAAACTCGAAGGCTTCGTCGTGACGGCCGAAGAGATGCCGACGGCGTCGTTCAGCGACGGCGACGCTATCTTCACCGTGCTCGGCCCGTCGGACCTGGAACGGGCGACGACGCTCGACCGGCTGACCGATGGTGCGCGACTCAAACAGGAGCGCCAGGCGCCACTGGACTTTGAAGATGGGGCAGAGCCCTCCGAGCCCGCTAACGCTAGCGTCACTCTGGCAGACCGCGCCAGCGACACCACAGTACCGTCGCTCGGAGCGACGGTATCATCCGGGGACGAGGCCGATGCGGTGACCGGGGCAGATACCCAGGGCGTATCGACAGCCCAGCCGCTGGACGAGCAGAGCGTCGAAACCGCGGCGCTACCTGCGCCGAAAGTCGAGCCCAGCTCTGGATCCAGCGCCGCGGCGATGACGGCGGGGGACGCTGACCCGACTCCGGAAGATCCGTCCGCAACCGCAGTCGTCCTAGGGCACGCAGTCGGCGGGGCCGCGCCCGTCCTCTGGGAGCCCAGCGTCCAGGGCAGCCCGCACATGTTTGTCCTGGGCATCCCTGGGCAGGGTAAGTCCTGGGCCATCGCCAGGGCGGTCGGCGAGATGGCTCGGCAACGCGTGCCGTCGCTGATCCTCGATTTTCATGGTCAGTTCACGGGGCGCTCCGGCCCGCTGGCCGGAGCGCGCCAGTCCACAGTTCTCGATGCGCGTGACGGCCTGCCGTTCTCACCGTTTGAGGTTGCTGGCGACCTGGGAGATGCCATCGACTGGCGCACGAACGCGTTCGCCATCTCGGAGATCTTCGGCTACGTCTGCAAGTTGGGCGACATGCAGCGGGACGTTGTCTTCACGGCCGTCCGGGATGCATATCGGACGCATGGGTTCGGGGACGACCCGGAGAAAGATGAGGACGAAGCGCGCGCCAGGACGTATCCCACGCTCCAGGAAGTGCTTGGCCGGATTGAGCGCCAGGAGCGCGCAGGGCGGGCCTCGAATGTCGCTGCGCGGTGTCGGCCTTTGCTCGAGATGGACGTGTTTCGTCCGCCAGCATCCGGTGGCGAAGACTTGCTCTCGATCATCCGACGCGGACTTGTGATCGACCTGCACCGACTGGCCGACCTGGAGCTGCTCCAGCTGGCGGTGGGTGCCTTCGTCCTGCGGAAGCTGTACAAGGACATGTTCACCTGGGGCGAAGCCGATCGATTGCGCCTACTCGTCGTACTGGACGAAGCTCATCGTCTGGCGCGAGACGTCACGCTCCCGAAGTTGATGAAGGAAGGAAGAAAGTTCGGCATCGCCGTGGTAGTGGCGAGCCAGGGCATGGCCGATTTCCACCTCGATGTGCTGGGCACCGCCGGCACGAAGGTCATCTTCCGGACGAACCACCCCGATTCGCGCAAGGTTGCGGGCTTCATCCGAGCGCCGAAGGGTGTCGATCTAGCGGCGCGCATTGAGCAACTCGCCGTTGGGCACGCCTACATACAGACGCCCGAAATGCGGACGGGAAGCATAACGCGAATGGCATCGCCGAGGGATGCGTAGTGCGAGAAGAAGCGGAACAACATGTCGAGGCGCTTCGACAATTGGTGACTCTCGCGATAGGGCAGGCAACAGGGGATGATGTCGAAGAGGCTCGTGAAAAGCACGAGGGCATCGCCAGGAGCGTCGCCGAACTGGAGCGTCTCGCCGTCGATGTGCCAGCGGCTTTGACCACATTGCTGGAACAGTATGCAGCTCGGGTCGCAGTTGCGCGCGAGGCACACGAGACGCTGACGTATGTGCGCGAAAGCTTGCGCGTCCTCGCTGATCGGGCCGGTGCGGCTGTCGCGATGGCTGCGCCGACCGTTGAGGGTGGCCGGCGGCGTGAGCGGGCTGAGTCGGTAGCGCCGCGAGGGTTCGTGCTCGAGGGTACCCAGTATGCGGCGACTTCGTGGACCGAGTTGCTGCGTGAGGTTCTACGAGTGCTGGCAGCACGTCATCCCGACGATTTTGATAGGGTGTTGGAGCTTCGAAACAACCGTGGTCGACCACTCTTCAGTCGTGACCAATCGGAGCTTGATCGGCCACTCGCAATTGACGGCACAGACCTCTACGTCTGGGGTCGGGTGGGCAGCGAACGCGCTACCAATATCGTCGAGAGGGCTGCTGATCTGTTCGGGTATGGTCCGACGAAGTTTGCCGTACTCGAACCTGAATAGGACAACCTGCCCGCGCTCGCCGATCCTGATCCCATCACCGTGACCTTCAAGGTGCCGCGCAGTGTCATCTGCCTGATCTCCGCGCTGACGTCTCACTATCTCACCACGCACGTGCTCCATGAGGTGTACGTTGAAGTCGGTCAGGGGCGGAGACACCTCGCCTGACTCACCCGCCGCTCCGCGTCGCCTGGCTGTCAGTCCCATCTTTCCACGAAGGCATCGACGTGCATCAGATCGACGGCGTGCTGGTACGCATCTACGGACCGGCGAAGACGGTCGCCGACCCCTTCGAGTATCGGAATGAGCTCGGGCTCGACGTCGCTATCGAGGCGCTCCGAGCCTGGCGTGACCGGCCCCGCCCCCACCCGGACGTGTTACTTCGCTACACCCGAATCGATCGGGTTGAGCGCGTCATCCGCCCACACCTGGAGGCGCTGATGTGACGAAACGGCCGACCCTGATAGCTTCCAAGCAGCTGTCGGCGGTTGGCACGGTGGCGCACACCAGGCCGGATAGCGCTCGTCGTTATCATCGCTTGTCCCACAGCGCGTCGAAGTCCGCCAGCATCGCCTCGAGATCAAAGACGTCGTCGGCGACTCGGACCACGGCCTGTAGCCCACGGCGCCGCTCGGCGTCCAACCGCCGGCGTCGCTCGGGCGTCAGTCCGAATGACGCCGCCTGTTCAGACAGCGGTGGTGCCGCCAGTTCGGCAAGCTTTTGGTCGACGAGCAGCCTGAACCGCTCCGACGTGAAGTCTGCCCCGGCCTGGCGAAGCTGGCAGAGGTCGTAGAAGTCGCGGATCGCCTCGCGTGTGAAGGCGGCACGGACCTTCTCGGCTCGCGCTTCGTCGGCGTCGAGTGCCCAGCAGTAAGCTTCGGCGTAGTCGCCAATGAGCGGGTCGCTCAGGAGCTGACTCAGACCTGCACGTCGGGGAATCCGGAGGACGGGCCGCAGCGCAACCTCGACGTCGACTGCCTGTGGACTGAACGACGACTCGTAGAGCAGCGTCCAGATCACGCGGGCACCTCGCTCGGAGACCTCGCCGTTGTGGTTCTCGAGCCGAAGGCCAGCGATCCGGGCCAGTCTTCTCAGCGCGTCTCGAAAGCGATTCGTCTCGGAGGCGTTAATGCCGCGATGGCGGCGCGAGCCGGCCCAGGGGATCACGAGGTCGACGTCCTCGGACATCCGGCGAAATCCCAGGTCGACCTTGCTGAGCAGCGTGCCGCCCTTGAGCAACAGTCGATCGCCGAGCTCCTGAGCCAGCGCCCAGATCAGCCGTGTCAGGTAAAAGTCCTTATCGATAGCGAACGGCTGCACTCCCTCGGTTGCTGCCACCTCGAGGCAGAGGTCGGCGAGTAGCTCGCGGTTCGGGAGGGGCGGCAGGCTCGTCATTCCTCGGTTGCCTCGACGCCGTCCCCGACTGGATTGTCGGCGCCACGGTCGTCGTTCTCCACCACCCGCCATCGCGGGTTAACTGGGCCCGTACGCGGCGCATCGGGAAGCATTGAGAGCAGGCTCGCCGTCTCGCGGATGCGCCGCGCGAGCGGAGCCAATGAGCGAGCTGACGCACCGCGACGCTCCAAGAGCACGCCGAGACGCTGGCAGGTGCTCGGATGGGAGCCGCGCGCCGCGTAGATCACGAGAGGTCGGCGATCGACTCGATCGAGAGCCGGCCCAACGAGCTGGAGGGCGGCCCGCACGTCGCCAAATGTCTTCGGGTAGTCCAGCGCGTCGAGGATCGTCCGCTCGGCGTCGCTGACGCACACGTCCGTCCCCTCAACGGCGATCGTCTCGATGCCATACTCGAAGGCAGCCCTTGGAAGGACGTGAAAGACGAGGCTTGCCGTTCGGAGCCGCCGCGGGCGGTGCTCTCGGGTAACGTAAGCGTCGAGGATGGATCCGTACACCTGCTGCGACAGGCGATGAACGGAGAACGCCCACCACCCACCGAGGTAGTACGGCTCGTCAGAGAGCAGCACCACCGCGACCACTGGAGCGGACACTGCACGTGGCCGAGAGAGCGAGCGAAACGGATGGATCAGGAAGAGGCCGGGCGCAATCCGCTCCAGCAGTCCCTTCTCCAGTAGGCTGGAGACCACGCTCCTCGTCTCGGAGCCCAGGAGCTGCCGCAACTCGCCAATGGTGACACGACTCCTCCGTTCGCGCTCCCATGCGGCGAGGAGTCCCGTCTCAGGGCTAGACAGCGCGGTGCTATTGTAGATCACACGACAATTCTACATCAGCACCAGGATGGGAGTGGCAATTCAGTCGGTCAATCTACAATACAAGCGAAGCACGTCTACGGCCTGAGATAGCGTCTACGAGTCAGCATACGCCGGCCAGTTGTCGCTGGTTTGAATCCGTTTGGCTCGTCGGCAACTCCACGGCCGGGTAGGTCCGCTCTGAAATGTTCAGCAGTCCACTGATGGCCACTCGCGCCGAGGAGTCGTTCCGCTCAGCACGCTGCTCGACCTCGTCGGGAGGGATGGAATCTTCGCCGACAACGACCTGCTGGCGGTGTCGTTGATCTACATCGGCCTCGAGCTGGCCATCGGCCGGTGATAGCTCAGCCGTCACCGGTGACGTGCTGCATACCCATCGCCCAGCCTGCGAGCCGCCGTCGCGCGTGCCGTCTCCGGGAGACGCGTGTCCACGGCCGCTGACACGGGTCACGATCGTCAGTTGACGAGACCCGATCGACTTCTCCGGCTTGAACGCATGCCGATATCGGAATATAATCGCACCATGGCACGAGCAGCGACGACGTCGGATGTCTTCAACGCGATCGCCGAGCCGCAGCGCCGGGAGATCCTGGTGCTGCTGCGGGGGGGTGAGCGGCCGGTGACCGAGCTGGCCCAGCAACTGGGGATGACCCAGCCGGGGGCGTCCAAACACCTGCGGGTGCTCCGAGAGGTCGGACTGGTGCGGGACCGCAAGGCCGGCAAGCAGCGCCTGTACGCCCTTGACGCCCGCGGGCTGCGACCGATCCACGAGTGGACCGGCGGGTTCGAGCGGTTCTGGAACGAGAGCTTCGACCGGCTAGACGCGTACGTGCAAGACCTCAAGCAGGCAAGACAGGAGCAGTAGCTGATGAGCGTGACTGGACGAGAGGCGCAGCCGCAGTCCGCGACGGCCGACCGCGAGATCGTGATCTCCCGGGTCATCGACGCCCCACGTGAGCTGGTGTTCGAGGCGTTCACCGAGGTGCGCCACCTGTCGCAGTGGTGGGGACCGGACGGGTTCACCACCACCACGCGGGCGTTCGAGCTCCGCGTCGGCGGGGTGTGGGACTTCGTGATGCATGGGCCGGATGGGACGGACTACCAGGAGTGGATCACCTGGACCGAGATCGCCCCGCCGGAGCGGATCGCGCTGCTCCACGGTGAGTCCCGCGATGACCCGAACGCCTTCGTGTCGGTCCTGACGTTCGCGCCCGACGGCGCGGCGACCCGGATCGAGATGCGCACGGTGTTCCCCACCAGGGAGCTGCGCGACGAGGCGGTCGAGAAGTACCACGCGATCGAGGGTGGCCAGCAGACCCTGAGCAACCTGGCTGCCTACGTCGCCCAGATCGTTCGGACGGGAGTGGAGGGCTGATGGCCGGGAAGGTGTTCTTCAGCGTGTCAATGTCGCTGGACGGGTTCATCGCTCCTCCAGCGGGCAAGGACGCCGGACTCCGTGGCGCTGACGTGAGCCACGACCCCGAGCAGCAGCTCTGGCTGGCGCGATGGATCGAGCTGCAACAGTGGGTCTTCCCGCAGCGGTTCTTCCGGGAGAACGTCGGTTTCGGCGAGGGCGGTGAGGAAGGGCGCGACAACGACATCCTACGCGCGACGTTCGAGCGGACCGGCGCGAGCGTGATGGGCAAGCGCATGTTCGACCTCGGCGAGCAGGCGTGGCCGGAGGACGCGCCGTTCCACACGCCGGTCTTCGTCGTGACGCACGAGCAGCGTGACCCCTGGGAGCGGCCGGGCGGGACCACCTTCCACTTCGTCAACGACGGCATCGAGACCGCGCTCGACCGGGCCCGCGAGGCCGCCGGCGACCGCGACGTCCGCGTCGCGGGCGGCGGCGCAACGATCTTGGCGTACGTGAACGCTGGCCTGATCGACGAGCTCTCGATCGCGCTCTCGCCCGTGCTGTTCGGCTCCGGCATCCGCCTGTTCGAGGGCGTGGACGCGGGCCGCGTCGCCCTGGAGCCGGTCCGCGCGGAGCCAACGCAGCGGGTGACCCACCTGACCTACGCGGTCCGGCAGCGGTAGCGGTCCCGACCCCAGTGCTATCCCGCCGAGGTCAGCAGCGCGATGAGATCCCGAGAACGGAAAGCTCGTCGAACGACCCGACAGATCAGGGAGTGGTGATCAGCACGTCGCGTGACATGCCGATCCGCAGGTCTTGAGTATCCCTCGATCTCCATCCGGTGGCTGTGTGTACGTCCAATTTCGCAAATGACGCCAGCCCGGCGAAGGGCCTTTTGGCAGAGTGGACCGCCGCTGGAGCCCGTGAACTTGCAAGGGAGGCTCACTGTGAAGGGTGCACAAACAGGGCGCGTGAGTCACTCATCCCCGCAACCCGAGCATGAGATTCGGCTGACGAGCCGCAGCGGTCCGAGTGGGCTAGACCATACGACGTACTGGCAGCACTGCGTCTGCGGCTGGGAGAGTCCACACGGGGTGGGAACCCCCGGACTGCGAGCGGCTGAAGATGCCGCTGCCGAGCACGCCGAGCAATACGGAATGCCGTACAGGAAGTGGCCGGAGGTGCCGGCTGAGATCACCGATCCGGAAGCCCGAAAGGCCGAAGCCTGGCGAATCTTCCATCAGGAAATCGAGGAGCGCGGCCTGCAGGCCGACTATGACCGACTCATCAAGGCGCTCTGTAATCTTCTCTACTCGGCGTATCTGCGGCACCAAGCAGCCGAGGAGGCCGAACGATGAGCGCTGATCGCTCACGTAGGTGCATCCTCGACGCGCATCCCGATGAGCGTGCAGCCTTCGACGCCAGCGTCGAACTACACATGAACAGGCCTGGATACCGCCCCGAGGACGTCAAGAAGGCGTGTACTTCGAAGAGCAACCTCGCCGCTGCCGGAGAGGTTGCGGGGCCGGTGATCCGGTGACTGATCTCTGTTTCGGTTGCTAAAGGTCGAGCGGGCCGTGCAGTCGTCCGTGTCTGACGGCCGAAGCACGAGCACCAATGTTTGGGCGACGATACGGAGATCAGTAGGAAGGTCCACATGCCAAGTGCGCCGCGCGATCCTCCGTGCTCGCGGACAGAGCAGCACGTCCACGGTGTGACGACGAGTTCTGACGAGGGCTGGCGTTGGTACGATTGCGAGGGGAACGAGCTCGCCGCCGACGATCCGCGTGTCGTGTCAGCACGCTTCTCGGCCTTGTTGAAGATCGGGAAGATGCTGGGTATCCGATGCGAGCCAGAAGCGCCCGAGTTGACGCCGAGCGAGCGCCACGAGCTCGAAGAGATCGACCGATATCTGGCCGAGTCCACGCATCCGCTCGACGTCGCGTTTCCTGACCTCGCGAGGGCCGTTCGGACCTCGAGATACGACGCGGAGGCGGCGTACCTGGAGAGTCTCGGTCTCGACGAGCGCCGTCGGCTCTTCACCGAGCTCGCCAAAGTTCGGAACAAGATCGGTCGTCATCTGCTGCTCTGCCAGGCGAGCAAGGCGGTGAGCGAAGCTTTCGCGAGCAACCGAACGCCAGCCGATCGCCGATCGTCGATGCGCCTCGACGTCACCACCGGCACCACCATCGCGTATTGGCGGGCCACAGGCTATCGTCCGCCGATGACTGAGGAAGAGCGAGCCGAAGAAGCCCGTGCCCTTGAGCAAGCCAAGGCCGAGGTAGAGCGACAGCGACAGAGCGGCGAGTATGCCCGCAGACAGCAACAAGAGCAGCGCGAGCATGACGAAGCGCTGGCGGAGTTGCGCGCGTGCACGCCCCTGTTCGATCGTCTCCGAGCCGTGCGCTGCCTGAGCCGGCTCCAGCCGGTCGTGCTCGATCGCCTACTCTCGACCGTCCGCGAGCAGCTCGCCGATACCGATGGCGGCCGGTGGGATGCCATGCTCGTCGATGCAGCATGCTTGATGTTTGAGACCCAAGATCAGCAGGAGCGCGTTCGCGATCTCACGGTCTCGTCGCTCCTCGGCCACCTTCGCTGGCTCTCTCCGACTGATCGCGTCGGATAGCGCTCCCACAAGGTGGAGAAGCGGCCCGGCCAGTGACGCAGACGGCCACGTACGGTGGGGAGCTTCCCAACGTTCCCTTCGGCGATCAGGTCTCCTGTGCGACCGGTGAACCGGTGGTGGTCGTCGGAGCCTCCTCGCCGCCGGGCTCGGCAGAACCGCTGGGACCGGTTGGTAGGACGACGCGCTCGTAGATCTGCATCCCGAGCGCATCGGCCACCGCCTGGACGCGGTCGAGGCTGGCTCCGGCATAGCGCCGTGCCTCGTACCGCTGGATCTGCTGCTCCTTCAGCCCCAGGCGGCGTGCCAGCTCCTTCTGACTCAGCCCAGCCGCGATCCGGGCGCGGATCAGTGCCTCAGGCAGTTGACCGAGCGAGTCGAGCTCCAGCACGCGGACGCGGCCCGCCCGGAGCGCGTCGTACTCCGCCAGCTCCTGGCGCAGGTCGGCCAACTGGCTCTCCATCCCCTCGCGGAGCCCCTTGCGGATCCACTCCGGACGGTCCTTCGCGTCCTCGTCCAGGCGCGCCAGCGCCTCCTCGAACTCGCGGATCGCGGTTTGCGTCACACGACGCTGCAGCTCGTTGGCGATCATGGCAGTGCCCTCAGGTCGAGCGCGACGATGCCCTTGCGATGCCCCGAGCGGTCGCGCTGAAAAAAGTCGATGAAGGTCGTCCCGGTTGGGTCGGCGGGTGCGTCGGCGAAGAACAGCTCCCCGCCGTACTTCGCCTTCTGGACGCGGCGGTGCGGGTCGAACGTCACGAGAACGGGGTCGAGCAGGGCGGGATCCACCCCGCCAGTCTCCCAGCAGCCGTCGAAGTCGCCTGGCTCCTCTTTCGCCGTGACGAAGCTGCCGTCGATGTAGGCCCGGCGGCAGCCGGCGAGCCGCAGCGCATCGAGCGCCGCTTTGAGCCCGGCCAGCAGCGTGAGCCGGTGCGGCGTCCAGCCGAAGCGGGCAACCAGCTCCTCCCAGGTCGCTTCATGGATCCCGGACGGCAGCAGTCCGGTCGATGGCTCGAACGGAGGAATCATAGCACCACAACATCCATGTTGGGGCAGGTTACCCGCCGCTGCGGGGGCA
>JADLFM010000113.1 GCA_020845495.1 Chloroflexota bacterium
ACCGGCGCGATACAACGACGTCGCTCTGGCCGTAGAAGACGTTGGGACTCTCCGACATCGTCACCATCGCCTCCTGCATCGACACGTCGATGTGTTGGCCGCGACCGGTGGTCGCACGGCGGAGCACGGCAGCCAGTACCGCGGTTGCCGCGTAGTAGCCGGCAGTGTGGCAGCATTGCAGGAACGGCGCGTTGACTGGCGGTATGCTCAGATCCTCGTAGCCGAGAATCGCCATGTAGCCGCTCATGGCCCACGTCACGAGGTCCGAGCCCTTGAAGCGCGCGTGCGGACCGTATTGCCCGAATGGGGTGATCGACGCCATCACCAGCCGAGGGTTGATCAATGCGAGATCGGCGTACCCGAGATCCCGCTCGGCGAGGTAGCCGGGGGGGAAGCTCTCGATCACGATGTCGGCGCGTCTGACCAGTTCGCGGAGCAGGTGTTGGCCTTCCGTGCGCTTGATGTCCAGCGTGACCCCGCGCTTGTTCGTGTTGTAGTGGTAGAAGAAGAGGCTCCGGTTCGGGTCAGGACGATCGTCTACGAACGGGCCGAACTGGCGCGTGGGGTCGCCGGCCGGGTGTTCGAGCTTGACGGTGTCTGCACCCAGATCGGCAAGAAGCTTGGCGGCGTACGCACCTTTCTCGTCGGCGAGGTCGAGGACACGCAAATGGCCCAAGGCTCCGGCTTGCTCTGGCTTCGGATTCACAACGCTCCCCCTCGGTGCTCGTTTGCCGCAGTTCCACCGCCAGCGTTCCCGTGCTCGGACGGAACCCGCCAGCCCGCATCGACCACCAGATCTGGGACAAAACGTTTTACCATAAGCTTTTACCATGCCTTAGTCGATATTACAAGAGGGTTTTCTGACGAATATTGAGCAGAGTACTTTTCGCCATGCCGCCGTTTGGCAGCGTCGTCATGGACGCCGCTCGCTACCCAGGCAGGACCAGCGCGCGCCGTAGCATGGCCTTGCGGGTTCTTTGTTTTCTGGGCGCGACTGTCAGGGGGCAGACTGGTAATCGGCGCGTCTCCAACCCCACGCCATCCGCGTTGCCGACGGCCCGACGGCGAGGAGGATCACGAACGGAATTGAGATGAGGCTATGGAGGCAGCATCGGTTCTCAATGAGTTGGCGCCGATCGACCCGTTCGAGCCAGCCGATTCGGGGACTGGCGAGCAGGTGCGGGATTGCAGTCTCGCTACCCACGCTCAGGTCTGCGACGCTCTCCGCAGTCATGTCATCGACTGCCACGACGGGCCGATCGGCGCCGAAGGGGACGAACCGAAGCAGCATGCGGGCGACCGGACGGGGCGGGTCCACGGTCAACGACCGCTGGCTTCTTCCGTATCACGTGGGGCCCACCGACCGCACGACCCGCACTTCCTGGAGGGTTGCTGTTGGCATGGCAGTAGGTCCCATGGGTATCGAGATTGGCTCGGCTGTGCCGAGCAGCGACATCGGCAAGAGCTGGAGCATCATCGGATGCACTAGGAGCAGCGCGACCTTGCCGGGCTGCCGCACCAAGAAGCCGGACCTGTACCGACGCCGCGCGGCCAGGAAGAACCAGCCCAAGGGAATCAGGCGTGGAAGGGTCCCCGACGTGCGCAGCGCCTCCCAGAGTGGTCCCAGCACGAACTCAGGGAGCGGCTGATCCGCGAAGCGGGCGAGGCCGAGGAACGATGAGAAATACCGCCCCTGCACCGGCACACTGGAACGGAGGCGGTCGTACTCAACGAGGCTCGTCGGGATAGGTGCCGCAACATCGATGCGCGAGTGCTCCGGATGCCAGCGCCGCACGGTCGCGTGATCGCGGGCCTGCGTGAACACTGCCTCGACCGCATGGACCGGGGCGCCAGTACGGGTCGATCAGCGCCTCGACGTCCTCGCGCTGGCTCTTCCCCCGGTTATGCAGCAGCTGTATTGTGCTCCGTTCCATCCGCCGCCACTTCCCCCAAGCGCCTCACTGAGGAACGCAGCTGTGACGACGCTGATCACCCGGATTGACAAATGCAGAAGGGGAAGTGAACGCACTTATTGCCCTCACCGTACGGCGCGGAGCGGCGCCGGACGGGGAATGCAGCGACCGCCGCCGCCGTACCTCGAGAATGTGGTCAGCCGCTACAGCCAGGAGCTGCACGACGAAGAGCACGTCGCCAAGAACCTGGGGCAGGCGGGCCGGCTCTGGGGGGCCTCCGGCTGGTCGGAGGCCTCCTACGGGCAGGTGCTCACCGAGGCGAAGGCGATCACGATCCGGCGCGGCATGGAGAAGCGCGCCACGGTCGGCGGGGAGGTCGGCGCCCGCAACAAGATGCCCTACTACGTCAAGGATATGAGAGACGTGCTCGGGATGAAGGAGGACTGCGCCCATGACGGGGGATGACGAGGTGTCCGAACCGGGCCCCGATGACGGCGATCATGGGGTCAACTCACGAAACGGACATTAGCACACGCGAAGCACGGAAGGACGGCCGAACCGTCGGGTTGTCATCTCAGATCCGCCCACCGATGTGTCAGGGAGCACGCCAAGGAGCCCTAACCTGACGCTCATGAGGGCAACTGCCTGGCGCCCAGGTGGGGTATACCCCAGGGTGACTTCGACCGCATCGGCGCTTCCTGGTGCTTGGTGGCGATCGTGGCAGCGAACGGCTTACGCTAGAGGTGCTGTGCGGGACGAGTCGGCTCCAGGAGCCAGATCGGCGACGTCATGCAGCCAGAGACGCGCTACGTGAAGAGCGGCGACGTGCATATCGCCTACCAGGTCATGGGAGACGGACCCGTCGACCTGGTCTGGGTCCCCGGGTTCGTCTCCCACCTGGAGCATGACTGGGCGGAGCCGTCCCGGGCCCGATTCTTCCGGCGCCTGGCCGCCTTTGCCAGACTGATCCGCCTCGACAAGCGGGGCACCGGGCTTTCCGATCGCGTCGCAGAGGTTGCCACGCTCGAACAGCGGATGGATGACGTCCGTGCCGTCATGGACGCGGTTGGCTCGGAGCGCGCCGCGCTCTTCGGTGCGTCAGAGGGCGGCGCCATGAGCTTGCTGTTCGCCGCGACCTACCCTGAGAGGACGTCTGCGCTCGTGGTCTACGGTGCGATGGCACGGTGCGTCTGGGCAGAGGATTATCCGTGGAGTCCCCCGCTCGAGACGTTTGATCGAGTTTTCGCCGAGATGTCCGAGAAGTGGGGCAGGACTGACGGCATGGTCTTCTCGTTCGCTCCGTCGCTCGCCGGTGACGCGCGCCATCGAGACTGGTATCGGAACATGCAGCGACTCGGCGCGAGCCCCGGGACGGCGATTGCGTTGCTGAAGATGAACACGGGGATCGACATCCGACACGTCTTGCCGGCGATTCGAGTCCCGACTCTGGTTCTCCACTCGGTCGGTGATCAGATGGCGACGGTTGAACACGGTCGTCATATCGCAGAACGGATCCCCGGTGCGAAGCTCGTGGAGCTTCCGGGCGTCGATCACTCCTGGTACACGGGCAACTTCGATCGCATCCTCACCGAAGTCGAGGAGTTCCTCACCGGTACGCACCATGTCGCCGAGCCCGACCGAGTCCTCGCCACGGTCCTCTTCACCGACATCGTCGCCTCGACGCAGCGTCTCGCGGAGATGGGTGATCTGCGTTGGCGAGATCTCTTGGAAGATCACCACCGCTTAGCGCGGAGTGAACTCGCTCATCACCGAGGGCGTGAGGTCAAGACCACCGGCGACGGCCTGCTCGCCACCTTCGACGGGCCGGCTCGGGCCATCCGGTGCGCCAGTGCCATTCGGAACGCCGTTCACCAGCTCGGCATCGAGATCCGGGCCGGACTCCACACTGGCGAGGTCGAGGTCTTGGACCAGGACATCGGCGGGATCGCGGTCCACACGGGGGCACGCGTCGCGGCCGAGGCGGGGCCGGGTGAGGTGTTGGTCTCCAGCACCGTGAAAGACCTCGTGGCCGGCTCCGGGATCGAGTTCGATGATCGGGGCGTCCACACCCTCAAAGGCGTCCCGGGTGAATGGCGCTTGTATCGGGTCTTGGCCTCATAGCCGTACATGAGGGGGGCATCTCAGCCGTAGCGTGTACTTTCCCCGTTTCGTGAGGTGACCCCTTCTAATGCATACGCGACCGCCTGCTCCAGGGTCATCGCCCGGCCCTCGTCCCAGGCCTCCGCGAACGCATCGTCCCCCAGGCCGGCGCGTGCCGCCGCGACGGCGACATCGTGTACACGACGCACGCTCAGCATGGGTGCCAGGCCGGAGGTCTTCTGCGGGATTTCCGCAGCCCCGAGTAGACGGGCTGCCCGCGCGTAACGACCCGCTCGGGTCGCTGCGTGCGCTAGCAACTCCAGGTTGTTCCAACTGCAGGGGGTGTCCGCCAGTTCGTGGAACAGGGCGAGGCTCTCTCTCAGGAGGATCTCCGCCCGTTCGGCGTCGTCTTGTCCGTACGCGAGGGCGCGCAGCGCGTTGGCGACGCCGTGCAGGTCGCCGCGTGCTCGGCAAAAGGCCAGATCCTCGTCGAGCAGCAGTCTGGCCTGGGCGAGGTTGCCTTGCTGTTCAGTGAGGACGGCCAGGCTCGCGAACGGTGTCTCAGCGAAGGCCGCGAGGACCGCGTCGCGGGCAGTCTCGGGGCCGGCTCGGCGCACCAGGTTCGCGCTCTCCTCGAGGAGCATCGCCGCCCGCGCGAGATCGCCACTGGCCCGAGCCAGGAGCGCCAGCCAGGAGAGGACGGTTGCAAGGCCGCGGCTGTCTCCTTCCTCCCGCCACAGCGCCAGGCTCTGCTCCAGCCACCGGAGCGCGTCGGCGTGGGCGCCGCGAGCATACGCCAGGTGTCCAGTCACGCCGAAGAGCCTCGCGCGTGCCGCGGTGCTCCCCGCTCCTTGCCCCGCCAGCCGCTCCACGCGAGACCACGCCTCGCGGGCGTGGTTGGGCAACATCCAGAACCAGGCCAACGCCTCAGCCATGTTGGCCGCAGCTTCGAAGCCGTCCGCTTCAGCTTCGCACCAGTCGAGCGCTGCCCGCAGGTTCCCGTGCTCAAGTTCGAGTTGGTCGAACAGAACGGCGTCGCGCGGGCCTCGCAGCTCGGCCGCTACACGCTCGGCGAGGGCCTGGTAGCAGTCGCGATGGCGCCGTCGGGTGACGCATGTCTCGCCGCTCGCTTCCAGCTGCTCCAGGGCGTACTCGCGGACGGTCTCCAGTATCGTGAAGCGCGGCTCACCATTGGACATCCCGCTGGATCGGACGAGGCTGCTCTCCACCAGCAGCCCGACGCTATCCAGGATGTCACCGCCGAGATCGCCGTCCGCGTTGCAGACCGCCTCGGCCGCCTCCAGCGTGAATCCGCCGACGAACACCCCGAGCCGACGGAAGAGCCGCTGTTCGGGTGCATGCAGCAGGTCGTAGCTCCAGGCGATCGCGCTCCTGAGCGTCTGTTGGCGGGACGGCAAGTCCCGACGACCGCCGCTGAGCAGGTCGAGGCTGCGGCCCAGGCGGGCCAGGAGCGCCTCGGGCGGCAGCAGGCGGACGCGCGCCGCCGCTAATTCGATGGCGAGGGGAAGGCCGTCGAGGCGGGCGCAGATCCCAGCGACGGACGGCGCGTTGGCGTTCGTGACCGCGAAGTCCGGCCTGATGGCCGTCGCCCGCTCGATGAACAGCGCGACGGCCTCGTACTGCGAGAGCGACTCCGGGGTGAGCGGGCGCCCCGGGCGGGGCAACGCCAGCGGCGGGACCGGGAACTCGTGCTCGCCACGAAGTTGGAGGGGCGCGCGGCTGGTCACCAGGATCGACACGGCCGGGCAGCGACGGAGCACGTCGTCTACGACCGTCGCCGCGTCGAGCACCTGCTCGAAGTTGTCGAGCACCAGGAGCAGGCGGCGGTTTAGCAGGTGATCCGCGAGCACGTCGAGGACCGGACGGCCGGCGGCAGCCGTCACGCCCAGCGCCTGGGCGGCGGCCGAGGCCACGAGGCTCGGGTCGGAGATAGCCGCCAGTTCGACGAGGAACACGCCGTCCTCGTACTGGTCGATGACGTCGGCGGCCACGTGCAGCCCGAGCCGCGTCTTGCCGATCCCGCCCGGTCCGGTGAGGGTGACGAGACGGACATCGTCGCGCGACAGGAGTTCGTTCACGGCCCTTACTGCCTGCTCGCGGCCGATCAGCAGCGTCGGCTGGACCGGCAGGTTGTGCGGCCGGGCGTCGAGCGACCGGAGCGGCGGAAACTCGGACAGAAGGCCCGGCGCGACGAGCTGGTAGATGCGTTCGGGCCGGATCAGATCCTTGAGACGGTGCTCGCCGAGGTCGATGAGGGAGGCCCCATCGGGGAGCGCGTCGCGCGCCAGTTCGTAGGTGGCCTGCGAGAGGAGCACCTGGCCGCCGTGGCCGGCGCTCATCAGCCGCGCGGCCCGGTTCAGGACGGGGCCGTAGTAGTCGCCGTCGCGCTCGTCGGCCGCGCCGGTGTGGAGCGCCATCCTGACGCGGACCGGGCCGACCTCGCCCCACGGCTCGGCGTCGAGCCGTCGCTGGGCTTCCAGGGCCGCCGCCACGCCGTCGAGGGCGCGGCTGAACGCGGCGTGGAACGCGTCGCCCATCGTCTTGACGACGTGGCCGCCGTGGTCCTGGATGGCGCCCCGTAGCAGGGCATCGTGGCGCGCGAGGGCGGCACGCATCGCCTCGGGCTGGCGCTCCCAGCGCGCGGTGCTGCCCTCGATGTCTGTAAAGAGGAAGGTGACCGTCCCGGTTGGCAACCCAGCCATCCGTCCCTCACAGTGCCGCCTATGATCCCTAGGCTTGCATTTCGCCATGATAGCCACTGCGGCGAGCTTCAACGTTGGAGGCGGACTGGTCGAGTACCGGAGACAAGTCTCTGCCTGCAACACCGCGTGCGACACGAGAACCCATGTGCCCCCATCCACGGGAGCCGACGTCCCGCCGCACGACTCCGCTGCTCTCCGATCAGATCGACGCGCGCGCGTCTACACGCGGACGAGACTGGGGTGGCTGGAGCGGACGTGGACGACGGTCGCCCGACGTTGCGACCAGCGAAGGGCAGGCGAGGGGGTATTCAGCCCCCTCGCCGGCCATGCCGGGTTGCGATCAGTTCGGCGCGGGGCCGGGTTCGGGGCCGATGGTGATCGGCAGATCGTCGCGGTTGCCCCACTCGGCCCAGGAAGCCGAATATAGGCGTACGCGCGGGTAGCCGAGCATCTCAAGGACGAACAGAGTGTTCGCCGACCAGACGCCGCCGTTGCAGTAGACGATGATCTCCTTATTGCGGTCGAGGCCGATGCCGTCGTAGTGGGCCTGCATGTCGGCCAGACTCTTGAAGGTGCGCGGAGATTCGGCCTGAACGTTGTTGGTCCAGTCAAGGTGAAGCGCGGTCGGGATGTGACCGCTGCGGCGGAAGGCGCCGGGGTCCTCGCCGGTGTACATGGTCAGCGGACGGACATCGAGGATCTGCACGCCCGGATCTCCAAGTCGACCGAGGATGTACTGTGCAGTCGCGAGCCGCTCGGGATCGGTTATCCCGGTGTAAGTGGTCGGGGTGCGCGTGGGCGTCTCGGCGGTCATCGGCTGGCCCAGCTTCGCCCAGGCGGCGAGGCCGCCGTCGAGGATGACCGCCCGTTCGTGTCCGAGGTGCTTGAGCGCCCAGCGTACGCGGGCCGAGAAGATGTTTCCGTTGTCGTCGTAGCTGACGACGATGCTGCTCGGGCCGATCCCAAGACTGCCGAGCTGCTCCA
>JADLFM010000114.1 GCA_020845495.1 Chloroflexota bacterium
GTGGCGGCGGCAGCGTTCGTCACCTGGCTGCTTGGCGAAGAGGCCCAGTGGCTGATCGCCGACTTCGGCGTGGCCCGGAACGGGCAGCCGCACTTCGTCCCCCGGGCGCCGGGCTGGTCGCGCACCCCGACCGCCTAGATTGGACGCCAGCCGCAAGGCCCATGAGGTCGTCGCCACCCGGCCATGACCCTCGCTCGTTCGGATCCATCCGTCAGCGTGCGCCCATCGCATCACTCAGCCCACGTCTCCGGAACCTCAGAAGGAGAACTCGTGAAACTCACCCGCTCGTCGTTCGGCCCGCTTGCGCTGGGCCTTGCCCTCGCGCTGGCGGTCCTGGCGCCGCTCGCCGTGCCGGCAACGACTGCGCCGGTCCAGCAAGCCACCCTGACCGTCTTCGCCGCCTCTTCGCTGACCGATGCGTTCAAGGAACTCGGTACGGTGTTCGAGGCTGAGACCTCGACGCCGGTCACGTTCAACTTTGGCGCCTCAAGCCAGCTCCGGACGCAGCTTCACCAGGGCGCCTCGGCGGATGTCTTCGCCTCGGCGGACCAGACCCAGATGAACAACGCCCGCAACGACGGCTCCATCGCCAGCGCGGATGTGACGTTCGCCCGCAACCGTCTGGTGCTCATCACGCCGAGGGATAACCCGGCCGGCATCATGAGCGCCGCCGATCTCGCTCGCCCCGGTGTCCGGTTCGTGACGGCCGCCCCTGAGGTGCCGATCGGCGTCTACACCCAGAATATGTTCGACAAGATGAGCCAGATCGACGCGTTTGGCGTGGACTTCAAGGGCCGCGCGAACGCTAACATCGTCTCCCGCGAGCCGAACGTCCGCCAGGTCGTGGCGAAGGTCCAGCTCGGTGAGGCCGACGCCGCTGTCATCTACCTCTCTGACATCACGCCGTCGAGCGCCCCAGACCTGATGACGATCCCGATCCCCGACGAGCTGAACACGCTGGCGTCCTACCCGATCGCGCTGGTCACCGGCGGCCCGCAGGCCGAGCTTGGACAGGCGTTCATCGACATGGTGATGTCCCCGGCGGGCCAGGGCGTGCTGAAGCAGTGGAACTTCACCACGGTCGGCCCGACCATGCTGGCGCCGGCCCCAACATCTGACCGCACCGCCCTGCTCGCCACGAGCGGTCGCTAACGACAGGGAGGAACGTTCGCATGCTGCACCCAGCCGCGATCTGGCGGGCGCTGCGGGCCGTGGGGATCAAGGGTCTCAGGGTGGGCTGTTAGCGCTCGCCCGCCTCACCCTCGCCGCGTTCACGCTGCCGTCCGCGCCAGTCGCGCAGGCCCAGGGTGGTATGGCCGACAGGTTCGTGCAGACCGGCCTGATCGAGATACCGAAGACGTTCACTCAGGCTGACCTGGCAGCCTATCCCAGCACGACCCTGAGCGTGGCGTTTGGGGCCGGGCAGGGATTCCAGACCGGGCGGCACACCGGCGTCCAACTCTGGCACCTGCTCCAGGAAGCGAAGGTCTAACTCGACTTGGCCCGCAACAGCGACCACCTCCGCAAGTATGTGATGGTGACCGGCAGCGACGGCTCCGCACCGCCATGTCACGGTTGACGCGGACCTCAACGCTTTGCCCTGCCGTCACCTCCTGGAGCACCTGCAGGTGGAGCAGTCCCGCCGTGCGATGACGGCGTAGCCGCCCACGCCCGAGCGCCGGGCCGGCGGCAAGTCCACGCACGATGCCACGCTCTCGGCAGTTCCATGCTCCAGCGGCAATGAAACATCGACATGGCCGAGATCGCGGAGTTTCGGAGCGACTTCGCGCATGGACAATGGCATGCTCGCGTGCGCCTTCTCGCCCGGCAGGCCGCTCGATCCGGGCCAGGTCGCGCGGTCTCACTGGCGGTCCAGGCGGCCACGGGGCTGCTGGCGAGGAGCTCAAGGCAGACGTGACCCGTGACGAGATTTACGAATCCGGCAGTGAGGCGCTCCATCCAGTCGGCGAAACTCGCCGGCCGCTGGCCCGATCCTGCGGAGTCGATCAGCGCTTGAGGCTGCGTCTCGTTCATCAGGGCATTCATTCCTGTCGTAGGCTTACGCCCGACCGGATGGCCCCTCGCGAGCTAAACCAAAGCTCCGGTGAAAACCGCAGCGCGAGCACCACCGGGATCCCCCTCCCCCAGCGCCTCCCCCGTGCGCGGGAGCGGGGAGGCAGGGTAGAGAACTCCCCTCGCCCGCGCACGGGGGAGGGGCTGGGGCTGGGGATCCTCTCAGCGCCGGCATGAGGATCTCACTCTGGTGGTCGTTTAGTATTCAAGTGTTGACGCGATGCGGACACCTGCGTCACAGCCCTATGGGGTTAACATGACAGTGAGCCATACAGGCGGAGAGCGAGGAGGTTTCCATGTCCCGTGAGACGGTGCACGAGTCCTTACCCACTCATCCCGTGCCGTCAGATCGCCGCGCACTGGCGGAGACCCCGGCACTTCAGATCACGGGGCTTGTCGCGCAGCCGCTCCTGGTCACATCGGCCGACCTGGAAGTGCTCACGCGGGTCGATCTCGCGGATGACTTCGCCTGCGAGGAGGGCTGGTCGGTGCCGGGGCTGCGCTGGCAAGGGGTCCGGCTGGCCGACGTCCTGATGCTCGCGCAGCCGGACCCATCTGCGCGCTTCGTACGGGTCTGCTCCGGCGAGTATGCGGTCCCCTTGCCGCTCCCCGAGGCCGAGCGTGCGGTCCTGTGCGACCAGTTGAACGGTCGGTCGCTGCCAGTCGAGCACGGTGCCCCCTGGCGCCTGGTCGTCCCCGGCGGTGTCTGCCACACCAGCGTGAAGTGGGTTGACCGGCTGGAGGTCGCCTTGGAGGCCGGTGACAACAGCGGCCAGCGCATCGCTCTCGCCCGCATCGAGCGGTGACCGGCGGGACGGCCGTGCTGGCCGCCGCGAGGGACGCTCGACAGAAGACGTTGAAGCTGCGGACGGCGAGTTCGAAGCGGCCGTCAAAGCCCCCGACATTGAGGGCGACGCGGTGGCGGCGACGGGCGTCCCCTGTAAGTCGATCTCGCTCCAGGCCATTGCCAAGAAGATGACGGCGATCTCGGGGGCGCTCTGGCCGATCATCGGACTGGGGCAGCCGGAGTCTCGCGGCTAGTGCCCGCGTCCGCTGCCGAGTTGGCTCGGATCGAGATCGACCTGGACACCGGCCAGAACACGCTGCACAACTTCGTGGTGGTCCAGGACGTCGGCAAGCTGATCAATCCGCCCGGCGCTGAGGGTCAGCTGCAAGGTGGGGCCGCCCTGAGTCTCGGATGCACCCTGGGGGGGCTGATGTACAACGACAAGGGTCGGCTGATGAACCCGAGCCTGCTCGACTATCGCAAGCTGCCGGCGGCCGGTCTGCCGAACATCGAGTGCATCATCGTGGAGGCGCCAGCGGCGGCCGGACCGACGGGTGCCCGAGGTGTCGGTGAGCCGACGATCGTGCCCGCTCCGGCGGTGTTGGCAAGCGCCGTACACGATGCGATCGGCGTCCGCCTGGCGACGCTGCCGCTCACGCCGGAGCGGGTGGCGCTGGCATTAAGCGAGTGTACGAACGACAACGGACCCACGAACCGTACGAGACCCACTACACTAAGGAGCCGCAAGGAGCCGTGTCGTGCCGCTGGAGCGGTGACCGGCTCTTTGCATGTTCGCCATCGATGCGCGTTGCTGGCAGCGTCTCGGAACGCGCTGGCGACATCGACATACGTAGCCGTGCTGGAGATACATCCAGGAGGGGAACGATGCAAAAGCTGCTCAACGATCCGGCCAACTTCGTGGACGAGATGCTCGAAGGCATCTTGCTGGCCCACCCGGATCGCCTGCGGGCCGTCGAAGGGGAGCCGCGCGCCATCGTACGGGCGGACGCGCCCCGGCCGGGCAAGGTCGGCATCGCCACGGGCGGCGGGTCGGGACACCTGCCGGTCTTCCTGGGATACGTTGGGCGCGGCCTCGCGGACGGCTGCGCCGTCGGCAACGTGTTCGCCTCGCCAAACGCGGACCAGATGCTCTCGGTCACCAAGGCCATCGACGGTGGGGCCGGCGTGCTTTATCTGTACGGGAACTACGGCGGCGACGTGATGAACTTCGACTTTGCCGCTGAGATGGCCGCCGCCGAGGGGATCGCTGTCGAGACCGTGCTCGGCGCCGACGACGTCGCGTCAGCACCACCGGAGCGTGGCAGCAGCCGTCGTGGGATCGCTGGCATCTTCTTCGGATACAAGGTGGCAGGGGCCTGCGCCGAGGCCGGCGCCGATCTGGCAACCGTCAAGGCCACCGTGGAGAAGGCGTTCGCCCGAACCCGCTCGATGGGCGTGGCGCTGGCGCCGTGTACGCTGCCGGCTGTCGGTCATCCGAACTTTGAGGTTCCGGCCGGCCAGATGGAAATCGGTATGGGCATCCACGGCGAGCCCGGTGTCTCGCGCGAAGCGATTCGACCTGCCGATGAAGTCGCGGACGAACTTCTGGACCGGATCCTGAACGACCTACAGCCGACGCAGGGCAGCGACCTGGCGGTCCTGGTCAATGGGCTCGGTGCGACCCCCAAGGAGGAGCTCTACATCGTGTACCGGCGCGTGCACACACGGCTGGCCGAGCGCGGCCACCGCGTCCACAAGCTGTACATTGGCGAGTACGTGACCTCGCTGGAGATGGCCGGCGCGTCAATCTCGGTCCTGGAGCTTGACAACGAACTGGCGCGCTTCATCGACGCGCCGGCCGATTCGCCGTTCTTCCTGCAAGCCTGAGGGGGACGTACGATGAGCGAGCAGGTACTGACGTTTGACCAGTTGCGCGAGGCGCTCGGCCGCGTGGCCGAGCGCCTCGAGGCGGCGCGCGACGAACTCTGTGCCCTCGACGCCATCGCCGGGGATGGCGATCTCGGCGTGACGATGGCGACGGGCTTCGCGGCGATCCGGCCGCTGATCGAGACGCCACCGGCCCAGGATGCCGGCCAATTGTTGTCCCAGGTCGCCATGCAGATCGGGCGCGTCGCCCCATCGACCATGGGGACGCTGACGGCAACGGCGTTGCTGCGGGCGGGGACCAGGGTGCGCGGTAAGCTCGATCTGGAGGCCACCGATATCGCTGATGCTCTCGAAGCGGCGGCGCAGGGTATGAAGGACCGTGGCAAGGCCGACGTTGGTCAGCGCACGGCGATTGACGCTCTCGCGCCGGCTGCCGCCGCTGCACGCGAGGCGGCAACGGCCGGGCAATCGGCAGCCGATGCGTTGACGAAGGCCGCCGATGCTGCCGAGGCCGGAGCCGCCGCAACCGCCGAGATGGAGCCGGTTCACGGACGCGCCGGTTGGATCGCTGACCGGGCCAGGGGCCACCGCGACGCTGGCGCGACCGCCTGGGCCACCATTCTGCGAGCACTGGCCGGCTAGGTAAGTCCAACCCCAACGACTGCCACGCAATGCTGATGGATGCTGGGGCACGATAGCGTCATGGGCTCCCCTCGCGGAGGGGATGCTCATGCCGCGCAAGCGGCCACGCGCTCCGGAACCGAGCTTAGCGCGGCGTCTGGCGACACGCTGGTTGGCCGCGTTGCCGTGGCAGGTCAGCCCCTCGGAGTGAAGGCGTCAGGATCTGGTCCGGTCCGCCTGCGCTCGCCTCGATCCAGTCCATCCAGCGACGCCATGTCCTCGCTCGACAGGGCGAAGTCGAAGATGTCCAGGTTCTCCTGCATCCGCTCGCGACGCATCGACCTCGGGAAGATGCTGTGGCCGTGCTGGATGTGCCATCGCAGCGTGACCTGGACGGTGGTTTTCTTGTGGGCTGCTTCATATCAGCGATGCGATCCCGCTCCGTCCAGCCGTTCCTCTGCATCCATCGTGTGAACGCCTTCAGGCTCCTGAGGGTGGTCCCGATGCTGTTGTCGGACAGGTCGGACTGCCGTGGATGGCCCAGGTCCGCCGTCGTGGCGCCTTCATGGTGGCAAGCTCACCCTTCTACGGGAATTGCCTGCCAGGCAAACCGACCGGTTCGGCCCTGTAGGGCTTTCATTCATGGAAGAATGCGGAGGCCTTTGACACCACCTCGATGAACGCAGAGTGAACGCGACATGATCTGGCGACAACGCGAGACGCTACTCGAAGAAAAAGGATCCCGAAGGATCCTCAAACTGGCTGCCTGGTGGACCTGAGGGGAATCGAACCCCTGACCTCTTCCATGCCAAGGAAGCGCGCTCCCGCTGCGCCACAGGCCCGTAGCTCGCATATTCTACCAGAGCGCAGACGCCCCAGCAATGGCGCCGACCGAGCGGGGTGTGGCTCGGTTTTCTGCACGGCCAGTTCCA
>JADLFM010000115.1 GCA_020845495.1 Chloroflexota bacterium
GGTGGCCGCCTTCTTCATCATGATCCCGTACGGCAAGCTGGCCCACGTGGTGTACCGCTACTCGGCGCTGGTCCGAAACGCCATCGAGGAGCGCCGCGCCGCGGCGCTGCACGTCGGCGGCCACTGACGCCAGATCACAACGGGACCCGCGTTGGTGGACAGTGGGCGGTTGTCGGCGTTGTAGGCGTCGTTTGTGGTCTGCGGTCCGGTGTCCTGCCGCGCGCGGTTGCCGGCGGCGTCCTTTTCTTTGCCGGGCGACGTGCTTCGGTATGCGCTACTGCTTCTGCAAATCCGACGATCGCAGGCGTCCACGTTGCACGATGACTCGCTCATGGGGCGTCACGCAGGAATGCTGACCTCACGGCCAGTCCGCGCGGACTCATAGATCGCGAGCACTACCTCAAGCGAGCGACGCCCCTCCTCGCCGGTCACGGCTGGCGGCCGTCCGTCACGAATCGCCGCCACGATCTCGGCGATCTGCGCGTGATGGCCGGCCGACTCCAGGCTCCGAGTCGACGCGAGCAGCGTTTCTTCCTCGGCTACCACCGCATCCGGCCATGACTCAGCTCCCGGGACCGACCAGCTCGAGATGCGGTAGTTGGCCAGTTGAATGGAGCCCTTCGTGCCGTGGTACTCCAGCCGATCTGGCAGCCGAGGTTCGATGGAGGTCATTGCCTGGATCACCCCCATCGCGCCGTTGGCGTAGCGTGCGACAGCCGCTGTCGTATCGTCGGCCTCGATGGCGCGGCGCAGGTGATCGGTGTAGCCGAAGACCCTGGCGACCGCCCCGGCGACCCAGCGGAGGAGGTCTACGCCGTGGATACCCTGGTTGATGAGCGCGGCTCCGCCCTCGACTTCCCAGGTCCCTCTCCAGCCTGAGTCGTCGTAGTACTCCTGCGTCCGGAAGCTCTTGTAGTACATGTCCGCCGCGATCAGGTCCCCGAGCAGTCCCTCTTCGACGGCACGCTTGGTGGCTTTGAGGGCTGGGATGTACCGCCGATTGAAGATCGCCGCTACTTGCACGTTGTTCTTCCGCGCGGCCTGCAGCAGTCGGTCAGCCCGCTCCAGGCTCAGCTCGAGGGGCTTCTCGACGATGATGTGCTTCCCAGCGGCCACGGCGCGCTCGGCGACATCGAGGTGGAGCCGCGTTGGCAGGCAGATCGACACGATCTGGATGTCGCGTCGTTCGAGGAGCGCATCGACCTCAGTCAGTGGGATCGCGCCATGCTGCTCGGCAACCGCTTCGGCGCGTTCGGCGACGAGGTCGCAGACGGCGATGAGCTGCCCGCCGGGTGCTCGAGCCGCTGCCTCCGCATGCGTGGGTCCCACCAGGCCAGCGCCGATGACGCCGACACCGATCGCGTCGTTCGTGGTTGGCAATTGGTCCTCCGATGGTGCGGCGTCAGCCTTCAACCTGCCGCTTCATTTTGGGATCGAGGAAGTCACGCAGCGCATCGCCCAGCAGATTCGCCGCAACGATCGTGATCGTGATCGCGAGGCCTGGGAAGACCACGAGCCACCATGGTGGCCTGAAGGCTTCGGCCAGCACGCTCCCCAGCATGCTGCCCCAGCTCGGCGTGGGTGGCGGGACGCCGACACCTAGGAAGCTGAGCGCGGCCTCTGCAAAAATCGCCGTGCCAAGATTGAAGCTGGCCACGACCAGGAGTGGCGCGACGCACTGCGGGGCGAGGTGATAGAGCATCGCCCGCCACGAGCCGGCCCCCAGCGCTCGGGCAGCCTCGACATACGGCTGCTCCTTCGCCGAGATCACCACTGACCGGATCACCCGGGTTGCGAGCGGCACGCGGGTCACTGCGATGGCAATGATGACCGTATGGAGCCCAGGGCCGAGGCCAGCCATCAGCAGGAGCGCGAGGATCAGCGCCGGGAATGCCATCAGCACGTCGAGGATGCGCTGGCTGATCGTGTCGAAACGGCCCCCGGTGTAGCCGCTGACAAGCCCCCAAAGAAACCCGAGGCCGTCGCCGAGCAGGACCGACGACACGCCGACGATCAGGGTGACGCGCGCGCCGTAGATCAGACGACTGAGCACGTCCCGCCCGAGTGCGTCGGTGCCCAGCCAGTGGTCACGGGAAGGCTCCTCCTTCAGCGCGGCATAGTCCGTTTCGATCGGATCGTAGGGTGCCAGCCCTTCAGCGGCGGCCGCCGCCGCCACGACGACGAGCAGCAGCGCAAGACTCAGCGTTCCGAGCAGCGACGACCGAAGGAATCGGCGGATGAGCTGCTGACGCGCGGCCGTGGATTGGGGCTTGGGTTGCACACGGCTTTGTGCGCTGAGGGTGGCGGTCGGAGACTCACTCATCGGAAACCTTCATGGGTGACAGGGCTTTGCAGCGCCTCTCGCACGTAGAGGAGCGGGCGAGCGACTGCTCGCTCACGCGAGCACTGGCTCCGTGCTCGGGCATAGCCTTCTCCTCTGGTGAGTCCGAGAGGCGCACATGGATCGCCGATCATCGCGGCCATGCCGACCGCCTAGTAGCGAATTCGGGGATCGAGCCAGCCGTAGCTCAGGTCCACGAGCAGGTTGATCGTCGTGAAGATCACACCGTAGAGCAGGACGAGGTTCTGGATGACGTTCCAGTCTCGCTCGGCCAGAGCGAACACCAGGGCCAGTCCCAGCCCCGGCACCCCGAAGGCACGCTCTACGGCCACCGACCCACCCAGCAAGCCGCCAAGAGCGAGGCCGGAAACCGTCACGACGGGAAGCAGCGCATTCTTGAAGACGTGGCGCATCAGGACGACGCGCTCAACCAGGCCTTTCGCGCGGGCGGTCCGGACGTAGTCCTCGTTCAGCACTTCCAGGCACGCTGAACGCGCGAAACGAGCCATGACTGCCGCGAGGCCCAGGCCCGTGGCGAGGGCCGGGCCGCTGGTGATCTGCAGATTCAGCGCAGGGTTGTCCCAGAAGTAGATGATCGTGAGCGGCGGTCGCCAGGTGAAGAACACGACGCCGGCCAGGATGACCATCAGGCCGATCCAGAAGCTCGGAACGGCAAGGAAGATCGTCACCATCACGCGCAAGACGTAGTCACTGGGTGTGTTTCGCCGCACGGCGCTGAAGATGCCGACCGGGATGCCGATCACCCAGGCGAGTGTCAGGGCCATCAATGCGATCTGCGCCGTGACCGGCCCGCGGCGGGCGATCAGCTCCGAGGTCTTCTCGCCACGCCAAAACGACGACCCCAGGTCTCCTCGGAGCACGTTCCCAACCCATTCCGCGTACTGGACAACGTATGGGCGGTCGAGACCAAGCGACGCGCGCGCGCGCTGCAACTCCTCTGCGCTGAGCACGCGCGTCGCCTGCCCCTCGCCAGAGATCGAGGCGAGCGGGTCCCCAGGGAGGACCCGCATCGCCAGAAAAATCAGGACCGTGATGCCGAACAACGTCGGGATGGTCGCCAACAGTCTCTGCTGTAGATATCGCTGCATGGGTTCACGGCCGCCCTAAGACTCGAGCCAGACAGTGTGCAGCCGGCCCCACTGCGTGTGGCGCCAGTTCGCCACGACACCGTGCACCTGCTTGCGCCACATCGGCAGATGGTCTGCGAAGCCGAGCATCAGGAAGGGTGGGTCCTCGTCGAGCACGTCGAAGCCCTCGGAGAACAGCTGCTGGCGCGCCTTGTCGTCGAGTTCGGTCTTGAGCTTCTCCAGGATTGCGTCGAGCTTCGGGTTCGAGTACTTCGACCAGTTCTGCGATCCCCCGGTCTTGAGTTGGCGGGTCCACATCAACTCGGGGTCGGGGATGTCGGTGCCGTAGTCAGTGCTGAGCTGCATGTCGTACTCGCCGCTCGCCAGCGACTGCACCAGTAGCGAACGTTCCGCCACCTTGATCGTGGTCCGGATGTTGAGCGACTTCTTCAACTGGTCCTGGATGGCCGGGGCCATCAACTGGGCGTGCGGCGCGACATCGGCAGACATCAGCTCCGCGTCGAATCCATCTGGGTAGCCGGCTTCGGCGAGCAGCTTCTTCGCTTGCTCGATGTCGGCAGCCTTGTCCGCGCGGTAGCCTGGCAGCTTTTCGATCTCCGCGAGCGGCATCGCGTAGGTGTTCGCATGGGAGACCCAGCGATCCATCGTGATGAACTCCTGGTTCGCATAGGCCTTGATCAGGTTCTGCCGGTTCACCGCCAGGTGGATCGCCCGCCGTACCCGTGGATCGGCGAACTGCTTCTTCTTGTTGTTGACCTCCACGTGGTAGGAGGCGCCGAAGTGCGGCAGAATCCGGGTGCCGACCACGTCGGTCCGCTTCTGCCCTTCGTCGTACATCTCCTTGGAGACGTTCCACGAGAAGTCGGCCTGTCCCGCCAGCACGGTCGTGCCGCGATCCGTCCAGGCTGGGACGTGCAGCATTTCGACCCGATCGACGTAGGGCAGCTCCTTGTTCCAGTAGTTTGGGTTGCGCTCGAAGACCCAGCGCTCGGCCTGCTTGTACTCCTTGTAGATGAACGCGCCCGTCCCCGGAGCGATCACCTTCCGCATGTCGCCGTTGTTCTCCGTGAGCGACTTCTTGGAGTAGATGACCATGTTCACGCCGGTCAGCGCCCCGAGGAACGGACGCCATGGGTGCTTGAGCACGAACCGCATGGTCATCGGATCGATCAGTTCGACCTTGTCCACGACCGCCATGCTCTCGCGATACACACTGACCATGTCGGGCGGCGGCGAGATGATGCGCTGGTAGGTGGCAACAACGTCGTCGGCCGTGAACGGCGTGCCATCGTGGAATTTCACACCGTCCCGCATTTTGAACGTGTAGGTCTTGCCATCCTCGGAGATGTCCCAGGTCTGAGCCAGTTCGGGGACGATAGTGGCGAATCCGTCTGTCATATTCAGCGTCACGAGGTTGTCGAACGCCATGACCAGCGGGCCGCCGCCGCCCTGGTGGAAGTCGTAGCTGGCGACGGTGATGCCGTAGGCCGTGCGCAACGTGCCGCCACGCTTCGGATTCGGCTCGGGTGCGCGCATCAGGTTGTCACCCGTCGGGGACGTCCGTCCCGGTGCCGTTGCCGCCATGGTCCCCGGGGGCTTGTTGGCTTCGGCAGGTTTGGCAGCATCGGCCGGCTTCGCAGGGGCAGCCGGGGCCGCGGGCGCGGTCGTTGGAGCGGCCGCTGCCGGCTTGGCAGCCTCGGCGGGCTTCGCCGGCTCAGCGGGCTTGGCGGGTGCAGGCGCCTGCGTCCCGCCGCAGGCGGTCACCAGCAACAGGCTCGTGCTGCCAACAGCGACACCGAGAAATCGGCGACGGGAGAGCATCCGAGTCATACGCACTTCGTGCAGGCCGAACAAAGACATGGTCCCACTCCAGGTGCTCAGCGAGGACCGCCATGGTCACTCGAGCTACGACGCAACAAACAGGAGATCCTGGGCTGTCAGAGATCCGTACCAGCCGGACACACACGGATCGTGCAAGGAACCCGCCGCTGGCCTCGCTCCTTCGAGCACCGAACGTGGCGGGGACTGTTCAGGCGACTGCTCCGCTCCTTGGACTACAGCGCGGCTCGATAGATTGCTTCCACATCGTCACGGGTGGCGGCACGCGGATTGATCGTTCGGTCCCCACGCGAGAATCCGTCTTCAGTCAGCGCCGCATCGTCGGCACCGTTCGTCTCCAGAACGCGCTTGATCTCAGGTCTTGAGGCCGGTCAGGGTGATCCCCTGGATGAAATGCTTCTGCGCGAGCACGGAGACGATTAGGATCGGAACCACAGAAGCCGTGGCGGCAGCCAGCATGACCGTCCACGCATTCGCATACTCACCACGCAGCCTGGCGATCCCGAGGGTGATCGTCATTTTCGACGTGCTGTTGACGAACAACAGCGGGTTGGAGAAGTCGTTCCAGGTGCCCATGAACGTGAAGATAGCGAGGGCAGCCAGGGCTGGCTTCGCCAGCGGCACCATGATGCGGGTGAAGATCGTCACGGTCCCGGCTCCGTCGATGCGTGCCGCCTCCTCAAGCTCTTCCGGGACGGTCAGGAAGTACTGACGCATCAGGAAGGCCCCGAAGCTGCCGGTGAAGATCGGCGGTACGATGAGCGGGTAGAGCGTGTTGATCCAGTTGAACGATTTGAACGCCACGTACAGCGGGGCGATGTTCACGATGTGCGGAATCATCATCGCCGCCCCCACAGCGACCATGCCCGCGTAGAGCGCTGCACGGCGCAGAAGATGCCGACTGGACGCGCGCGCGGCAGTGGCTTGTGCTGGAACGGACGACGCCAGCCGCCCGGTGCGAAATCAAGAAATCAACGCCGAGATCGGGGCTATGGGTGTCCCTCCCGACTGGCGTCACGATCAGTGCAGAGCCCTGCCGTGTCGCTTCCATCATTGCGCCCTCAATGACGCGCTGATAGAACGGTGCAGACGCGAAGCCGTCGTAGGTCAGTAGCCCGATGGCCGGGCGCCCACCTTTCGGCAGGGCGCGTGCGGCAGCGGCCGGCACGATGCGCACGTCGGTGATGGCTGATTGGACCCGCTCACGCGTCCCTTGCGCGACGTCAGGTCGATCGTTAAGGACGCGCGACACCGTGCAAACCGAGACGCCAGAGACGTGTGCGATATCTCGGATCGTCGGCCGCGGACTGCCCTGTCCGTGTGATGGCACGTGCCACCGTCTCCCGAAGCGTGTCGTTGAAGACGTTTCCGAAAACGTTTACGATGCCCATCGTACGGCGCAGTCTTCTGGCTGTCAAGCCGACAGCGGCGCCAAGATGCACCCGAACGTGCAGAGGCGCACTCGCGCATGGAACGCATCCGGGAGTTTCAGTTCCTGGATTCTGTGATGCACACACGAGCTGTAGGAGCGTGCGCTCATGGACACGCCAGCACCCTGGTTTCGGGGCACCTACCGATGGGGCCAGACGAATCTTACCGAACTCGATCCGCGTCGGTACGATCTGGAATGGTGGCGGGAGCATTGGCGCCGCACGCGCATTCAGGGCGTCATCGTCAACGCTGGTGGCATCGTCGCCTACTATCCGAGCCACCTGGCACAGCACCGCGCCGATTTTCTGGGCGATCGCGACCTCTTTGGGGAGATTGTCGCCGCCGCCCGCGACGAGGGGTTGGCGGTGCTGGCGCGTATGGACTGCAACCGCGCCCACGAGCCGATGTTCCTGGAGCATCCGGATTGGATGGCCCGAGACGCTGAGGGGCGTCCCTATCGCGAAGGCGAGTTGTTCATCACCTGTATCAACAGTCCGTACTACGACGAGCATATTCCGTCCGTGATCGGGGAGATCGTGGAGCGCTCCCATCCAGACGGCTTCACGGACAACAGCTGGAGCGGCCTGGACCGCGGCCGCATCTGCTTCTGCGACTACTGCGCCAGGGGGTTTCGCAAGGCCACGGGGCTCGCCCTACCAGAGACTGCAGATTGGGACAGCCCTGCCTATCGTCAGTGGATCATGTGGAGCTATGCTCGGCGGTTGGAGATCTGGGACCTGTTCAACCGCACATCCCAGACTGCTGGTGGACCTTCTTGCCTGTATCTCGGGATGAACAGCGGCGACATCGTCACCCAGGCCACCCGCTTCCGGGACCACAAGGCGATCTGCGAGCGTTCCGAGATCGTGATGCTCGATCACCAGGCGCGGCGCTTGGGATTCGGCTTCGCGGACAACGCCGACGCTGGCAAGATCATTCACGGCCTGATGGGATGGGACAAGCTCATACCTGAGAGCACCGCCCACTACCAATCCGGGCAGCCGACGTTTCGCCTCGCCAGCAAGCCCGAGCCCGAGGTTCGCATGTGGGCTGTCGAAGGATTTGCTGGCGGCGTGCAGCCGTGGTGGCACCACATCGGGGCGTACCATGAGGACCGTCGTCAGTACCGCGTGGCCGAGCCGATCTTTCGGTGGCACGAGCAGCACCAGGAGTACCTGGTCAATCGCCGGCCGGCAGCTACTGTTGGCGTGGTCTGGTCGCAGCGCAATGTTGACTTCTTCGGGCGTGACGATGCCCGAGGTCGCGTCTCGCTGCCGCATGCCGGCGTCATGCAGGCGTTGATGCGCGCGCGTATCCCCTCGATCCCTGTCCATGCAGATCACGTGGAGCGGGACGGTGGTGATCTGTCCGTGCTGATCCTCCCGAATGTTGGGGCATTGTCTGACCAGCAGTGCGAGCAGATCCGGCAGTTTGTGGCACGTGGCGGCGCTGTGGTCGCAACTGGGGAGACGAGCCGGTACGATGAATGGGGTGACCCGCGTGACGATTTCGGGCTGGCCGATCTCTTTGGTTGCCATGCGACTGGCACGCACCACGGCTCGGCCGGCTCAGCGGATGTGAGTTGGGAGCGGTGGGCGCAGCATACCTACCTGCGTCTCACGCCGGAACTGCGGGCAGGTGTGTACGGCCCGCTGACTGGTACCGAGCCTCCGCTCGGGGCTGAACGCCACCCGGTCCTTCGAGGCTTCGACGAGACGGACGTGCTGCCGTTCGGCGGACGCCTGGAGGTTGTACGGACAGCGCCGTCTGCACTGGCGCCGATCACCTACATCCCGCCGTTCCCGATCTACCCACCAGAAATGTCATGGATGCGGACGCCAACAACCACGCTCCCCGCTCTGGTGCTCAACGAGATGGGTGGCGGCCGAGTCGCCTACCTGCCGGCGGATGTTGACCGCTGTTTCGGCAGGGACTACCTGCCCGATCACGGTGACCTGCTGGCGAATGTGGTGCGGTGGGCAGCCAATGGCCGTCTGCCAGTACAGGTGGATGGTCCAGGGTTGCTGGACTGCCACCTGTACGAGCAGCCTGGGCGGCTGATTCTCCACGTGGTCAACTTGAGCGGCGCTGGTACCTGGCGTGCCCCCGTCCACGAGATCGTGCCAGTCGGTCCCGTGACGGTGACGCTGCCGCTCCGTGACGGTGTCTCAGGCGCGCAGGTGCGCCTCCTCGTCAGCGATCACACGGTTGCCGCACAGGTCGGCAATGGACATGTGCGCTTCGAGATCACGCAAGTCCAGGATCACGAGGTGATCGTGATCTCGTGAGCCCAGATTCATCGTGCGCCCGGAGCGTCGATGCTGAGTACCATGAATTGAGCTTCTGACCCGATCGATTGACGTGCAGGACATCGTCTGACGTGAAGGCCGTACGCTCGGGAAGCGACGTTGAATCGGACCAGTTCGCTGGACATGCTGGAACGGCCGTATCCTCGACTTCATCGACAACGCCGGCAACGCCGAGTGCTCAACGCCTTTCGGCATCAGAGGTGGCTGCACGCCTTCACCCGAGGCCGCTGGAAGCCCGGCCACGGCTAGTGGGTCACTTGGCATGAGCGTCGCCATTGATCGAGTGCAGTAGGTCGGCGATGGATCGGCCGACGAGCGATGGCGCCGGAGCCGCCGAGGGCGTGGCGGTGGCGCTGACGGCTGTGCTGGCGCGGAGTTGGCGTTTGCCGCCCCAGTCGAAGGGGGTGGGGTCGGCGTTCCAGCCGTGCGCGACCAGCCACAGGACCAGGCTCGGGGTCTTGTGGCCGCTCAGATTGTCGAGCACGAGCAGCAAACGGAGGGGGGCAGGCGGTCGGGCAGGGTGAACCGGACGGTGAGCCCGGCCTGCCAGCGCTGCCAGGTCGCGCGGCGCTCGGCCTCGGTCTGGGCCGGCGGCTCGGGCAGCGTCGCCAGGATCGCCGTCAGTTCGGCCTCCAGCCAGGGGTGCA
>JADLFM010000116.1 GCA_020845495.1 Chloroflexota bacterium
AGCCAGTTCTTCGGGCAGAAGCTGGCCGTCGGTCTGCTCTTCTTCGCCTGCTTCCCGGCCCTCAACCTCGCGGGGCTCCAGCCCTTCGGGCCCTGGCCGATCTGGACATGGCTTGCCGGTGGGTTTGCCGGCTTCATCCAGCCAGACTGGCTGCTGGAGCGGCACGTATCGCAACGGCGGCAACAGGTCCTGATGGAGCTTCCGACCGTCCTCGACCTGCTTGCGATGGCGGCCAGCGCCGGCCTCTCGCCGGAGCAGGCCCTCCTGGACGTGAGCCGGCAGGTGAAGGGCGTCCTCGGCGACGGTCTCCGCAACGTCGCGCGCGAGGCCGGGCTCGGCACGATGACTCACCCGGAGGGGTTGCGGGCGCTGGCTGCACGCGAGGGCGTCCAGGAGATCGTCTCGATGGCGGACGCCTGGCAGTCGGCGCTCGACCAGGGACTGCCGCTGGGCCAGGTGATGCTCACGCTCGCCGACACGGTCCGCGAGCGGAAGCGCACGACCCTCATCGCCGAAGGAGAGAAGAGCAGCATCCGCATGCTCTTTCCCGTCACCCTCTTCATCTTCCCAGTCTTCCTGGTCGTCCTGCTCTACCCCGCGGGCGTGCAGTTGCTCGGGTTGAGCGACTGACAGGAGGCCCCGTCAGAAAGGAGAACCTCATGAATCTGCACCGAAGAATCCTCGCGTTACTGCCACCCGGCGAGTCAGGCCAGTCGATGGTGGAGTACGCCCTCGTCACGGCCCTGATCGCAGTCGTGGCGCTCGTCGCCGTCCAGACGCTTGGCGAGGGCGTCGTCGGGGTCTTTGAGAGCATCACGGATGAGATCGGCGGCATCTAGGCCGCGGCGGCTGCGCTTGCGACGCCTGGCCGGCGGCGAGGCGGGCGAGAGCATGGTCGAGTTCGCACTCGTGCTCCCGCTGCTGCTCATCGTCCTGATCGGCATCGTGCAGTTCGGACTCGTCCATCACGCCCAGAACGTGGCCAGCACGGCCGCACAGGAAGGCGCCCGGCTTGGCGCGGCCGAGGACGGCGACCCGGCGGTCGCCGAGGCGCGGACCCTGGACGTCCTTCGGTCGGGCCTTGGCAGCGTTGGCGATGGGTTTGGAGTCAGCGCGTCGGAATCGGAGGAGTGGGTCACCGTGAATGCCAGCGGCGGTTACCCGCTCATCATCCCCTGGATCGGCAGCCAGACGATCTCCATCGACGCCGAGGCCGAGATGCGGAAGGAGGGCTTCCGCCGTGGTCCGTAGGCTCCGCTCGATCTTGGGAGGGGCGCACGGTGAGTCCGGACAGGCACTCGTCGAGGCCGCGCTTGCGATTCCGGTGCTGCTCGTGCTCATCTTCGGTGTACTCGCTGTTGGCCGCATCACCGAGGCGAAGATTGCGGTGCAGGCGGCAGCGCGAGAGTCCAGCAGAGCGCTTGCGGTGGCGCCGTCAGAAGACCAGGGCATCGCCGACGCGCTGACCGCTGGCGAGAACGTCGCCGGCGGCTACGGGCTCGATGGCAGCCGTCTCACTATCGATCTCGACTCGGGCGGCTTCAGCCGGGGCGGCACGGTGACGTCCGACGTCGAATACAGCGTCTCGCTCTCCGACCTGCCGCTGCTGAGCTTCTTCGACGTGGAGGTGGGCGCCAGCCACTCGGAGCGGATCGACTTCTATCGGAGCCGGGAGGTAGCCGACCGATGAGTGTCATCCGGCGGCTCCAAGGTGACGAGGGCCAGGTCCTCGTGATGGTCGCGCTGATGATGGTCGGCGTGGTGAGCGTGGTCGGGCTCGTCTCGGACGGCGGGCTCGTGTTCGCCCAGCGGCGCGACCTGCAGAACGTGGCCGACGCTGCAGCGGCGGCGGGGGCCATGCAGATAGACGAGGCAGTCTACCGCTCGACCGGCGAAGTGGTGCTCGACGAGCAGCTGGCCCGCGATGCCGCCGCCCTCTACCTGGACGCCGAAGGCGACCTCGATTACGTGGTGTCGGTGCTATCCGACCGGGTGGAGGTCTCGGTCTCGCGTCAGGCGACGACGGGCTTCCTGCGGGTCGTGGGCATAGACGGCGTCGAAGTGACTGCCGGCGCGTCCGCGGAGCCGCGCTACGGCGTCGAGAGCGCAGGGCCGTAGGAGGTAGACCGGATGGATTGGCGAGGCACCACGCGAGGGATGACGGGCAGCCTGCTGCTCGCAGCGCTGGCTGCCGCCTGCGGTGGTGACGACGCTGACCCAACGCCGACCGCAAGAGCCACGGTCAATACTCCCAGCACGACGCCGACGGTCCCGCAACCCACTGCGACCCCCGACCCGGAGGCGGAGGTCCTCGCGGGGTACGAAAGGTATTGGGAGGTCTACGCGGAGGCATTACGCAATCGCGACGACAGCCGACTCGACGAGGTGATGACCGGACCCCGCCTGGAGCGCGGGGTGGCGGAGATCGCTGGGCTTGTCGCTGATGACCGGGCCGTTGAGCAAGTCGTCCACCTCAATCCCATCGTCGTTGAGATCGTCGGGGAACGGGCAGTCATCTTTGATGAGTACGAGAACTACAGCTACTACCTCGACCCCGCGACCCACCGGCCCCTTCGCCCAACACCCTCCACCCCGCAGGTCCTTCGCGACACCGTGACGATGCATCGCATCGACGGCGTGTGGAAAGTCTTCGACGGCATCAGACAGGAGTCCACCGAATGAGACCTCGCCATCTTCGCCTGTTCCACCAAGCACTCGCGGTTCTGATAGCAGCAGCTTCCGTTCTCGTTATGGCCGCGGTCCCAGCTCGGGCCGATGGCGATGACGGCCGTCACGTACCCGACGCCGGAATGAGGACGTCGACGAGCGTCTCCGTTCGCTCGGGACCCAATGGAGTCACGGTCTACATCAGCGTCGCCCAGGAATCTCCCGGAGCCGGACCAACCTCGTCAGCCAGCACCTCCGTCAGCACGGGACGGACGCGCTCCTGCCGGATCAGCGTCGACAACATCGGCATCGTGCTCTCGCAGTCGCCGTGGTACCAGCAGGGACTGCGGGACCACCCCAACCACGCCCTCGGCAGCGTGAGGTGCGACGACGGGTTTTTCTCATCCATCTGGATCCCGATTGGGACGCCATCTGGAGCCAATGTGCAGGTGGTATTCGTCGATGACGACGGCGTTGATCCCGTGGCGATCGCCCAAGAACTCCTCAACCACCTGCCGATCCCGGACATCGCCATCGAAGCCAACCCGGCAACCGGTCTCGTCGCACTCTCGTCCTGGTTCTGGATCGACGGCTACGACGGATCGCCGATCAACTCGTCGGACGCGCTTGCCAGCGTCACGGTTGATGTCGAGGTCGAGCCGCTGGTCTATCGCTGGTCCTTCGGCGATGGGACAACCGCGGAGACAACTTCGCTCGGGCAGCGCTATCCCGCCGAGAGCGACATCCGCCACGTCTACGAACAGTCGTCGCTGGCGGCCGGCGGCGCCTACAGCATCACGGTGGAGGTCACCTTCACAGCCCGGTACCGCGTCAACGGCGGCGCCTGGGAAGCGCTCGACCCGATCACCCGGTCGTTCAGTGATGACTACCCGGTCCAGCAGCTCCAGTCCGTGCTGACGGGGCAGCGGCAATGAGCACGCGCGAGCTCGCGACC
>JADLFM010000117.1 GCA_020845495.1 Chloroflexota bacterium
CACGCACTCACCACGCCGCCGCACGGCTCCGGTTGTCCTCCCACGCGTTCCAGACGCTCCGCCCGTCATCACGCTCCGGCTACCGTCCCGCATCTTCTTCGATCACCTTTGTTGAAAGCCGCTGTAGGTGACTACGTTCGAATATATGAAGCGAAGATGTTTCACCAATTCAATCATCGCTTCGGCACATACGAAGGCTTGCGGCCGTCAGACGAGTCGACTACGTTGCCTCGTCTCAGTGAGGGGCAGTTATCCGATCCCTACCAACTGGCCAGGCCTCGCTTCCATGTGAAGGCTGACCTTATTGAGGATTGGTTTACGGATAAGTGGCAGCTCCAGTGGATTCTCACTTTCAGAAACATTGCCCGATCAACAGATGAGCGAACGTCAATATTTGCAATCCTGCCCCGCGTTGCCACAGTAGAAGGGTCCCCGCTCGTCATCTTAGGCGATGCTACCGGGCTCCTGAATTCGGTGTTCCTCGCCTGCGTGAACTCGACGGTTTTCGATTTCTCGACGCGGTTCAAGGTCGGTGGAACGCATCTCAGCCACTTCATACTTCGGCAACTTCCCGTACTGCCGCCCAAAGCCTACGGCCCCACAGAGATCGCGTTCATCGTGCCGAGGGTGCTGGAGCTGACCTACACGGCCTGGGATCTGGAGCCGTTCGCCAGAGATGTCGGCTACGACGGCCCGCCGTTCCGCTGGGACGAAGATCGCCGCTTCCTGCTCCGCGCCGAGCTCGACGCCCTCTACTTCCGCCTCTACGGCATCGAGCGCGACGACGTCGACTACATCATGGAGACGTTTCCGATCGTCAAGCGTCGGGACGAGCAGCGGCACGGCGAGTATCGCACCAAGCGCGTGATCCTGGAGATCTACGACGCTCTCTCCGAGGCCGAGCGGACGGGCGCGCCGTACCAGACCCGCCTCGATCCGCCACCTGCCGATCTGCGTATCGCCCATCCGAACCGCGATGGCACGCCGTACACCGGCCCGGGCTGGCAGCTGCCGGCCAACGACGGCGCCGCCACACGGCAGCCCACGGAGCGCCCGAGTGCAACAGCCATGAGCGCGCCCACGACCACGGCTGCCTCGACGCAATCCGCCGCCCGAGTGGATGGCGTCACGCAGGGGCATCGGGTTGCCGCGTCGAATGGGCCGTCGAGGCAGGCACCAGTCACACGTCTGCCGTCCCAACCGACGTTGCTGGACCGCGATCCGCTGTTCGCCGAGGTGAAGGCAGAGCCGACTTCCCGACCGCAGCCACGGCCGGCCCAGACGCGCTTGCCATCGCAGCCACCCTTGATCGACCGCGACCCGCTGTTCGCCGAGCCAGCATCGGATGGTCACCCCGCCCCGCAGCCAGCCACGGTGTCGTCCACGCCGCCATCGGAACCCACGACGCCCGCGTCCGAAGACGACGAGCAGATGCTGCGTCGGCGTGTCCTGGAGGGCGCCATTGAGGCACTGCGTGGCTCTGGGCCGCTCACGGCCCGTGACCTGGCGCAGCACCTCGTCGCCATCGATGCGCGCATCGACCGCCGGCTGGTGAACAGCGTGCTCCACCGCGAGGGTGTCAGCGCAGTCCGCTATGACGCCGCCCGCTACACTTACTCCATTCGCCCTCGGCCTCGGTGAGATGACCTAGCGTGGAGTCCGATTCTGTGAGTACCGGCTACTTGGAGGCAGCCATAGCTGTACTGGCAACCGCCGGTCGACCTCTAACTTCGCGCGAAATCACAGAGGAGGCTCTGCGAAGGGGCATCCTACGTCCTACTGGAAAGACGCCGCACGCTACGATGACGGCGAGCCTCTATGTCCACGTCCGTGACGACCCAGCTCCTCGCATCGTGCGGTTGGCCGAACCCGGAAAGGATCGTGCTCGTCGCGGCTCTGTTCGCTGGACGCTCCCAGGCTGACGGTCCACAGGTTGAAGAAACCCGTCTGTACCATCACCTGATCGCGCCGTGACACCGTCGCCCGGTGCCATGTGCGTCAGCCGTCGAAGTCCTCAACCGGCACCAGACATGGTCTGATCAGGTCTGCCAGGTCTTCAATGCCGAGCCGCTCTTCGATGAGACGCGGCTCGTCATCCGGAGACGGTTCGCTCAGCGCGAGAATCCAATCCGCCAGCGACGCTGTGGAAGGTGGCTCGATGTCGAAGCCGCTCTCAGCGAGAAAATACGTCCCTAGCTGCTGAGCGGTACGCTTGTTCCCGTCTTCAAACGGTTGCCCTTCGGCAATCCCGTGTATCAGCGCAGCGGCCTGCAATGCTAAATCCGCGCTCTGATAGTAAGCGTATGTCACGGGCCGGTCGAGCGCCGCTTCCAGGCGGTCACTAAATCGAAGTAGACTGCTGGCCGCGTCCTCGGAGCAATCGCACGCGATCGCATACGCAGTGAAGGCGTCATCTGCCGTGAGACGGATGACGCCTTCAGGTTCTTCGCTCAAACGAGGTGAGGTTAAGAGAGCGCAGCCCGCCGGACATCCGCTCGGGTAATCTCCCCGCGATCATAGGCCGCGAGAAGGTCCAGGGACTTCCGGTGCTTCTGTGCGAGGCGTCGCATGCTAGCGCGCGCGCGCTCACGACGCTCAGCATCAGCCTGCGGCTCAGTGATCTTCTGAACTTCCATCGGACGAAGACTCACCACCATGATGGCCTCCTTTCCGCTTGCTGTACCCATTCTAACGTACAAAAGGGTCCGGATGTGTATACCGGCTGACAGAACGGAACCCTTCTCTCAAGTCACTTGCATAGTGCATGCCGCCGGCTACTCGATTATGAGTTCCGCATCGGCCTCTCCCGGCCTAAGTAGAGCAGTCATTGCGATTGAGAGACGCAGAGTGTCGGCATTTGGTGCCGACACTCTATCGAGAATTGAGCGAACTGGCTTCTCAAGAATCGCTCTGGGCTAGGTTGACCAGAACATGGCGTTGTGCGAAGACCTCGTTGCCGACATGACTGCTCTCTCGGAGGGGCAGAGCCCGGCAATCCCAGAGTCCAATGTGATCACCGAAGTCGAGCGCCTGGTGGCGTGTGTGTGCGCCCTGGCGACGGTCTACGGCGATGGCGTATCGCCGCCATGAGGCATCCGCTGCGACCGAGTATGCTGGTTGCCACGTAACTGGGCGGTAACTGCCGGTGCGCCGAGGCTGTGCTTCCTTCACCTGCCACACGGTGTTTTCGGATCGTCATGAAGGGCGAACCTGATGTCGGACACGCTACCCGATGCGCCGCCTGTTGAGGGGGAGGAGCCGCGTCGATTTCAGATACAGCCCGGAAACACGCCGCCGCGAGAGCATTGGGTCTATGTCATCGAGCTTCCCGATGCTGTCGGCCAGCGCGAGAATCCCGACCGTGAGATCGTCTACGTCGGGATGACGTCCAGGACGGTCGAAGAACGCTTCCACCAGCATCTGCAGGGTCACCACTCGGCGCGCGTCATCAAGCGCGTGATCCGTCTGGGCCTCGGCTCGCAGCTCCGTCTCCGACCCGATCTCATGCGTCGTGCCGGCAACCCACAGCCCAATCAGCACGAGGCGCTGATCAGAGAACGCGCGCTTGCTCGCCGGCTCAAACGGCGCGGCTACACCGTTTTCAGTAACTGACGCTGACCCGCGTTTGCGGAGCTTCCCGTCAGTTGCCCAGAAGCTCCTGCGAAAGGTTACCGCTCGTGTCCGATGGCGCACCCGTTGAAACCGAGTTAGCGCGCCTCCTGCGAGGATTCCCTGACCACACAGTCAGGGAGCTGCTTACCGGCATCTTTGACATGGCCATCGGGCTTCACCGCGCCGCTGGCGTGGAGGGCTACCTGGGAGCACCGCCCAGCAATCCACGTGTGGTGTCGATCATCCTGAAACGGCTCTTCCTGTGCGCCGTGACCCGTAGGAGGAACCTCATGTTGCTGGTCGACAACCTCCCCGGTTACCAGGAACGCGGCATCTGGCGCGGCTTCGACCTTGACCCGTGCCCTGCCGCGAGAAAACAACAACTGGCGTGGATCCTCTGCTCACTAGACGACTTGGCAACCCTTGAATCCATTCTCACCGACGGCGATGTCTGGCGCGCGTACCGCCGGATGCTCCAACGCATAACGGACGTCAAGATGTCAGATCTATCTGAAACCATCACGCGACTCAGCGTCCTCACCTGATCTGCATGCCTCCAAGACAGGTTTGCGTTGGCTCCTCTACACTGTTGTTCGCTGCCGCTCGATCCTGGCCTGCTCTCGGGGGATCGCCGTATGAGTCCGATACCTGATACGTCCCGCGACGCGCTTCTTGAGGCGATGGCGCGCTTCGATCGCGAGGAGCGCGGCACCCCAAGGTGGCAAACCTGGGAACAGGGACGTTTCGGCGCGCACCGGTTCGCCATCACCCATGACGGCCGTCTCTACCCCGTGAAGCGAATCGTCGCGCTGGCAAGCGGTGCCGCATCTCGCGACTTCCTCGGTGGCGACGAGGCGAACGCCTACGTGCAGCAGTATGGCTTCCGCGTGAAGACGCTCAACCCCGGCGACGAGGCGCCAGGCCAGGCTGAGGACGCCATTGCCGTCCAGCCAGCCTGGATCTTCCAGGGCGACCCGAATCAGTTCGACATCGAGGCCGCCGTGCGCGAGCTGCCTCAAATCTACTGGGGGGTGCGCCAGCACGCAGATAAGATCAGGGCTGGCGACCGGGTTTACTTCTGGATATCGGGTCCGGATGCTGGCATCGTTGCCGTTGGCACGATCCTCGCCGATCCGGGCGACCGCGAGTCAGCCGAGGCCGAGCAGCGCTTCTACCGGGACACCGACCGGTTCCAAGGGACACACCGACAGGTCCCCGTCCGCATCGACGATGTTCTGCCCGAGCGTATCCGTCGCACTGAGCTCCGCGAGCATCCGGTGCTGCGCGACCTGACCATCCTCCAGCTCGCGCAGGGGACCAATTTCATCGTCAGGCCAGACCAGGCCGCCGCGCTCCAGGCGCTGATCGTCGATCGGCTCCCGGCCGTGAGTGCACCGACAGCAGATCAGCCGCCCGTCGAACGAAATCCACCCATCCCGTTCTCAACGCTCCTGCGCATGCTGGAAGACGAGGATCTCTACTTCCCCGCCGAGCTGGTCAGCAACTACCTGCTGGCGCTCCAGACCAAGCGGTTTGTCATCTTGACCGGCATCTCCGGTACCGGCAAGACCCAGCTCGCTCTAGCCATCGCCAAGGCCTTCCGCGCGCGCGTCCAAGTCGACGCCACCCGCCGGGCCACCGAAGGCGCGGTTGAGCAGCAGGTCTTGCCGTACATGGTCAAGTACCACCGTCTCACGGTGCCGTCGACCCTCCGGGCCAACCTGACGCTGCCGGCCCTGGACCTCGAACGGAACAGCGGCCAGATCGAGGTGGTCTACCCGGCCGGTCGGACATCGCTGCGCTTCTACCGAGATCCGGATCGTCCCGTGGTGGAGCTCCTGTTCAGCGGCGAGTTTCGTGCCTGGTTCGACTCGGAGCTTCAGGTCGGCGATCGATTCCAGCTCGATGTTGCTCCGCGTGACGGCGACGGTGCCGACAGCCTGAGGTTCAGCCTGCCGGTGACGGAGACCCGCGAGGAGCTGTTGGACAACTACCGAGTCATCGCCGTCAGACCCGATTGGACCGACAATCGGGGGCTGCTTGGGTACCACAACCCCCTCACCGAGCAGTACACCACGACGACCCTGCTCGATCTGCTCCTCCGCGCCGAAGCTGAGTGTCAGAGGGCGAAGCGTGAGGGCGGACGTCAGCCATATCCGTTCTTCGCCATCCTGGACGAGATGAACCTGGCGCACGTCGAGCACTATTTCTCCGACTTCCTCTCGGCGATGGAATCCGGAGAGGAGATCGATCTGCATGCGGATGCGATGCTGGAGGCGGGAGAGGGCGCCCAGGGATCTCCCATGCCGCGTCGCCTGAAGATCCCACCGAATGTCTTCTTCACCGGCACGGTGAACGTCGACGAGACGACCTCGATGTTCAGCCCGAAGGTGCTCGACCGCGCATTCACTATCGAGCTCGACCAGGTGGACCTCGCCGGCTACGGCGACATCGAGAGCCAGAATGACGTCCTGGCCGACGACTCGCCGGTATCGGGATTGAACCTGGAGTCGTTCCTTGGAGCGCTGGAACAGTGGCGAAAGCCCGACAAACGTGACTGGCAAGCATTTGCCGAGCTGAGTGACGGCATGCTTCACCGGACCGTGCTGGAGCTACATGGGCTCCTGGCACGTAGCCATCGGCACTTCGGCTACCGGGTCGCGAACGAGATCGCGCGGTTCGTGACCCTCGCTGCCGAGCAAGCGAGCGCTGAGCCCGAGGCACTGTGGGCCGCGCTCGACCTGGCCATTCTGGAGAAAGTGCTGCCGAAGTTCCACGGTACCCAGCAGGAGCTTGAAGAGCCGCTCCGGTTACTCTTCAGTTTCTTCATCACCAGGAAGACAGGCGGAAGATCAGTCGAGGCATCGAACGAGGCGTCGTGGATGCTTCGGGGCACGCAGCTCGTGCCAGCAGGCGTGGCTTCGGCGGCGGCCGGGATTGACGTGGACAGCGATGCTCCCGTCTCGACCGGCAGCACGCCGGCCTTTCCCCGCAGCGCGGCGAAAGTCTGGCGGATGCTCGAGCGGCTGCGCCAACAGGGCTTCACGTCGTACATCGAGTAGGCCAGTGGCCGAAAAGGCGTCAAGGCGGAGCATACTAATGTCTCTCCAGCGGTCCAGGAGGTGATCCTCACCCACGATGGAGTGACGATCGACATCCGGCCCCGCCGGCCGAATGGTCCCGAGCCTCAACATGGCGAGGCTGGCCTGATCCTCCAGGCCGAGGTCCAGTGGCTGCTCGCCGCGCAGCCGGGTGTGATCGACACTGTCGGCGGATCGTTGGGCCCGGTCGCCGAGAAGCTGACGCCGGAACTGCTGCTGGTTGACTTCGGGAACGCGGTCGGGTTCTTCGACGTGCCCATCCTTGGGCGCATCGAGGTCGTCTCCGGCAAATGGAGCGAGCAGCACTTCGATGCGATGTTGAGGGAGCTTACGCAGGTGGCCAGCGCACTACCGTTTGCGGCCGGCACGTCCAGCGCGCTGCCATTCGACCGGAGCGTGGCGGCACGCGAGGACGTGCTCTATCACGCCTTCGTCTACCTTCGACACGTCCTGTCTGAACGAGCCATTGACGCTGAGCGATTGCTTCCGGCACTCAACCTCGTCCTGCGCGAGCCCCACCGTCGCCTCGAGCGGATTCGTCGCGACGTACCGTTGGAACGCGCCCGATACGTCGATGCGCTCGCACTGAGCAAGATCGCCGCTGGCGCCGGTCGGCCGATCACCTTGCCCCCGGAGACTGTCGCTCGCCTCCCACTCGCTCGGCTGTTGCGTGGTCAGATGCCGACCCGAGTGGAAGAGCGGTTCGTCCGAAGCACGTTCGACACACCGGAAAACCGGTTCGTCAAGACCTTCATTGGCCAGGCCCTCGGCATCATCGATGGGATACGCCGGGTCGCCCTGCGCCCACCACAGACCACGGTGTTCCGCCAGCGACTCCTGTCCGATTGCGACGCCATGGAGTTCGCTCTTCGTCCCATCGCGCACGATCCGTTCTGGGACGGCATCGGGTCGATGGGCCACGTGCCGGTCGCATCGACCGTGCTCCACCGTCGCCGTGGGTACCGCGAGGTGTTCGCGCACTTCTCGCGGTTGCGTCTGGCCGCACGGGCGCCACTCGACGATCGCCTCGTACAGCGGCTCCTCGAAACCAAGGACATCGCCGAGCTGTACGAACTCTGGTGCTACTTCGTCATTGTCGGCGGGGTCGAAGGCTTGCTCGGTCGCCCTATCGCGGCTGACCGACCGCGCGCCGACGATCTCGCCGTGTCCGTGCCTCGTGCGTTCGTAGTGACCTGGGCCGACGGCACGCGAGTCTCCTACAACGTGACATTCTCCCGCTCTCAGTCCACCGGGCGACGCTCCTATTCGGTTCCCTTGCGCCCCGACATCGTGTTGGAGGTTCCACAGGGACCGAGCCCTCGCCTCCACATGTTCGATGCCAAGTTCAAGCTCGACCGAGTGGACGGCGTGCTCTCAACCGACGCCGACGACTCTGAAGAGGCCGAGGAGCGGCGTGGCACCTTCAAACGTGGCGACCTGTACAAGATGCACACGTACCGTGATGCGATCCCGAACGCGAGGTCAGTGTGGATCGTCTATCCCGGCGATGACGTCCGCTTCTTCTCCGTTGCCGGCGAAACGGCAGTCAATGCTCGCAGCCTGCCAAATGCACTGGATGGCGTTGGCGCTATACCCCTAACACCAGACGGTAGTGGCGCCACCGAGTTGAGGACCATACTAGCTCGGCTTCTCACATCTGAATGAATCTGTCGGGCGTATCCGAAACCGCGTGTGGGCGTTAGGATTATTGAAGCCGAGTAAGGCTCTCGAAGAATTCGAGACGGGTCCAGACTGTGCCACGAATCTTCATTAGCTACCGTCGCGACGACAGCCAGGAAACCGCCGGCAGGCTCCACGATGCGCTCAGCGGGCATTTCGGTGACGACAATGTCTTCATGGACGTCGTCGGCATCGAGCTCGGTGATGACTTCGTCGAGGTCATCGAGCGCAACGTCGCATCCTGCGATATCTTGCTGGCCGTAATCGGAAAGCAGTGGCTGACCATCTCCGACAGCGCAGGGCGTCGACGCCTGGACAACGCCAAGGACTTCGTCCGCCTGGAGATCGCGACGGCGATCAAACGGAAGATCCGAGTGATTCCGCTGCTTGCTCGCGGAGCTCCGATGCCGGCGTCCGGCGATCTTCCTCGTGGGCTCCAATCGCTCTCTCGTCGACAGGCGCTAGAGCTTCGACACAACAGTTGGCGTCGAGATGTGGCTCATCTCATTCAGACCATCGAGCGCCTTGCAGGCGCACCCGACCGGCCAACAACCGCCCGGCGTCGGACGCCACAGGCCGCCCATGGCGCATCGGCGTCGGCGGCAGCCGCGAGAGCATCAACTGCTGCTTCCTCGGCGGCGCCTGTTCGAGTCCGCCAACAAGAGACGCAGAGTTCGCCCCGCCCCAAGAGTCGGCCAAAACGGGCAAAGTCGAGCGAGAAGCCAGCCGCCACGAGGACATCTCAAGCCGCACCGTCCACACCAAAGCGACGAATGAGTAAGCCAAGCGCGACACGGGTTGCGCCGTTGGTGACGCGAGCGGCGGAGCTCGTACCGGCCCGCACCGGCTACTCGATGTACGGGCCACAGCTCTGCTTGGCTGCCGTGGGTGTGGTCAACGAGCCTGTTCTGAGGCCATCCGAGTTAGAGGATCCGGATCTGTACAACAAGCTGCGGCGCGAGGCGATCGACGGTGCAGCATCAGTGCTCAATCCCGAGGCAGGGACACGAGCTGAGCGTCGTGCCGATACGCTGGTCGTGGCACAAGAAGGCGCTTCCATCATGGTGGACGAGCTTGGGTCAGTCCGAGTTCTCATGCCTATTGCAGCCGACGGTCACCGAGCGCGCACGGGCATATCGGCGATCCTTGAGGAGGATGTGCAGAGTGCTATCGTCCGTGCGCTGCGATTTACAGGCCGGGCTCTCAACCTGATCGACCGACGTAAGAAGATCGAGTGGGTCGTCCTCGCTGTAGCAGTAGTCGATGGCGGCGGCCACACCTGGCGGACCCGCGCAGAACACGCTGCGAGTCCAAACAGCGGGCCGGTGGGCTGGAACGGCGATCGCGTCGTGGTCCAGCTGAACCCACCGACCGCTCCACGTGTCTCGCTTGCTCGTGAAGCCAAGAATCTCGCGAGCGACTTCTTGGTACTTCTACGGCGTCAGATGCACGGCGATCGCTACGCACGATGATGACCAAAGCGTCGAGTCTGCGATCGCGCTTCGGCCAGTCGGATCAGCGGGGCCGCAGGGCGGCTGCCAGCATCCGCTAGATCACGTTCAACACATGCCCACGGATGAAGAAGTTTCGTTGTCCCGAAGGGTCAGCGTCGAACCGTACACTCGATCCTACCGAGAGCTTCGACGCCGCCGGTCCGCCTTCCGGGTTGTAGCCGGTGGCGGGTCACTCGCGCTGCCACCGCGATCGATCCAACGCTTGAGCGCCGCGTAAGAGATGAGTGATCGGGGGCCAACACGAACGATCCCTGGAAAACGCTTCTCATTTATCAACTGGCGGATTAGCGAATCGGAAACTGAGAGAAGCTCGGCCGTCTCTCGTATTGAGAGCAACAGGTGTTCAAGCGGGACCCCGTCGGGCCCAGTAGCGCTCGCCTGCCCAGCGAGTTGCTCGACGCCTGAGTCTTCAGTCGGTAGCGAGAGGTCAATGTTGGACAAGTCCCAGGCAAAACCGTTGGCGATGTGCGCCAGAGCAGCTTGAAGTGGCCGCCGCAGAACTCGGCGAGAACCACCCACTCGATACGCTCCGGGCAGCTTCGCGCTTGTGATCGCGTTGCTCGCAGCCGCCGGCGAAATTCCAAGGAGGTCCGCGACCTCTTTCACGGTCAGCGACTCCTTTGCGGGCCACGGGATCGGCGCGAAGCGAGGGCGGCACTCGCGTAGATGATCGAGCGATACAAACCGTCCTGCTGGCGCAGCATCAAGGGCCAGAATCTCACGAGGTCGTTGCGCCAGGGCCATCGGCGCGCCGATGCGCTCGTCGAGTGCATCAACGACTCGGGCGCATTGAGCACAGATCCGAACGTAGATCTTGTCACGTTGCCCGGCAAGAACGACGCGGAGCGGATTCTCTTCTCCACAGAGCTCACACGGGGCTACTCGTGGTGGGACAAGCAGCCGCGCTTCAATGTCGACGGGGGGTGTGTACGTCGCTAGGGCGGTCACTCCTACTGAATCGCTCGTCGTCGGGCGACGTGCAAGGCCTGAGACGAACGCGTCCACGGCCGGGTCGTCCTTCATCCAGGGCGCGATCTTGTTCCCGACCGCGAAGCCATCAGCGTAGGCCTGAATTGCACGGCGCGGTACCCGATACCTTCCCCGGTGGTACGTCCCAGGAATCTCACCCGAAAACATCAGCGAGCGAACGGCAGAATCCTTCAGACGCAGAACTACTGCGGCTTCCTTGATCGGAATTGTCTTCTGCTCGATGCGCTCGTCTGAGTATCGCGGCATCATGTCGTCCCAGCTACGGACCTCAGGGCGGCCCTTGGAGAGTCCGCCATCACGGGTGGATGGGCGGGGCCATCTCAGTCCAGCTTCGGCCGTGCTTGCGACCGTCGTCGCTGAGCTCGGTCAACAGGATCAATCGATGTGGCGTATCCAAGCGCCCAAGTGAGCTCAGAATCTGTCTCGTGCTCGACTCCGGATTCACTGTTATCACGGAAGGTTGCCCGCATCGTGGCGACGAAGTCGCGAATCTCGCCCGCTTCACGCCAACCTTCAACTTGTTGCTCGAGCCTCTCGATCCGAGCCGTTTCTTCTCGCTCCCTGCGACATCGATTCATGTCCTCAAGCTGACGCCGTTGTTCTTCCTCGCGGACCCTCAAGATTCGACGCTTCTCTTCTTCCCGAGTACTGATAATGGCAGCAGCAATCTGCTCGATCCCGATGAGGACATCGGCAAGGCAGCGCTCAGGGCTCCACTCAGGACTCTCGGTCCACTCATCGCGGCGTCGGTCGCAGCTCTCGATGCGAAGGACGAGGAGACCAGTAGGCTCTTCGTCATGCGTCGGTGGTACCCACCATGGTGATTTCTTCGCCTTTTGGACCTCGGCCTGACTAGCAATGTGCTTGGTCCGCCTGATCCTCTCGCGAATCGCGAAGGAAATTGATTCACCTCGTACCACGATCTCAGCCCCGTGTCGATCACCGGCGCCAGGCTCAATGACGTGCCCTCGTGCAACGGCGGCCTTCAGCAATGGTAACTACCCACGTACGGGCTACGCGCGTGCGGGGATAGTCTGAAGCGGTGACGGTCCGGCGACGGCGCGGAAGGCGTCGAGGAGATTCCGGGCCTGCTTGCGAGCGGTGGCGAGGATGGTGGTCCTTATGGCCGAGGCCTCGGCGCCCCAGGCGGAACGGAAGCCGCCGATGACCTTGCGGTGGATGACCGAGGGTCGCAGGTCGCGCTCGGAGCTGTTGTTGGTGGGCTCGACGTCGTCGCGGTGCAGGAAGACGTAGAGGCTGTCGCGGTGGGTGCGGTAGCGCCGCTGGAGTCGCGCGGCCTCGGTCTTGGGGGCGACGTCGCGGTCGAACACCAGCCGATCGGTCGCGTTCTCGATCAGCAGGCGGCGGCGCGCGAACGTCTCCGACGTGACCTGTGCGCGCTCATGGTGCAACCGGATCGCCCGGCCGTCGGAGCTCGATCGCCCAGAGGCGCGCCTCGTCGGTGTCCGCATCGACGGCGAAGGTCAGATCGCGCTCCTGGTGGCTCAGGCAGATCTGGTGCTCGGTGGCCGAGGTCAGGATCTGGGGCGCCCAGAGGTCCGAGCCCCAGACCTCCGGCTCGGCCCCGGCCAGGAACGCGTCGATCACCTCGCCGCCACGGCTGGGGACGATGACGTGGTAGCTGGCCTCGGGCGTCTGGAAGACCCACTGCCAGTGATTACGCCCGGCCACCCGCGCACTCGTCTCATCCGAGTTGATGACCGGACTGCCACGGACCTGCTCCCGGATCGCGGTGTACGTCGGTCGGGCACGCTCGACCAGCCGCCGCAGGGCGTTCTCGACCCCGCCCTGGCTGATCGCGAGCCCGAACACGTCCCGACAGATCTCCACCAGCCGCTCGTAGCTGACATGATGCCGCTCGTGGACGTACGACAGCAGGGTCTCGATCCCCGGCCCGAACGTCCGGTGGGGCTCCAGGCCCGCCGGGTAGCTTCCCACCGTCTGCTCGCCACACTGGGCACAACTGACCGCGTACAGCCGGGCTTCGATCACCACCGGGACGACCGGGGGCAGCTCGGTCACCTGGCTGCGCCCGACTGGCCGCCCCCCGGTCTGCGGCAGGGCCTCGCCACACCCCGCGCAGGTGCTCGGGCGGCACTCCAACACGACGTCCGGCTCACTCCGGACCCGGCTGACCCCGACGTGTCCGCGCTTTGGACCCAGCTTCCGCCGCCCCGCGCCCCGGTTCGCCTTCTGCCCACGCGACGGCGGCACCGACGAGTTCGCCGGCGTCTTCGCCGGCTGCCGGAACTGCGCCAGCTCCTCTTCCAACTCGCGGATCTTCTCGTCCCGCCGCTCGATGGCTGCCTCACGCTCGGCCAGCGCTTCCTGCTGGCGACGCACCAACTCCAGCAGATCCTCGCGGCTCAGCCCGATCAGCTCATCATCCACCATCGCACCGGCAGATTAACAGAACCACCTCTCACCCCGCGACTCGCACGCCCGGCAGGCGTAGGTGTGCAGTTACCCTTCATTTATCGCGTCATTCAGAACGGCGTGGTGATATACGTCGGTATCACCAACGATCTTGGAGTGCGAGCCAGACAACACACTGGAAGAGGCTTCGTCATTCAGCGAATCGCGGGACTCCCTCCTCTACCGCGCGACCTTGCTCGAAACGTGGAGCAGGCATTGATCGAGCGACACGGGTTGCAAAGAAACGGGGGGACATTGCAGAACGCAATAAATAGCATCTCCCGGAGTCGCGCTGACTTCAGCCGACGAGTGATTCAAGGCCTGAAGTTTCTACGTGGGTGCGGATATCGCTGAGCTGATGTTCTGCTCGCGGGCGAGGAGAGTGAACTTTCGTCAGATGAGTGAGAGACCAAGAACCAGACGGCGTCCGCGCATGGGCGACCTACTAGAGATCGAAACCCGACGCGGTTTGGCATATGCCCAATGCACGGTCAAGGACAAGGTATACGGCCAATTGATTCGAGTTCTTCCGGGCCTCTTCTCGGAGAGGCCCATCGACCTTGAGATCCTCGTCACGAAACCGGAGCGCTATGTTGCATTCTTTCCGGCCGGTGCAGCGTTGTCACAAGGCCTCGTTTCCTTCGTCGGGACGTACGAAGTTCCATCGCATGCACGGACAATGCCGCTCATGCGTGCTCGTGGCGCCCCAACGCACGACGGTGGATGGGACTGGTGGCTGACAGACGGAGAAAAGGAATGGAGAGTGGGGCGGCTTCTTCCCGAGCAAACTGAGCTCTCGCTCAGCGAGATATGGATGCATGGACTCCTCGTTGAGCGGATCGCGTCGGGCTGGAAGCCGAGCGACGATGTCTGATCGCGAACACCGAGGATCTCGTGTCCACATCGATAAGCAATCGATAAGCAAATGATGCCGATCAATGTGCAGTCTGATACCAAGTACTCCGCGCCGTGCCGTGTTAGGGACGCTTCACCAGGAAGAGGCGAGGCTACCAAATGCGGCACCGTCACATGGGATTGGTATGACTCGTGAGGTGGCCTGCCGGCTTGGGCGCGATTATGGTGCTGTCGCCGCCCACCGTCTGATGCCGACGCGGTAGACCCCGTGCCAACCAGTCATGTTCGGATACATCGACTGCATGATCAGCCGCGAGAGGCCTCACGACCCATATGGATGATGGCGGAAGAGGACCGTACCTCCTGACCTGAGACGGAAACCCCATGCACGCATCGACGAGTTTCTGACGCGCACGGACTCCTCCGGCACGCGGCATCTGCTCGGCGACGGCCTCGGCAGCACCCTCGGGCTGCTGGCCCCGTCAGCTACCCCGACCACGGCCTACACCTACGAGCCGTTCGGCCGCACCACCAGCACGGGGTCTGCCAGTCTCAACTCGGCGCGCTTCACGGGTCGCGAGGACGACGGCACCGGGCTGTACTACTACCGCGCCCGCTACTACCATCCGCAACTGCAGCGCTTCATCAGCGAAGACCTGCGCGGGTTCGCCGGCGGCGACGCCAACCTGCACGCCTATGTCGGCAACGACCCGATCAACGCCACGGACCCCAGCGGCGAGATCGTTCCAGTCTTGGCCGCTTGCGGACTCGGTGGGGTTGTAGGGGGTCTTACGCACCGACTCCTGAATGGACGCAAGTCAACGCCTCTAGTACAGCGCCAAACTGGACGCGATGGGTAGACAGAAGCCATGATGTTGGTCTTTCGTGGAGGTCGGCGTCATGGCGAAGCGGTATCGGGTCACCCTGACGGATACGGAGCGGGAGCGTCTGGAG
>JADLFM010000118.1 GCA_020845495.1 Chloroflexota bacterium
CAGCGCCGAGTGTGTGGGCCAGATCGCGCACCAGCAGACGGCGAATCCCGGTCGGATGGTCGGGTCCGCCACCGGCCAGGCCATTGAAGCGGACGGCGCGGGCGAGACTGAGGCCCTGCTGCGCGGCGACGAACTCAAGGCCGGCTCTGGTCAGCTCGGTCAGGTCAGACGGCGAAGACCGGTCACGCTCGTGCGTATCCAGGAGTCGCACGAGGCCGAACTGGATAAGTCGGGTCCAGCGCTCCCGTAGACGCCGCGCCTCCCATCCGAGCACGGCGGCGAGACTTTCGGCGCTCAGGAAGGGATGGCGACCGACCAGGTCGAGCAGAACCCGCTCCACCGGCGAGACCTTCAGCGCCAGCCTGCCAAGGCTATTGTCTGACGCATCGCAATCGAAGACCGAGCTGACCGCGCGGGGGATCGGGCTGCCGGGCCGCCGCTCATCGAGTGGACGGAGCCGCAGATCACGCGCGTAGACAGCCGGGGTCGGCCCGGCAGCGGCGGCCACCTCGTCCAGGTTGTGGCGGTCGTCGAGCAGCTCCCGCCAGGTCACGATGCGAGCGTCGAGTGGCGCGCTGCGGTGTGACCGTGCCAGGTCGTCCAGCAGCCGCGTCCAGGCTGACCGCCGATCGTCGGTCGTGGCGATGACGAGCGTCGGCAGCTTGGTCCCACTGACGCGGCGGCGAGCTTGCAAGTGTCCGATGGCCGGCCGGTGCACGCGCAGCGGGAAGGTCGCCAGATCGGGCATCAGGATGAGCTCGGCAGTCCTGCCGTCCCAGGACAGGGCAGCATAGGCCGGCAGCTCGACCGTGACCGGCGCCTTGCGGGTCGGAAGTCGGATCCGCCCTCGCCACGGCTGGTCCCAGGCAAGAAGCTCGGCACGCTCACCTCGGGTGCCCGCGAGCGCTGCGAGGAGCTGGTAGGTGGCGAGCAGGTGCGGCAGGCTGAGCAGGCGATCCAGGAGGTCGGGACCGCGCAGGCGCGCTCGCCGAGCCAGGTGCGCCGCATCGACCCGCCGGTCCACGGCGAGCGTCGCGATGCCCAGGTCGGTCAGGTAGAGTAGGCCGAGATTCTTCCCCGCCCTGAGCGCCGGATGGATTTCGCCGACCAGCCCTGTTTCACGGAGTCGGGACAGGCATCGGTAGACCGGAGAGCCGGCCCGGGCTCCGGACAACTGCTCGATGGCTCCTTCCCAGATGAAGGGGAGATGCGACAGCAGTCGAAGCGTCCGTCGGTCACTCTCGGCCAGGCGTTCGGCGGCCGCCACGGCGTCTCGCCAGTGGACCCATCCGTTCATGTCGCCGCCTCCGTCGGCTCCCCGGCCGGATCGTCCATCGGCAGCGACACCTGGAGGACGGCGGGACTGTCGGCAGCGTCGACCTTGCGGCTACCGTCGACCGACGTCCCCTTGGGTGTTGCTCGTCGCCCGTGCTTCTCGTCGCGATGCTGGCTCCGCTGCTGATGGCGTTCCGTAGAGGATCCCGCTCCGGTGGGTGGCCAACTCCGATCGGAGATGCTGCCCTTCCGACCCCGTTGCTCCTGCTTCTGGGTCTCTGAACGGCTCCCCTCGATCCTTGCCAGGGCCGATCGAAGATCGTTCTCGACGGCGTTTGCCTCGCGGCCATAGCGAGCTGCTGAGAGCTCGGTGAGCGTTCCTCGCACGACGGGATCACTTGCCGGTGGCCGATCGAGCGCGAGCGAGAACGTCGGCAGCCGCTCTCCGCCGGCCGAGAGTCTGGCGTAGCACTGGTGCTCGCCCAGCTCGATCAGGTCGTGCTCGTCGACCTCGCCGCCGAGCTCCCGCACCAGGTAGCGGGCGTCCTCGGCGCTGGTGTGGAAGGCGAACAGGCCGTCGAGGTTGGCGAAGACGGTCGCCCGCTGGGAGCGCCCCTGCTCGCGGTCGAGCGCCTCGAGGCGGGCCAAACTCTGGGTGGCCAGGACCAGGCTCGCGCCGTACTTGGCCAGCTCGGAGAGGATCGCCTCGTAGTCGGCGCCCGCCATTGTGTGGAACTCGTCGACGATCAGGGTAACCGGGCGCCGTCCCGATTCCGAGAGCCGGGCCTGCTCGCCCACCAACAGGCCGACGAGGTTGATCAGCGTGCCGCCGATCAGCGCGGCCGTGTCCTCGCCGACGGTCCCCTTGGCCGTGTTGACGACGACGATGGCGCCGGTGTCCAGCCACCCGGACGGATCGATGGTGGATCGTGGCTGGCCGACGATCGAGCGGGCCGCGCGTGACCCCGCGAATCTGTGCACTTTCGTCAAAATCGTTTCGGTCTGGCCCCACTGCCAGTCGGCGAAGTCGGCGGCCGCCGCGTACGGCGTGCCGTCGAGCCTGGCATGCAGGTCGGTCGGCGACAGGCCACACTCGGGAATCGCAGTCAGCAGCTCGCACGGCACGTGCTGCTCGGCGGCGTCGAGAAGCGCCAATCGAGCGTCGTCGTCGTAGGCCGGTGCACAGAGCGTGGAGAGCAGCAGTTCGCCAGCTTGAAGGTCGAAATCATGCCAGCGCTCGTACCCGAATCCGTTCCTGGCGAAGGGGATTCCCCCGATGACCTGCTCGTACTCCTCCACCTCATAGACCGGGAACAGCTCGACCCCGACCTTGTTCACGAAGGCCGCCACTCGTGCGTGCTCGCGACGCTCGCCCGGCCGATGGGCAGCCAGGATCTCGCCTGCTGTGTGCGGGAAGACCTCTTCGACGATGCGCCGAAAGGCGAGTTGGGCTGCGTGACCGTCGAGCAGGGCCGCGACGGACGTCGGCATCACCGGCGACCGTCGCAGCGCCTGCCAGAGCGAGCTCGGTCGGACGATCAACCTTGACGGATGCGACGGAGCGCCTCGACGGACGAGCGAGTGGCGCGTGCGTACGTCTCGGCCTCGGCTATCGCGAGGTTGACCTCGGGCTGGCGGGCCGCCGCTGCCTCGGCGTCAAGTTCGCCGTCCGCATCCACCAATTGGGATACGAGGTCGAAGACTGCCAACCGCTTCGTCGGGACCCGCCGGAGGATCGTCACGATGCCGGCCTGGTCGGTGCCCTTGGTGCCGATGCGCCTGGTGAAGGTGTAGCGCACCTCGTCGTCGCCACGGCGGTCCTCGCGGGTTTCGGCATTGGTCAACTCGGGGAAGAAGTCGCTGAGCTGCCTGCGCACATCCTCGACCGAAACCCCGGGGTCAGGGTCCGGGAACTCGCGGCCATCGTAGACGAAGATTCGTGTCATGCCATGCCTCCGTCACCCTCAACCGAACAATGTGAGCTGACCGGCACCCGGTCGCTTCGGTGTTTCGACGGCCTCGGTCGCCGCCGACGGAGCGACATCTGGCGCAGCCTGCTCGGATGGTCGTTCTTGATCGAGTGGCACACTGCTTCGGGGTGGTGGGGTCGCGGGAGGCCGTCGGTCGGCGGTCGAGCGACGCGGCGACACCGTTGACGTAGCCCGATTGCGGGGCTGGAGTCGCCAGCGTGCCTCGGCCTCATCCAACAAGGCCGGCACCTGTTCGAGGGCGTCCGGCAGTCCCATCACGGTCGCCGTGCGGAGGATCGGGTCGCAGTCATCCGAGCCGAGGGCGAGTGACGCGCGATACTGCCCGTGATCGGACAGTGCGAGGGTCATGACCAGCTTCAGCGTCCGGCGCGGAGCCTCGGTGGCATCGGCAACTTTCGGGGTCGACGTCAACTCACTCGGCGGAGTTTCCGCACCGGGCAATACATCGCCCGAAGCGGCCGGCGGCGTGCAGCCGCAGGCATCCGTTGCGTCGGATCGGCCCGCCGGCACGCGGATCGACAATTCATGCTCCATCACATGACTCCCAAGGCGCTCGACGATGGCCGGTCGGCCGACCGGCCATCGGTTGGCAATCTCAGGCAGCCTCAGCCGGACGCTGAACGAGCGCCGGCAGGTGGAGCGGCATGGCAAGCGCCAGGTCGGCAGAGCCTCCCCGCCCGACCTCACGGATCACAACCGGTGACTGCGGGCTCGACCATGCGAGCTCGAGCTGAGGCCCGTCGATCGTGTCGAGGAGGTCAACGAGCAGGCGACTGTTCAGCGCGACGCTTTGCGGCTCGCCCTCGACTGCCGCGGCGATCTCTCCCTCAGCCTCGCCCGTTTCGTCGCCGCGTGCCAGGAGCCGCAGGCCGCCCGGCCGAGCGTCGAAGACGACGGGGCGGCCTGGCCGTCTTTGCCGAATAGCCCGGCGACGCGCACAGCCTGACGGAAGCCCGCGGTCTGCACGACAACACGGGTTCGCGCCTCGCGCGGGATGACGCGTTCGATGTCCGGGAAGCGCCCGTCGACGAGCCGACTGAACAGCACGCTGCCGCCCGTGATGAGATGTACGCCACCCCCGTCTGGCGTGATGACCAGCCGCGCTGTCACGCCCAGCCAGCCGGAACACCCGCCCGAGGAACCAGCTCTCTCCGTTCGCGGCCACACGATCCGCCAGCACCAGCCGTCCGAGCTCGAGCGACTCGTGGGACGGCACCAGGTGCGGGAAAGGCCGAGTCAAGACCGCCCTGCGGACAGGTACGCTCAGGACGGTCACGCCGAGCAGGGCTCCACGCCGATCCCAGAGCCCGTATCGGAGCCGACTGGCAACGTACGTTCGAGCGTAGTGGTGCCGCTCAACGTACGCCTTGGCCGTCCGATCGGCGATCGGACCGACCTCGTACTGGGTCGCATCGAATCCGCCCTCCGACCGATGCCGCCAACGTGGGCGGCCATCTCGCCAGCGCTGACACCAGTCGCTCGACGGCGACACTTCCAGTGGCGTGATATCAAGCGACAGTTGCCGAGGGTAAGGCGCCATCGCCGGCCTCGCCGAGCTCACCGGGCGTGAAGAGATCGAGCTGGGCCGACTCCAGCCGTCTCCGCAACTCCAGCCGAGCGTCCAGATCCTCCATGTCGGTGGGAACGCGCTCCGGGCCCGGAAAGGTCCAGAGTCCCACGTAGGCCGAGAGCAGCGAGCGCAGGTTGCAGCTCATCAGGTCCAGGAGGGGGAAGAAGCTTCGGGCACCGGTGCGAGTCAGGCGAATCGTCTTGACGAGGCCGTCCTCCAGCACGGCCAGCACTTCTGCTCGCGCGTCGTGAATCCACCAGCTGCCATGCACCCAGACGCGGTCGAGCAGCCCGGCGCGCCCGAGGCCGTTCACGACGATCGGGTTCGCCTGTCCCAATCCCCAGAACTGGGTGTTGGGGAACGCACGGCAGAGGATCTGGAGGTAGAGCTGACGCTCGGGGCGCCGGCAAGGGCTCTGGTTGAGTCCGCCGATGGCGACGAGCGGCGCACGGTCGCAGTAGAAGCGCAGCACCGGGTCACGTGCGGCGAGCGCGGCGTTTGTCTCGACGGACAGCCCGTTGACCCACGACGGCATGGCCTGCCAGACCGGTATCGTGATGTCCCGGTAGCCGTCGCGACACATGTGCTCGTAGCCACGGCGGCTCGCCTCCTGATCACCCACCGTGTCCTTCGCCATCACACCATCCGGGCTCACGAGGTCGATCGTCTCGCAGTAGCGCTCGTAGCTGCTCCAGGATGGGGCGCCCCCCGTGAACTCGCGGTAGGCGGCGCTGTCCAGGAAGATCGGCAGGCTTCGCGTCTCCGGGGAACAGAGCGCAGCGAACCCCGGTCGGTAGCGCATCCGACCGGTCACGCGGCCGGGACACGCGAGATAGGTGTAGTCGAGGAAGAGGCAGGCCCGTTCGGATGCGTGGAGCGCGGCCTGGTCGCCGAGGCGAGCCTTACTGATGGAGGCGCTCGGCTCAAGGGCTCCCTCGAGGTGGGGACGGAGCGTGCTACCCCAGTTGCCGGCGATGCCGACCAGCGGATCGGCGGCTCGCATCAGCGGGCGGGAATTGACGCCGGCGATGCCCACTGCTGCGGCGCGCAGAGAGCTGATCGGCCGCGGAGTAGCGGGAGAGGTGCGGATCGACGGTGTTCGGTCGATGTCCAAAGGCAGTCATCCCGTGAGCGAGAGCGAGGTAGGCGCGGGCTGACGTTCCGCGCCTCGGCGATCGTCCGCTCACGTCCTACAGCAGACGCGGCGAGCTATGATCCGTCACCAGCGGCGTGCGGTCTGTCGACGTGTGCGCCGGCGGGGGCTTCAATACCAAGAGGCGCTGGTTGGCGCTGCCCGTCCACGGGCCGGCGCCGTCAGCGAGGGCGGTCACGTACGGCCCGTCGATGAGCACGTCGATCTCGTCGAGCACGCCGCCAACGGCTGGCTGCCATTCGGCCTGACGGCGGAGGGCCTCGTAGGTGTATCCGCTGTAGCAGAGGATGTGTTGACAGCCA
>JADLFM010000119.1 GCA_020845495.1 Chloroflexota bacterium
AGTAGAGGCCCGTGCCGTCGTCCTCGCGGCCGGTGAAGCGCGCCGTGTTCGCACTCGCTGAGCCAGTGCTGGTCGTGCGGCCGAACGGCTCGTAGGTGTAGGCGGTCGTCGGGGTGGCCGAGGGGTCCAGCAGCCCGAGCGTGCTGCCGAGGCCGTCGCCCAGCAGGTGCCGCGTGCCGCTGCTATCCGTCCGCGTCAGGAGTTCGTCCACGCCCGGGCCGTGGAGCAGATTCGCGCTCGGGCTGCCGCCGACGAGTTCCTGGACGATGCTCGCGCCGTCGTACAGGAAGCCGGTGCCGGTCCCTCCGACAGTCTTCGAGCGCCTTCGGCCCAGCGCGTCGTACGTGAACGAGGCGCCGCCGAACGCCGTGAGCTGGTTGGCGGCGTCGTCCCTTGGGCGGGCACCGGGTCCATCAATATTCCCAGTAACTGCCCACGTACAGGCTACGAGCGTGCGGGGATAGCCTGAAGCGGTGAGGGGCCAGCGACGGCGCGGAGGGCGTCCAAGAGGCTGCGGGCCTGCTTGCGGGCGGTGGCGAGGATGGTGGTGCGGATGGCGGAGGCCTCAGCGCCCGAGGGGGAGCGGACGCCGCCGATGACCTTGCGGTGGATGACCGACGGGCGCAGGTCGCGCTCGGAGCTGTTGTTGGTCGGCTCGACGTCGTCGCGGTGCAGGAAGGCGTACAGGCTGTCGCGGTGGGTGCGGTAGCGCTGCTGGAGCCGTGCGGCCTCGGTCGTGGGAGCCACATAGCGGTCAAACACCAGCCGGTCGGTGGCGTTCTCGATCAGCAGCCGGCGGCGAGCGAACGACTCGGGCGTGATCTGGGCGCGCTCGTGGTGCAGCTTGATCGCGCGGCCGAAGACGTGTCGCAGCTCGATCGCCCAGAGGCGCGCCTCGCCGGTGTCGGCATCGACCGCGAAGGTCAGGTCGCGCTCCTAGTGGCTCAGGCAGATCTGGTGCTCGGTGGCCGGGGTCAGGATCTGAGGTACCCACAGGTCTGAGCCCCAGACCTCCGGCTCGGTCCCGGCCAGGAAGGCGTCGATCACCTCGCCGCCACGGCTGGGCGCGATGACGTGGTAGCTGGCCTCGGGCGTCTGGAACACCCACTGCCACGGGTTCCGCCCGGCGACCCGCGCACTCGTCTCGTCCGAGTTGATGACCGGGCTGCCCCGGACCTGCTCACGGATCGCCGCGTACGTCGGGCGGGCGCGCTCGACCAGTCGCCGCAGGGTATTCTCGACCCCGCCCTCGCTGATCGTGAGCCCGAACACGTCCCGACAGACCTCCACCAGCCGCTCGTACCCGACGTGATGCCGCTCGTGGAAGTACGACAGCAGCGCCTCGACGCCGGGCCCGAACGTCCGCCGCGGCTCCAGCCCGGCCGGATAGGCACCGGCGGTCTGCCCGAAACGCCGTCATGAGACTTTCACGATGTATCAGCCTTCCAAGCGCAATCTCAGATCGCCAAGTAAGTCAGCAGCGAGCAACCTTACATCTTCGCGAACATCATTCTGAAAAACGTAGTCGAGCATGCCTACGAGTCGAGGGGTGTTTGTTTCGATTGCGGCGACTAACTGAATGCCTGCGGTTCGAGCATTGACATTGTCATCAAACACAAGGCCGTAGAAGAGCCATAGCCCTTCTCGCGCCTCAAGACAGGATCTCTCACGAAGGTCAGGCGCCCCATGTACTAGCTCTGACTCATGTGGTATCCCATCCACAATTTGTAGCAAAAGCTCAATGATCCAGAATCTGCTTGGTGGAGAAAGCGGACCGGCTAGCAAAGCAAGAAGCACTGATATTAAAGGGATGGCCGATTCAAACAATTGGGCCTGAATTACTACCTTATTGTCGAGCTCCCAATACGCTTCCTGTGCCGTGGAATCGGTTTCAGCGGATGCGAGTCGCTCTACGGCATCAGGTACGTACGCCGCAGTTCCTGTGCTCGATCTGAGGGAGGACCAATCGACCCGGTCTATGCAGATTCGTGCCAGGAAATTCATCTCACTACCTCAGTGTGATACCAAGTCCGGCCGGCCGCCCCGTAAATTCTCCTTCGAGTGTGCAAGGTACTGGGGAATCCAGCAGGACCAGACGTGATTGGTAGTAGTTTGCTGTGATTGATCGAGAGTCATGGGACAACGTCTATGCCCCAAGGCCCGCCGGGCTCTACTCGTGTCCCTGACGGATATTGTGATGGGGAATGAGTTCTTGGGCAATTGTGGCAGATCGGCACTTGATTTCCCGTACGTGGTCGAATCGACTCTGTGTGAACATGGTCTGCCGGGTTCCCTCCGAGTTGGCGGTCCACATCGTCCTCTGCACAACCGATAGGATTCTTGTTGCAGCCCCCAGCAACCTTTCCAGTCTTTCTGTCATAGCCACCATTTACGGTGGCCTTCCATTTCATCTTCTCTCCGATGGCATCCCGTGCTGCCCGGGCTTTCGCAAGCATACCCGGGTCGATACAGTTGTGGACGAGCCACGCATCGTCGCCGACGAAGAACGTGTGCGCGGCGTCGACCGTCAGGTTGTACATCACCTGCGGCTGGCGTGCGACCGTCACGCTCGTGACTGGCCCCGTGCCACCGAACGCCCGGTGGACGCGGTCGCCGGGGCGAAGGTCCGAGGCCTTCACCCAGCC
>JADLFM010000120.1 GCA_020845495.1 Chloroflexota bacterium
GTGGCGGTCGCGTTCCGTCGCGGGCTCGTCGAGTAACGCCCGGATAGGCCGACGGGGCGGCCGTCACCGCCCCGTCGTCAGAGTCCTCCGCTGGGCTAACCGTGGCCTCCTGGGAGGATCCCCCGGTAGAGGGATGCCGCATCCCACGGCTAACTACCAAGCTTCGACTGGCCTACCAGCCTCGGAGACCGCCAGCAACTGCCGCCAGCGAAGCAAGCGACGCTATGACGATTCCCAGGCGGATGAGGGACCTCCGCATACCCACTCCTCTCCCCCGGGAGATGACGGCAAACCCAGTATATCCCCCATTCGGGGGATCAAGCAAGTGAATCCCGCCCACACTCCATTGGTTCCGACCGCACCTCGAATGGTGGCCTATCTGGGCGTTCTGATAGTCGCCGCTGTGGCCCTCGCAGTCTGGCTTGTGGTTGCGGGTTACGACCTTGCGCCGGTCTGGATGGTGATCTGCCTCGCTGGCTTGGGAGCACTGGCAGAGCGAGGGAACATCTCCCTCAGCAGCACTCTTCAGGTTTCAGTCTCATCTCTCCCGACGCTTTTCGCAGCCGTTGCTATGGGACCCCTTGCAGGAATGGTGGTGTACCCAGCCTCAATGCTCGGCGACGTTAGCCCGCCTTGGATGAAATGGTCGATCCATACGACGTCGCGCGCAATCAGTGGAGCGATCATCGGATTGACTGCGAGCGCGGCAGGTGAGCTCTCTACGAACCAGGTCGGGTCGATTGCGTTGGCTACCGCAGCGGCTGTCCTAGCGCATCAGATTCTTGACATGGCCTTCGCGGCGCTTACGGTGACCCTGAGGCGAAGTGGCAGCGCCCTCTCAGTTATCGAAACGTTTCTGCCCGTTGTTCCTGTCTCATCACTCCTTTGGGTTGCCTTGGTTGCACCACTGGTACTCGCCTACTCCGACCTGTCACCTTGGGCCGTAATCTTGTTCCTCGTTCCCGCGCTGGCGGCACAGCGACTGTTCTCGATGTACCAGGAACAGCGGCGGCTTGCGAGCGATCTCGCTCTTGCCAACAAGAGCCTCGAACGAGCCAATCTCTCCTTTGCGAGTGCCCTAGTCACCACACTCGACGCCCGCGATCGGTACACGGCAGGTCACTCTGCAGCTGTCGCTGTCTATGCTCGCGATATCTCCACGAGGATGGGTCTGTCGATCGAGACTCAACAGCTAGCGCACTTGTCAGGCCTCCTGCACGACATCGGCAAGATCGGCGTACCCCCTGGGGTCCTGGAAAAAAACGGTCCGCTGACTCTGACCGAGCGCCGCAAGATGGAAGAGCATTCAGTGATAGGCGAGCGGATTCTCGCCAATGTGGAAGCGTACTCCGAGATCGCAAGGATCGTTCGTTACCACCATGAACGTCTAGACGGTCAGGGATATCCTGATGGGCTTATTGGCGATGCTATTCCGATGATCTCACGGATCATCTGCGTGGCGGACGCCTACAATGCGATGACCTCCGACCGGCCGTATCGAGATGCGATGCCGGTTGACCTGGCACGAGAAAGACTCCTCCAGGCCGCCGGCACACAGTTCGACCCCGAGGTTGTTGCAGCATTCGACGAATTGCTGGAAACTGCTAGTGAGACGTACTCCTCTGGAGCACGCGCGGACTTTGCGCTTGAGGCACAGGCACATCCCGAACTCGCGACCTCAATCGAGGCTAGCGCCGCCTAGGCCATCGATCTGTCCATCCTCCGCCTGGGCGATCAGGATCGCCTGGAGACGGCTCTTGGCGCCCAGCTTGACAAATAGATGGTGCAGATGCGCCTTGATCGTACTCTCCTCAACGACCAACGCACGTGCTATCTCGCGATTCGACAATCCGCGCGAGAGCAGTCCGAGAACCTCACGTTCTCGAGCCGTGAGGTGTCGAACTCGATCGCTGGGGCTACCTAGAGCCAGACCCACCGCGGCTGCGAGTTGATGATCCGACGTCCGGACAATTACCTCTGTCGCAAGCGGTCGCGTCGCTTGGCTGTCCCAGAGTTGCTTAAGCATCCGGTGGGAAGCACGCAACGCCATGAGTGCTGGGTCGATCATCTCCTCTTCAACTGCTCGTGCGAAGAGGCCTAATGCGCCGTCGGGAAGGTCATTCCTGACGTCGGAATGCTCAATCGCGACCGCAAGTTCGGCGAACTCGGCTAGGAGCCGAGCCTCAATCGAACGTGTGATCCTCGGTACTTCCTGCGCCTGTCGACGAGCATCGTCATCCCGGCGATTAGCTGCGAGTGCTAGCGCCTCGATAGCGAGTAGCTCACCTCTCAGACTCGGAGAAGCTCGGCTACGAGCGAGTGGGCTAGCCTGAAGTTGATCGGTTACAGTACCCTGCGAGAGAGCTAGCTTGAGTGCAAGTATAGCTGCCGTTGTAATTAGCCACGGGTCCTCAAGATTTCGAGCTTCCCGCTCAAGTCGTTCGAGTTTCTTAGCGGCACTCGTGAACTGCCTGCGCCCGATCTCAGCAGCGATGCGTACAGCAGAGCTATATCCGATCGAGAAATCAAGACGCATCTCTGTTGCCGTAATCTCAGCTTGGTGAACGGTCGATAGTGCAGCAGAATACCGTCCTCTCAGACATTCAAGATAGGAGAAGATGATGAGGAAGTTCACCTTTGCGATGGGGTCGCGAGCGTATTCGACTAACGGAAGAGTTCCTCTGCCAATCTTGATGGGATCGACAAGTCCAACGTTTCTCCCGTTGAGTGCAGCGCCGATCGCGATGCGAAGCCTTGAATCCACATCACCTGAACATCGGCCTCGAAATCCCGCCAGATACCCGTCGGCGTCGGGTAGCTCAAGCTCGCCGGCTGCGAGGAAGGCGCCCCAGAGGCTCTCGCTCCGTTCAGCGTCGGACGATGCGCACCCGATAGCCCGCCGGTGGTACTCGAGCGCTCGGTGCTCGTCGGACGTGAGATGCGTCGCCTTGCCGGCCAGGCACCAGGCGTGTGAGGCGCGTGGGTCCCCGTCGCCGAGATCCTCGGCGAGGCTCAGAGCGAGGCTGCCGGCCTCGGTCACACGACCGGTCCGGAGCAGCACCTCCGCCCGCGCGAGCAGCGCCTCCGGGCAGTTCGGACCGGCGGCTCCGCAGAGCGTGAGCCACTTCTCCAGCATCTCGAGCTGACCGGCGGCGAGCAGCTCGGCCGACGCCTGTCCGACCACCTCGGCCGCCCGTTCGAACCATTCCATCCGCACCGTGATGTCAAAGGCCTCCTGCCAGCGACCGTGCGCGAGCGAATCGTCGACGAGGCGCTCGCCGACGCTCCGCGCGAGCTCCGGCTTCTCGGCCTCCAGCCGGTGGCGGAGGAAGACCCGGAGGAGCGGGTGGAAGGACTGCTCGGGGCTGCCGCGGGTGAGAAGCCCCTCCTCCTCGAGACGTCGGATGATCCCGTTCGCGTCGTCGAGTCCGAGCACCTCGGTCACCGTGCGAGGATCGATCGTGCTTCCGACCGAGCAGAGGAGCATGAACCGCTGGATCTCGGGCGGCTGGCGGCTGAAGACCTCGTCGGCGAAGTAGCGGTACAGCTCGTCCGAGACCTGCTCCGTCGGAACCTCGGCCGAGACGCATAGAGCTGCCAGTCCGAGCAGGGCCGGCCAGCCGTCGGCCTGGACGACCAGGGCACGCGCCGCCTCTGTCGAGTGGCCATCGAGGAGGCGCACGGCCTCGTCGGCGGTCATCGCCAGCTGACCGGCCGTGATCTCCGTGATCTCCCCGTAGAGGATTCGACGTGCGGTCGCCCATGCTGGTCGGCGCCTCGACGTGGCGAGGACACGAAGGCGCGGTGCCAGCATCAGCAGCCAGTCCATGAACTCCTCGACGGGCGTCGAGTCGGCCAGCAGGTGGTAGTCGTCGATGACGAGCCAGGAGCCGTCCGGCCAGTTGCTCAGGTCGTCGGCGAGGAGTTCTGCAACGGGTCGGACCGCGTCCGCGGGCGGCTCCGAAACCCGGAGTCGCTGGCGCAGCCGGTCACCTGCCCCCGGCACCAGCGGAGCAATGACGTCCGCGAGCCCGGTCGAGAACGCGGCGAGATCCGCCGATCCGGAGGTCGCGCGATACCAGGCGACGGAGGGGTGATGCTCGAGCCACTCGGCGGCCAGCGACGTCTTCCCGTACCCGGGCGGCCCGCTCAGGATGATCGACTGAGCGCTACTCGCGTCGAGGAGCCGCGTGAGTCTCGGCCGCCGGGTATGCCGGCAGTTGAGAAGCGGCACCTGGCGATGCTCAGGATTCTCCATCCGGGTCGGGGGGCGCCCCGAGACCGGAGAGCTTAGCGGCAGATGGCGCACGCCGACGGACCGGGCCAGCTGAAACCCCCCGCCCGCGGCATATCCGCGGGCGCGGGGTCCCTCATCCCCCAGGCCCGTCAGCGGCGCGAGCCGGAGATCTCGGGCTCGCATACCGGCGAACCCAGGCTCATA
>JADLFM010000121.1 GCA_020845495.1 Chloroflexota bacterium
GAAGCTCGCGGGCAGCCTTGGTTCCGAACGTCAGGGCGAGAATGCTGGTGGGAGGAACCTGCCTCGATAGGATCAAGTAGGCGATCCGTGCCGCGAGGACGGTGGTCTTCCCCGAGCCGGGGCCAGCCACGATCAAGGCCGGCCCGTCCGCGGCCAACACAGCCCGAAGCTGCTCGGGGCTGAGCCGTGAGAGATCGAGCACGCGCTACTCGGCATCATCGGCCAGCTCGAGCCAGCGCAGGTAGAAGGCCGCGTCGCGCACGCGCCAGCACACTTCGGCGAGGGCGTCGGGCAGGAGACTGCCGATCAGGGCGAGGTCGGCCGCCGCGTCGGTGCCGTAGCAGGCGAGAAGCTCGGATGGGGTTGGCTGGCGGCGCAGCCCGGACAGCACGGCGTGGGTGGCAGCGGCAACCAGGCAGTTGCCGCCGGCCTCGCACACCAGCTGCGTGTGACTACGCAGCCAGAGGCCGACGGTCGCGCGATCATACGGCTTCAGATGATCCATCGGTACGCCTTTCTGCGGCGGTGCAAGGTCCGACGGCCAGAGGCTCGTGGCCCAGGTCGGATACTTCCCGGGGCACGAGCTTCTGGCTACGTGGCGTCAGCGGAGCGGGCGGGCGCGCCGCACCTGGCGCTCACCCACAACCGTGCCGACCTTCCAGCCCGGTCCCATGCCGAGAGCGCTGACTACGACATACTCGCCGCGTCCGGCGTCGTGAGCGACGATGGCGCCACGACCCGGATCCGGCGCGTAGCGGAGGGGCTCGGCGATGCTGCGCTCACGGCAGAGGCGCGACCCGGCCCGCGCCCACTCGCCGAACACCTGGGCAGCGAGCGAGCTGGGCAGGCCATCCACATCGAGTGTCTCCAGGCGGGCGACGGCTTCAGCCGGGTCTCGACGAAGGTCTCGACGTACCGCCCAAAGTGCCTCGTCGGCGGCGATAGTCTTGACAGTCATCTCCCGTTGCGCAATCATAGTGAGGAGAGAAGCGGCGTCAGCGTTGTCGGGAGATTCGCTGCAAACGTACCCCGCCAATGCCTTAGCTTCCTCGATTCGCCCCGACTGAAGCGCTTCAGACGCTTCGGCGAGGGCTCCGGAGAGTCGCCTGGCCCGTTCGGCCTCGGCGGCTCTCGCTCGTTCTGCCTCCTCTTGCCGTCGCCGCTCGGCGAGAACGCGCTCCAGGTCGAGCTCGGTGGCCAATCGTTCGAGCTCCGCCCGCCGGTCCTCTGCAAGACGGCCGGCCGCGGCCGCGGACCGCGCAGCGATACTGGCCACGCGTTCGGCGGCAGTTCGGGCCTCCGTGGCGAAGGCCTCGGCGGTGAGGCGCTCGGCCCGTTCACGAAGCTCGCCGGCCCGCTTGTGGACCTGCTCTGCCTGCTCCAACGCTGCTGCGACGGTGTCGTACCGTTCCAGGTCGCGGATGGCCAGGGTCCGTGTCTCCTCATCCTGGCGGGCAACCGCGGCAAGCGTTGCGCTCGCAGCCTCCAGCTCAGCCAGAAGGTCGGCCAGATCGAGTGTTGCCCCAGCCTCACCGGCAGGCTCGGGCGCAGAATCCAAGCTGATTGCCTCGGGCGGCTGCTCGGTGGCGATGTCGACCGGGCCGGGCGGAAGATCATCAAGATCGAGCAGCCGCGGCAGATCCGCGAAGCTCTTCACGACAACTGACTGCGACATGAGGTGAATCCTCCATGTTGGTGTGGGTGGCGGATGGCCGCTCAGCTCACACGGGTAAGCTGTCCGCCGGTCGTGCGAGTCGGCGTGGTTGCAGGCGCGAGTGGATCGGCACGGAGCGCGTCGACACGGCGATCCTCGGTCCGTCGCGCTGCCTCGAGCTCGACCGGGATCAGCACGCCGGCGCCGCCAGTCTGGTGAACCGCGAGCCCGATGCACTGTTCGGCCAGGACGGACAGCATCTCGTCCATGAGCAGCTGTCGGCCGTCGACTTGCAGGGCCAGACGGATCAACGCGAGGTCGGGACCATCTGGGCGGCGCGCCATCTGATAGCAGCCGGCGAGCTGTCGATCGGTGCAGATCACCTGCTGGACGAGCACAGCCGCGCCTGTCGGGAACTGCGCCCCGAGCGTGCGACGCAGGCGGCGCATGCCGGATTGCAGGTCCCGTTCGATCGTTCTGCGCTGCGCGCGATTCTTGACCAGAACCTCCATCGGGATCGCGCGACGCTGTTCGAGATGTGCACGTGCGGCACGTCGGAGCGCTGAGAGCAGTCCGAGTGCAAGCAGCCAGAGGCTGTGGCCGAAGTGCGACAGCTCCTCGATGGTGGGGTATCCCAAGAGTTACCTCCCGTTCGGCGAACGGCTGATTCGGGGTGCCAGGCGGGGCAGTTCCCCCGGCTGGTCGTCGGCCGTGCCATCCAGATCCCTAACCCGGGTCGGCCCAGACTGATCGCGCAGAAGGCGAATTGCGAGCTTGAGGCCCTCCTCGATCCCGACCCGAGCGATGTCGAGATGGTCAACCTGGCAGCCGGGAGCGCTCGCAGCGGTCGCCGCCACCGAACCTACGCGATCCACAACAGCCCGGGCTGTCCGGGTCAGGTCATCGACGGTGACCATGTGCAACCTCCTCTTCAGGGCCATCGTGTGGCTGGGGCTCGTTCTCACGACGGGGTCACCAGATTCATTCGGCGGTGCGCGGATCATGTCGTCCTCCTTCCTGGTGATGGCATGAAGAAAGGCCTGGCTCGTAGGAGCCGGGCCTTTGAGGGTTTGCTTCGGATGCATGCACGACGTGGTGCCGCGGTGGCGTTCGCGCTCTGGCACCGTGACTCGTTCGAGCAGCACGGAGCCTACATCGGCCTCGCTCACAATTCCGGAGCGGGAGCCAAATAGCCGCGAGCAGGTGTCAGGTTGCGATGTCAGACAGCGTGAGATCGCATCCTCACACCGGAACGTCAGGATGGGAGCGTGTGTCGAAGTCTTCGCTGGCCTCCATCTCGATGATCACGACATCATGCTCGAACGGCGCCGATCGCCTCGTCTGCGCTTTGAGCGTTGTCCGCCAGCTGTCACCTCCGTGGTACGTTCTCAGCTCGATGGCTCTGGTCGTCAGAGTTGGAGGCCACTGCTCACCTCGCTGTTCTCCGACGCGGTCGAGCCGCACCGTTCGCCGTCATCGAAGCCGGGTGGGAGAGCACGCTCGCGGACCGGCGATGCCGACCACATCCCTAAACGGCTCGAGGGTGGCGGCCACCCCCATCGGCTTTGCGGGTCAAGCCGACACAACCACATTCAACGCTGTCAGCGTAATCCCGCCAGGTTACGCCCGGGGTACTCACCGGTTACATGACGAGGACTTGGCGAGCATCACCGTGGCTCTTCAGAACGCGCTGGCGGACCGGCTGGGCACGGCTACGGAATAGCGGAGACCGACCCGTCGCGTCGAGACGCGCCTCACCCGTGCCCTGGATTCCGTGATCTGAAGCCGTCATCACCCTCGACGGTGCTCGAAGCAGGCGAAGCACGTGGGTTACACGAGGCACGCGGGCCGCCAGCGCATAGGGGAATTACCGAGGGAGGCGATAGATCATCGTTATGATGGCTCTCGATATCAGGCCCACGATCTTCCCCAGACTTGTCTTGGCCACCTTGGTGTTGATCTATACGTACAGATGGAGCCCGCATGGTCATCCGCATGGGATCAGCAACCGCCCTCTCTGCCTATAGTTGGTGACACACCTGTCACCCACAGGATCGTGCCGTTCGTTCTGATTCGCATGGGACTCAGTACGTTGAAACAGCTAAGGCCGACATGCCCGTGAGCACGCTCGAGAGCCTGACCCCAAATGCGGCAGTTCGCGGCATCCTGCCTGACGGCCTCGTCACCGTTGTCAGCGTGCAGTGGTTTGGCTCGGAAGCTCTCGAGCTCACATACAAGACGTCTGCCGGCAAGGTAGCGAACGAGCTGCTCTACCGTCACGATGAGTCCCGCATCCAAGTTGTGGAAGAAGGACGGCCGTGGAGCTTCGACGGCGATGGCGGTCTCTTCCGCCTCGTGTCCGAAGCCCATCGGATTCGGCTTGCGCACCTGTTCGACCCGGTCCTGGCCGTTCACACCTCGATCGTCGATCCGCTGCCCCATCAGATCACGGCCGTCTACGAGAGCATGCTCACGCGCCAGCCGTTGCGTTTCTTGTTGGCTGACGACCCAGGTGCCGGCAAGACGATCATGGCCGGGCTGCTAATCAAGGAGCTGATCGCTCGTGGCGACCTCCAACGCTGCCTGATCGTCTGCCCTGGCAGCCTGGCCGAGCAGTGGCAGGACGAGCTGTACCGGCGATTCCACCTGCCGTTTGAGATCCTGACCAACGACAAGCTCGAGGCCGCTCGCACGGGCAACTGGTTCCTGGAAACGAATCTGGTCATCGCTCGTCTGGACAAGCTCTCGCGTAACGAGGATGTCCAGGAGAAGCTCAAGGTACCAGAGTGCCGCTGGGATCTCGTGGTCTGCGACGAGGCGCACAAGATGTCGGCCTCGCTCTTCGGCGGCGAGGTGAAGTACACCCGGCGCTACCGATTGGGTCAGCTCCTCTCGACGCTGACTCGGCACTTCCTGTTAATGACTGCCACGCCGCATAACGGCAAGGAAGAGGACTTCCAGCTCTTCATGGCGCTACTGGACGGCGACCGCTTCGAGGGCCGGTTCCGCGATGGCGTCCACACGGCGGATGTCTCGGGCCTGATGCGACGGATGGTCAAGGAGAATCTGTTCAAGTTCGATGCGACGCCGCTGTTTCCCGAGCGGATTGCCTACACCATCCCCTACAAACTGTCCGAGGCCGGCGCCCGGCTCTACCGGGCCGTGACGGAGTACGTCCGGGAGGAATTCAACCGGGCCGAGGCGCTGCACAACGACAAGCGGGCGGGCACGGTCGGGTTTGCGCTGACGATCCTCCAACGGCGGCTGGCCTCATCGCCCGAAGCGATCTATCAGTCGCTGCGTCGACGGCGTGAACGACTCGAGAGCCGGCTGCGGGAGCTGGAGATGCTCCAGCGGGGAGCGGTGGCTGCGACGACTCTTGTTGCCACTGGTCCGGGGCTCGACGATGAGGACATCGAGAACCTGGAGGATGCGCCCGACAACGAGCTCGAGAGCGCCGAGGAGGAGATTCTCGATCAGGCGACTGCCGCCCGGACCATCGCCGAGCTGAAGGCCGAGATTCAGACGCTCCAGCGCCTGGAGTCGCTCGCACAGGCGGCTCGGAGCGGCAACGAGGACCGGAAGTGGCGCGAACTGGCCAGCCTGCTCGGCGAGATCTTCACGGCGGCCAGCATCAGCAACCGTGTGGCCGAGGGACAGGCTCCCTATACGACGGGCACCATCGCGCGACCTGTAGCGTCGCCCAGGCAGAAGCTCGTCGTGTTCACCGAGCATCGCGACACACTGACCTACCTCGAGCGACAGATCACCACGCTCCTGGGCCGGCCCGAGGCCGTGGTGGTGATCCACGGTGGCATGGGGCGCGAGGATCGGATGAGGGCACAGGAGTCGTTCCGGCACGACCCGGACGTGCAGGTGCTGCTCGCCACTGACGCGGCCGGCGAGGGCATCAACCTCCAGCGGGCACACCTGATGGTGAACTATGACCTACCCTGGAATCCGAACCGCATCGAGCAGCGGTTCGGGCGTATCCACCGGATCGGCCAGACCGAAGTCTGCCACCTGTGGAACCTGGTGGCCGACGAGACCCGCGAAGGCGATGTCTACCTCACGCTACTGGAGAAGCTCGACGAGGCCCGTGCAGCGCTCGGCGGCCAGGTCTTCGACGTCCTGGGCAAACTCCAGTTCGAGGGCAAGCCACTGCGCGAGCTGCTGATCCAGGCGATCCGGTACGGCGAGCAGCCGGACGTGCTGGCGCGTCTCACCCGTGTCGTCGCCAACGCCTTTGACCCACGCCAGCTCCAGGATCTGATTGAGGATCGTGCCCTGGCTCACGACGCGATGGATGCCAGCCGGGTGTACCGGATTCGCGAGGAGATGGAGCGGGCCGATGCTCGACGGCTCCAACCGCACTACGTCGAGGGGTTCTTCCTGGAAGCGTTCCAGCGCCTTGGCGGTACGGCGAAGCAGCGCGAGGCACGTCGCTACGAGATCACCCACGTCCCAGCGCCAGTCCGGAACCGCGACCGACTGATCGGCATCGGCGAGCCGGTGCTGCCGCGCTACGAGCGGATCGCTTTCGACAAGGCGCTCGTTGCGCCGCAAGGGCAGGCGCCGGCCGCGTTTGTCTGCCCAGGCCACCCGCTCCTTGACGCGACCATCGATCTGACCCTGGAGCGCCACCGAGATCTGCTTCGGCGCGGCACGGTGCTGGTTGACGAGGGCGACCCCGGCCTGGAGCCCCGTGTGCTCTTCTATCTTGAGCACGCCATCCAGGATGGGAGCCTGACCCGCACCGGCGAGCGGCGCGTGGTCTCGAAGCGCATGCTCTACGTGGAGATCGACGCCGCCGGAAGATCGCGCCATCTGGCTTACGCGCCGTATCTCGACTACCGTCCGCTGACGGACGACGAGCCAACACTCGACGATACCCTCGCGCGGCCCGAGTGTGCCTGGATCGGCCGCGAGTTGGAGCAGATGGCCCAGGGTTACGCCGTCGCCAACGTGGTGCCCGAGCACCTCGCGGAAGTTCGCTCGCGCAAGATCGCGTTGATCGACAAGACCGAGGCAGCAGTCAAGGATCGGCTGACCAAGGAGATCAACTATTGGGACTTTCGGGCCGAGGAGCTGAAGCTCCAGGAGCAGGCAGGCAGGCCGAACGCCCGCCTCAACTCAGACGAGGCGCGCAAGCGGGCGGATGCTCTCCAGGGGCGACTCGAAAAGCGGATGTCCGATTTGAGGCTGGAGCGCCAGGTCTCGCCGCTGCCACCCGTCGTGATCGGAGGGATGCTCGTGGTGCCGGCCGGCCTGATCGCCTCGATGACTGGCCGCCCGGGGTCCGTTGTGTCCAACGCCCCGGACCGACAGGCCGCCGCCGCACATGCGCGCGCGATCGTGATGGAGATCGAGCGCGGTCTCGGCTTCGATCCGACCGACCGCGAATTCGAGCAGCTTGGCTACGACATCGAAAGCCGCATCCCCGGCACCGGCCGACTGCGCCTCCTCGAGGTCAAGGGCCGCATCGCTGGCGCGGAAACCATCACCGTCACGAAGAACGAGATCCTCTACTCGCTCAACAAGCCAGACGACTTCATTCTGGCGATGGTGGAGTTTCGGGAGGACGGCAGCCACGCCGTTCACTACCTGCGCCAGCCGTTCCTGCGCGAGCCCGACTTCGGCGTGACCAGCGTAAACTACGATTTCGCGGAGTTACTTGCGCGTTCGGAGCTTCCTCGTTGATGGCGAGCGATGGACACCCTGCCCGTTTCGGGGCATGTCAGGCCACGCCGCCGTCGAGGCAATGAGGCAGACATTGTGATCGACGAGGATCTACTGACGCAGATCAGCCGCGGTGAGTCCCAGCGAACGGAGTTCAAGGCGGCGGAGGCGGACGCCGCGGCGATTGGACGAGCAATCGTTGCCATGGCGAACAGCGGCGGCGGCTCAGTCTTCCTCGGCGTCGGAGATCGAGGTGAGCTGTGGGGCCTCTGGTATGGGCAGCCCGCTCACATCGCTCGCCACATCCGCACGATGCCGGACCTGGCCGCGTGGCGACAGTGGGTCGTCAACGTGTCGCGCCACAACTGTGAGCCGGCGATCCCGATCGTTGTGGAGCACCTGGCGGCCGACGGACGCGACATTCTCGTGGTCACTGTGCCTGACGGTCAGGACAAGCCGTATCGTGCCAATGGCCGTGTGTACGTGCGGATCGACAGCGAGGTCCACGAGGCGACACGGGAAGAAGTCGGTCGGCTCATGTTCGAGTCTGGCCGCGTCCAGTATGAGCGGCTACCGGTCACGGACGCTGAGATCGGAGATCTGGACGGCGGCCTCATGAGCGGCTATCTCGCTGAGGTTCGCCGCGTTCCGTACCCTGAGGATCCCCGCGAGCGTGATCGTTTGCTGCTGAATCTGGGATTCGCGACCCACCACGCCGGGCGAGTGGTGCCTACCGTCGCTGGCCTGTTGCTGTTCGGCGTGCGGCCTCAGGATCGTCTTTCATCGGCGACGCTCAAGTGCGCCTTCTTTTATGGACTACACCAGGGCGCCGAGCTTCGTGACCGGGCCGATGTAACTGGACCAATTCACCGTGTCATCGAAGAGGGGGCAGCCTTTGTCGCCCGTAATCGTCGACTGGTGCCGAGGATGGAAGGCATTCGGCGAGTCGACGTACCTGAGTACCCAGACTTCAGCGTGCGCGAAGCGCTGGCCAATGCTCTGGCGCACCGTGACTGGTCACTTGAAGGCGCGAAAGTCCGCCTGTTCATGTTCGACGACCGGATGGAGATCTGGAGCCCTGGCCGGCTGCCGGCGCCGATGACCCTGGAGCGGCTCGGCTACGACCAGTCCTCGCGTAACCGTCTGATCGCTCGGGTGCTCGTCGAGCGCGGCTACATCGAGGAGATCGGTCTGGGTATCCGGCGGATCCGTGAAGAGATGGCGAGCTTGAGCCTGCCGGAGCCAGGATTCCGGGAGGATGGATTCAGTTTCGTCATCACCTTTGGCAGCCTCGCCCCGCGCGCGCTGGCTGCTGCTCCCGTCGACCCGTTCCAGGCGATGCTTGAGCGCGGTGACATCAACCAGCGTCAGCACCGAGGGCTGCTGCTCGCCAGAGAGTCCGGTGCCATCACTCGCCGTGAGTATGTAGCATTGACCAACGCTTCAGAGCGGACGGCACTCCGCGACCTGACAGGTCTCGTGGAGCTACGAGTCCTCGAGATCGCGACCGGGCGTGGTCGGAGCACAGCCTATCGACTGAAGGCGGCAATCGCGCCATAATCGCGCCACCGGTGGCGCGATTATGGCGCGATTGCCCCACTGCCCCGCGAGTGCAGTCCGGACCAGGAGATACTCATGGCGAGAGAGAGGGCGAATGAGGGAACCTCTCTTCCCTGACGGAGACGTCGCAATGACGCGGGCGTGGCGTGACTGAGCATCTCACATCCAACGAGTTACGTCGGTATCAATTCGACGGCAGGGTGTACCACCTTGACTCACTGGCGAGACAATGCGGGCGTCGATTCCTGCGCGCCGCGAACCTCGTCGATATGCGCTCCAAGAGCATCGACAGCCTGCGTCACACCATCGCCATCGAGAGCATCGACCTGATGCCGTTGGTCCCAGCGTGGTACGTCATCTGTGATCGGTACCTCGCCGAGCAGTACAACCCACAGTTGGCGCTGTTGCCAGATCTGGTCGAGGATGAGCCAGAACGCTGGAACAGATTCGTGCACCACCACCTCCTCCCAGAGCTTGTTCGTGATGACGAGTTGGTGCGAAACGTCTTGCGCGCACTCGGGGCGCTGCCGTGTAAATCCCCTAGCGATGCCGCCAGCGCAGTGCGAAGCCACTTCTTGAACATGACACTGCCACACGACAAGCCGCTGTGGGCGCCCGAAGAGGACATCGACCTATGAGCGAGAAGCAAGCCAAGAAGCTGATTGAGGTGGCCTTGCCCCTGGAGGCCATCAACGTCGCCTCGGCGCGCGAGAAGTCGATCCGCCACGGCCACCCGAGCACGCTGCACCTGTGGTGGGCGCGTCGGCCGCTGGCGGCGGCGCGAGCAGTCATCTTCGCGCAGATGGTCGATGATCCATCAGCGCACCCCGAGCGCTTCCCGACCGAAGAGGCCCAGGACGTCGAGCGTCAGCGGCTGTTCCGGCTGATCGAGAAACTGGTCACCTGGGAGAACACGACTAACGAGACCGTGCTGGCCGAAGCTCGCGCGGAGATCTGGAAGTCCTGGCGCGACACCTGCGCCGCCAACCAGGACCACCCGCGCGCGGCCGAGCTGTTCAATCCCAACAAACTGCCGGCCTTCCACGACCCGTTCGCTGGCGGCGGCTCGATCCCACTGGAGGCCCAGCGACTCGGACTCGAAGCATACGCCAGCGACCTCAACCCGGTGGCGGTGCTCATCAACAAGGCGATGATCGAGATTCCGCCAAAGTTCGCCGGAATGCCGCCGGTCAACCCGGAGGCGCGCAAGGAGCAGCGGCTCCTCCAAGAGCAGTGGAAGGGCGCTCAGGGGCTGGCTGAGGATGTCCGCTACTACGGCAAGTGGATGCGCGACGAGGCCGAGAAGCGCATCGGCCACCTCTACCCGAAGGTCGAGATCACAGCCGAGATGGCCCAGGAGCGGCCAGACCTGAAGCTGCTGGTCGGCCGCAAACTGACGGTGATCGCCTGGCTCTGGGCGCGCACGGTCAAGAGCCCGAACCCGGCCTTCGCCCACGTCGAGGTGCCGCTCACATCGACGTTCTTGCTCTCCACGAAGCCGGGCAAGGAAGCGTACGTCGCGCCAATCGTTGAGGATGGCGGCTATCGTTTCACGGTGAAGGTAGGCAAGCCCGATGACATCGAGGCTGCGAAGAACGGTACACGGGCGGGCAAGGCCCAGGACTTTCTGTGCCTGGTCAGCGGCGTGCCGGTGCCGCGCAGTTATATCCGTGATGAAGGCAAGGCCGGACGTCTCGGGGCTCGTCTTATGGCAATCGTTGTGGAAGGCGACCGAGGACGTATATACGTCTCGCCAACCGGGATTGCTGAGGCGGTTGCGCATAGCGCAGCTGAGAGCGCTGTCGTCAACGAAGCACAGACGACGTTTCTGTCTGGTTTGACCCCGACTAGAGCGATGATTACCGGCGGTGTCTGCTCCGCCTACGGCCTGTCAACCTGGGGACATCTCTTTACCCCTCGCCAGATCGTGGCTCTGACGACGTTCTCCGATCTCGTGCGGGACATGCACGAACTGGTGAAGCGCGACGCGCTCACCGAAGGACTTCCCGATGACGGGCGTGGTCTGGAAGCTGCCGGCACTGGCGCTACCGCCTACGCCGACGCGATGGCGGTGTATTCGGCGTTCTTGGTGAATCAGGTTGCCAATCATTCTTCGTCGGTGTGTGGATGGAATTCGACGAACACGCAGATGCGCAGCGTTTTTGCGCGACAAGCCATCCCGATGGTTTGGGACTATGCGGAGAGCAACCCGCTCTGCGATTCGTCCGGTAGTTTCAACAACCTCATCGAACGACAGGTCAAAGGATTCGACGCTTTGGGTAGTCCCGCAACAGGACACGGGGACCAGGTAGATGCTAGCAATCAGTCAACATCGGTAGACAAGATGATCTCCACTGATCCGCCATACTACGACAACATTGGTTATGCCGAACTTTCGGACTTCTTCTATGTTTGGCTGCGCCGATCACTACGAGCGGATTTCCCAGGATTATTCGCTACCGTTGCTGCTCCTAAAGACGGCGAGCTCGTGGCTACCCTTTTCCGCCATGGGAGCAAAGAGAAGGCAGAGAAGTTTTTCCTCAATGGGATGACCCAGGCAATGCATCGGCTCTCTGAGCAAGCCCATCCGGCATTTCCTGTCGCCATCTACTATGCGTTCAAGCAATCCGAAAACGATAGCGACAAAGGAACCGCCAGTACCGGTTGGGACACGTTTCTTGATGCAGTCATCCGCGCTGGCTTCGCCATCGGTGGCACGTGGCCGATACGTACTGAAAAGCGAGGCCGGGTAATCGGCAACGAAACCAACGCCCTCGCCTCCAGCATCGTCCTCGTCTGCCGCTCCCACCCTGCCGATGCGCCGACCGCCACCCGCCGCGATTTCCTGAACGCGCTCAGGGCTGAGTTGCCTGAAGCACTGCGGCTCTTGCAGCGCGGCAACATCGCACCAGTGGACCTCGCGCAGGCGGCCATCGGACCGGGCATGGCCGTCTACACCCGCTACGCTCGTGTGCTGGACGCTGAAGGGAAGGCGCTCACCGTGCGCCAGGCACTCACCCTCATCAACCAGACACTTGACGAAGTTCTGGCCGAACAGGAGGGCGACTTCGACGAGGACACTCGCTGGGCGCTGGCCTGGTTCGATCAGTACGGCTTCGGCGAAGGCGAGTACGGCGTCGCCGAGACGCTCTCAACTGCCAAGAACACCAGTGTCGCCGGGATGGTTGAGGCCGGCATCATCGCCGCGAGAGCCGGCAAGGTCCGGCTACTGCGGCCAGAGGAGCTCCCACCGGACTGGGTTCCGGGCGGCGACCCGCGCCTGAACGTCTGGGAGATCGTCCACCACCTGATCCGCCGCCTCGAAGCCGGCGGCGAGAGCGCGGCGGCTCACCTGATGGCCCAACTCGGCGGCGGGGCCGAGATCGCCCGCGAGCTGCCGTACCGCCTCTACACCGTCTGCGAGCGTAAGAAGCGCGCGGCCGAGGCGCTATCCTACAACGGGCTCGTTCAGAGCTGGCCGGAGATCAGCCGGCTCTCCCGCGAGGTGACCCCGGCCGAGATTCGGCAAGCGGTGATGTTCGGGCAGGAGTGAACGATGGCGATCACCAACTACGAGCGGGTCGGCAAGGCGCTCGATCTCCTCCGGGATGGCCTGTATCCGTTCGTCCAGCGCGAGCTCCAGGCAAAGCTCGGAAAATATTGGATCACCGAGGCAACCGCCGGCTGGCGCAATGAGCTGACCTGGCCGGCCGACCAGGATGAGCCCCGCCTGGATGTAGCCGCCCTGCTCCATCTGATGTGGGACCAGTGGAACGCCGTCTTCCGCAACACCCTCGGGTTTGCCGAGCGCAGCCTGGTCAGCGAGCTACGCGACCATCGAAACAAGTGGGCCCACCAGCAGGCGTTCTCCGGCGACGACGCCGATCGGGCGCTCGACTCGGCAGCCCGGCTCCTGACTTCGATCTCGGCGCCCCAGGCCGACGAGATCAACAAGATGAAGATGGAGCTGCGGCGCCTGATCTTCGACGAGCAGATGCGCGTCGAGCGGCGACGTGGGTCCGGCACGGCTATCGAGAGCCAGGCGACTGGCGCACTCACGCCGTGGCGTGAAGTGGTCACCCCCCATAAGGACGTCGCCAGCGGCCGGTACCAGCAGGCCGAGTTCGCCGCCGACCTCTGGCAGGTCCACATTGGCGAGGGCGTGGACGAGTACCGCACGCCAACCGAGTTCTTCCGCCGCACCTATTTGACCGCAAGCCTGCGCCAGCTCTTGAGCGGCGCGGCCCGTCGACTGGCTGGCCAGGGCGGGGATCCGGTCGTCCAGCTCCAGACCAACTTCGGCGGCGGCAAGACCCACTCGATGCTGGCGCTCTATCACCTGTTCTCGGGCGCGACGCCCGGCGAGCTGCTCGGCATCGACGAGGTGCTGAAGGACGCCGGGGTCGAGGTGCTGCCGAGGGTCAACCGGGTGGTACTGGTCGGCAATAAGATCTCGCCGGGCAACCCGACGACGAAGGCGGACGGCACGGTCGTCCGCACGCTCTGGGGTGAGCTGGCCTGGCAGCTCGGCGAGGCGGCCGGCGGTATCACCGAGGCCCGGCATGCGTTCGAGCGGGTCCGCGCTGACGACGAGCGAGCCACCAGCCCTGGCGATGCCCTACGCGAGCTGATGAATACCTACGGGCCGTCGCTGATCCTGATCGACGAATGGGTGGCGTACGCGCGCCAGCTCCACGACGGGTCGGAGCTCCCCGCTGGCAGCTTCGAGACCCATTTCACGTTCGCCCAGGTACTCACCGAGTCAGCCAAGCTGGCGAAGCAGTGCCTGCTGGTGATCAGCCTACCGGCCTCCGATACGACAGCGTCGCCGCATGCCCAGGGCAACGACGAGGAGGTCGGAGGCCAGCGCGGGCAGGCCGCGTTGGACCGGCTGCGCAACGCCGTGGGGCGGGTCGAGTCCTCGTGGCGACCTGCCAGTGCCGAGGAAGGCTTCGAGATCGTCCGACGCCGCCTCTTCGAGCCGATGGTGGAGCGCCCGCAGTTCGTGGCCCGCGACTCCGTCGCCCGATCTTTCTTCGATCTCTATCGCACTCAGAACCAGGAGTTTCCGCCGGAGTGCCGCGACTCAGAGTACGAGCAGCGGCTGAAGGCAGCGTACCCGATCCACCCCGAGGTCTTCGACCGCCTCTACACCGATTGGTCGACGCTGGTGAAGTTCCAGCGAACGCGCGGCGTCCTGCGGCTGATGGCGGCGGTGATCCACAGCCTCTGGGAAAAGGGCGACCGTAATCCGCTGATCCTGCCGGCAAACATCCCGATCGACGATCCGCGCGTCCAGTTCGAGCTGACCCGCTACCTCTCAGATAACTGGGTGCCGGTCATCGAGAAAGACGTGGACGGCCCGAACGCCCTGCCGCTGCGCCTCGATGGCGACGTGCCGAACCTGGGAAAGCTGTCAGCCTGTCGTCGTGTGGCGCGGACGGTCTACTTAGGATCGGCGCCGACCATGGCAGCCGCCAACCAGGGCCTCGAAGACCGGCGCGTCAAGCTCGGCTGCGTGATGCCCGGCGAGTCGCCAGCGATCTTCGGCGATGCGCTGAGGCGTTTGAGCACGGCGGCCACCTACCTCTACCAGGACGGGTCACGGTACTGGTACTCGACCCAGCCGACGGTGACGAAGATCGCCGAAGATCGGGCCGAGCAACTGAAAAGAAACCCAGACCCCGTGCTCCAGGAGCTGGACAAGCGTATCCGAGCCAACCTGCGCCAGACTGGCGACTTCGGCCGCGTCCATCCGATGCCGCGCTCCGGCCAGGACGTCCCAGACGATCTGGATGCCCGACTGGTGGTTCTCAGCAGCGAGCATCCATACAGCCGCGCGCCGGGCAACGGCGCCGAGACTGCCGCGAAGGCGATCTTCGAGTCGCGCGGTACTGCACCACGCCTGTTCCGAAACGCGCTGGTGTTCCTGGCGGCGGATCAGACCCGACTTCAGGACCTTGACGAGGCGGTGCGCCGCTTCCTGGCCTGGGAATCGATTCTGGATGAACAGGACACGCTGAACCTGACCCCACATCAGGTGCGTCAGGCGCAGACCCAGCAGAAGTCGGCTGATGGCGCCGTGACCGCTCGGCTGCCGGAGGCGTACCAGTGGCTCCTGGTGCCGATCCAGACATCACCCCAGGCGGCGGTGGAGTGGCAGTCGATCCGTCTGACAGGACCGGACGCGCTGGCAGTTCGTGCCAGCAAGAAGCTGCGGAACGATGAGCTGCTGGTGACGGCGCTGGCCGGGACGCGCCTGTGCATGGAGTTAGATCGCGTGCCGCTCTGGCGCGGCGATCACGTCGCCATCAAGCAGCTCATTGAGGATTTTGGCCGTTATCTCTACCTGCCACGGGTGAAGGACTCCGCCGTGGTGATCGGCGCCGTACGAGATGGCCTCGGCCTCCTGACCTGGAGAAGCGACTCGTTCGGATACGCCGACGAGTGGGACGAGGCCGCCGTGCGCTATCGGGGACTGCGCGGTGGTCAGCTCGTCGATGTGTCGGGAGACAACGTGTCCGGACTTCTTGTGCGCCCCGAGGCAGTCAGACGACAAGAAGAGGCCGAGACGCGACCTGCGCCGATCCCCACGCCTGGACAAGGTAATGGAAGTGGGAATGGCAGCACGGGCTGGACGGGCGGCGGCGGAACAGGAAACGGCACCACGACGACTACGCACGTGTCGCCGGTACCCAGCCAGCCAACGGCGCCGACACGGTTCCACGGCACGGTGTCGCTTGATCCGACGCGCGTTGGCCGCGATGCCGGGCGCATCGCCGACGAGCTAGTCGCGCACCTGGCCGGTCTCGTCGGGTCAACGGTGCGCGTGACGCTCGAGATCGAGAGCGAGATGCCCGGCGGTTTCCCGGAGAATGTCGTCCGCACGGTGACTGAGAACGGCCGGACGCTGAAGTTCACCAGCCAGGGCTTCGAGACCGAGTAGCTCATACCAGTGGACAGTGATTCAACCTGACGAAGTGAGGGCGCGCGGCTACCGCAGAACGATCCGATTCGGGTGTCAACCTCGTTGATTACGCAGAAATTGCGTGACGCCGAGGTGCGGCTCACTGCGCACATTCAGCTCCGAGAGCTTACCGACCAGGAAATCATGAAGGTCTGCCTGTCCGGCCAGTACGCTCCGTAAATCGTAGCCATCCATCAGGAGAATGGACTTATCTGAGTTCTGCTTGAGGAGTTGCGGGACATGATCCGACCAGCCCTCTATCGAGAGAAACAGCCCCATAGTCTGTTTGCCGGATCGATCGACTTGTCCCCGCAGCCCGTCCAGGTCTCGGATGTCCGCAGCTTTCTTTCGCCATCGGCACTCGACGAGGTAGTACCACCCGTCGAGCCGGAACGCGCCATCGATTTGCTCACCACCCTCATTTCTTGTGAAGCTCTTCAACACAGGAATCTCGTGAACGTCGAAGGTGCGGGTGAGGAGACCCTGAAGGAGGTAGCCTCGGCGCTGATGATCCGACGCCACCGCGAGGTCATCGAACGTCCGTAGCAGCCACTCCAGCTGCTGGCCGAACAGGGCAGCTCGCTCGTGCTCCTTGCGAGCCAATTCCTCCTTCCGAGCGGTCTCCCGCTCCAATGCCTCACGCGCCTCGACTCGCTCTCGCTCGCCCAACACCTCTCGAGCCTTCTGGACGGTGGCGCGGGCCGCAAACTCATCGTCGGCCAAGTGGTAGCTGCTCCAATGGGCGGCAATCTCAACGATGCTGCGTAGAATGGCTCGGTAGTCCGAGCGGCTCTCCAGGGCGGCCAGGATCAGCGGAGCAAACTGGCGCTTGGATAGCTGCCGCCCCGTATCCGCGTCGACCTTGTAGAGAAGAGGCCTGTAGATCTCAGGGGGACGCCGGCTGGCTTAAGGATCAAGTCAGCCATCGCCTTCTTGATATGGACCAGTGTGGCGATGGCTTCAACGGCCACCCGACGTTCGTCAAGATCGACATCCACGACCCGATACCCCTTTCTTCACCAGGCGCCCGTCACCGCACCTCAGCGCCGCTGCACCCCATCGGCCGGTTCGACCTAAGGCGATGTCTCTGTTCCTTCCTCGAATCCGGTAGGCGACGGAGTAACATCGAACGGCGACGCCAGTGGTGATGGCGATGGCGATGGCGAGACCTCCACGGCTACCCCTCCCGGCAGCGCCGTCCAGATGCTGGCGATGTATGGGCTATCCCTCAGGGCGAACGTGGCGCCGCCCACCGAGACCGCGAAGACTACGAGATAGGCTACGACAGCCCACCGGAACCACTTCCAGAATCGCCTTGCACTCGCGCTGATGCGTGTCCCGATGATATCGGCAACACGATCATCTCCCAGGCGGGCCTTGAACCGCTTCAGATGCTGATCGATGTCACCCTGGGCGGCGCGGAATTTCCCGGCCTGGTCTGACATGTTGTAAAGCAGGGGGAAGAGGAGAAGATAGGTGGCGTAGGCCGCGAGCCCGATGCCAAAGATCAGCGGCTCGAATTTGTCCTTGAGGAGTGCAGCCACGAATGACCCCACCACCGCTGCCACCGCCGCAAGCATCGCGTCGGACAGGCTCTTCACCATGGCCGACACCTGATCACTGAACGCCTGGAGACGGGTTCCGACATAGTCTTCAAGCGCCCGCACCTGATTCATATACGAGTCGACGCGGTCGTCGAGTAGCGCTTTCCAGTGCCACTCAAGTTCGGGAAGAAAGTATGCCGAGTGGCGCAAGAGTGCTTCGTATCGAGTTGCCTCGTCGACTCCGTGCAAGACCTGGGCGATCACGATGTGGACGAGCTGAAGTCGATCGCCCTTCCATTCCGCTTGATATGACCATTCAAAGAGTCGGACCAGATCGGTCGCTGCCAGCCGTGCCTGCGTTCCCACCGTCGAAGACGCCGACGGCAGGCTGACCTCGGCACTGTGCTTGGCACCATGATAGGTGGCAACCCACGCTCCGTCGCGAAGCTCGCTCCGATCGGCTGTGTACAGGACGGCCAGATTGACCAGATGCACGGCGACAAGTGCCGAGAGCGGATCATCGGTCTCTGCCAGGTTCTCGACAGTGAAGTGACGAGGCGTGATGTGGCGAAACCACTGCCCCTGCCACTTCAGGCTGTCCCGACAGAGCTTGCGAAGGCGGACCAGATCCTCAGGATCAATCGGTCTCTCTGGAACGAGGCCAGGCCATGACTGCATATGGTCGCCGCCGACAATGGCGAGCAGCTCCCCGTCGAGACGGATCGTTCGATCCGGCACGAGAAAGATCACCTTTTTGGGGGCGTCATCTGACCAGAGCGCGACGTCGAGTTCCGCGAGACCGCCCGCGAGAAGCTTTTCGAGGGCAGTACTGAAGAAATAGACGGCGACGCGACAATCGGGCTGATGGCCGAACCAATCATCTACGAGCCTCTTCTTGTCCAGGTGGACGACTAACTCGACCGTCTCGGCAGCATGGGTGCGATCAGCGAAGTCGTCGAGCCATTGCTGTTCGAGGCCTCGCTTAATCTCGAGGACCGGGTCGTCGCCAAGCATGAACCGACACGAGAACGCATCGCCATACAGCTCGACAACGGACGTAAGCAACCTTACGCTGAGTCCCAGCACCGCGTCTCGCCGACACTCAGTAGCCGTGTAGGCGATCGTTGACAGCGACTCGCGAGTAGCCCAGATTGACTGATCGATTCCAAGCGAGTCGCCGAGCGCCATCAGCGCCTCCCACGGTGCATCTCGCTTGAAGGGCGGGTCTATCACGTCGCCTTCCAGTCCTCTGTGCGGATGACTATCCGCCAGTATCCAGGGCCATCCGCAGGAGTGATGAAATCCTGACTCTGAATGACGTCGTGCTCATGGTCGGCTCTGACCTCGACCGTCAAACCATGGGAACCCTTGAAGCGACTCCTGCGCATGAGTCTCTGACCGTACGTCGGATCGAGGGCAAACTGACGATCCGGCAGCTCTGCCTTGATGATGGTGGCGAGTTGCCGCTTCGGCTCTTCCGGGATCGGTAGACGCTCCAAGAAGCCGTCCACATCGGTCGATGCACCAGTCACTTCAACCGTTATCGCCTGCTGCAGCGATCGATTTTGCTCTGCGGTCAGGTCAGAGCGCACCTGACTCTGAGCACCGAGCAGCGTATCGTGGAGCTTCTTGGTGAGCGCCCGGTTGTCGAAGGCGAGGTCGGCGCCCAAGAAGCTGCCGAGAAAGAATCGGGCGACTGACAGCGGACTCGAACCGCCGGCCTGTCGATCCAGAATGAGCATGTCGTAGTCATTCGGATCTGGGGGGACTCTGACGAAGGCGCATTTTTGAAGCCTCTCATCGCTGCCAGGCAATCCGTCTGCCTGTCGATCGATGGTCACGTACTCGACGCCGGCTGCGTCGGTGGTCACGCGCGGGTTGAAGAACTGGGTCTTGTCGATCTTTAGAAGCGCTAGGTAGCGACTACTGTTGGTCGCCTCCTGGTCTCGATAGAGGCAGACCGCGAGTGCCCCGTCGGAGATTCGACCATCGCCAGCGATGATCGAGTAGAGTCGCTCAGCGAGTTGTCGCGATGCAGGCAGAAGATCAAGACTGCCAGCCAGGAGGGCCCTACACACGCTCGCTGTACTCCCATCTTCGAGAGCAACAAAGCGCCCCGCCCGTGCCACCGCGTCATTCAGCGACCGTTTAATATGGCCCGCGAAGAAGGGCGAGGCCTCCGGATTGTCGAGTAGGGGGAGGCTCCGATCGGAAAGAGTCAACCCTCCGCCGGCCTGTGAACCGAGGATGTGGACGATCGCTTGATCAACCCAGATAGCCGACGGTTGACGCACTTGCCCCTCCCACTGCTCCGACGAAGCAGCGCACTAGGGCGTGTCCGGTGATTCTGGTAACTTGTTGAGTGCTGATCATGAGGGTCGAGGGAGTCGATGGTCGGACGCAGCGAGTTGACGGATGCGGCGTGGGATCAACTGGTGCCGCAGTTGCCGAAGAACGGGCGACGTGGCAAGCAGTGGCGAGATCATCGGACGGTGATCAACGCGATCTTGTGGAAGTTGCGGACCGGCGCGC
>JADLFM010000122.1 GCA_020845495.1 Chloroflexota bacterium
CGACTCGGCCGCTGGCAATTGCATCACCGAGCAGCACTGAAGGCCGGCCTTGGCGTCACGGCGATCGGCCTCGGCCTGGTCCTCCTCGAGACGCTGTAGACGAGAGACATCATGGACGATTTAACACACCAGATTCTCCTCCTGGCTCGAACCCTGATTTCGAACCGCTGCTGTTGGACCCATGGCGCATTTGCCCGCGACTGGTGTGGTCGGCCCGTGCCCGCGCTCGATGAAGACGCCATATCCTGGTGTGCTCTCGGCGCGGTCTACAAGATTGCCGCTGGCGATCTCAGGGTATTCGGCTCCGCCTCAAGTGCTCTGGAAGGCTCGGCTCGCCTCCTGTATGGCGAGCCCATCTGCAACATCAATGACTCGCCGTCCCCATTGGCACATGCAGCCGTCCTGAGCGCGTTCGACAACGCGATCGACGGGCCCGTGGACTGGGCGGAGACGCCTTCAGCGCTGCTCGTCAGGCTCGGTGTTGCCGAGCGGACTCGCCAAGAAGGACCACACAAGCGGACTCGCCACGCGAGCACCCGGACTGTGCGGCTAGCCTGAGTGGCAGCGACGGTCGGCCTCGACGTCGTCGCTCATTCCCATCGCGGGAGCTGCCTGGTCGACCTACGGCGGATTAGCCTCTCACCGAAGATGCTATCGAAGCTCAAGCGGGCTGACCTTGCCCGCTGGCCACGGGGAGCAGAACGGTGGCACACGTCCCCTGTCCAGGCTCGCTCTCCACCTTGAGGCGGCCATGCATGAGCCGCACAAGCTCCTCGGCGATGGCGAGACCCAGGCCGGCCCCGCCAGCCCGGCCAGCGCCGCGACGATCTCGCGCCTCGTCGGCTCGATAGAACCGTCCCGTCACGTTCGGAAGATGCTCTGGGCCGATCCCCTCGCCCGTGTCGATGACGCGTAGCCGCGCCTGGTCGCCTTCCCGATCGACCGCAACCTCTACGCTTCCACCGGCCGAAGTGTGCTTCAGGGCGTTGTCGACGAGCGCACGTACCACCTGCCGAAGTCGCCCGAGGTTCGCCTGACCCCACACTGGTTTGGTGACGAGGCGGAGCTCCACGCCGCGCAGGCTCGCCAGCGGCGTGAGGTGCGCGACCAGCTCCTCAGCCACATCTGCCAGGGCGACCGGTTCGAGCGGCAGCTCAATCTGGCCGGCGTCGATTCGAGCGAGATCGAGCAGCTCGTCGAGCAATGCGCTGAGCTCGTCGGCATCATGCCGCAGGGCCTGCACCTGTTCCAGATGGTTCGGCGCCAGGTCGGTCGCCTCTCGCTGGAGCACGTCGGCACGCGCCCGCAGGACGGCCACGGGCGTCCGCAGCTCGTGGCTGGCGTCGGCGATGAATCGCCGCTGTCGCTCGAACGCCTCGCGAATCGGGCGCATCGCGCGGCCCGCCAGAAAGAGACTGCCGAGCGCTGACAGCACCAGGCCGGCCGCCCCGGTTAGCAGCAAGATCGTGGTCAACTGCGTCAGTTCTTGCTGTCCGCCGGCCAGCGGCTTGCCGACCTGAACGACGCCGTCAATCCGACGGTCGTGGTAGACCGGCACCGTGAGCAGTCGTACTGAGACGCCTCCGACGTCCCGGTCGGCGAGCGTTTCCCGGCCGCCGAGGGCGGCTCGCACAGCCTCGGCGTCCGGAAGTCCGGCCAGATTGATTTGCCGACTGTTTCGGACGACCTGGCCACGACTGTCGAGCCAGAACGCGAACAGGTCCGAGCCGGACCCGAGCCGACGGCGACTCTCGCCTTCGTTGTCATCGTCGCCCTCGTGATCGAAGGCGGCGACCTCCCGCTCGGCCCCAAGTCGCAGCTCACGGTCGACCGCTCCCGCGCGTGCTCGGGTCTCGGTCACGAGCGCTGCACCGATGGTAATGGCCAGGACCAGCGCCAGGATGGCCAGATTCCAGGCCGCCAGTCGCCAGCGAATCCGTCCGAACTGGTTCATCGGCCTAACGCGTAGCCGAGGCCGCGCACGGTGCGAATGAGGGGCTGTGTCGAGCCACGGTCGATCTTGCCGCGCAGGTAGTGGATGTAGGTGTCCACCACGTTCTCGCCACCCTCGAAGTCGTGGCCCCAGACGCGGTCGACGACCTGCGCGCGGCTCAAGACCTGGCCGGCGTTCCGCATCAGATACTCCAGCAGCGCGAGCTCGCGGGCCGTGAGCTCGATGACCCGAGCTCCACGGCGGGCCTCCCGACGCAGCAGGTCCAGGGTGAGATCCTCGACGCGCAGCTCGGTACCGGCGCTCGGCTCGTGATGGCGTCGGAGCACCGCACGCGCCCTTGCCAACAGCTCGTCGAACGCAAACGGCTTCACGAGGTAGTCGTCGGCGCCAGCATCCAGGCCGGCTACGCGGTCCTCGACGGTGTCTCGTGCGGTCAGGAGCAGGATCGGCGTCCGGACACCGAGCCGGCGGAGGCGCATCGTGATCTCTAGGCCGCTCATGCTCGGCAGCATCACGTCGAGGACGAGGAGATCAAACTGCCCGCCCCGAGCGAGCTCGAACCCCTGGGCGCCATCTCCGGTGGCGACGACCTCGTACCCCTCGGCTCGGAGCGTTCGTTCGATGAGGCCGAGGAGCCGGGACTCGTCCTCGACGAGAAGTACGCGCATCAGCTCGCCCTGACGATCGAAAGATGTGAGGATTCTCAGAATGCTCTCAGCGTCGCTGAAACCGGGGTGCTTACGCTTCAGATAGTACCTCGGAGATCGAGATCATGAAGCAGACATCCAGCTTTCCGCGCCGCACCGCACTCGCCATCGCCGCCGCGAGCGCCGGCCTGACCCTCGCCGTCACCGCGACGATCGCGAGCAGCCTCGGCTTGATTGCCCCGGCCGCACCGGTAGCTGCCCCGAGCACCGTCCAGGAGCAGCCCCTCCAGCAGCCGTCTGTCCCAACCGTGAATGAAGGTCTGGCATTCATCCCAGCCGATTTAGTTGGTCAGCCGGCCACGGCTGAGGCGACGCGCCAGACAGCCACAATCGAGGATGTCCGCTCGACGCGCCGCGAGCACGATCACGATGACGACCGCGGCGAAAAGCTGCGGCGATCTTCTCCGAGTGATGCAGCCGCCGAGCGGTCTGTCAGGCAGCTTGTCAGCCGGGCCCACCATGAGGAAGACGACAATGACTGACACCCCCGCCCGGCGCCCCGGCCCGCTCCTCACCCTGTCGAGCCTGGAATGGAAGCTCGCGCTGACGGCGGTCCTCAGCGCCGTCTATGCGTTTGCCTTCGTCGCGGTCGCCCGCCCGGCTACCGCTCCGGTCGCGGCAAGCGTCGAGGTGCAGTCCGTAGCAGCCAGCGCAACCGCCAACACACCGCCGGCGCAGATCTCGTCGGCGAGGGTCGCGCCATCGACCGTCGCATCAGCGCCCGCCCCGCGCGCCGCCCAGCCTCGGATCAGGACGCGTAGCTCATGAGCATCATGTTTCGCGCGATGAGCACCGACGTCAGGGTGCTGGCGCCGACGTTGAGCGCCGACGAGGAGCGCCGCCTGGGTCGGCAGGTGGCCGAGGTCTTCGAAGCGAGTGAACGACGGTTCAGCCGCTTCCGGCCCGACAGCGAGCTCTCCCGGTTGAACCGGGCCGGTCAGCTGTCGAACGCGTCGGCGCCGTTCCTGGCAGCCCTGGCTCGCGCGCATCGGTTCTTCCGACACTCGGGCGGTCTGTTCGACCCGACGGTGGGCGGTGCACTGATCGCGGCCGGCTACGACCGTTCGTCTGAGTCGGCGACTCCGGTCAAGACGATGACGCCCGACGCCTTGCGCACGACGACCTCCTTCGGGTCGGTCGCCGTCGATCGCTTCCGACGGACGATTACCCTGCCGCCCGGGGTCTCACTCGACTTTGGCGGCTTCATCAAGGGTTGGACCGTGGATCAGGCGGCGCGGCTGGTGCCGTCGACGGCTGCCATCGACGCGGGCGGGGACGCGATGCTCCGTGGGGCCGGTCCCGACGGCCGGGGCTGGATCGTCGACGTTGAGAATCCGGCCGATCCGACCCGCGAGGTGCTGACGATTCGGGTGCGGGATCGAGCGGTCGCGACCAGCGCCCCGAACCGCCGACGCTGGCGAACCGCGCAGGGTGAGATGCACCACCTGATAAATCCCTGGACGGGTCGACCTGCCGAGTCGGATCTGGCCCAGGTGACGGTGCTCGGGGATACCGTCGAAGTGGCCGAAGTGCTGGCGAAGACCGCCTTCTTCCTCGGCGCCAGTGAAGGACGTCACTTCCTCCATCGGCTGCATGGCGTCGCGGCGGTACTGGTGCGCGCCAATGGCAGAGTCGAGGTCGTTGGCAAGCTGGAGGAAGATCGTGCGGCGTAGCAGCATCCTGCTGGGCAGCGGCGTCGGTCTCGTCATCGCGCTGCTCGGGGTGACACTTGGCGCTCGGCTCGGGCTGGTCGTCGTCCATATCACCCGACCCGAGGGACAGTGGCTCTGGTACATCTCGCGAGCGGCGGGGGTCACGGCCTACGTGGCACTCGTGCTGGCGACCGTCTGGGGCCTCCTGCTCTCAACATCCACGGCCGATGCGATCGTTTCGCGCGGGCGGAGTCTGGAGGCCCACCGCTGGCTGTCGGCCGCCGCACTGGCACTCTCGGTGGCCCACGCCGTGCCGCTCATCGGGGATCGGTACATCAGCTTCGATCTCCTCGACATCGTCGTCCCGTTTCTTGCCCCGTACCGGCCGATCGCGGTCGGGCTCGGGATCGCCGGGCTGTACCTGGCGCTGGCCGTCTTTGGCAGCTTCTGGCTCCGCGCCCATTTGGGCCAGCGCGGCTGGCGAGCGGTGCATTTCCTGAGCTTCCCGGCGTTCGGCCTGGTCACGCTGCATGGTCTGTACGCCGGGACCGACAGCGGATCACCCTGGATGCGGACGATCTATCTCTCGGCTGTCCTGGCGGTGCCGGTGCTGACCGCAGTCCGCCTCGTGGGCCACGCCGGCCCGGCGGTGCGACGCGCCTCGGCACGCGCCCAGGGTGAAGAGCGTCCTGGCGACCGAGCCTTCTCCCGAGCCCTTTCTTGGCGACGGCCGTGAGATGCCGACCGTCGCCGTCGTCGGGCCAATGCTCCAGCGACGTCAGTGCCCGGGCCTCGTGCTCAGTGGCGCATGCCCGGCATCGTGTCGTTGCCGTGGTCGGGCAGCGTCAGTTTGATCTCCGGTGCCGGAGCGGCCGCCGGGGCAACCGGTGAGAAGCTGATTCCGTTCGGCCCGGCACCCGTCGGGATCCTCGCCACGATCCTTGCCTCGGGGAGGTCCAGGACCGCCACGTCGTTCCCGTAGATGTTCGTGATGTACGCATGCCGGCTCGACGGCTCGATCACGACGCCATGGGCCCCGAGGCCGGTCTCGACGGTGTTGATCACCGCGAAGCTCTCAGTGTCGAGGATCGAGACGGTCGTGCTGGGGTTGCTCTTGGTCCCTTGGTTGGCAACCAGTACGTACTGGTTGTCCGGGCTGACGTAGACCTGGATCGGCCCGACACCCACGGGTGCCTTCCCGAGCAGGGTTCGCGTGGCGACGTCGACCTTGCCTACGGCATTCTCGCCATTCAAGGAGAAATAGACCGTCAGGCCGTCTGGTGAGTAACCGACCTGGACGGGACTCTTGCCGACGTTGATGTCCGCGACCCTGGTGTTGCTCGCGGTATCGATGACGCTGAGCGTCGTGTCCTTCGCATTGGCGACGTAGACCCAGCGGCCATCCGGGCTCGGCCGCAGACCGTGCGGATACTTCCCGACCGGGATCGTCGCGATCGCCTGCA
>JADLFM010000123.1 GCA_020845495.1 Chloroflexota bacterium
CCTGGTGGCAGGCTGAATGACCAGGCTGTGGATTTGTGGATAACGCTGCGCGTTATCGCACAATTCCACAGCCGCTACGGCGGCGAGGGCCACACACCCCCATTTACACCCTTGACAGGACTCATACTTTCGATGCTATCTGGCACTCAGGCAGTGCCGATTCCCAGACTCTGACGAGCAGCGTCCACGACGCCTGGAGTGATCTCGCGGAGGCTATTGATCTCCAGGATGCGCTCAATCTGGCTGAATAGTCGTCGGACCAGGCGGAAGGCGCCGACGGTGATGCAGAGGATGAGCCGCGTGGACGAGTGCGCGATGCCGTCCGCGAGTACGACGACGTTCAGGAGCATGAAGACGTTCAGGAGCACGAGGAGGTGCGCCCATGGTCGACCAAGGTCCGCTCCGGGGGTATCGCGCCCACCGGGTGCTCGACGGGACCGGTGCACCGAGCCGGCCAAACGCCGTCGTCCTCGTGCGGGGAGACCGGATCGTCGACATCGTCGGCGATGGCGCGGCTCCCTCGGGCGTGGAAATCGCGAACCTTGGCGACGTGACGCTCCTGCCCGGTCTGATCGACGCGCACGTTCACCTGATCTGGGCCGGCGCCGAGCCGAACCCGGAGGAGATCCGGCGGCGCGAGTCGATCCCGAAGGCAGCCGCCAGGGCCGTGCGCCACGCTGCCGACACGCTCCGGTGTGGCACGACGACGGTCCGTGACGTCGGCTGCCCAGGCGGCGTCGCCTTTGCCGTCCGCGATGCCGTCGACGAGGGGATCGTGCCGGGGCCGCGCATCCTGGCGAGTGGAGCGCCTATCGTCATGACGGGTGGCCACTGTCACGGGATGGGCGTCGAGATTGACGGCCCGTACGAGGCGCGCCACGCCGCGCGCCAGCAACTCAAGGAGGGCGCCGACCTGCTCAAGATGCTCGCGACCGGCGGCGTCTACGGGCTGCGCCACGACGAGCCGTGGTCGCCGCAACTCGAGTTGGACGAGTTGAAGGCGGCGGCAGCCGAGGCCAGGAAGGCGCACCGGGTGGCTGCGATCCATGCGGAGGGCGAGGAAGGTATCGGCTGGGCGATCGCGGCCGGCGCGGACACCATCGAGCACGGCAACCAGTTGACGCCGGAGCACTGTGCCCTGATGGCCGAGCGGGGCATCTTCCTGGTTCCGACGCTGGCCTGGTTCTTCAACGTGGCCGAAGCCGAGCCAGGCCCGCTCTTCGACGCGGAGTACGCCCGCAAGGGGCGAATGATGGCCGAGTGCAGCGCCCGGAGCATCGCGCTGGCGAAGGCGGCTGGCGTCAAGATCGCGGCCGGCACCGACACCGGCGCACCGCTCGTCCCCCACAACTCGGTACGCCGCGAACTGGAACTGCTGGTCCGGCTTGGCCTGTCCCCCCTGGAAGCGATGCAGTGTGCGACGAGGGTCGCCGCCGAGGCGCTGCGGCTCGATCGGCACGTCGGCACGCTCGAGGCCGGAAAATACGCCGATGCGATCGCCGTTGGCGGCGACCCATCAGCGGATATCGGCGCCCTCTACGACCTCCGGCTCGTCATGAAAGGTGGACAGGTGGTCCACGGAGCACCGTGAGGCGTGACCGGCTCCGCTGCCGAGCATGAGGCGTGACCGGCTCCGCTGCCGAGCCGAGCGGTCGAGACCGACCTTCGAAGCACACCGCACCGTGACTACGACCGATCGTGCGCGGCTTCGAGCGGTCCGGTGCATCGGGAGGCCGATGCACCGGACACGGTGGGCGTCGGACCCGGAGACTGCCGGCGCGCCGCCAGGAGCGACCGGATCGTTACGTCGTCAAAGGACGTCGTGACGCCGCCTACGGGTGCTCGACACGCTGGGGAATGGCGGCCCCGTCCGAGCGAACGATGCTTCGCTCTCTGCGACAGCATCGCGGAGAGCCGGGAGCGGTAGGGGCAGATTCAGCGTGCGTTTGTCGCCAGATCAGCGGTGCGCGATGAGGCTGTCGAGCGATTCGTTACGGTAGAGCCGGCCGATGGCGTCCGCCAATAGCGGTGCCAGCCCGACCACCTCAACAGGCAGGCGGCCGCTGCATGCTGACGACAGGCTATCCGTGACGACGAGCCGCTGGAGCGGCAGGCTAGCCAGACGGTCCACCGCCGACCCGACCAGCAGCGCGTGACTGGCGACCACGGTCAGCGTAGGGCTGCATCCGGCTGTGAGCAACGCCTGCGCTGCCGCCTCGATCGTGCCGCCGGTGCTGATCATGTCGTCGACGATGACTGGAGTCCGCCGCTGCACGTCGCCGGTGATCCGTCGGACGCCGACCGTCTGACCGCTTCGTCGTATCTTGTGGACGATCGCAACCGGTAGCCCAAGCAGTTCGCCAAAGTAGTCGGCCAGCCTGGCTGCTCCCAGGTCTGGCGCCACGACCACGGCATCCCTCCCGACCTGGGCTTGCACCGCCGCGGCCAGGGTCGGGACGGCGCTCAGGTGTTCGAGCGGCATCGCGAAGAAGCCTTCGAGCGCGGCACTGTGCAGGTCGACCGCGATCGCCCGGTCGATACCGGCTGCCCTCGCCAGATCCGCTACCAGGCGTGCCACGACCGGCTCCCGGCCGGTGGCTCGGCGGTCCTGGCGGGCGTAGCCCAGGTACGGCACGACGGCGGTCAGGCGGGCGGCTCCGGCCCGGCGACAGGCGTCGGCGAGCATTAGCAACTCGAGCAGGTTCGCGTCGGTCGGCGGCCCGGTCGGCTGAAGCAGGTAGGTATCAGCCCCGCGTACGCTCTCGCGCACCTCCACGTGCAACTCGCCATCCGGGAAGCGACGAAGCTCCCGGTCGGCAAGCCGAGTGGACAACCTCGACGCCACAGACTCGGCAAGCGGTTCGTTCGCAGAGCCCGCGAGCAGCTTCAGCATGGCCCGTACCTCTCAGCGCTCGTGCCTCTCGGCTTCAGCTTGAAAACCAGGGCCAGGATGGGAAACTCACAGACTGTCCGCGTACGGACATGTCGATGTCATCGCGGCTCTGATCGAGCGCGGATCCATCAGCCCACTCTGGGTCGACATGATGATGATATCGGCCCTGGCCGACTCTATCACGGCCAGCCTGGCCAGGGGCACGCACGCCGTGGGGTGGAGCCGTGGGGTGGAGAGCAGCACAACGCGCCGTCCTGGCCCTGCGCGCACGGTGGCTGTCCTCACGGCGGCTGTCCTCACGGCGGCTGCCCTCACGGCCTGCCGAGACGGGGGCGCCATCCGCCGCCCCGACCTGGACGGCAGATAGCGCGGTCGCTTACGACTCCTGAACGGTGAGGAGGTAGGGGTAATCGGCGGCGGTGAGTCGGACGGTGAGGGAGTTGGCGCTTGATGCGACGACCTCCACTGGGACGTCGGTATCGCGGACGGGATCGTAGGCTGTGACCGTGGCGCCGGTCCCGTGCAAGCCGTCGAGCCGAACGGTGAATTGCTCGGGGGTGAGCGGCTGGAGGACGTCGCGGGTCATGACGTAGTAGGGGATCACGAAGCGGCCGGTGTTGACCTGGAACGGCAGGATCGCAAGCACCTCACGGTCGTAGAGCGGCGGGTGAGCCGCCGTGCCATCTCCGGCGAACTGAGCGTGGTTGTGGGTATCAGTCACAGACCCGATGCTCAGGGCACGCGTCGAGGCCAGGGAACGATCGAGCCCGCCCGTGAGTCTGGCCGCCATGCGACGTAGGACCAGCAGTGATGACGACGTGTAGGACGAGTCATCGGCTGGGTAGGCGGCGCCCGCTCGGCGCGCCAGTGACAGGAAATTGTCCGCCACCATACTGACGTCATCGCCGGGGCCGGTGTCGTTTACGCCGAAGAAGAAGATCTGGCTGACACCCTTGTTCAGGTAGAAGGCGGCGAATCGCGAGATGACCTTGGCCTTGAACTGCTCGATGCTGTTCACCGGCATCGACGGGCTCATGTCGGACCAGTTGTAGGCGAGGTTGGCCTCGGTCATCCAGGTCTCGACTGGCCCGCTGGGGCGAGCGTTGCGGCCATGCGCGGTCCCGGCAACCAGGTTCGTGAACGGACCCATGTCGCGGACCTGGGTCTCGGTCTGGATCGCGGTCCCGAAGTACTCCGGGAACCGCGCCGCGTAGGTCGGCACGTAGGAGTCCACCTGCCCGAGCGCGTTCACTCCGACGAGCCCTTGCCCCCGCTGCTCGTTGGCCGGGAACGCCAGCCGAGGCGGATATGGATGCTTCGATAACGCCGCCACCCGGGCCGGCTCGGTCGAGGCTGCCTGCCACGGCATGGTGCTGGCGAAGCCGTTGGACACGTGCACGCCGGTGAACGTGGCCGAGTTGGCCTCGATGTGGGCTGTCGTGGCCACAATGAGGTTGCGGAGAATCGAGAGGTCGTCGTACTGATATGGTGCTCCAGCGTAATAGCTGTTGATCCCCAGGAACGCCGACCCGAACGTCAATTCGTTCCAGATCTCCAGATCGAAGCCCTTGTCGGCTGCGCCGCTGGTTCCAAGCTCCGCCGTCGCCACCGCCGCCACCTTGTCCACGTAGCTCAGCCAGCCCGCCATCGTTGCCTGGTAGTCGGCCGAGCCTGGCACGGAGAACGGCCGGTAGCGCAGCGTGGCCATCAAGGCAGTCGCTCCCGCTGGTACCGCGTATGGCAGCGGCTTCGAGAGCGTCACGGTCTTGCCGTCGATCGCGGTCACCAACGCCTCGGCCGCCCAGAACCCGGTGATGTTCGATACTCCGCTGTAACCTGGTATCAGCCCGCTGGTATCGTCCAGTTGGAGCGTCGTTGCCCCGGACGACGCCGGCGCAGTCACCGTCCGAGTCACTGCTCGGGTCGGGCAGGGCAACCCCTGGTTCGAATTCAGCAGCAGCAGCGGGCGGATCCCGTAGCGCCGCGCGGCTGCGAGTTGCGCCGGCAGTTCCGGCATGTCGAAGCGTGACTCGTCGTACGCTAGCTTGCCCCAGCCGACTTCGATCCGTACGCGCCGAATGCCGTTCGCCGCCAGCATTCGCATCACCAGGTCCGGATCCTCCCCTTGCAGGTTCAGATGCATCCCGAGACCATCCACGAACGTCGTAGCCGGCACCGTCTCCAGGTACGCCCGCCAGGGCTGGATCCAGTGCGAGTGCGCTCCCCAGGGCAGGCCGGTGAAATACTCCGGTCGGGTGTACGGGCCGGCGAGCGCGTTCGTCGGGCCGGCTGGCGCCTGCGTCGGCGTCGTAGTGGGCGAGACCGCGGTCGGAGACGCTGGAATGGGGGTCGACGTGGGTGCTGGGACGGAGGTCGACGTGGACGCGGGGGTGCGTGTGGGCGAAGGAGTGCGCGTGGGCGCGGGGATTCGCGTCGACGTCGGGGTTGCTGTTGGCGTGCGCGGTGCTGTCGGCGGCTTGCCCGGCGCGGCCGGCTGGCCGATTGGCTGGCCGCCCGGCTGCGCGTTGACGCCGCTGCCCGCGAACTTGGCTACGTCACCGCACCGGTCGGTGGCGACGTACGTCACCAGGAAGGGGACGCCTCGGTCGACTTTGCGGGCGACGAACGACCACGCCGTATCATCGGAGTCCGGCGTCAGGACCGACGGTACCGGCGCCGGCGCGCCCTCGACCTCGATGATGGCGTTTGACGCGTCCGTGATGGCGATCCGGCGCAGGAGATTGGTCCCCGGTGCACCCCCGGCCTCGACGATGACCTGAACGGCCGTCGGCTCATCGCCGGCTCGATCGAGCACCTGCATGGCGGCGTTGACGGCGGGGCTGCACGCCTCGGCCGAGACCCGGACGGCGGCCGGCTGGAGCACAGCTCCGACGATGAGGAGCGGCGTAAGCAACCACGTGAAGCGCATTCTTGTACCTGAGCAGCGTTCTACTCAGGTACAACGACATAATTGCGATGAAAGAGATGCTACTCATGCGTTCACATGATGATTCTCCGGGCGCTCGAGCGCTGTCTTATCTTTCGGCATGTGAGACACGGCTTCAGCCGCGCAGCGCTCCGAGCCATTCTCGCGGCCTGAGGACAGACGCGCCGGCGTGGCTAGACGGGTCACCGGCGCGTTCGGGTACGAGCGGAGATGCTGGGGGGGACGTGCAGGGGGTAGGTGTTGCTAGCGCGGCGCGGCTGGTGCTGGGTCGGGCCGCTCCTCTGTCCGTGCGGACTCCGTCAGCGAGGGGAGCGCGTAGCGGTCCCGATACTCGCCGAGAGCCTCGCTTACGAAGGCACGCAGGCGCGGTTCGAACGCCGACACGTCGAATCGCCGCGCATGCTCGCGCAACGCGTCGGGCCGGAACGCTCGCGCGTCGAACCTGCTCACCGTCTCGGCGAGCGCAGCGGCCGTCTGCTGTCTGAAGAAGACGCCCGTCACGCCGTCCACCATCGTCTCCAGGACGCCGCCGGAGCCGTAGGCGATCACCGGTCGTCCGGATGCCTGAGCTTCTAGGGGTGTCAGCCCGAAATCCTCGTCGGCGGTCATGATGAACGCTCGGCAGCGCGCGTACGCGTCTCGTACGTCTCGGTCGGAGCGCCAGCCGAGGAAGTCCACGTTCGGCCCCGCCATAGCCATGAGACGTCGAGCGTCGGGGCCGGTGCCGACGATCTTGAGCGGCAGACCGAGCTGAGTGAACGCTTCGACCGCGACGTCCAGGCGCTTGTACGGCATCAGGGCCGAGACGATCAGGTAGAAGTCGTCGTAGCTCTCGGCGACGCGAAAGGCCGACACGTCGATGGGCGGGTACATGACCCGCGACTCGCGCCCGTAAAATTTCTGGATCCGGCGCCGCGTGACTGCTGAATTGGCGAGAAAGTAGTCCACACGGGTGGAGGCTTGCCGGTCCCAGTTTCGAATGCGATGGAGCAGCAGGTGTAGCAACACCCGCTGAAGCACCGGGCGGCCCGTTAGGAACTCGTGATAGAAGGCCCAGGCGTAGCGTAGCGGCGTCATGCACCACGAGATGTGGCAGGTGGCCGGCTGGGTGATGGCCCCGTGCACGAAGCCCATGCTGTTCGAGAACACGAGGTCGTAGTGGCTGAAGTCGAAGCGCTCGATGGCGTGCGGGTAGAGCGGCAACAGGCCTCGATAGGTTCGCCGAGCCAGCGGCAGACGATCGACAAACGAAGTGATGAGCCGGTGCCCCTTCCACTCGGTAGCGGCGAGTCGAGGGTCGGCGACCAGGGCGTACACGTCAGCCCCCGGGAAGACGGCGCTGAGCGAGCGGAATTGCCGCTCGGCGCCACGCATGTGGACCAGGAAGTCCTGGACCAGCGCGACGCGGAGCTCGGACGGCCTCATGCGGACGGCCTCATACGGACGGCCTCATACGCTCTGACTCGTACGGGCGCGGCTTTCCCGGCTGAGCCCGAGCAGCAGCGCCTCCATCTGAGCCGCCACCCGACTCCAGTCGTGGCGCTCCGCCGTCTCGCGGGCCGCGGCGCCCATTGCACGGCGGCGAGCCGGGTCGTCGAGCAGTTCGCGCACGCCGTTCGCCACAGCCTGGGCGTCATCGGGGTCGGCGATCACGAGCCCATCCACGCCGGACGTGATGACTTCCGACGCGCCGGCCTGGGCTGTCGCAATCGACGGCAAGCCGCTGGCCATCGCCTCGAGGATGACCAGCCCGAACGGGTCGTAATGGGTTGGCAGCACGAAGACGTCGCAGGCGCGCATCACATCCGCCAGGTCGCTCCGGAATCCAATGAAGTCCACCCGGCCGGCCAGCCCGGCGCGTTGTGCCGCGGCGGGATAGGGGCTCCGACGCGCCTCGCCGGCCACGATCAGGCGAAGATCGCCGGGGAGCGACGGCATCGCCCGGAGCACCGTATCCAGCCCCTTGCGCGGCGAACGGAGGTCTCCCGCGAAGAGAAGCAGCGGAGCCTCGGCCGGCAAGCCTAGCGTCGCTCGAAGCACGGCCTTGTCGGCATCTGAGGTCAGCGGCCTGAACTCGCTCGTGTCGACGCCGTTATGGACCACGTGGACTCGGTCGGGCGGAACGTGTGCCTCGCGCACGAGCTCAGCCCGGTGCTGATGCGAGACCGCCACAACCGCTCTGGACAGACGCCGGTAGATCACCTGCTCGGTGACCGTGTTGAGCGCATCGAAGGCGAAGCAATAGAGGTTGCGCGCTGGTGACTGGAGGCTCAGCACCCGGCGGCGGCGATAGGCGGAATGGCAGTAGTGGCTGTAGGCCAGATCGGCGGGCGCCAGCGCCGTGTTCTCGGTGTTCAGCACCACGTCGCTGGGCGGCAGTCGGCGCGCGACCACGCTGGCCAGGATGAGGAACCCGAAGTACCCGGCCAGCATCGGCCGCTCGGGGACCGGCACCCGATGGACCGTCAATTCGGGAAAGGCACGCAGCGAGCCGTCCACGGCACGCGTCACCGCCTGCACGGTGTGGCCACGCTCGAGGAGATGGCGTACCAGATACAGCGTGGCACGCTGCTGGCCGCCCGCATGCGAGATCTCAGGCGCGATCACGGTGACGCGAATCGTGCACCTCCGCTTGTGCGGCGTGAATAGCGCACTTCCTCTCGAATGAGCCAGGCCGCGATAGCGAGCAGGGTGATGCAGAAGGCGTAGTAGCCCGGGCCGAGAATCTGCCCGGTGCCGGCGACGATGCCAGCGCCGGCGGCAAGGTACTCCGGGCGGCCGGTCCGCCGGAACAGGCGGACTGCCGCGGCCACCAGCCGGAACAAAATGGTGACGTACAGCGCTGCCCCCAGATACCCCGCCGCGATGATGATGTCGGTCACGTCGAACTCGGAAGAGACGGTCCCCCCACCGAACTTCTGGGCGGCCTGCGACGCCGCTCCCAGTCCCCTACCGAGCGGGCTGGTGAAGCCGGTCTTCAAGGCATTGATCACGAGCGCCACGTGCCCTTGAGCCGAACGGTCGTCCAGGATGTTGCCCCCGCTGAGGCTGCCGAAGACGTGCGACAGCAGCCGACCCACCGATCCCCCGCCCCACGAGGTTGGTAGGTTCTGCTGCACCACGAACAGGACGACCACGAGGACCGCCAGGATCGCAACTGCGCGGCCCAGCCGCCGCTGCTGGGCCCCGAACACGAACAGCGCCATGCCGGTCAGCAGGATCATGCTAAGCCGGTGCGCTTCAAAGATGATGGCGGTCCCGCACAGGCTACACACTCCAAAGCCGAGCAGCGCAAGCCCCCAGTTCCGATGCCTCCAGGCGACGACGCTGTACGCGAACGCGATCCCGACCGCGACGTCGAGATAGTAGACGTACTCAGCCGCGCTCACGAACGTGCCAAATGCGCGGATGACGCCGCCGACGCTGAGCGAGCGGTAGCCGCTGCTCAGCGCCCGGACGATGAACTCTCGCTCGAAGAAGGTGAAGCCAAAGAACGTCTGCACCAGACCGTAGACGGCCTGGATGACCGCGATGGCCACCACCGCCCGCATCACCCACGGTCCGGCCGGCCTGTCTCCGGCGGCGACGATGAACACGACGAACAGGGGCATGAGCCGATACATCGCGCCGCCGAGCGCGACGCTGACGCCACCCTGGAGGGGGTTCACAGCTTCGATGGTGAGCAGCGCAGTGAACGCGAGCACCAGACGAAGCGTCAGGGAGTCCTTCAGCAGCCCACGCAGTTCGCTGGTTCGTGACATCCCGGTGCTCAGCAGGGATAGACACAGCGTCAGCGGAATGATGGCAAGTAGTGGATCGAGGCCCGTCGGCCCAATATACGAGTCGAAGAAGCGCCGGATGAATCCAAGCCAGGGGGCGAACAGGATGCACGCCAGGATGGCATAGACCGGCCTGATGACCGCGAGCCCGCAGAACACCATCAGCAGCACCATCGTGGTCGCGATGCGGAAGCCGAAGTAGGGCGAGCACGCGATATAGATGATCAGCATGAGCGGGAGTGCGGTCAGCACGATGGGCAGCAGCGCGCGCACCAGCCTGAGGACCGGCGAGACGATCGCCCGCACCAGGGCAATGGCCGGCGCGATGATCCCGCGCAGCAGGCGAGGATCAGTGACGACGATCGCCATCGGCATCCTCGCTCATGCTGTTTCGCTCATGCTGTTTCGCTCATGCTGTTTCGCTCATGCTGTTTCGCTCATGCTGTTTCGCTCATGCTGTTTCGCTCATGCTGGGCCGGGCTCGTCGGATGCGCACCGCGTCAAGGAGCACCTGGATATCGGTGCGGTCGACAGCCCCAAGGGCGAACGCCACGACGACGCAGGCTGCCAGTCCCAGGATCGCCGCGACCGGCGTGGGGAGCGCCGCGCTCGCGATGACCGTGCCGGCCGCCAGTGCCAGCCCGGTGCCAACCAGGCTCCCTCCCCGCATCTGAAGGTCGCGGCCAAGCGCGTGACGCACGGCCAGGAGCACGCAGAGGCCCGCCGCTACTGCCCCTGCCAGCATACCGCTCGATGCCCCGACGGCCCCAAGGGGCTCCGCTAGCGACAGGCATGTCACGATGGAGGCGACGGCGCCGGCGCCAACCGACACCAGGACCGTGCGCTGTTTGCCCATCGCGATCAGGACGTGCGCGATGATGGTCGACGGCGACAGGATGGCCGCCTGGATCATCAGAATGGCAAACGCCCCGCTGGCTGGCTCGAACGCGGCGCCGTACAGCAGCCGCATCAGCCACGGGCCGACGATCAGTCCGGACGCCGCCAGCGGCATACTCACGAGGGTCATGAAACGCAGCGACTGGCCGCTGATCTGACCCAGGCGGGCGCGGTCGGACTCCGCCAGATGGGAGAACATCGGGTAGAGCGTCGCGGTCAGCATCGCAGCCGGGCCGGTCGCATAGATGCTGACTCGTAGCGCGGCGCTAAAGAAGCCCACTTCGTCGGGCGACGACAGCCAGTTGAGGAAGAAGATGGGGAGCTGGCTCATAACCGAAAGGCAACTGGTTGCCAGAGCCAGAGGTGCCGCCGCGACGAGCAGCCCGCGATACCGGCGCCGGCGTGGACGTAGCGTCCGCAGGCGTAGCAGCCCTCGGAGGACCACGGGCAGCAACGCGTAGCGGATTATCGCCGCGACGGTCGCCACCCCGATCAGAGCGGTAAGGCCAAAGCCGGCCATCACCGCGCCGGCGGTCAGGAAGACTCGCACGACCGATGCCGCGACGCCAAGCCATGCCAGCCGAGCCAGCCGTAGCCTGACCTGGAACGCAACCGACATGACGTCGAGCGGGAGCAGCAGGATCAGGATACCGGCCACCGCCACGCCGAGCTGTCCCGACCTGTCGAGCGTGAGACCCGCGACCACTATCAACGCCAGATACGCCACGAGCGAGGCCCCGGCCTGAAGCACCCCGGCGCTGGCCAGGATCTCACCCATATCGTCCGGAGATTGGCTGGCATCTCGCGCGGCAATTTGCGAGAGTCCGATGTCGGCGAAGAACGCCGCCAGCATGGTGATATAGGCGAAGATGAGCGCGTACTGGCCGAAGCCGGCCGGTCCGAGATGACGGCTCAGCAGGGCGCTGATGACCAGCGTCGCGGCCACGGTCGCCACCTGGGCCACCAGTTGCGCCGCTGTATTCGAGCCCACCATCCGCACCAGCGATGCGCGGGTGGACGCCGCGCTCGCTTCCGACGCGTCGTCAGGCGTGCCGAGCGCCAGGCCCGGCACTACGCCAGGCTGCCTGCTTTCAGCCTCCGTCACCTCTGGGTTGGTCGCTGCCTCACCGGTCGCGGCCATGCCGGCTAGGCGCTCGCCGCCGGCCCCGCGGCAGACACGGACGGCGTCCGCCGGTGATTTCCGTTCGCGACCCCGACGAGGTCCGATGCTCCGGTGAGCACCCCGCCAATGACGCTCGCATGGACTAGCGTCAGGCAGTCGCTCAACTCCTTGACGTCGTTGCCGCGGGTCACGCGTGCACGGGCGACGACGAGCACCCCGTCGAGTTGTGAGGCCAGGGCCAGGCTGTCCGCGTTGAGCGAGGCCGGCGCCGCGTCGAAGATGACCATGTCGGCCATGCCGGACAGGAGCCCGACCAGGTCGGATGCGGACGAGGCGCTCAGCGACTGGCTCTGGGAAGCGCGTCGGGGGCCGCCTGGCACCACGAACAGGTTTGGCACGGCCGGCACCTCGTGCACGAGCTGGGCAGCAGGCGGGCTGTCATGCCCCGCTTCCCAGCCGAACAGATCCGTCAGTCCGCGCGAACTGTCCAGGCCGAAGAGCCGGTGGAGCCCTGGACGTTGCAGATCGGCGTCGACGAGGACGACCCGCTTCCCCGCCTGGGCCATGGCGATGGCGAGGTTCGCCGCGACCGTCGTCTTGCCCTCGCCGTGACGCGCACTGGTGACCATGACCGTCCGCACCGTGCGGCGATCCGCGGCGACCTCCACCTGCGCACGCAGGCGGCGCACCGACTCCGCGGCCCGTCCGCCCGGCCGCACGGCCGCCACCAGACTCGAGTTGAGCCTGGCGAGGGCCGAGTCTCGGCCACTCCAGAGCGTTCGGGGCAGCGTGTGGAGCGTACTGGCCATGCTGACCACCGGCGCGTTCAGGAGCTCCTCGAGATCCCCCGCCACGTCGACTGTCGGGTTGAGGAACTGGTTGAACATCACCAGCCCGACGCCGAGCACCAGCCCGGCCGCCCCGCCGAAGAGCATGGCCAGCCAGGGGCGCGGCGTAAACTTGCCGGGGCCGGCCGCATCGAGCGTCATACCAGGACTGGTGCCCTCCAGGCCGATCGCCGCCGGATACGTCGCCTGCGCGGCGACGGCTCTGGTGTAGGCGTCGCTGGCCGTCAGGAGCTGTGCGCGCAGGGCTTCCAGGTGGGTTGCTCGCTGATCTGGGGTCAGGGTCGTGTCGCGCTGCAAGTTAGCGATGTCGGTCTGGATCGCTGACACTTGCTGCTTGGTGAAGTCCGCCTGCTCGCGGAGCTTGGTCCTGACCTCTTCGGCAATCCCTCCGCGCATGACGCTGCTGACCAGGATCCGAGCCGCCGTGTCGGCGATGACCTGGCTCATCTCCGGCGAGTCCCAGGTGACCCGGATCTCCATGATGTTCGTGTCTGGGATCAGCTTGGTTCCGATCCGGACCGGGATGATCTCGGGGCGCGCGCGGAGGCCAAGCTCGTCGATGAGCCGGCGAGCGAACGCATCGCTCTTGAGGTAGGTCGTATAGGTGCTGACGAGTGTCGCGACACCGGGCGTGTAGGACTGAGTGGCCATGGCCGAGCGAACGTACGGAACGGTCGTGCCGGGCTCGGCCGTGTTCAGGAAGATGCTCGTCACACTTTGATAGCCGGACGGTGGTGGGAACCCGTCCCACGGTTCCGGCATGTTCATGAAGACCGTCGGCGGAATCAGGGTAAAGGAGTACCCCGTGCCGATGCCGATGGCAAAGAGCAGCAGCACTTTCCAGGCATGATTCAGCAGGCTTGCGCGGAACTTGGCCATAGCCACGGCGGTCGTGCCTTCCTGTCTACCTACTCCGAGCGCCCCAACGCGTCTCGGTAGTGTGGGTCCGGGCGCTCCCAACCTGCGGAGCACCGGGCATCGTCAGCGGGATGCGGCCGTCGATGGGCGTGTACCATGCGTCGCCAGTCGAGTGCCACGTGGCTTCCGTGCGCCACCGGCCCAATCCTTTGTCGACGGAGCCTGCGTGCAGTAAGCAGCGCGCAGTACGCCACAATATCCGGAGATCCTCCCAGATCGAATAGTTCCGAACGTACGTCAGGTCGGCGAGATCCTGCTCTTCGAGTGTAGTGTCCGGGCCTGCGAGTCGCCACGGGCCTGTTAAGCCGGGGGCGATGGCGGTAAGCGGCACCGGCGCGGACGCCAATCCTCCAGGCTCCCACAGTCGCGGGCGCGGCCCCACCAGGCTGAGGCTTCCTCCGATCACCGCCAGGAGCGCCGGTGCGCCACGGAGGGGGGGCCATGTGGCAACGTCGGGGCTCAGCAGCCGGAGCACGGTGACGCTGCCGCCCGTGGTTGAGACCATCTGGCGCGACCAGAGTGAGTGGCGACCGGTCACCCCCCTTCGGAGGATCTTCGCGGCGGCGATCGGCGCCAGTACGAACAGCGCGATGGTGGCAAGGCCGATGTCGACGGCCCGTTTGAGCAGCCAGTCCATGCCGTTCAGCCGCGCTCGTCGTAGCGTCAGCAAGGGAATGTTGCTCCGTTCGGCCACCACGAAGCCGTGAGTCAACAGGTCGGTCGAACTGACGGCCATGCGCACGACCGGGCCGCCGCGTGACGTCACGTGGCGCGAGATCTCTTCGAGCCGTTGATGCGGGAGCGCTTGCGGCACCAGGATGTACTCGTCGGCGAGATTCGGATCGAGGCCGCCGATGAGATCGATCGGCCGGCCGACCACGGGCACTCCTTCGATACGCTGGCCGAGCGGCAGGTACTCGTCGATGAAGCCCACGACGTCGATACCTTCGCTCCTGGCTGCGCGAAACTGCTCGGCCAGCGCCACGCCGAGCGCCGAGGCTCCCACGACGATCACGCGCGTATGGAGCACGCCACATCGATGGAGCCAGTGGACGGCACGCCGCGCGAGGAAGCGAGCCAGCGACACGAACAGGATGGTCAGCACCCAGGTCAGCACGAGCCAGGAGCGCGACACCAACGGACGGTCGCCCGTGAAGAAACTGAGCGCCATGGCCAGGATCACGCCCGCGCCCACGGCATGCACGATCTGCCCATACTCGCGCGGACCAACCAGGCTGTTCTCGAGGTCGTACCGACCTTGCAGCCAGAAGACGACGAGCATCACGGGCACGGTGATCAGCGATGCGGCCACGTGGCGCGTGTCCCAGTCAGGCGGAAGTGGGAACAGCCCCTGGAACGCCTCACGGATCGGTCCAACCATGACGACGGCGGCGACGAGCGCAGCCAGATCGACCCCAAGCAAGGCCAGCCGGAGCAGCCCAGACTGACGCCGAGCGCGCCCCTGCTCCAATGGGGCCGCGGCGGGCGCCATCAGGGCGTCCCGGCCAGTGCCGTCATCGGCCGAAAGAGGTGCGACACGTGCGGCAGCGAGTCCATCAAGACGACCGCCCCACCATCGTCGAACCGGAAATCCATCCGCACGAGGCCGCGCTGCTCCAGCGCGGCCGTGACGGCGTCCTGGGCGTGTTCAGCACAGTACAGCATGAGGAATCCGCCGCCCCCTGCGCCGGTCAGTTTGCCTCCCACCGCGCCGTGGGCTCTGGCCACATCGTACCATTCGTCGATTTGGGCGTTGGTGATGCCACGGGCCAGACGCTTCTTCGTCTCCCACGACTCGTGCAGCAAGGCGCCGTATTGATCGAGCTCGCCGGCCCGAAGCAGCGCGATCGTCGTTTCGGCCATCGCTTTGATGCGGTGGAGTGATTCGAGCGTCGCTGCGTCCTGCTTGCGCGTGGACGCCTGTTGGTGCGCGAGGATCGAGGCCGCCTCGCGCGACGAGCCTGTAAAGAACAGCAGGAGTCGGCGCTCCAGGCTTTGGACGGTGACCCGTGGGAGGTTCAGCGGTTCGACCCGGACGCCCTGGCGTCCGAAGCGGATCATATTCAGACCGCCAAACGCGGCGGCGTACTGATCCTGCCGCCCGATCGGCATGCCCAGTTTGTCGATCTCGACGAATGAGGCGAGTTCGGCAAGCTCTCCCTTGCCCATAGCCCGTCGAGATAGGGCGCTCAGCGCCTTTGCCAGCGCCACAGACACTGCGCTCGACGAGCCGAGGCCAGTGCCTGGCGGAACCTCGGAGGCGAGGAACAGCGAGATGCCGGCATCGATGCCGAACTCGTGCAAGAACGCGCGTGGCAGCGACAGGTCGCCGTCCCATTGCCAGGGCTCGCCGCGCCGCTGCCGAAAGTACGCGTGATAATCCGAGGAGCTGATCTGGACGGAGTCCGTGTCGTTCAGCGAGACGAAGATGTAGAAGTACTTGTCGATGCTCGTCGAGACGACCAGGCCGCCGTGCTGCTCGTAGTAGGCGGGCAGATCGGTGCCGCCACCCGCCAGGCTGATGCGAACCGGTGCGCGCGCGATCAGCATGACGCGCCCTCGGTAGGAGCCGCGCCGGCATCGCGGAGCGCCGAGCGGAAGCGCCCGGCTCGGTAGTCCGCCTCGGCCTGTTCGAGACGATCTCGCGAGCCGATGTCCAGGATGTACCCGTCGAGCCGCTCGCCATAGAGCGGCTCGCCTCGGTCCAGCAGTTTCGGAAACAGGTGCAGTCCGAAGTCGTACGGCTCGTCGGGCGGGACGTCTCGGAGCACGCTCGGTTCGAGCACCAGGATTCCGCTGTTGGCCAGATTGCCCGAAATCGTGCCGGGCGCGGGCTTCTCGACGAAGCGGGTGACCCGCCCCGAGGCATCCAGCTCCACGATGCCGCACCGGCTCGGGTCGCTCACCTCGTACAGCCCGATGGTGCCTGCCGCGCCGGTCTCGCGGTGACGAGCCACGAGCGCTGACAGGTCGACGTCGGTCAGCACGTCACCGTAGATCACCAGAAAGCCGTCCGTGAGGAAGGTGTCGAGGGCGCGGGCTGCCCCGGCTGAGCCGAGGAGCCGCGCCTCGTGCGAGTAGGTCAGCGACACCCCGAACCGCCGGCCATCCCCGAAATATTCGACGATAGCGTCAGGACGATAGTGCAGGTTGATGGCAATCTCGGTGATCCCATGACGGCGCAGCAGGCCGATTGAGTGCTCGAGGACCGGCCTGCCGCCGACTGGCACCATCGGCTTGGGCATGTGCAGGGTCAGCGGACGGAGTCGCTGACCCTCACCGGCAGCCAGAACCAGGGCGCGCATCGCTCACTCCCTGGTGGAGCAAGCGACCGCCTGACGGATCGCGGTCGTCATGGCATGGCCAAGCGCCGAATGCACGTCTTCGACGAGTCCGTAATCGTGGCACGGGATGTGGATTGTGACGTCCGCGATCTGACCGGCAGTGCCACCGTCGAAGCCGACCAATGCAATCGTGCGGGCACCCTTGAGCGTGGCGGCGGTCAGACCGGCGATGATGTTCGGCGAGTTGCCGCTGGCGCTGATCGCCACCACGACGTCGCCCGGCTCGACCAGCGCCGCGATCTGCCCGGCGAAGATGTTCTCGTAGGTCGAATCGTTGGCCCACGCCGTGACGAGCGCGGTGTTGTCCGTCAGCGCGTAGGCGCGCAGCGGCACCTGCCCCGGGATGGTGGCCGTTTTCTGAAAATCACACACGAAGTGAGCAGCGGTGGAAGCACTTCCCCCATTGCCCATGACGTACACGCGCCGCGCCCTCTGGCGAGCCTCCAACAGGAGGTCAACCGCGGCCGTCAGTCGATCGCTCGGCACTTGCGACAACAGGCAGCGCAAGCGCTCCAGGTAGGAATCCACCGCGGACGCGGAATCCGCGGGTGCCAGGTCCAACATGAGGCCCCCCGAATCGGGTGCGCCGCTCGTGCTCGTACGCTCTGGCAATGCTCTGACGGGCAGTCACATCGCGATTGCACCCGTCGAGCAGGCCCCGCGCCGTCGTACTTCGAAGCACCCCCATCGCACGGCGCGCCGGTGCCCGGACCGGTACGCCGTGGTTCGTCTACCGTGGGCTGCACGTCCTACGGGACATACATCCTCTCGGGAGTGACAGCCAGGCTGTGGCTCCCGCTGTGGCAGACTGCTCGCTCTCCACTCTCAACTGCGATGCTAGTTCAACGACCGAGCGTCAGTCCAGTAATACCCCCATAGGTTACCCGATCACAACGTCTCGTTACGGCATCCGGCAGCCAGGAGCGGTCTCAGTCGAGATAGCCTGCGCATTCTCCGCCGGCAGTCTCCAGGCTGTCCGATTTCGTGACGCGCCGCCCTGAGGACGGTACCATGTGTCGCCAGCCGCTGCGCCCTGGGGGCGTGTGCGGTGTCCATTCTGGCTTCGTGGGTGGAGGAGCGCGTCCGATGGTTGTTGATTGGGTCGAAGCGCGCGACTTGCGCCAGTCGCTCGAGCGAGTGCGGCCGTACACGATGATCTCCGATGCCGCGCTCACCGACATGGCTCGGCTCACCCACACCGTGCTGACGCAGCAGATTCCCGGCAGCTTCGTCGAATGCGGCGTCTGGCGCGGCGGCGTCTCGTTTCTGATGGCCGAGCTTGCCCGCCAGCGTGGAGCCGAGCGAAAGGTCTGGCTGTGCGACTCCTTCGAAGGTCTGCCGCCCCCGGAAGACGTCGACGGCGCGTTTGCGAAGCAGTTCACGGAGAACAAGGACAATCCGTACTACTACGACAACTGCCGTGCCTCCTTCGAGGAAGTGCAGGCGGCGGCGGCGAAGCTGGAGCTCGGTGACTCCGTGGAGCTCGTCAAGGGCTGGTTCGATCGAACGTTGCCGGCCATCCGCGAGACGTTCGGGCCAATCGCAATTCTCCGCCTCGACTGCGACTGGTATTCCAGCGTCCGCTGCTGCCTGGATAACCTGTTCGATCAGGTCGTCGAGGGCGGGTTCATCGTCTTTGACGACTACTACTACACCGATGGGTGTGCTGTTGCGCTCCATGAATTCCTGGGCGAACGGAAGCTCGGGTACCGGATCGAAAGTTTCAGCGCGTCATGGGCAGGTGTGGAGCGCGTCTCCGGGGCGCCGACCGGGATGGAGCCCTATGCGGATGCTTACCAGGCCGCGGTGGTCCGAAAGGGCGGTCAGGGAACCTGGCGCGAACTACGACGGGCATACTTGATCGCCCAGGACGTCGCGGCACACGTGCCCGCCGACAGCGCCTATGTGCTCGTCGACTACGACCTGCTTGGCCCGACGCCGGTGGCAGGCCGCCGAGCGGTTCCGCTGGTCGGATCGCAGCGGCGTCACCCCCGCCCGGACAACGCGGCCGTCCTGCGGGCTATCGAGGCCCGCCGAGACGCTGGCGCGCAGTACCTCGCGTTCGCCTGGCCTGCCTTCTGGTGGCTCGAACCTGGCTCGCCGTTGGCCCAGTCGCTCGACGCCAGATTTCGTCGCCTCGTCCAGAACGAGAACACCATCATCTTCGATCTCAGTACGGGACGTGACGACGCTACTGAGATCGAGCGTCGCGCCACCGCACCCGCCGGCCGGAGCCGATGAGGCTCGAAGCCTCTGGAGCACCCCGGCGACTCGGTAATGGGGGAGCGCCACTCTGACGATGCGGATGCTGTTCTACAACCAGGCCGGCGAGATAAGCGGCGCCGAGCGGGTGCTGCTGACGATCTTGCAGCACCTGAAGCCTGAGGCCGCCACGCCGATGCTCTGTGCTCCGCCAGGGTCGTTGCTGGCCGCTGCCGCGCACGAAGGGGTTCGGGCCGCACCGGTGGCGCCGCTCGTGCTCGGCAGGACGCGAAATCCGTTGAGACTGGGGGGCTACGCGGTGCGCGCCGGGCGGCCCTCAGCGGAGCTCGCGGCTGTGATCCGCCGCGCTCGCCCCGACGTGGTCTACGCCAATTCGATCCGCTCAGGGCTCGTGGCGGTGACGGCCGCCCGGCTGAGCGGGCGGCGCCCACGGGTGGTAGTGCACCTGCACGATCCGGTGCACCAGACAGCGCTGGATCGCATCGCGGCGCTCTACGTGGGCCGGTTGGCGGATATGCTGATCGCCGTATCGCAGTTCGTGGCGGATGGCTTTGCGCGGGAGCAAGCGAAGGTTCGTGTCCTCTATAACGCCGTCGATCCAGAGCGCTTCCGATCGAGCCCCGAACGCACACGCGCCGCCCGCGAGCGGCTCGGGATCGGGCCGGACGCCCCACTGCTGGCGGTTGTCGGGCAGCTTACGCCCTGGAAGGGCCAGCGTGAAGCGCTCGATGCCCTGGCCACGATCCGTGCCGAGATTCCGAACACGCACCTCTTGATCGCCGGGTCGGCCAAGTTCACCGGGCGTCACCGCCAGTACGATACCGAGGCATACCAACAAACCCTGACGGCACGCGCCGCGCAGCCAGACCTCGCAGGCGCCGTGCATATGACCGGTGAGATCAGCGACGTCGCCTCGATCTACGCGTCGGCCACGCTCGTACTGGTACCCTCCTGGTACGAAGCGTTCGCCATGGTGGTCCTCGAAGCGATGGCTGCGGAACGGCCGCTCATCGCCTCGGCGGCCGGCGGAAACCTGGAGATCATCCGCCACGACGTGGATGGCTGGCTCGTGCCGCCACGAGACCCGGCGGCGTTAGCGGCGGCGGCTCTCGGACTCCTTCGCGATCCGCAACAACGGGAGCGGCTCGCCGCCAACGGACATTCGCGTGTCGTGGAACGACACACGATCGGACCATATATGCAACGCTTCAGCGAAATCCTCGGGCTTTCAGCCTGACGAGCCCGGCGCACCAGGTAAGGGCCGGCCGCGCCGGCCTGGACGCGACGGGAGAAGGGACCGCGAGCATGTCGTTTGACGGACCTAGCTGCACCCTGGCAGAACGATGCCGTCGCTGCCGAGCCGTTCCCCGGGCACACCAGGCAGCCGGCCAACCGATCGACGATCCAAGCCGGGCTGCGAGGGTGGACGAATGACCGTCCCTACTGGGCGTGACCGGTGGACCGTGCGGCCCCGGCCACTCGAGAATCCGCGCCTTCGGCTCTTCTGCTTCCCGCACAGTGGCGGCGGTGCCGCGCAGTACACCCGCTGGCCCGCCGATCTCCCGCCGGACATCGAGGTGTGTGCAGTCCAACTGCCAGGCCGTGAGCAGCGCGTTTCCGAGGCGCCCTTCTCGCACATGGCGCCGCTGGTCGAGGAACTTCTTCGGGTGCTCGCTCCGTACTTCGAGGCGCCGTTCGCGTTCTTCGGCCACAGCCTCGGGGGCTTCATCAGCTTCGATCTGGCTCGCGCGCTGCGGCGCCAGGGACGGACTGGCCCGCTGCACCTGTTCGTGGCCGGCTCGCGTGCGCCCCAGCTTCCGAGCCGGCTGCCGGACCTCCACCACCTGCCGGACCCGGAGTTCATCGACGGACTGCGACGCTACGAAGGGACGCCGGATGAGGCGCTGCAAAATGCCGACCTCATGCGCCTGCTGCTCCCGATGTTACGCGCGGATTTCAGCCTGACCGAGACGAACGACTACGTCCAGGAGCCGCCATTTGACGTGCCAATCTCGGTGTTCGGCGGCCTCGACGATCCCGTTGTCGAGCGCTTCGAGCTTACCGCCTGGCGCGAGCACACGACCCGTGCCCTGACCTTGCGGATGCTCCCGGGCGACCACTTCTTCGTGCAGTCGGCCCGATCGCTCCTGCTCTCTGCACTGGTCGAAGATCTCGAGGAGTCCGCGCCCCTGATGGCGGCTCCCTGACGCCGGGGCGGGTGTAGGATTGCCCGCGCTCTCCGAGCGGGTCACCCTCCTTCTTCCTGGCTTCTCCCATGCCCAGGGAGAGATGGCCAGGAAGACAGGGGCGGCGATCGCGCCTCAGCCGATCCTCCGAGCAGTCCCGAACCTCGCGGACTATCCTTTCACATAACGATCCAAAAACTCAAGCGATCGAGTGAATATCTCAGTCGAATACTCGGTGAGTTGGTGATCGCCATCAGAGTAGAGATATATCTCTACCGTTTTATTGAGCTTCTTCAACAAATCGTAAAGATGTTGAGATTGTTGCCAGGGCACGACCTCGTCTTTTTGGCCGTGGTGAAGCTGCATCGGCGCCGTAATATCCGAGAGATGTGCCATAAAATCGTATTGTGCCCAAAACGAAGGGTTATCTGATGGAGAACCATGCGCCTTGATGAGCGCTTCTATCGGTTTCCATTGCTCCTGCTCCTCAGGTGTGAGTTTTTTGGTATTGGCCACCTGTATCCCTTGATTGACGATATCGATGAACGAGACGAACGTTCCTGCTACCGTGATAGCTGCCTTGATATCTGGCGACAGGACCACGTCGAAGAGCGTCACCGACCCACCCAACGAATGACCACCCACGCCGATCTTCGAGCTATCAACCCCTGGATATTGTTTGATGGATGCTATCGCGTTCATCGAGTCGATGGGTGGTCCAGAGGTATCATACGCGTTGCCATCAGAGCCGGCGAAGCCGCGATACGCCGGCTGAAACACCACATAACCTTTACTCGCGAAATTCTTGCCCACGTCATCGTCATTTTGCCGGCCGAACTTCTCAGGATCGGCCCAGCCGTGGTTCCAGACAAACACCGGCCAACCGTTGGCGGGAGGGTTGCCCTTGGGAACGGTGAGCAGCGCGGAAATCCTCAGTCCGTCAGAGTAGTAGCTTGTGACATATTGGGTATAAGCATCGGTTTCCGCGACCGCCTGCTCGACGGTGATCGGGCTACCTGGATACGCCCGAGCCTTCCACTCGTCGACCGTGCGCAGGACTACCGGTGATGGGCTGGCGGCTGCCTGGTTGGCGGGAGGTACGGGCGCGGTAGACGTCGTAGCCGTCTGTGATGCTGCCCGAAGCTGGCTCACGACGATGAGTGCAACGACGATCCCCACGACGACGAGCAGCAAGTTACGCATCTCTACTCCCTCTCGCCATAGCTCCACTGTCGTAATGGCTGAACCCCCCATGGCTCGATCGACGAAAGCATGCCATCGCGCCGGTATGTGGTGCGCGATATTTCCGACCACGCTATCTGGAGCCGCCGCCGAACGCCGGCCTCGGTGCTCTACGCACGCCGAGGCCGCGTCGGCGGCGACCGGGGACGCTCCGTATCGCTTCCCCGAGTGGAGACGCCGGTGCTTTCTCGACGCGAGCCGTCGCTCGCTCCGTGGCCGCTGGGATCAGACCCTTGGGGATCAGACCCTTGGGGATCAGACCCCTGGGGATCAGACCCCTGGCGCCCGCATGATGCCGGTCAGCGCCCACTGAAGCGCGGAATCCCATCGATGGATGACGGACTCACCGGCAAGGACGCGCCGCGCATCATGCGTCCACTCCGGCGCCCGCGGCCACTCGACCACTCGCGACGTGACCGTCACGACATCGAGGGCGCATCATGCGTTCCCTCCGACGCTCACGGCCGCGGCAGCAGCGGTTGTCGAGCCAGCCTCTGGCTGCGCGCGTGTCAGGGCATCTCGCAAGGATGTTCCAAGTCGATGGACTCGCGGCTCCGTGACGATGAGGACGTGATCGCCGGGGACCGGGTACACCTCGAGCCCGCCGCCAGCGAGCTGTGCCCAGGCGTCGCGCGTATCGGGGTGTCCGCCAAGCGGACGCGGTACGTAGTCGGCCCAGAACATGGTCACCCGTCCAGGATACGGCCCCGGCCGATAGCGGCCCCCCAGGATGGCGGCTGCGATACCTGCGCTGGTGTCGACTGCGCGGGGGGTGAAGGTGCGGCGTAGACGCTCTTTCACTTGTGCGCGCCGCTCGTGTGGCGTCAGCCGCCAGAAGAGGTACGCCCAACGGTGCACCCGCTCGGCCCACATCCGTAAACCGCGTCCGTGGTGGACCTCGCCCACGCCCGTATCGAGGAGCCCGAGGAAGCGGACAGACTGCCTCGCGGCGGTGAGTTGGCGGGCCATCTCGTACGCGACGTATCCCCCAAACGAGTGGCCAAGCAGGTAGTACGGCCCCTCGGGCTGGATCGTCCGCATCGTCGCAATGTACGCGGCAGCTAGCTCTTCCACCGTTTCGAACTCGAGTTGATCGGCAGACTGAAGCCCCCAACGCAAGACGTACATCGGCCGGTCGGCCCCAAGATCCTGGGCAAGGTGGCGATAGTACAGCACGTACTCGAACGGTCCGTGAGCGCAGAAGAGCGGCGGCAAGGCGCCACGGGGATTGAACGCGATGATACCGACCGGCCCTTCCGGGATCTCGGCGCCTCGCAGCGCCTGAGCCAGTTGCACAACGGTCGGATGATGCAGCAGCGTCGCCAGGGAGAGCTTGCGCTCGAACGCGGTCTGGACCCGGTCCAGGAGCCGCCCGGCATCGAACGACGTTCCGCCGAGATCGAAGAAGTTGTCGTGAACGCCGATCGGCCGGACGCCGAGCACGCGCTCCCAGATATCGATGAGGCGCGCCTCTACACCATCGCGAGGAGCGTCAACGGTCGCGGCATCGTCGCCATCACGATCCCCGGGTGCCCCACACCCGGCTGGCAGCTCGGGCACGATCCGGAACGCTGACGGTACGAACGGGTCGGGAAGGAGCGCCCGCACGAAGCGGCGCAGGTCGTCCACGGACAGCTCCTGACCGCTGACGGGCACGACGTACGCGAGAAGCTGGGCGTCCCCAGCCGTCGCCCGGCCTGTGTTGCCCGCCATGACGACGATGCGCGCCGCTCGGACTGCCGGGTGCTGGAGTAGGCGGCGCTCGATCTCCGCCACATCCACTCGCAGCCCGCCAATCGTCACCTGCTGGTCGGACGGCTCGAACACCTGCATGCTGCCGTCAGGCAGGTGCGCGGCAAGCTGGCCGGTCCGGTAGAGCACCGCCCCCGGGATATCGCTGAATGGGTTCGGGATGCTCGACTCGCCGTCCACCGACCGCGGCGCCCGCTCGCGATCCTCGACGTACAGTGGGCCGGCCACCCCGAGCGGCAGCAAACGCTGCCGGTCGTCCAGAACGTACCCCCGCTCGCTGCGCGCCAGCAGATCGCGCTGCTCCACATCCGACAGCATCGGGAGGTCGTCGAGGCGCGCGTCTGGCGCGGCTGCCATGGCTTCGAGCAAGCGCATCAGATGCCCAGCCAGACGCTCGATGCTTGCGGCGTCGAAACGCCGAGGCTCGTACAGCAAACTGCCGTTGATGACGGGGCCGGCGTAGGCGATCGACAGCGTCAGCGGATACGCCGTTCGGACCTGGCCGCGTCCATCCGCGATGCGCACCCCTCCGTAGAGTGGATGCGCGAGCGCTGGATCGACCGGATTGTTCTGGACGACGACCAGGCTATCGAACAGCGCGACTCTGGGCGGGACATTGGCCCACTCGTGAATCTTGCCTGGCGGTGTGTGCTCGAACCGGCGCGCCTCGATCAGCCAGGTGTGCGCGTCCTTCAGTAAGGCGGAGAGTGGCGCCTGCCCATCCAGATGGACGCGCATGGGCAGGTTGTTGATGAACATGCCCAGCATGTCGGTGATGCCGGGGAGGTCATCCGGTCGTCCAGAGACGACGGTCCCGAACACGACGTCGGTCCGGCCGGTGTAGCGGCTGAGGAGCAGCGCCCAGGCTGCCTGGATGACCGCCCCAGGCGTGACCGCATGCCGGCGCGCGAGCGCCCGTACGGCATCCGAGGTGCCGGGAGACAGGTGCAGCAGGTGAGCCGGTGCACCGCCGGCTCCCGAGATCGGCTGGCGCGTCACCCCCTCGAGTTGCAGCAGCCCAGAGCCATCGACGCCGGCAAGCGCGGACTGCCAGAACTCCTGCTCCTCTGTGCGATCTTGCGCTGTCAACCAGACGAAGTAGTCGCGGAACGGAGCGGCCGGCGGGAGAGGCGGCACGGGCTCACCGCAGATGCGGTTGTAGAGCGCGTGGGCTTCGGACATCGCCTTGAGGACGCTCCAGCCGTCGAGGATCAGATGGTGGAACGTCCAGGTGACGTCATACGTATCCTCGTCCAGCCGGGCCACGGCGATGCGCATCAGTGGCGGGTCCGTGACATCGAAGCCACGCTTCCGTTCGGCCGTCTGAAGGTCTGCCAGCAGCCGTTCCCGCTCCGACGAGTTCTCCTGCCGCCAATCGTGCACGTCGACGATCAGGGACGCATGTCGATAGACGATCTGGAGGGCTTCGTCGAGATCCTCCCAGGCAAAGGCGGTCCTCAGGACCGGGTGCCGATCGACCACCTGCTGCCAGGCCTGGGCGTACGCATCCAGCCGCAGCGGCCCGTGCAGCACGATGCCAAGCTGCTCGACCCCGAGCTCTGCCTCTGTTCCCGCCAGCCCGTGCCACAGGAATCCCTGTTGAAGGGCGGTGAGCGGATAGATGTCCTCGATGCCGTCGTCGGTCATCCGTCCTCTCGTTTCGCCGAGCGCCCTACCTTGCCCAGCAGGCTGGCGAGCCGCTGCTGGTCCAGACCTGCCAACGGGAACTCTCTGGCAGTGGGTGCCGTCGATCCACTCTCGGCAATGAGCAGCCGAAGATTGGCCGCGACGGCGTCGAGGAGCCGCTGCATGGTGCTCGCGTCGTGCAGTGCCTCGCTGTAGGTGCAGTGCAAGTGAAGTTGCCCGTCGATCACAGCACCGCCGAAGTCTAGCAGGTGCCCTCGGACCTGCCGAGGACTCTGGTTGGCCCCGGTCGCTGCTCGGCCCGACAGGCGGAAAACGCCCGGCTCGGCCAGCAACTGATCGAACTGCCCGAGGTAGTTGAAGCTGATCTCTGGCCGCGGATACTGTCGGAGCGCCTGAGCCTCGGATGTCTCATCGCCCAGGTGACGCAGCAGACCGTAGCCGATGCCCTGACAGGGGATCTGTTGGAGCGAGGCGCGTACCGATCGTACACTGTCGACGATGGACGCTGCCCCTGTGACGTCGAGCGACACCGGGTACATCGTCGTGAACCAGCCCACGCTGCGGGTGAGGTCCACATCATCGGCGATAGGCTCGCGGCCGTGCCCCTCCAGGTCGACGACGAGTGTCGACTGGCCGGTCCATTCGGCCATGGCCCGCGCCAGCGCGCCGAGCAAGACGGCATTGATCCGAGCGCGTAGGGCACGCGGAACCTGGCGGAGGATGGCGTGTGTCTCGTCGACGGTCAGACTGACGTCAACCCGGCGCGCCTGACTCTCGGTGCTGACGCGCTCCGCGCTGTTGGCCGGCACTGGAACTCGCGGCCGAGCCAATTGATCTCGCCAGTACCCCAGTTCGTCGCGGACCTGAGCCGACCGAGCGTACTCCTGGAGCCGATGCGCCCAGTCCGCAAATGGGAGGGTGGTCGCCGGGAGTTGTACGGACTGGCCGGCGCGAAGTTGCTCGTAGGCAAGCTGAAGATCCTCGATCAGAATGCGCCACGACACGCCGTCGACCACGAGATGATGGATGACGAGCGAGAGCTGCCCTGCCTGTGCTGGCCCACAGTCGAAGTAGGCGGCCGAGACGAGCGGCCCATGCTCGAGATCCAGACAGGTCTGGAGGCCGGAAACCTGCTCCAGGATGGCGCGCTGCTGTTCGTCCAGTGTCAATCCGGAGAGATCGACAACGCTGAACGCCAGCGCCGTCTCGCGCGCAGTCGAGAGTGTCTGCTGGACCTGTCCGTCCGCAACCGTGTAGCGGAAGCGCAGGGCCTCGTGGTGTTCGACCAGTGCGGCCAATGCACGCTCGACTAACGACGAATCGATACCCGCCGCCGTTTCGAGCGCGGCCGACTGATTGAAATGGTGCGAATCGAGCAGGTCCCGTTCGAAGAACCAGCGCTGAATCGGCGTGAGCGGAATGGGCGCGGATCGGTCATGCATCGGTTCACTCTTGACTGGCTGTAGGATGGCCGCGAGATCGGCCACCGACGGGTGCTGATAGAGCAGCCTCGACGTCAGGCTGAGCCCGGCCTCACGGGCGCGTGCGACGACCTGGATGCCGAGGATCGAGTCCCCGCCCAGGGAGAAGAAGTTGTCGTCGACGCCGACTCGCTCGATCCCGAGTACCGCCTGCCAGATTGTCGCGAGGCGTTCTTCTAGATCGTCACGCGGCGCAACGAACGGCGTGTCAATAGCTGGCCGCTCGTGGCGCGACAGGGCCAGGACCGGAGTCGAGGCGACAGGCTCGGCGGCCGTGCTGGTTTCCGCGGCGCGCGTCGAGCGCTCGACCATCGCGACGACGTCGTAGGGCGAGACGACTACCTGAGATAAGCCCGTCTCGAGGGCCAGGGCGAACGCACGTGTCCCCTCGGCCGGTCGGATGCCCTCGGGGCGGGCCGCGAGATAGGCGGCCATCGTGCCGGTCGCGTCCGCCTTGA
>JADLFM010000124.1 GCA_020845495.1 Chloroflexota bacterium
CCTGGTGGCAGGCTGAATGACCAGGCTGTGGATTTGTGGATAACGCTGCGCGTTATCGCACAATTCCACAGCCGCTACGGCGGCGAGGGCCACACACCCCCATTTACACCCTTGACAGGACTCATACCCCTCGACGGTCGATTGCTTCCAGAATAGGACCAGCATGAAGTACGTCAGATATTGCCAACTTCCTACGGCGATGACCGTGACGGGGCGTTCGTCGAGCATCACGAATGCATTCTTCACCGCCATCATTCCGGTCGTTGAGCCCACCGAAGCAGAAGAACTTGAGGCGCTGGGTATTCTCGGGATCGAGCCGAGCGACATTCGCTGCGCCTACTGCGGTGACAAGGCCACCGAATGGGACCACTTCCGTCCGATCATTAGTCACCAAGAGCCAACGGGCTTCGTCACGGAAATTGCGAATCTCGTCCCGAGCTGCGGCAAGTGCAACCAGTCGAAGGGCAACTCCTACTGGCGTACCTGGATGGAAGGAAACGCCAATCTGTCGCCCAAGTCGCGTGGCGTACCCGATCTCGACGATCGCATCGCTCGGCTTCAAGCGTACGAGCAGTGGCGTCAACCAAGGAAGATCGACTTCGCCGCTGTTGTTGGCCCCGACTTGTGGCAGCGCCACCGGGAAAACTGGCGGAGTGTCTTGGACCTCCTCAAGAAGAGCCAGGAACTAGCCACTGAGATTCGTGACATCGTGGCAAAGTCGGGGTGACACTGACGATCCTGGCTCCCGAAGTCGAGGCCATAGTGGCTCGATCCGACCAAGGCGACAGACGGTAATTTCGGCGACAGCGTATTGCTGAGCGCCAGAGTCCCTCACGCCAGTACTCCCGCACTGTCACAGGGCACGATCCGACAATGCCTCAGCGTACGCGGCCTTGAGGTAGCTCCTCCTCGACGAAGACACGAGCTTCGGCTGGCCGAGGTGCAGGCGGAAGTCCAGCGGCTGAGTGCGCCGAAGAAGACGTCGGAGAACTCGTCGGTGCCGCCGTCGGCGGGGTTCAAGGCGAACCGGACTGAACGCCGTCGGCGTCGGTGCGGAACGAAGCGCGGGCATCCCGGCACCAGTCGGGGTCGGCAGCGGCTCGCCACATCCCTGACACTGACTCGGCCGACAGCGCACGACCACATCCGGCCGCTGCCGCTGGTGGGGCAGCGGCGGGTCGGTCGGAGTCAGGTGGTCGAGCTGCCACCAGTCCGCCCGATCGTGATCGAGGGGTGGCAGTACGCGGCGCGGTGTCGGGGGTGCGGGACGCGGACGAAGGGCGCCGACCCGGCCGGACTGGAGCCGACCCGGACGTTCGGGCCGCGGATCGAGGCGCTGCTGGGGTACTTCCACGAGCGCCACCACGTCGGGTACGAGCGGCTGGTGGAGACCTGTCGGGAGGTGTTCGGGCTCACGATCAGCGAGGGCGGGATCGACGGGGCGCTCCGGCGGCTGGCCGAGCGGGCGCGGCCAACCTCCGAGGCGATCGGCGCGCAGGTGCGGGCCGGACCGGTGATCGGCTCGGACGAGACCAGCGCTCGCGTCGCCGGGCGGACCGCCTGGCGCTGGGTCTTCCAGACGCCGGAGGCGAGCTACCATGTCATCGTGCCCCGGCGGAATGCCGACGTGATCGCGGCCTTCCTGGGTGAGGCGCGCCCCGAGAGCTGGGTCTCGGACCTGTGGTTGCCCCAGATCCAGGTCGATGCCGAGACGCACCAGTTCTGCCTGGCCCAGCAGATCCGCAACCTGAGCTATGCCGCCGAGGCCGACGGCTACGACGGGCTGGTCTGGGCGATCGAGCTACGCCATCTGCCTAGCCGGGCCATCAACCTGCACGCCATCCGTGACACGCTCACCCCGGCCTCGTTCGCCCGGCGCCGGCAACGGATCGAGAACGCCGTTGATCGGCTCGTGTTCCGCACCGTCCTCCCCACGGTGTCCGACACAGCCAACGCCCGCCGCCGGCAAGCGCGCTATCGTGACCATCGGGCCAGCCTCTTCGTCTTCCTCGACCGACCCGACGTCTCACCGACCGACAACGCCTCCGAACAGGATCTTCGTCCGTCCGTCATCCATCGCACGGTCACGGGCGGCTACCGCTCCTGGGCCGGCGCCGAGATCTCCGCCATCTTCACCTCACTCTTCGCCACCGCACGCAAGCAGGGCAACAGCTTCCTCGATCTCCTCCGCTCCATCGCCCCCCCCCCCCCCTTCACGCCGCCGGCCTGCCTAGCTGAGCAGATACGACGTTCGGATCGTCCTTGCCCTCGTACTCGGCCGCGCCCGGACGAGCACCATCATTGCCACCAATCAGGAGCTTTTCGAACGATCGGCTCTCGGGCGTGCTACTGGTGTCCTTCAGGGCGTCGAGCATCGTCGTAGCCGAGCCTGGCCGGGCTGGTGCGGCCGCGGAGAGCGTCTCCAGCACCTGGATACCGTTCTTCAGGTTGGTTCCGAGTCGGACGACGATCGGGAGACGGTATTCGAGCGCGCGGTTGGCCGGAGACTCCGCGAAGAGCTGATCCAGCGAGTCCGAGAGGTTGGTCCCCGGCTGCTTGTGGCGGAAATCGAGCGGGATGTCCGGCCAGATCTGGGCCAGGTCGAACGGGTCCTTTGGCAACACCGTTACCGTCAACGTGACGACCCGAAGCTGATCGCTCCTGGCCGCGTCATCCGGGTTCAGCATTAGCTGCCGAAGCTGCAGTGCCCGGCGGTCGTCTCGGTCGTAGAAGCACCATTCGTCCTGGCCGGTGGTTCGGTCCGGCTCAAAGCTGGCGCGATAGAATTGGCCGCCCTCGCCCGGGGCAATCCCCGGCGGGCAGTCCAGCGGCGAGGTCAGCGGCTAACCGAGCGGACTGCCGAGATCGGTGATCCAGACGATGTCGTTCGGCTGGAGTGACCCGCCGACGACCGGCCGGACTCGAGTTGGGTCGGTCGGATCGGGGCCGAGCAGGTTCTGGCACAGGCTGGCAGTGATCCGGATGCGGCAGTTGCCAAGCTCGCCGGGTTAGCGCGCTTCGACCGTGACCGGGTCATCCGCGTTGTCGCCACGCCGAGTTGTACGGCGCTCACGCCCCTGGCGTAGTACCGAGTAGTGCCCGTCGCATCCTTTGCCGAGTACTTCGCACCCTCGAACAGATCGTACTCGGCCTGCGTCGCGAACTCCTGCTCGCGGTGGACCCGCACGACGTATAGCCGCTTGCCCCCTCCTCGAAGAAGGCCCCGACCGCATGCCAGAGATAGTTGTGCTGGACGCCGTCAGGCTCCGCGAAGTTCAACTGTTGCCCATCGCCGTAGATACGCTCGAACTCGCCGAGCCCCGCAATCAGCTCCGGTTCGAGCCGAAGCGGCCCGTACCGAGTCGGACCGATGAACCCCGTCGTCGTGGTGCTCACACCTTCGATCGACTTCGAGCGAAACGAGACCTCTTCGACGTACACGCCCGGGGCCAGATACTCTGGTATCTGCTCCTCCGATCCGCGCCTATGGCGGAGTGACGAATAAGACGGACGGTCGAGGGCGCCCGAGGGTGCTCGAGGATCTCACCACCAGCTCTCGCCCGAACTGCAGCGTCTGCACGGGCAACCGCTCCACGAGGGTATCGTCCTTGCAGAGCTTCCCCTCCGGCTGGGTGACCACCTGGTCGAGGTCCGGCAGGTCTGGGTCGCTCGGGAGAGGGCGCCGATACCGGACCGTCAGCTCCACGTCCCAGGAGGCGCTGATCGGACCGGGCGGCATCGGCCCGACCGGCGACTCGACTGGCGAGACCGGCGATGTAGCCCACGAGCCGGCTGGCGACCCACTTCCAGAACCGTTGGTGCACGTCACCGGAGCCGGGTACGGGAAGGACAGCGCGACACGGCCCCGATCGTCGGCCAGGCCACGGGCTCGGTGCTCACGCCGCCGCGGCCCGAAGATCGTCGCTTCGAGGAGCGCCTGCGCGCCGGCCGACCGGATGGGGCACCGGGTGGGTCGCCCGGCTGGGTCAGCCCGTGATCGAACAACTCAGCACGCAGGACCCCCATCCCGGGTGGCGCACTGCGGGTCGGCGAGTTCAGGAATGGGAGTCCGGGAGGCCGGGCGGTCGGCTGCCCCATCACGTCGATCGAGCCGGTGTAGACCTTCGGCCAGGGCGCTGGCACCTTGAACTGGAGCGACAGGTACCGGCGCTCCGAGTCGTGGATCTCGACGACGTAGATCGGGCGCATCTCAGGACTCAACACGCTGTCCCAGAGCGCGGCGTCACCGGACCTGCGCTCGATCTCGCGCAGCCAGGAGAGGTGGTGGAAGACGTAGATCCCCGACAGGTTGACCTGCCCCGCCACCCGTAGGCGCGGCGCACCAGCCGGGTACGCTTCGACGATCAGCCCGCGATCGACGACGCTCTGAGTGACCTCGTCCCAGTAGCGCACGCCCAGCGGTGCCAGCATCGTCACGACGTCGAGCACACGCAGGTCGAGCATCAGCGTGATGCCCCAACATCCGCAGGCTCGATCGGCGTGCCGTAGCGGAAGTCGCGCGTCTGGACCGGCTCGTCCTCGGTCACGACGACGGCCGACTCGATGGCGACGAGGCGCGCGACGTACATCACCGATGGCTGGACCTTCGGCGTCATGATGTCCCAGAGGCTCGCCATGTCTGGCAGCGACGGAGTGTCGAGGACCAGTTCGACGGTCTCATCCGGGCGGAAGACGTCTGGCCCGCTGAGCTGGGCATTCAGCAGGCCGACCGGCAGGATCGACAGGTCTCCGAGGGCGCGCATCGCCCAGCCCAGGATCTGGTGCTGCGTCTGCGCATCCCGGCCCCACGCCGACAGCAGGTAGTGCAGGTCGATCGGCAGAGCCGGCCGGTAACGCTGGCCATCCGGTCTGACTCGCGCGGGCAAGGTGCGGCGGCTACCGTTTGGGGTCACGCGGTACAAGTAGAGCGACAGGCCAGGCACGTCCGTCCCCAAGCCGGCCTGGAGTTCGGCGTACTGGCACAGCTCAACCCTGGCGGTCGCCAGTTCGGGCGGCCGAGCATCTTCGAGCAGGCGTTTGATTGGCAGGCCGATCGCCGCAATCGCGCTGTACCTGGCCATGCGCTCAGTTCCGCACCGATCGTTCGGCTGGCAGCGTCCTGCCCCAGGCATTGTCCACGTGCACGGCCCGGCGGATGCCGCTGAGCAGCCTTCAAGGTGAGACCCGCTGCAGGTGCTGCCGTCGTAGGCCGAGCCAGTACAACACCCCGGACTCACCACCCGGCGTGACGATCACAATCTTCAAGCCTGGGAACTCGCTGAGCAGGTGGCTGCAGATGCCCGGCGGCGGTCTGACCCGCTCCACGCCAAGGATCAGTACGTCCACGTCTGCGCTCATCGCTTGAAGTAGCTCCACCCATCCGCTTGCTCGACCGGCCATGTAGGGTACGAGCACCATGTCCGGCTGCTCGGCAATGAACTGCTCGACGGTCCCGAGCAGCCCGTCCAACGGGTTGACCACCATCACGCGAATGGCGGTCCGGGGGGTGTCCCTCATGTTGTTGCGTCAAGTACGCTGTGCTGCAAGGTGAGGGAGGGCGGTGCGATGGGGAAGCGGGACTGGGGAGCGGAAGAGGCGCGGTGGTCGAAGCAGATCGGGGCGGTAGTGGGC
>JADLFM010000125.1 GCA_020845495.1 Chloroflexota bacterium
CCTGGTGGCAGGCTGAATGACCAGGCTGTGGATTTGTGGATAACGCTGCGCGTTATCGCACAATTCCACAGCCGCTACGGCGGCGAGGGCCACACACCCCCATTTACACCCTTGACAGGACTCATACACATCTTTTCCCGACTTGCCAGAACGTTGTACGGCCCGGTCCGCTTGACCACGGTGCTGTAGCGCAGCGTGAGTGCCGCTGTTCCGAACCAATGGACTTTGAAAGCGTCGAGGGCGGCCACTACGGCATTCTGGTACAGCTGATCGTCGATGATGCACGCGGATAGGCCGAGACATGGGTATTGTGGGTTGAATTTCACCAGTCCGCGGTCGCCGGTTTCATCGAGATACAAGGTGTAGAAGCGCTGATCCATGCGAGTCCCTTGTTACAACGAGGGTCAGTCTCCCACAATTCTCCGCACACCGACCAACCCGGCAATGAACCGCCCCGGCCACTTTGAACCACTCCGGGGGCTCTATCCGCGTCTCGCGTTGCTGGCGCTCGTCGTCGGGCTGGCGTTGTCGGCGGCTGACCCGCTGGCCAGCAGCGCGGCGCCGAGCCTCGGCCCGGTACATCGCCAGGGCAAGCCCTCGGGCCGCCAGGTCGGGGTCGCGTGCCCCGCGTCAGGAATCGCGGCGATTGACGCCGTGCGAGGCGTCGTCGCGGAGAGTGCCAGCGCACGGACGCACCGTTCGCCGTGTGCGCCCGCTCTGGCCGGCTCCGCCGCCCCGCGCGTGACCGTCCAGGGCGTCATTTCCCTGACGACCCTGGCCCGCGGGTGGGGCGGCGGACTGGACCATGGCTTCTTCGTCCAGAACGCCCCCGCAATGGCTGACGCTGACCCGGCCACGTCGGACGGTATCTTCGTCTCGCTCGGGCGCTTCGCGAGCGCGCGCCGCGAGGGCGGCGGGCTCTACACACCCCGGATCGGTGATGAGGTCGTGCTACGCGGTCCGGTCGTCGAAGCGTCGGGGCAGACCCAACTAACGAACCCGTTTCTGGTGGACATCAGGCGCAGCGGCGTCGACCTGGAGCGGGAGCTACCGCCCGTCGAGGTTCGCCCGCCTGATGATAGAACGGCCGCCGAGCGCTCCTGGGAGCGGCTGGAGGGCATGCGAGCCCAGGTACCGGCCGGGAGCGTGGCGGTCAGCAGTCGCAAGTTCTTCGAGAGCACCGGGGACGCCGAAACCTGGGTGATGCGCGGCGATCGTCCTGTCGCTCAGCGTCCGGACCCGTTCGCGCGGCGCGTCTTCCGCGATCCGCACCCGCTCGACGACGTGCCCGGCCAGCGCTGGGGCGACGGCAACGGCTACCGTATCGCGCTCGGGAGCCTCGGGCTGAAGGGCGCGAGCGGTGATGTCAGCGCCGCAATCGCACCCGTCCGCACGTTCGATCGTCTGACGAGGGGGCCGGTCGGAGTGGTGTCCTACGCCTTCGGACGATATGCGGTGCAGATCGGGGAACAATTGACCGTCGAGCAGGGCGCCGATCCTTCGGGGAACAACCCCCCGATGCCGGCTGACCGCGCCCGTGAGCTTAGCGTCGCGACGTTCAACCTCGAAAACCTGTACGACGACCGCGACGATCCGAACGACGGCTGCGACGCTCCCGGTGACGTCGGCTGCCCTGGCGTCGCGCCGCCCTACACCTACCTGCCGGCGAGCGGCGCAGCGTACCAGGACCGGCTCGGGCGGATCGCGCGGCAGATCGTGGACGACCTCCACAGCCCGGACATCCTGCTGCTTCAGGAGGCCGAGGATCAGGACATCTGCGTCGTGCAGGGCGACGCGCTCAACTGTGGCACGGCTGAGAACGCCGACGGCCAGCCGGACACCCTCCAGGAGCTCAGTCTCGCGATCCAACGAATTGGCGGCCCGCCCTACGTCGCGGCGGCCGACCGTGACGGCGCCGACGACCGAGGCATCCTCTCAGGTTTCCTGTACCGTTTGGACCGCGTCGAGCTCCTGCCGCCGGATCCTTCGGACCCGGTCCTCGGGAGCACGCCGACAGTGCAGTATCGCGGCACGGCGACGCCCGCGAACGCGCAGACGCAGAACCCGAAGGCGCTCAACGCCGCCCTCCCCGACGACGTGGACCGGAGCACCGGCACTGACGGCGCGGATGTCTTCACCCGCGCTGCGCAGATCGCGCTGTTCCGGGTCTGGAGAGACGGCATCGGCGCGAGCCCGTTCGTCGATTTGTACGTCGTCGACAATCATTTCAGCAGCACGCCGACTGCTCGTGTCGGGCAGCGCCGCGAGCAGGCCGCCTACGTCGCCGCCATCGTCGCGGCGCTCCAGACGACCGACGACGCGGCAGTTGGCAGTGAGGTTGCTGACGATGGAGATACCGAGCGCCGGGAGATTGGTCGCAGGGCGGCCAGTAGCACTACGGCCAGCAGCAGCGTTCGCATCGTCGTCGGCGGTGACCTGAACGTGCAGCCGCGACCGGACGACCCGTTTTCTCCTGGCGAGGCCGGCTTCCCGAGCGATCAACTCGCGCCGTTCTACGAGCAAGGGTTGACGAACCTCTGGGACGTGCTGGCGAGCGAGGCGCCAGCATCAGCCTATAGTTACGTCTTCGACGGGCAGGCGCAGACGCTCGATCACCTCTTCGTCTCGCCAGTACTGCTTGGGGAACTGGTGGAGATTCGCGCGGCCCACGTCAACGCCGACTGGCCGGACGACGACCCGAGTGCTGGCTCGCGCGGCGTCAGCGACCATGACCCGCAGGTCGCCCGCTTCGCCTCGCTCGCGTCCGACAGGGCGCGGACGAGTTATGCGCGCTTCTTCGAAGACCGGCGTGAGATAGCAAATGGACACTGACTCACTCGACGGATGCTGACTCGCACAGCAGCCACGCCGCCCACCGAGACGCGGCGGCGTGGCGGCAGAGGGTGGCTTGGCCGCGATGGTACTGCGTCGATCCGGCCTGTCTCTACAGGTCTCGACGGCCGCTCCACGCCCCGGGCGCCTGCTGCTGACGTCGAGTGGCGAGCGGCTGCGCTGGCTGAGCCTGGAGGATCGTCTCACACTCGTCATCCACCGCGGGCGGCAGCACTGTGAGCCGAGCGGTAGCCAGCGCCCGAATACGCTTGAGGCCCAGAATGGCCGCGATGGCGCCGCCGATGAGCGGGGGCTGCGAGAATGCAAACGAGGCTAGATGGATCAACCCCGTGCCGCTCAGGCCATTCGTCCGGGCGCCGTACTCGCCGATGATGGCGACCGGCATGCCGGCGGCCAGCAGCCCAATGGCCAGCAACCCCATAGCGGTCTGGATCAGTCGTGTCGCCTCGGTTGGAGACAGCGCGTGGCGCACCGTGGCGTATCGGCGGGTGACCCTCCCGTACGCCATCTCGGCGAAGGCAGCAAGCGCACCCGGCACCAGGAGCAGCAGCCAGAGCGGCAGCGACGCGGACGGCGCCTCGCCGGCATCGGTGAGCGCGTAGGCCCAGCTCAGGCTGCACAGCACGCCCAGCGCCGCCGCGCGCACGCGCCGGTCTGGGGAGGCGATCAGGATGGCCATGAGGTAGATGCCTCCGCCGACCACGAGATCGGCGGGAGCCTGCGCGGTCCTGGTTCCCTCGACAATCAGCCAGATGAGGCGGAGCAGCATCACCCCAACGAACAGCCACGAGCGATACCCGACGAGGAGCCGGCGTATCGTCAGCGTTGGCGCCGGAATGGGGGGGTGCGGAAGGCGCGGCTTCGGTGCCGGTGAGAGCGCACCAGAAGTACCCAAAGCGGTAGCTTGCGCAGCAGGTGAGGGAACGGCAGACGGCTGGCCACCCCCTACAGGTAGAGATGACTGAGCTACCCGAACGATCTGAGCGCCCGCACCCTCCGACCGCACGTTCATACTCTCGCTCTCCAGGTTCCGCGCGAGTCGTGACCTACTCTCAGTATCGGCCGTTCACGTCATATCGGGTTGTGAAGCGTGATGCAGACAGGCTGTCAGGAGCGCGACACTACACGTTGAGAGGGTGCGGCTGGCATCCGGGGTCGCCGGGGAGGCGGTGTGCTGCCCGAACGCTAACAGAACGTTAGCATCGGCTTGCCGTGCGGTTAGCCTGCTGCCCCAATCATAGGACGTATGGGAGGTGCTCCGATGGGCATCGAGCAGCCCCGCACGCGGATTGCTCACCTCCTCCGGCGAGCCGGCTTCGGAGGGACCGAGGAGGAGATCGACCGCTACACCAGCCTCGGGTTCGACGCCGCCGTCACCGATCTGGTCGAGTTCAGCGGCAAGCCTGACGCGGCCTCCGACGCCGCCGAGCAGCAGGCCTTCGACCTGGGCACGCCGGACGGACTGCGGGCCTGGTGGCTCTACCGGATGATCGAGACCAGTCGACCGCTTCAGGAGAAGATGACCCTCTTCTGGCACGGCCACTTCGCGACCGGTATCGCCAAGGTGCGCGATCCGCTGCTGATGCGCTGGCAGAACGACCTCTTCCGCAACCATGCACTCGGCAATTTCCGCACGCTGGTCAAACAAGTCTCGCGCGACCCGGCGATGCTCCGCTGGCTCGACGGTAACGCCAACCGCAAGGCCGCGCCAAACGAGAACTACGCCCGCGAACTGATGGAGTTGTTCACGCTCGGGGTCGGCAACTACAGCGAGGACGACGTCAAGGCAGCCGCCCGCGCGTTCACTGGCTGGTTCATCGATCCGGTCACGCTTAGCTTCACCTTCACGCAGCGGGCGCACGACTTCGGAAACAAGACCTTTCTCGGCACAACTGGCCCGCTCGACGGCGACGACGTCGTAGACACGATCCTGGCCCAACCTGTCGCCCCGGCGTTCCTGGCCCGCAAGCTGTTTCGGGCCTTCGTCTACGACGATCCCGAGCCAGAGACGGTCCAGCGCTATGCGGATCTGTTGACCGCGTCGGATTGGGAGACGAAACCGGTCGTGGAGGCGCTGCTCCGCTCGCCGGAGTTTTCGTCGGAGCGCGCTTACCATGCACGGATCAAAGGCCCCGTCGAGATGGTCGTTGGGACGATCAGGAGCCTGAGCGCCAGCACGGCCTTTCAAGACCTGTTTCCGTCGCTGCGTCGGATGGGCCAGGATCTCTTCAACCCGCCCAACGTCAAAGGCTGGGACGGCGGCCTCGCCTGGGTTAGCACCTCGACGATGTTCGAGCGGTTCAACTTCGCCAACCGCCTTTGCTCCGCCCGCGACGATCGGACCCGCACCACGTTCGATCCGGCCGCGCGAGTCGCGGCTCGCGGCCTCACCTCGGGCGAGCAGATCGTCGATCACTTCAGCACCCTGCTTGTGGACGGCGATGTCCCACCTGACGTGCGCTCGACACTCGTCAGCTACCTGAACGAACCGTCGCCGTTCGACGCGCTCGGGGATGGCCCAGCCCGCGACGCCAAACTGCGCGGTCTCGTCCACCTGATCATGTCGACCCCTGTCTATCAGAGCGCGTAAGCTGGCGGGCCATCAAGTATCAGCAGTCAGATGGCAGCCGGCCCCCTGGTCATCACTCCTGACTGCTGAACACTGCTGACAGACGGCTGGCACCAGAGGGAGCCCCCCATGACCTTGACCCGGCGTGAGTTGCTCAAGAACGGCGCACTGATGGTGGCGCTCGGGCTGACCGTGCCGGCCTTCCTGGCCAAGGCGGTTACTGCGACCCAGAAGGTCTCGACGGTGCGCAGCGTCAGCGGGCGCGAGGTGCTGGTGGTGATCCAACTCAGCGGCGGCAACGACGGTCTGAACACCATCGTCCCGTACGGCGATCCACGCTACTACGAGATTCGCCCGACTCTCGCGATCCCGCGCGAGCAGGTGCTCCCGCTCGACGACCGGGTCGGCCTGCACCCGTCGCTCGCCCCCTTGAAGCCATTCTACGACAACGGCCGGCTCGGCATCGCCCAGAGTATCAGCTACCCGAACCCCAACCGGTCGCACTTCCGTTCGATGGAGATCTGGCAAACGGCTACGCCGGAGCGCTTCGAGCAAACTGGTTGGCTTGGGCGGTACCTGGATGCCTGCGGCTGCGGCCACGACCAGCCCCTTGACGCGATAAATGTCGGGGACACCCTGAATCGGTCGTTCTGGACCGAGATGTCGCTCGTGCCGGCCATCGGCAACGTCGCGACCTTCCAGTTCCAGACCGACCCACGCGCCCCCCGCGACCGGGCCAGCCAGGTCAAAGCGCTCGAGAACATCTACAACTACGCCGGCCAGTTCCGCCCCTACGAAGAGCAGATTCGGCGCACCACGAAGGCCGCGCTCGCCGGGGCCGACGAATTGAAGCGGATTGCTGGCGCCTATCAGCCGACCGTCGACTACCCGGCCGATCCCTTCGCCAACGGCTTGAAGTCGATCTCCCAGGTCATCGCGTCCGACCTCGGCACCCGGATCTTCTTCCTCCAACTTGGCGGGTTCGATACTCACGCCAATCAGGCCACGACCCACGCCAACCTGCTCGGCGTGCTGGCGAACGGGCTGGCCGCCTTCCTGCGCGACCTGGAGAACCAGGGGCGCGCCGACGACGTGCTGGTGATGACGTTCTCGGAGTTCGGGCGGCGCCCCAACCAGAACGCGAGCGGCGGCACCGACCACGGAACCGCCGAGCCGATGTTCCTGCTCGGCGGTAGCATCCGGGGCGGGCTGCATAACGCCGCGCCAAACCTCACCGAGCTTGCTGATGGCGACTTGCAGATGGCGAGCGACTTTCGGAGCGTCTACGCCAGTGTCGTGCAGGACTGGCTCGGCGCGGACCCGGTGGCGGTCGTCGGACCGGGCGTGCAGCCGCTGGCACTGCTCGCCTGAACGGGGGGCCGTGGCAGATGACGAGGCGCGAATACCGGTCGTGCCCGTAACCATCGGCGGGCTCCCATCCCCCTGTCTCCGTGCGGCACGGAAAATTCGAACGGGCTCGTCCGCGCTCGTAGTGGGGAAGGGGGATGGAAGCCCGTCGACGGCCAGCCTGGACGCCTTCTGACCCGACCGCCAGCCTGGATGCCTTCTGACCCGACCGCCAGCCTGGACGCCCCTGACCCGACGCCGCCCATCCCCCCTCCTTTCTCGACAGCGCGGGCCGGAACTCTCGGCACCAACATATTGACAAACGCCGATGTTTGACGTATCCTGTCATTACATCGATGAGCGTCGATGGAATGCTGCCCGGCCGACCCGCCCTGGCTACGCGCCGTCTGGAGATCGCGAGATCATGGCCCCACGCACGCGACCCGCTGATTGCTGCCGCACTCCCGTCGCCGTCGATGGCCTGCCGGATGGCCCGCGCGAGCGTGCCGTCGCCGTCTTCCGTGCTCTGGGCGACCCGACGCGGATTGAAATGCTGCGGCTCCTCGCCGCCCAGCCGGCTCCGCTCTGCGTCTGCGACGTTGTCGAGCGCTTTCCACTGAGTCAGCCGACTATCTCGCATCACCTCAAGATCCTGCGCGACGCTGGCCTGGTCGTCGCGATGCGGCGCGGCGTCTGGTCGTATTACGCCGTCGATCCGAGCGGGCTCACCCTCGCGAGACAGATGCTCGGCGACCTGATGCCCGCAGCTCTCGCCACGAACGGGTGACCGTTCATCGGCGCGGGTGGCCCGGCGGCGTACCGCCGGTCGACATACCGACCCGCGCGCCACTGGTCGCGAGCCGCACGTCACCCCGTAAGACCCAGCCAGCCGCGCAGCGCGGCGAGGAGGAACGATGGCACTGGATACCTCTCCCAACACCGCCCCTGACACTGCTCCGGACGACCTCCGCGATATCGTCCGCGAGAAGTACGCCGCCCGCGCACGCAACGTCGGGGTGGGGAGCGGCTGCTGTAGCGGTAGCAGTTGTGACCCGATTACCTCGAACCTCTACGACGCGGACGAGGCCGCCGCGCTCCCCGCGGACGCCGTTAAGGCGTCGCTCGGCTGCGGCAACCCGACCGCGCTCGCGTCGCTGGCGGCCGGCGAGGTCGTGCTCGATCTTGGTAGCGGCGGCGGGATCGACGTCCTGCTCTCGGCACGGCGGGTCGGACCGACCGGCTTCGCCTATGGCCTGGACATGACCGACGAGATGCTTGCGCTGGCCGAGAAGAACCGGGTCGAGCAGGGCGCGGACAACGTCAAGTTCCTGAAGGGTCACATCGAGGAGATCCCTCTGCCCGACGATCGCGTCGACGTGATTATCTCGAACTGCGTGATCAATCTCTCGGCGGACAAGGGGCGCGTCATTCGCGAGGCATTCCGAGTGCTGAAGCCAGGTGGCCGCTTCGCTGTCTCAGACGTCGTGGCGCAAGGGGCGCTGCCGGCCGAGTTGCGCCGCGACATGGAAGCCTGGGTCGGCTGCGTGGCCGGGGCGCTCGAAGAGGGCGAGTACCGCCGCCTGCTTGCTGAGGCTGGCTTCGGAGACGTCGAGGTTGAGGTGACGCGGGTCTACGACCCGCGCCAGGTTGCTGCGAGCGCGGGCCGGAGCGTCTCCTCGGATGCCTTCGCCCAGTTCGAGGCATCGGGCGGGCGGCTGGTGAGCGCGTTCGTCCGGGCCCGTAAGCCTCTCAGCGCATCTGCCAACGCTCTCGCGGGGCGGTAGGCGGGCGATACACTGCGATACGTGCGGGCGGGCATGGCTGTCGCGATGCCCGCGCTGCCGCCAGTCCGTCCTCGGGTGCACCTGACGAAGCCACGGCCCGGGATGAGATGCCTGCTGGGAGCCTGACGACGAGCCCGATGCACGCGATCGACGCGGGGTGCTGGCGTGGCTGAGGGCGAGATTGCGGCGCGGCCGTCTCCGCCCCTACCTGGCCGAATCTTCTACGGCTGGTGGCTCGTGCTGGTGCTGGGCATCACCGAGACGATCACCTGGGGCATCCTCTACTACGGTTTCACGGTGCTCCTGCCGCCGATGGAAGCCGACCTTGGCTGGTCGCGCGGCGAAATGTCCGGGGCGTTCTCGCTCGGAGTGCTACTCTCTGGCGTCTGTGCCGCCCCGGTCGGCCGCTGGCTCGACCGCCACGGACCGCGTGCGCTGATGACAGCCGGCGCCATCGCCGGCCCGCTCTTGCTGGTGGCGTGGTCACGCGTCGAGAGCCTGCCCCAACTCTACGCCGTCTGGGCGCTGATCGGTGTGACGATGTCGACGGTGCTCTACGAGCCGGCCTTCGCCGTCATCGCCGCGTGGTTCGAGCGACGCCGCGCCCGGGCCCTGACCGTCATTACCCTGATGGCCGGCCTCGCAAGCACGATCTTCATGCCTCTCGCAAGCTGGCTCGTCGAGATGCAGGGCTGGCGCGACGCGCTCGTGACGCTGGCGATCGTTCTGGCCGCCACAACGATCCTGCCCCACGCGCTCTTGCTGCGGCGACGCCCGGAAGATCTAGGACTGCACGTCGACGGCGATGCATCCGTGCCGCATGGATCGCACGCCAGCCGCCGCAAGACGGTCTCGGTCGGAGTGGCGCTTCGGGAGTCGGCATTCCGCTGGCTGGCGGTGGCCTTCTCGCTCACCACACTGGTAAGTATCGGCGTCTCAGTCCATCTGGTGGCGTACCTCGTGGACCACGGCTACGACCCGACGCTCGCGGCGACGGCAACCGGAGTAGTGGGCGGGATGCAGTTGCTCGGCCGGATCGTCGTCGGTGGTCTGGGCGACCGGATACCCTTGCGGGTGAGCGGGGCGGTCGCGTTTGGCATTCAGCCGCTCTCGCTCATGATCCTGCTGGCCATGCCGGGCGGTCTCGGCCTCATCGGGTTCGTAGCGCTGTTTGGCGCGGCGAAGGGCGCGATGACGCTGCTCCGGCCCGCCTTCGTCGCCGATCTCTACGGCCGCGAGCGCTACGCCAGCATCGCCGGCGCCCTGGCAGCCGTCGTCACCGGCGCGACGGCTCTGGCGCCCGTAGGTGCGGGCGCCGCTCACGACCTGCTCGGGAGCTACGATCCGCTGTTCTGGGGCTTCGTCGCGATCTCCTGCATCCCGGCCGCCGGCGTGCTGCTGGTCCGCCGCTGACGCCGCGCCTGACGAAGTGCTTCGGTGTAGCGCTCTGATGTAGCGCTTCGCGTTCGGCCGTTCCACGGCGTGCCGGTAACGGCTACGATCGAGCCCAGCCGAGCGTCGAGACCAAGCGTTGAGACCAAGCGTCGAGACCAAGCGGACAGACGTCCCGGCCGGCCCGCCCATCGACGCCGATCTGGGCTCTCTCGCGACCATCAGACGCCATCAGACGCCATCATGGCGATCAAGAGCGTTGTTGAATGGACGCTCGATGCTAAGCTTCCCTGATGCACCGGCGGCGCGGTCCGACCAGTCCGAACCGGCTGCCGCCCGGAGTGGGAGGTGTCCGCGATCTGGTTCGAGCTGACCGCCGTCCTGGTGTTGATCCTGCTCAACGGCCTCTTCTCGATGTCCGAGATGGCCATCGTGTCGGCGCGGCGGGCCAGGCTGGAGCACCTCGCGAGCACCGGCAACAGCCGGGCGCGCACCGCCCTCGAGTTGTCCAATCAACCGAACCAGCTATTGTCGACGGTCCAGGTCGGCATCACGCTCGTCGGCATCCTGACCGGTGCGTTCGGTAGCTCGACGCCGGCCGCCGCGCTCGCTCAGCGTCTCCGTGAAGTTCCGCTGCTCGCTCCCTACGCCGATCCGTTGGCGCTGGGGCTCGTCGTGCTTGGGATCACCTATCTCACGCTGATCGTCGGCGAGCTCGTGCCGAAGCGGCTTGCCCTCAACAACCCCGAAGGTATCGCGGTGTCGATCGCGGTCCCGATGCGCACGCTCTCCAAAGTGGTAGCCCCGTTCGTCCTGCTGCTCGGCGCGTCTACCGATTTCGTACTGCGACTCCTCGGGGTCCAGCCGAACCAGGAGGCGCCTGTCACGGAAGAGGAGGTCCGGGTGCTCGTCGCGCAGGGCACCCGGGCTGGCGTGTTCGAGGCGGCGGAGCAGGATCTGGTCGACAGTGTGTTCCGCCTTGGCGATTTGACCGCTGGCGAGTTGATGCAGCCGCGCCCCGACGTCACCTGGCTCGACTTGAACGACCCGCCGGAGGCGATTCGCGAGGAAGTGCTCGCGTCGCACCATTCGCGCTTCCCGGTCTGTGACGGCGACTTCGACCGGGTGCTCGGGATCGTGACCGCAAAAGACATCCTCGCGCACGGCCTCCTGCACCTGCCGACCGGGCTCGGCAGCCTCGTCCGGGAGGCGACCTTCATCCCCGAGACGCTGCCCGTATTCCGGGCGATCGAGCAGTTGCGCACGGCGAAGGCCGCCCTCGGCATCGTCGTCGACGAGTTCGGCTCCTCGGTCGGCATCATCAGCGTGATGGATATACTGGAGTCGCTCGTCGGCGATCTCCCGACGCCGGGACAGGAAGAAGAGCCGCTCGTGTTCCAGCGTGACGACGGCTCCTGGCTGCTGGACGGACGGCTCCCGGTCTCTGAGTTGAAGACCCTGCTCGGGATCCGCGAGCTACCGGACGAGGACGAGGGCGAGTATCGGACGCTCGGCGGGTTGGTGATGCGCCAACTCGGCCGGATCCCGTCGACTGGTGACCGCTTCGACCTCGACGACCTATGCCTCGAGGTCATGGACATGGACGGCCGCCGCGTCGACAAAGTCCTGGCGACACGAGCAGGAAGGAGGGAGTGAGCGCGTTGTCGGCCGTCAGGTATCAGTCACCAGAAGTGAGCCCCGGCAGCTAGCCGGCCACTGACGACTGATGGCTGAGAATTGACGACTCGCCGCTACTCGTCTTCCTCGTCGTCCGGGGTTTCCTCGACCGAGTGACCGGGGTGCGTGGCCGCGTCGTACAGGGGATTCTCGAAGACCCAGGCGTACGGCTGGCCGTTGACCGTCGCGACAAACACGGGCGGACGGGCTGTCGCAGCCCGATACGCGTACTGGGGAAGCCCGCCGCGCTGCGCGGTGCTCACGTAGACGACGACGTAGCGGATGGCCGGCACCACCTTGGCAGGCGCTCGGACCAGCGACACCGCCGCGCCGCCGATGCGCGGTCGGATGGCGTGGTTGTAGTTCGTGGCCACGACCGCTCGGTCAGCGCCCGGCTGGGAGCTCAGGAACGCCGCCACTCGATCGAGCCCTTCGCCCCAGCCCACGACCATCGTGCGGCGTGCCGTGTCGGCCCCGCCGAGCAGCGGGTTGTAGGCGGCAATCGGGTAGGGGCGGGTGGCGGCGAAGGCCGCTCCCTGACCGACGACCACAGCCGCCAACACGACAGCCGCCAGACGATCGGCTCGCAGTCGACGCACCAGCGCCCAGAGTCCCACCCCGCCGAGCAGGTCCACCGCAAGCAGGGTCGGCAGCAGGTAGCGGTCCTGCTTCTTCGGCGTGATGGTCAGCAGGACGATGAACAGCGCCGTGTACGCGGCCAGTCGGAGCGTCACGCCCAGGTCAAGATCGCGCCGGCGAGCCAGGATCAGCCCCAGTATGCCGACCGTGCAGAGGGCGCCCAGCCGAAGCGCCAGCGCGACCGGATAGAACGCAGGGCCCGGATCACCAGGCACGATCTGCCCCTGAAAGAACGTGTCCGACCCGTGTGCCACCCCGGCTGTCGAGCGCACGAACGTCGTGAGCGCCTCGATCCGGCCCATCGGATCGACCCAGAGGGCCGGCCAGAGAGCCGCGTATACCGCCACCGCGATGACGCCCCAGAGCAGTAGCGCGGCCATGGCTCGGCGGCGCTGGCCGGCGCGCCAACCTGCGAGCACGCCGAGTAGCCCGAAGAAGAGTACGCCGTGAGCGGCCGGCGCCTTCGAGAGTAGCGCCAGCCCGCCGGCCACGGCGGATAGGACGAGGTACCGGTGCTGACGGCCCCGCAACCAGTACACCAGTCCCGCGAGCGCGGAGACCAGCATGAGCGGTGCGAGCAGAGCGTCCGGGTGGAGCAGCCGGGTCATGCCAATGGCGTACGGATCGAGGAGCAGCAGCGCACTGCCTGCCACGGCCGGCGCCGGCCCCACCAGTCGCCAGAACAGCACGGCTGCCAGTGTGAAGAGCAGCGCCGTGGTGACGGCGACGGCCCCCCGGGCGGCCGAGAACGCAGGCAGATACTCCGGCGCCTGCTCGATCGCCTCGAAAGGACCAGGCCGGAGCGCCGCGAGCGTGGAGAGCCGTTCCGGCCCGATCCCCAGCACTCCAAGCCACATGACAGTGACGCCTGGATGCCCGGTCAGGAAGGTGCCGCGCAGATCCCCGTCCGCGAGAGCCGCCCCGAAGTGCAGCGTGCGATCCATCCAGTAGCCCTCGTCCGCCGTGATGGTGCGGTCGAGATCGACGAAGCGAAGCAGGAGCGAGCCGGCCAGTGCCAGGACGACGAGCGCGGCCGGCAGCCGCCGTCCGTACGCTGCCCAGCGAGGCGCTCCAGTCGGCCGTGCGGCGATGGCCGCATCGGCCGCTAGCGGCGTGGCGAGAGCGAGGCAGGTGGGAGCCGTGGCCGTGTGGTCGGGCTGCATCGGGAGCCGGGGCATCCGGAATCAGGGTGATGGGAGTCCGGGCGTCAGCCGGGGGTAGCGCGAGGGTACCACGCTTTCCCTTGGCGTGGACACGATGCGCCCGATCAGTGTCCCAGGGCTGCCGCTATCGTGCGGATCCGCGCCCGGCGAGGGAGTTTCCCTTCGGATCGATACCGCTCGGCGCCGCTGCCGTCCAGCAGGATGACGGTCGGCACTTTCGCGACCTGGAAGCGCTCGCGCACCTGCGCTCCGACCTCGTCGGCGACGTTCAGGCGAACGACCGTCATGCGCCCCGCCAACTCTCGCCCGAGCCCATCCACGATGGGCTGCGCCGCCAGCGATGCCCCTCAGGTGTCTGAGTACAGGAAGAGGAGCAGCGGGATCCCCCGTCCGATCGCAGCGCTCAACTCGTCCCAGGACGCAAGCGCGCTGGGGCCGCCGCGCATCTGCCGCTGGAAGAGTGCGAGCCCGGCTCCAACGCCTGCCACTGCCACCGCCGGCCAGACGCCGCCGAACCGCGACGCCGTGAGCCAGGCGCCGCCCATCGCCAGCCCACTGGCGATCAAGTACGAGTAGCGATTGAGAAAGCCGATCATGTGTCCGCCGCTGCCGCCTCCTCCTCAGAGCGAGTCCGCGCCCTCACCCGAGGCGCCTTCACCCGAAGCGCCTTCACCCGAAGCGCCCTCACCCGAAGCGTGGGCGATCCGGGCCGCTCCCCGACTCTCCAGAATCGGGGACGAGCCAGGGGGACAAACGCAGCCGGATGATGTCGACCCAGCGGAGCGCCCGCTCGTAGGCTGGGGGACGTGACAGCAGCGATTGGCCGGGCGCTGGCCCGCCCGGCCAGACCACCACGGCTGCGCCGACCAGTGTCGCGAACGCATAGCGGCGCAGGCGTTCGCGGAAAGTCGGCGGCGTGGCGCTCGTCTCAGCAGTTGGGGGATCGGAGGGATTCATGATGCTCCTACGATCGTACCAGTGGAGGCGGTCGGCCGGCCGTTGAGGGAGCCAGCGTTTGGAGCCGGGCTCGGACGCACGCTGGCTCCACCTCTCACCAACTCCCCAGCGTGCATTCCGAGACAGGCCGGGAGAGAGTCGCACCCTGCGTATCACAGGCTCGTCACGGTCCTCTCTCGATGGCATTTCAGACTTGCTCGGGCAGCCTTTTTACATGTGTTCCCCTCGTATCATCGCCGCCGTGATGACCGTCCGTCCGCTCGTCAACCGGCGCCGGGCTCGGCTCTGGAGCGCCGCCAAGACACGATCCGCTCGGCTTGCGCCTGGAGTGTCACCCGTACTGCTGCGCTTCGCGGCGCTCACCGTTGTCATCGTGCTCCTGTTCGGTAGCCTGCCTGGCACCGACGCCGACGCACAACTGCTCGCCACCCCAGCGTCTGGCTCGCCGGCGCCCGCTCTGGCTGCGACCCCGACAACGCCTGCCCCGGCGGTAACACCGGCCCCGCCCTCAGCCGCGGTCGCCGCACCGTCAGCTACCCCGTCTCCGGCGACGCGGGTACGGGCGACGTCGGATTCGCGCCCGGCCCAGGTCGGCGGCTTCGTCACGGGCACGGTCTGGGACGATACCCGCATCCGCAATGGCGTGTTTGACGACAACGAGCCCGGCCTCGCCAACGTCACGGTCGTCGTCGAGCGCATCGACGTGCCCTCAGGGCCAATCGCCTGCACCACGGCCATCGCGGGCAACGTCAACCCCACCGACTCGTCGGGACGCTATCGCTGCGGGGGCCTCGTCGACGGGGTCTACCGGATCAGCGTCAGCCTGCTGTCAAATTACGAGGCCACGACCTCTCGGCAGCGCGACGTGACCGTGACGGCGACTGAGGGCGGCCGGGCGAACTTCGGGCTGGCGCGTCTCGACCAGGGTATTCGCTCGATCTCCGGGGTCGTCTTCCTCGACTGTAACGAGAATGGCATCCAGGATTTGCCCGTCGAGTTCGACGATCGGCCGTCGTCCAGCGCCTACGAGGTCCGGCTGGAGCGGGTCGGCGGTAACGACAACAACAACCAGAGTCCGGACTCGACGCGCGAAAACCACTACGTGTTCGACAACCTCTCGACGGGCACCTATGTCGTGAGCCTGCGCGTGAGCAGCTCGCGCTTCCGTGCGACGACGGCGACGCGGCGTGAGATCACCATCGGCTCGACGTTCGGTGCCACCGCTGACTTCGGCATCGTCGACGACACGGCGAACTCACGCTGCACCCGCTCCTTGAACTCCACGGCCACCTCTGTCGCCTCGACTGCCACGGCGATCTCGACCCGCGCTGGCACCCCTGGCAGCACGAGCAGCGGCGCCAGCGGCCTCACGGGCGGCGGCCTCACCGGCGGTGGCACGCCTGCCCCGGCGACAGCCACCGCGCTCGCCATCGCTACCGCTACCGCCGCCAGGTTCACCCCGACGCCAACTCGCACCCCGACACCCTCCGCCACGCCGGTTCCGCCGGTGCGGATGGAACGCGCCTACCCGCGTTCGGCCCGCTTCCTGATGCAAGCGGTTGCCCGCTTTGCCAACGGCGAACGTATCGACATGCTGGCCGAAGGCGCGCTGATCGGCCTCGAGACGATCGTCTTCCAGGACACGGGCCAGCGGGTCGGCAGCGAACAGTTGTCGATGCGGATCCGTCGCAACGACCATACCGACGATGTCGTGGTCACGGCGCAGCAGGCGTTCCGCCAGCGTGACACCGACGATCTCTGGCGGACCGTCAACTACAGCGAGATTCGAAATGAGCTTGGGCTGCTCGCACCGCTCGACGCAATCACGGCGCTCCGCTGCGTCTCGCGCGGCCAGGAGGGCGGTCAGGTCGTGGTCGATAACGCGGTGACGAACTACTTCCTCGGAGAAGTGGACGTCCTTCGCTTCTGGGAGACGAGCATTCGTCCGCGCTACGCCGGCGGCAGCGGCGGCGGGAGCAGCACGAATGCGCCCACTATCTCGACCGGCCGACAGGTCACCGGGTCCGGGCGCATCATCCCGGCCTGCACGCCGCCACCCGAGACCCGCGTGGAGCAGCCAGCGGTACAGGGCGCCCAGCCGGTTTATCAGGACATGCAGGTGCAGACCTGGATCGGCCTGGACGACGGTCTGATTCGCGCTGAGCGTATGACCGCGAAGGTGCTTCCGCCGATCGCCGACCCCAAGCGGATGCCGGATCCGATCGACTTCGACGCCGTCTTCACCTTCTGGGACGTCAACAAGCCGATCACGATCATCCCGCCGCGCGTCCCCGAGCCGACTGCGACCCTCACGACGGCTGCCGCGGCGCCGGGGGGCGCTGGTGGCCGGCAGTCCGGATTGATCGAGGCGCCGGCTCCGGTCGCGCCGCCGGCCTCGTCCGCCCCGACGCCCGGGCTGACCGGCGTGAGCGCGACGCCCGGTGAGCTTGGGACGCCCGAGCAGGTCGTCGCCGAGGAGACGCCGACCGAAGGGCAGGGGCCGACGCCGAGCCAGAACGAGCAGGTGCTGGCCGCCGAGCGGGCGCTGGTCGCCATCGCGACGGGCGGCGAGCCTCTCGCCGGTAGCACGGCGCGTGGCAACAGTATCCTGCTGGACGTGCCGTTCCGGTCCCAGCAGACGGGAACCACCTATGCGTCGACAAACTCCGGCGCGGCCAGCATGGCGATGATACTCGGCGGCTATGGTGTCAACGTGGCCGTTGCGGACCTTCGCGCACTCTTGAACGGCCTTGACGGCAACTACAGCCCGGGTGTGCCCTCGCGCATCGAGACGATGGCGCGAGTCGGAGAGCGGGCCGGCCTGAATGCCGTCGACCTGTTCCGGGGCGCTCGCTTCAACGAGTGGACTGTCGAGCAGGTCCGCGAGATGATCCGGCGTGGCTACCCGGTCGTCACGCTCGTGCAGGGCGCCGTCCTGCCCGGCGGAACGCCGCCCGGCGTGGCCCGTGAACGTTACATCACCATCGTCGGGATCGATGGCGACGACTTCATCTACAACGATCCGGCCTACCCCGACGAGGGTAGCGGGGCCGACCGCCGCATCAACTCGCGGACGCTCGAGCAAGCCTGGCTCGCCGCTTCGACGCCACGGTTGGCGGCCGGCTTCTCGCTGGGGCCGGAGGGGCGCGGCATGCTCGACTTTGCGCGCGGCCAGGCCCCCGAGAGCACCGCCGTCGCACAGGCCAGTCCCACGCCAAACCTGGAGGCGACGGTGGCCGTCGTCGGCACGATTCAGCCGACGCCGACCACCGCGCCCCCCGAGTACCCCTTCGGGCTGCCAGTCCACCCGATCCTGGTCCTGTTTTGGCTGATCCTGGTGATCCTGCTGGTGATCATCCTGATCCGAAGCCTGGTCTGACGCACAGGGTCCGGCGCAGCAGCTATCGCTGAAACTCTCCGGGGCGCCCGGGGGCAGACGGGACGGGCGCCCCCTGACTGGCCCGTCCCGCGCCCGGAACTTCGGCTGGGCCGGGTCGTTCTCGGTCGGCGCGACGGCGATGATGATATCCCTCATCGCGGCCGTGGCCACTCTGGTGATGCTTCGCTTGCCAATGACTCCGCGGAGACCTACCATACCGGCTACGACAATTCCCCAATTGCGATGAACCGCCGCTCATTCGTGAAGAATTCGAGAGGGTGGTGCGAATGCCGCGTTGGACGGACAAGCCGATCGTCGCCGGCGGTACTCACATCCGGGCCATTCACGTCACCGAGCTTCGCACAGCGGTCAGCAACGCGCGGGTGGCGGCCGGCCTGAGCCGCGTCTCCTGGACCGACCCGGTGATGGGCACGACCGTCCCGATCCGCGCGGTCCACTACACCGAATTGCGCGCGACAATCCAGGATCTTTGGACTCACAGTGGAATGGGCTCGTTACCCAACTGGACGGTCGGGTCGGCGCCCTCGACCGCGCGGACGATCCGGGCCAGCGACGTGAACGACCTACGGGCCTGGTTCGAGGCCGTGGACCCACCGAGCCTGATCGGCGCCTCGTGGACCAATAACAGCCGCGACTGGAACACCAAGAGCGGCTGGGACGTGCAGCTCGTCTATACGAGTGTGCCTGCCACCAATGAGAACAGCTATCAGATTGTCGGGGACCATGTCCGCTCATCGCATCTCGCAGGACGCAACGTTATTGTTCGAGTCGACTATGCCCCCGGCCAGAACCTGCCGCCGAATGAGACCAGCTTGTCCGCGTACCTGTCTATGCTGGCCGCGATTTGCCAGGATAGCCGGTTCCAGGATCATGGCTGGGGCTATATCATCGGCAACGAGCCAAACCTGCTGGTCGAGAACAGCCAGAACACGCCGATGTCTCCGTCATGGTATGCCCGCGTGTTTTGCGGGTATGGGACGGCAGGCAGCCGAACTGACAATGCCTTGCAGACGATCCGTGCGAGCCATACAACTGCTCGGGTGCTCGTCGCTGCTGTTGGCCCCTGGAGCGGCGACGCGAATGGCTCACCGCCATACGCCCTTGATTGTCCCTGGCTGAACTATTTCTCTGAGGTATGCCTCCGCGTTGGCGAAGCGATGGTTGTTCGCCAGCTTGGGGTGATCGACGGTTTTGCCATTCACACGTATGGGCGAGTCGGGAGCACCGGCACCGCCAACGGAGGCAAGAACGAGCCGCACACCGACGTGCAAGCTCCCAATTCACTGCTGGGCGCCTGGTGGGGCTTCACGACGTACAAGAACTGGCGCGACGTCGTCGATAGCGATACCTCGGGCGTACTGGCTGGCGCCCCGCTCTGGATCACCGAGACGAACACTCGGGTCAGCGCGCCAAGTAAGGACTGCTACCCATCCCGCTGGTACATCGAAGCGCTGAAGGAGATCCACGATTCGAACGCCGACTGGGAGCGGATCATGTCGGTCTGTTGGTTCGTCGATCGGAACTACGACGGTCACTGGCAGAGTGAAGCGCTGACTGACGCCGAGGGGAGGTGCGAGGATGCGAATGACGACTTCAACGAGGCGCTGGTCGGGACTCCTTACTGAGCAAGCGTAATGACACTGCCAAAGCTGTCTCGGTTCTTTGGGGCGCTCCGGTTCAGTACTGCATCGTCCTGCCGACTGTGGCCGCAACTATGTACTGTTGCATTATCCATCCTACTCGCTCACATTCTTGCATCTCCGTCGGTAGCTCGGCCCGAGTCTTTCAGCGTGACAGGTGAGACGTGGCTCGATCTCGACGGGGATGGGAACCACGGGCCTGATGAGCCGGTGCTCGCCGAGACGGAGACCCGCCTCTACCTAGGCGCTCCACTCAATTCTGAGAATCAGGTAGGCTCAGCGCGTAGCGACTCTCGTGGCACATACACGATTCGCACGGGGGCGCTCGGGGACTTGTGGCTCACGGCCGGGGTCATCGCTGGGCACAGCGGCAATGGAGGACGTGGGGCCCTCGTCGCGCCACCACGGGTAGTGACTCTGAGTGAAACACCCGCGCATGCCGACCTCGGGCTCGTCGAGGCGCCGAAGCCGGATGATGAACGCTTCTTTCCGGACACCGGACGGCGAATCAGCGATGATGACATCTGGAGCTACTACGTTCGAAATGGCGGCGTTGCTGAGTTCGGCCGGCCGCTGAGCGACCCGTTCCTGTTTACCTGCTGCACCATGCAGATCTTCGAGTACGCTTCGCTCAACGTCAGCCAGCCGTATCTCGGCGTCGCTCGGATGAACGTCCTCGATGGTGACATACTCGGCGTCACTGTGCTCGACGGTGTTCGGGTGCCGGCCTACGATCCGTCGATCCCGGGCCTGCTGGTTCCGTGGCAGTCCGATCGGGCATGCGACGGTGGCGCCAGTGGCTTCATTGGCCAGCGGGTGGGCTACGGGCCGGACGGCCGAACCGACGCGTTCCTCACGGCGTATCTCACCGCCGAGGACGTCGCCAACGATCAGGCGTTCCGCCTGCTATGCCTGGACGGGCTGGAGCGCTGGGGCCTGCCGACCAGTCCGGCCATCGTCAATCCCAATGGCGATGGCGGCGTCATGCAGCGGTTCCAGCGCGGCGTGATGTGGTTCGAGCCTGACTGCGGGTGCATCCGCCGCGTGTCGTTCGGCGAGACGCTCCGCCATGTGTTCCGGGGCGATGAAGACGGCCACCCCGACCTCGCTCGCGCGGCCGTCTTCGGGCTGTTCGCGCCGAGCCTGCTCCACGTGGGGCCAGCCGTTGAAGCGGACCGCGCGGTCGGCATCCTGGCAACGGGCGGAGTTGACTGACGCGTCGCCCGGCTTGCTGGCCGCTAATAGCGAATCCCAAGCCTCTGCCGACGATCAGCTACCTACTGACCGCTGGCTACTGATGGCTGACACCTGACTACTCGCCCGCTACCGTAGCGCCTTCTCGATCAGTGGCTTAGCGAGGTTGATCGGGCGGATCAGGCCGATCTTGCCAGGCGTCTCGCGGCTAAACCGGCCGGCCGTCGGGATGCCGATCAGTTGACCATCGGAGTTGATGGCCGAGCCGCCGCTGTTACCGGGGTTGATCTCGGTATCGGTCTTGATGAACTGACCGGGGTCGTCGGTGAAGCGCTGAATCCCCGAGTGGATGCCCCGCGTCACCGTCACGCTCGACCCGCCGAGGCTCGGGAAGCCGATGATGATGAGCGGGTCGTTGATCCGGACTGTATCCGAGTCGCCAATCGGGACCGGAGTCAAGCCGAGGTTGGCCGGCAGCGGACCGCCGTTCGCCAGCGCGCTCACCTGGAGGACTGCCAGATCCATCTTCGAGTCGTACTCGACCACGCGCGCTCGGAACTTTGGCTGGGCCGGGTCGTTCTCGGTCGGCGCGACCGCGATGATGATGTCCCGGCCTTGATTGATGAGCTGACCGGTGCGCTCGTCGCTGATGACGTGGAAGTTCGTCAGGATGTGGCCCTTGGCCGAGATGACCGAGCCGGAACCGGTGCTCGCCGTCGTCTGGCTCGTCGGGACGATCACCCGAACGGAGGCGCGCAGTGCGCGGGTGAACGCTTCACGGTTATCCACGGCCGCGCCGGCGGTGGCGACCGCCGCGACGGTGGGCGAGGACGCTGGCGTTGGCGCGACCGTCGCCACCGCGACTGGAGACGGAGACGGCGAGGGTGATGCGACGGCCGTCGACGCCACGACCGGCTTCGAACTGGGCGTTGCCGTGGCCTGGGCCGACGTCGACTCACGTGAGCCAGCCACCGCGCGCAGGATCAGCGCTCCGGTCCCCAACATGACGATCACCAGCGCGACGAGCGCACCCGCGACGAGCATGTTCGTCTGGCCGCCGCTCCGCCGTGGTGCGGCTGGCTCGCCGACGATCTCCACGGCCAGATCGGTCGTCCCGATGCGTACCCTGGCGCCGCTCGGGATCGACTCGGGGCCGGCCCCAACGCGCCGGGTGCCGATGTAGGTGCCGTTCTGGCTGCCGAGGTCGCGCAGGAAGGCGCCGCGCGGCGTCGACCAGAGCACGAGATGCTGGCGTGAGACGTTCGGGTCCGGCAAGACCACATCGTTATCGGGCGCTCGCCCGATCCGGAGCCCTTGTGGCGGCACCGAATATCGCTCGCCGTTGACGACGACCACCGTTCGAGTCACCGACCTTGCACCCTGCCCCTCGGCTGCCGCCTCATGCATGCTCGTGCCGCCATTCGAAGCTGTGCTCGCGCGCTACGTTCGTGCCCGCCCAGATGATAACGTCCGCTGCCTTGAAATGAGAGGCGGGTGAGGCGAGAGTGGCGGACGATGAGGGGCGAACGATGAGTGGCGGACGATGAGGGGCGAACAGTGACGGGTAAGTGGGCATAGGGGCGGGCGAGGACCGGGTGGGGCGGGTAGAATCGGGCGATCTCATGCACCGCGTCTTTCTTGCTGACAACCTCGACGCCCTCAGGCGGATGCCGGACGGCTCCGCCGACCTGATCTACGTCGATCCGCCCTTCAACACCGGCCGAGTGCAGCGCCGTTCGCGGCTGCGGACCACCCGGGTCTCGGACCCGGCTGAGGGCGACCGTACTGGCTTCCAGGGCCAGCGGTATCAGACCGAGGTGCTCGGGGCGCTCGCCATGCCGGACGCCTTCGACGACTTCCTCGCCTTCCTCGAACCACGGCTCGTCGAGGCGTACCGCGTCCTCGCCCCGGCCGGCACCTTCTACCTCCATCTCGACTACCACGAGGTCCATTACTGCAAGGTGCTGCTCGATGGCATCTTCGGGCGAGCCTGCTTCCTGAACGAGGTCATCTGGGCCTACGACTACGGCGCCCGGACGAAGCGGCGCTGGCCTCCCAAGCATGACTCGATCCTCGTCTACGTTCGCGACCCGAAGCGCTACACTTTCAACTACGACGCCCTGGATCGGGTACCGTATCGTGCGCCGGGACTGGTCGGGCCGGAGAAGGCAGCACGCGGGAAGACCCCCACCGATACCTGGTGGCAGACGATCGTCAGCCCCCAGTCACGCGAGCGGACGGGTTACCCGACCCAGAAGCCGCTCGCCATCCTCGAGCGGATCGTGCGAGCGTCGTCGCGGCCGGGCGACCACGTGCTGGACTTCTTCGCCGGTAGCGGTACGACCGGCGAAGCTGCCGCCAGGTTGGGGCGGCGCTTCACGCTCGTCGACCACAGCTCGGAGGCTATCGTGGTGATGCGCCAACGCCTCGCTCCCTACGCTCCTGCCTTCCTCACCCTCGACGGCACCCACCTCGCTCCATAGGGACCAGGTGACGACGGCGAACGACCGGCCGCGTACCTGGCGGTCGAAGCACCTGGCGGTCGAAGCTGTGATGTGACTGCTGTATACGGCTGCGAGAGCGCCCGAGCCAGCGCAAGCGTACACGCGCGTCGCCCGCTCACTCTGGTCCGCCGCCGTATTAGCGGGCTCCGAGTGTTTCTGCCGTGATCTTGGCCAGGCGTTCGAGGGTCGCGAGGTCTTCCGGGGTGAAGGGATCGGTCGAGTGGAAGCGCGCCACGCTCAGCACGCCGATGGGCCGGTCGCCGAGCAGGATTGGCGTCGCCGCTGCCGCGTGGAGCCCGAGCGACGCGATGATGGGTATCGGTATCTCGCGCTGGTACTCGCCAACCGCCACCGTCTTCCGTGCCTCGAACGCCCGCCCTGCGATGGCCTGTCCTGGCGCCAGGCGCCGTAGCTCCGCCGGGACCGGCACCGTGCTGCCGGCGAGTGCGAGCGCCCCCTGCCCCTCGTCCCAGCGATAGCTCAGGGCCAGATCGCACGGAACGATGATACTCGCCTCCTCCGCCGCACGTGTCAGAAGCTGCTCGACGCCCGCGCCCGGAGCCAGTGAACCGAACAAGCGCAGCAGCGCCAGACGGCGTTCGAGCCGGTCCCTGGCCGGCTCGGCCGGTGGTATGGCGCCGTAGCGGCGATCCATGAGCTCCAGGTGCCCCACCAGATACTCGCGGTCTTCCAGACTCGCCAGTTGGAGGCCGAGGATGATATTCGCCAGGATCCGGCTCAGTCCGGGGTGGCGGGCCAGGATGGCCAGCGCCTCCTGCTCGGTCGGGGACGGCTCGCAGCCGTGGAGGAGCGCGTCGAGCGGGACCGCCAGCGCGCGGGCGACCGCCACCAGGTCGTTGACCCTCGGGTTGGCGACTAGGCCGTTCTCGAGTCGATTGACGTACGCCTCCGAGCGTTCGGCCCGTCGCGCAACGTCCTGTTGTTTCAGCCCCTGCTGCTCGCGCCTGCGCAAGAGCCGCCGACCGATCGCTCGCACATCGATATCGTCCCGGCACTCACGGTCGGGCACCGTCGTCACCTCTCCTTCTTCTCGCGTCAGTCCCAGAATGGGCGTGTCGGCAAGAATACCCCACCCGGTAATGGTATCCGAGATGTCCACTCGAGCAAACCCCAGATGCAGCACATTCGCGCCTGCCATTCTGAGACACGACAGCCGTCCACCCAGGCTTGGAACGGCTGTGCTGGCACCGCTCGAACGCCTCCGTAGGCCCGCACCTGGTGAAGGTTCCTTAACTTAGGAACGATTCCATCCCCTAGCGGGCGCCCAATCTAGTTAGTCGTAACGGAAGCACTGCCCTCTCACCAGGGCAGTGTCACGGAGAGGTTCGGAGGAAGACAGCTAGATGGGGTGGTTCGAGAATCGTAGTATCCGAGTGAAACTGCTCGGATCGTTCGCGGCCGTCTGCGCCGTCATGGCCCTGGTCGGCTATATCGGCGTGACGACAGCCCAGGGGATCAAGGGGCGCCTCGACGAGGTCAATAGCGACCTGATGCCAGGTGCCGCCGCGCTCAGCGACGCTCAGGTCAATATCGTTCAGGTGCAGCGAGACGTCCGTAGCTCCATCCTTGTGGACGACCAGAAGGAGATCGAGGCGCTCCGCGCACGAGTCAAGGACGATTTCGCCAGGGTTGAGGCAGCGCTGACTGCCTATAAGGCTCTCCACATCACCGCTGCCGAGAAGCAGCGCCTTGCCGACGTCGATAGCAGGTACACGGCCTGGCGTGAGGGCAACGAGCGGGCGCTCACGGAGGCGGTCAAGAACACGCCGGAAGGTGACCGAGCTGCCACCGGGCTCGCACTCGAGACGGCCGCGCCGCTTGCGACCGCGATGAACGCGGCCCTCCACGAGCTAGAAACTCTCCAGCAGCGGCAGGCTGCTGACGCTGCGCAGGCAGCAGGCGCGGCCTTCAACCAGGCCGTCATGATGCTGCTGGCCATCGCCGGTGTGGGCATCGTGTTTGCGCTCGGGATCGGTGTATCGATGGCGCGGAGCATGTCACGCAGCGCTGAGACCGTCCGAGCGACCGTCACCTCGCTGGCCGAGAACTGTGCCACCAATCTCGCGGTGGCGCTCGAGGCGCTGGCCAGGAACGACCTGACTGTTGCAGTGACGCCGGTGACGCCGCCGATCGCGCGGTACTCCCGCGATGAGGTGGGGCGCACGGCGGAGGCGGCGAACCTGCTGCGCGATCGGATCATCGCGACGATTACCAGCTACGAACAGGCGCGCGCCGGGCTGACCGAGACGGTGGGTACGATTCAGCAGGTGGCCGAGGGGGTCGCGGATGCCTCCGGGCAACTGGGGCAGGCGGCTGGCCAGACCAGCG
>JADLFM010000126.1 GCA_020845495.1 Chloroflexota bacterium
GGCGACAACGCACGGCGACAACGCACGGCGACAACGCACGGCGACAACGCACGGCGACAACGCACGGCGACAACGCACGGCGACAACGCACGGCGACAACGCACGGCGACAATACTCTCACTTTCGAGACAGCACGGTATACTCCGCGACATGGCCGCTCCTCTTGCACCAGGCGACCTCGCCGCCGAGGTCGCACCCATACTCCGCAGTGTCGGCTCGGTCGTCGTCGGCAAGGACGAGGCCGTCGAGTTGACGCTCGTCGCCGTACTGGCTGGCGGGCACATCCTGATCGAGGATGTGCCAGGCGTCGGGAAGACGACCCTGGCGCGGGCGCTCGCCCGCACGATCGGGGGCACCTTCAGCCGGATCCAGTGCACGCCTGACCTGTTGCCCGGCGACGTAACCGGCGTGCACATCCTCGACCAGCGCGAGGGTGGTTTCGTCTTCCAGGCGGGGCCGGTCTTCGCCAACATCGTCCTGGTTGATGAACTGAACCGGGCGACCCCCCGCACCCAGGCGGCCCTGCTCGAGGCGATGGAAGAGCGGCAGGTCACACTCGAAGGCACGACGCGCCCGCTGCCGTCGCCATTCCTGGTGCTCGCCACGCAGAACCCGATCGAATTGGAAGGGACGTTCCCGCTGCCCGAGGCCCAGCTTGACCGATTCATCGTGCGGCTGCGAATCGGCTACCCAAACGAGCAGGAGGAGCAGGAGCTTCTCGTACGCTTCGCCGACGCGACGCCGCTCGACCGGGTGCAACCGGTCATGAGCCTTCCGCGCCTGACTGCCCTGATTCATAGTGCCCGGACCGTGCGCGTCGAGGCGTCCGTCCGCTCGTACATCGTGTCGCTCGTCCGGGCGACCCGCGAGCACACGTCAGTCCGCCTCGGCGCCAGCCCGCGCGCCACCCTGGCCCTGTTCCACGCGGCCCAGGCGCTGGCCGCCATCCGCGGCCGACCCTACGTCTTGCCGGACGACGTCAAGGCGCTCGTCGCGCCGGTCCTCGGACACCGCCTGATCCTGAACAGTCAGGCGCGCCTGCGAGGGCGGTCCGAGTTGACAGTGCTCGACGAAGTCGTCTCGTCGACGCCGGTCCCGATCGAGTGATGCAGCGCCCGCCGCGCTTCGGCTCGCGGGCTATCGTTCTCCACGGCCAGTCGGCCGGCGACACCCTCTGGCTGGTCGAATCACGCGGTATCGGCCTGTCACTGCTGCTGCTGGCGGGAGGAGTCTGGTTCGGCGCAACGCCGGTGGCGGTGACGGCTGGCCTGCTGCTTGGGCTAGCGGTAGTGGTGCGGGGCTGGTCCTGGCTCGCGCTGCTGGCAGTGCGCTGCGAGGTTCGGTTCCGCGAGGATCGAGCCTTCCCAGACGACGATCTCGACCTGCTGCTCTCGGTGAGCAGCCGCGGCCCGATCCCGATTCCCTGGCTCGAGCTTGACCTGACCGTCCCGCGCGGGCTCCACGTCTTCAGCACCGCTGACGGCGAAGTCCGGGGCGACGGGCGCGTCGTGCATCTGCTAGCTACCATCCTACCCTTCCGAACGATCGAACGGACAACCCGCGTCCGCTGCCGCCAGCGCGGGTACTATGCCGTGCCCTCCGTCACCATCGTCGTCGCGGACCCGCTCCGGCTCTACCCCCGCCGAATCGAGTACCCGGTCGGTGCTGAAGCGATCGTTTACCCCCGCATCGTGCCGCTCGACAAGATCGGGCTGCGGGCCGAGCTCGCGCAGGGCGACATTCGCGAACGTCGGGTGCTGCTCACCGACCCGACCCGCGCCGTCGGCGTCCGGGAGTACCGGCCGGGCGACCCGCCCCGCTCGATTCACTGGAAGGCCAGCGCCCGGCGCGGCGCTCTGCAAGTCAAGGTGCTGGAGCGGACCGCCCGGCTCCAGCTTGCTCTCTTCCTCGATGTGGGAAGCTTCGACCACTCCTGGCTCGTCTTCCGCGACTCGCTCTTCGAGCGCGCCGTGACGGCGACGGCCTCGCTCGCACAGGACGTGCTCGATCGCGGCGGTCAGATCGCGCTCGGCCTCGGCGGGCAGGAGCCAGTCTCGTTGCCGATTGCCGGCGGCATGGAGCAGCATCGACTGGTGCTCGAGGCGCTGGCAGTCGTCGACGCGAAACAGGGACGGCCGCTCGCGAGCGTGCTCGCCGCTTCGCTGTGGCGCCAGCCAGCTGGCACGACCATCGTCATCCTCACCGCCGATCTGGACGACGAGATCGGAGCGGAGATCCTGACAGCGCGTCGGCGTGGGCACCCGGTCGCGCTCGTCTACTTCGGCCTCGACAAGATCGAGCCGCCGGATGGAGTCGCCTGGTTCGACCTCGGGCGCGACCGAAACATCGTCAGCGGTCTCGCCGAGGAGGCACGGCCATGATCGCCGTGCTGCTACTGATGGAGCTAGCACTCACCACGCTGGTGCTGGGGCTGGCCTGGATCTCGATTGGCGCGAGCCCCTGGCCGCCGCCGCTCGCGGCACTCCTGCCTGGTCCGGCCGGCCTGCTCGCTGGTCGGCTCGTACCGTACCGCTGGCGCCGCTGGCACTGGTTCGATCCGGCCTGGTGGGGCGCCGTCGTCGCCGTCCTCGCGCTGCTTGCCGAGGGCATCAATCAGGTAGCGCCAGGTGCCGTCTCGGGCGCCCGCTGGAACATCGCCTTCTTCATCGGGCTGGCGTTGTTCTGGCGAGGCTGGGTGCTAGCCGAGGGGTGGATCGAGCGGGAGGGCGTCGAGGCCGAAGTCCAGACCGGCCTGATCGCATCGCTCGTGTTGCTTGCCGCGCTTCAATGGGCCTGGCCCGGCGCCGGGCTGCTACCGGCCGTCATGGTCGTCGTCTGCGGGCTCGTGACGCTGGGGCTTGCTCGGCGGGCCGAGCGCCGCTCCCCGGGCGCGCGCACCGAATCCGAGTGGCTGTTGCTGCTCGGCGTCCTCGTTGTAGCCGTCATCCTGGCGGCAGGCGCGGCAGTCGGCGGGGTGACGCCCGATCTGCTCGGCACGATGGCCGGCCAGGCGCTTCAAACCGTCGCGGCCCTCGGCGCGGCTGGGGCAAGCTTCTGGGGCTGGCTGCGCGGCCTCTTCCCGCAGATGTCCGCGCCATCCCCCGATGGCCGAGCTCCAGCCGGTGGCGACCCGATGGCCGGCCTCCCTCGCTCTACGGCCAGTTGGCCGGACCTGCCAGTGCCGCCGGGCTGGGTGCTGGAGGTCGCCATCATCTTCTTCGGCTTCGTGCTGGCCGGCCTGCTCGTCCGCTATCTGCTCGCCAAACGGCCCCGGCATCTCAGCGGACTCTTCCTGATCGGTCGCCGCCAGGTAGGCGCAGCGCCCATCTCAGAGGCGCCCAACTTCTCGTGGCAGTCGTGGTGGCGCTTGCTGCTCGCGAACCTGCTGGCCTGGCTGCGCGGTCCGCGCGCAGCGGCGGGCGAGGAGCGGCGACGCGGCGAGGATCGGGCCGCGAAAGCCTCGCCTGAGGAGCGGTCAATTCGGGGGCAGTATCGGCGCTTTCTGACCGGCCTCAAGCACGTCGGGATCGTCCCATCGCCCGCGACGACACCGCTCGAGCTTGCCCAGCGCCTGGGCACCGTGAAGCCGGCTCTTCACGAAACCGTCACCGTCCTCACTCGCCTCTACGTCGACGCTCGCTACGGCGAGACGCCGCCCGGCCGGCGAGAAGTGGGCGCGATGAGGGCATCGGTCGACAAGGCCATCGCCCTGCTCAATCAGCGCGAAGAGATCGTCCCCGAGGAGGAGCCGGCGCGCACGAGGCCGCGCTATTCGGACGAGGACGACGAGTGGCCGCGACGCGACAGGCCGGCGAGTTGGACTCGCTGGTAGGGCTCGGCTGCCGCCATTCGGGTGGGACTCGCCCGATCAGCCGGCAGCCCGGACGAGGAACGCCCCCCACGGAGCGCTCAGCAGGCCGATGCCGATCGCTGCCGTAATCGTGCTGCGTTGGCGCCGAAACCCAAGCACCCGATCGGCGATGACGAAGCCGGCGGCGCCCACCAGGATCATCGCCACCGGCAACAGCGCGAGCGTGTGGTGGAACCAGGTGTAATACGCGAGGCTCACCGGCACGGTTACACAGGTCAGCACGAGCGCGCCGACCAGCGTCTTGCGCACTGAAAACGCCATGATCAGGCGAACGGTCAACTGGACGCTCGCCAGGACGGCAACGTTCCAGACAAAGGCGAGCGCGAGGCCGAGCGGGGAGAGCAGCGCATCCATCATACGTCGTTTCGAACAAGGGTGAGATCGTCAACCACCACGGGAACCGGGCCACAGCGGGCGGACGGTACCTGCGTGGCAGGCGCACGCGTGGTTAGCGTGCCGTAAGGGCAGGCCGAGGCCGACAAGAGGCACGTCGGAGGTACGGAGTTACCCGAGCAGGGCGTACACCTTGTCGAGCAGGGCAATCGGGCTGAACGGCTTGACGAAATAATCGTCGGCTGCCGCCTCGAACGCGCGGGTGCGGTCAGCTTCACTGCCGCTGGCCGTCAGCATGACGATCTTGATGCCGGCCGTTTTAGGATCGGCTTTGAGCAAGCGACAGACGTCAACGCCGTTACGGTGCGGCATATTGATGTCTAGCAGGATCAAGGCTGGCAGGTTTGCCCGCGCCATGGTCAGGGTCTCTTCACCATCGGCGGCGGCGAGGAGGTTGAAGTGCTCCGACCCGAGCGTCGCGGCCACCAGGCGCCGCAGCGCGGGGTCGTCGTCAGCCAAGAGGACGGTGCGCTTGTTCATGCTGCTCCTTCTCGCGTCGTCCCGGGTCGTCGGTCCGCCCTTCGGTTCCGTGCCCTTCGGTTCCGTGCCCTTCGGTTCCGTGCCCTTCGGTTCCGCGCCCGTCAACTCGGTGCCCACTCGCCGTCTGATCTATGGTCTCCTGACGATTGGCAGGCCGCTCATCCTGCTCCGGCGCTTCAGGGACGATGCAGACGCGATCCTTGCCCCGTCGCTTGGCCTGATACAGCGCTGCATCCGCCAGCCGTACCAGTTCCACGGCGTCAACGGACGGTGGGACGAGCGAGACTCCGCCCAGGCTGATCGTGATCGGTAGCGGCCCCTGGCCCTCGGACTCGAGTGGCTGGATCCGGCGGACCGCATGGCGGAGCTTCTCGCCGACGGCCCGAACGCCACGCGGGCCGAGGCCAGGCAGGATGATGGAAAACTCTTCACCTCCGTAGCGGGCTGCCACGTCAGTCTGCCGAAGGTTGTGTCGAAGTGCCGTCGCGACGTCACGCAGCACCGAGTCCCCCACCGGATGGCCGAAGGTATCGTTGACGCGCTTGAAATTGTCGCAGTCGATCATCAGAAGACCGACCGGGTATTCGAGGCGATTGGCGCGGGCGACCTCCATCGAGAGGGCGTCGCGGAAGTAGCGGTAGTTGAACAGGCCGGTCAGCGGGTCGGTGGTGGCGAGACGTTGGGTCTGCTCGTAGAGCCGGGCATTGTGGATCGCGGCGGCAGCCTCGGTCGCGACCAGTTCCACGAGCTTACGATCTTCGTTGGTGAGTGCGGCGCCATGGTCGCGTCTAAGGTGGAGCGCCCCGATCATCACCCCGCCAGCCCGCATGCCAACGGTCAGCGACTGTCCGTCCGCCGAGATCGCGTCGTCGCCCTCGGCGATCAGCACCCGTGCGACCGGATCCTCGTCGGCCAGCATATCGGCGGGCGGCAAGAGCCAGTCCCGCCCCTGTCGCGCGGCTTGCGTCGCGCGGTCGCCATCGAGCAGGTAGATGCACGCCGCCTGGTTGTCGACGAGATTGTCGAGCCCCTCAAGGGTTCGTGCCATCACAGCGTTCGGATCGAGGACCGAGCCAATCGCGCTGCTGATACGATGCAGTTCGTTCATGTGGGCAAGCTGCCGCCGCAACTCGGAGAAGGTCCGCCGGAGATCGTTGGCGTACAGTTCGAGCTGCTGCTGCGACGCTTCCAGCTCACGGACTCGGGACTGCTCCTGCGCGTAGAGCGCACGTAGCTGGGCCAACTCTACCTGTTCCGATGCGCTCGCCTGCTCGGGCGGCTCCGGCTGCCCAGCATCACGCTGACCGTCTGGCCGGGTGTGCTCGGCGGTCATGCGGGCATCCACGTCGTCAGGCGCCTCAGGCCGTGCCGATGCGCGCCGACAGGGATCGACTGTGGAGCCAGGCCAGACACCATGCCCCTCCGGTCAGGCATGTGTACGATGACGGTCGTCAGCCAGGATCATCGCACGCGGGCCGGTCTCCTGACCAGAGGGTGCCGGCCGAAGATGTGGGATCCTGGGCCGCATGCATGTCACACTCGGACGGCAAAGCGCCCGCTCCCGCTCGAACTCGCCGTGCGCGTCACGTGACGGCGCGCATCATCGTGCGGAGGTGGGGACGTGCTCTTGCCGTCCAGCCTCAGTCGCGGGGAGCGGCTCGGCTGGAGCTGGATCGCGCCCCGGCTCTACGCGCATCCCAAAGCGGGACCGGAGCGCGGCGAAGGCCCAGGATACTGGCGCGATCGCCAGAGGCGTCAAGTACAGCAGGTACACCCAGTCTGGCGTGTACACGTCCCAGAAGTGGCGGTAGTACATGACCATCGGCGCGGCAAGGCTGAAGCCGACCAGGACGCGGGCGGTCACGGACTCCCAGCCGCCCAGCACGGCCAGCGCCAGCGGCCAGGAGAAGTACCAGGGCAGTACCCAGGTGTTGTAAATCAGCAGGAACGCCGCCATGACACGCGCGCCGCTCGCCGCCATCCCGAGCGCGCCTCGCGCCCACCACAGTTCCGCCAGGCAGACCACGGCGAAGACGACACGAGCGACGCTCTTGATGCTCTCGCGCGCCTGGTCGAGCGCGACCTGCGGCGCAATCGCGCCCTCGGACTCGACGATGCGGTCCTGGGCCTGCTGCTGGGCCAGCAGATCCGGCACGTAGTTCAGGTACATCGGCCCCTGCGACCAACGGAGGATCGGGCCGATCGTGTCCATCCCCTGCCACCAGGGATAGTAGAACGCCACGGTCACGACGAGGATCGTCGCCCCCGCGAGCGCGCCAACGCCGACGAAGCGGCCAGCGGACCGCTGCTCGCGCGCCCACGCCAGCACGTAGTACGGCAACAGCAGGATGCTGCTCATCTTCACAAGGACTGACACGGTGAGCGTCACCAACCCGAGCCAGCGCGCCTGCACCGTGAACAGCCCGACGGCGAGCAGCATGATCGCGACCATGACGGCATCGTTGTGGCCGTTGCCGCCGAACTCGAACAGGACGAGCGGATTCCAGGCGTACAGAACGTACGCTTCGAGCACCCGGCCCGGCCGTAGCCGGTGGACGGCGAACGACAGGGCTGCCAGCCCGATCAGATGCCAGACGTTCACGAAGAGTTTGTACGCCAGCACTTTGTCGACGTCGGTCCAGAGCGCCGCGCGCTGCGCGAGAACCTGCGACATGTCGATCCAGGCCGGGCCGTAGATCGACGGGGCATCGTGCCAGATCGGATGGATCCAGGTGTAGATCCGGACGTCTGGGAACCAGGATGGCAGTGCGATGAACGGGTTCTGCGCGAGCGGCCCGGCGATGGTCCCGTACATCACGTACGAGAACAGGTCGGTGGTGAACAGGCCGGGCATCAGGAAGAGCGTGAACTGATACGCCAACGGCGGCGCGACGACCGCCACCGTACCCCAGCCACGCGGCAGCCCGGCCCGCGTCAGCCAGAACACCGCGAGGTACAGAATGAACGCGATGCCGAACCACTGCATGAGCGACCGAACCAGCAGATCGAGCGACTGGCTCGCGCCCGGCAAGGCTGCCTCGAAGCGGGCGAGCAGGGGCAGGAGGCGCTGCCAGATCGACTGATACTGGACCAGGTACTCGTAGGTGAAATCCGGAGCCTGGGTCAGATAGTACGAGAGCGGCCAGATGGCGACATAGAGCAGTTGGCCGAGCGCTGCCAGCACGAGCAGCACGCCCAGCCGCAGCCAGGACGCACCTCGGCTGGCCCGGCCGGACGGGGACGGCACAGCGGATGCTCCGCAGTCGGCCGCCGGCTGAGGAGCCGGCATGCTCTCACGATCCCTGACGATGGTCATTCGCCTCGCGGCGCAGTGATGTCAGCCAATCTTGCGGGCAAACGTTACGAAGATATCGCCGAGATCGATGGCCACCAACCGATCAGCCTGCCCGGTTTTCCGGACCAGCCAGTCGAGGGCCTGGTAGGCCGGACGGCAGTACGACTCCAGCCGGGAGACGAGATACGACAGCCGCACGACGCGCCGATGGGGCGCCATCTCGACGACGCGATAGCCGGCTTTGGCCAGCATGTTATGCAGCGACCGCCGCGAGAAGTACACCAGGTGCATCTGCATGTACCATGGCCAGCGCCGGCCGGCCAGGCGCGGGAAGAGCGCGTCCACGTTCATAGTCGAGATGGCAAGCAGTCCATTCGGCTTCAGAACGCGATGCATCTGGCGCAGTTCGGCGAGTGGGTCCGACAGGTGCTCGATCACGTCCCACATCGTGACCACGTCGAACGACGCTTCCGGCAGGTGGACCGTCTCGAGGGTGCCGTGCCGCACGTCGAGGCCCCGCTCACGGGCACGCTCGACCGACCAGCGCGACGGCTCCACGCCACTGACATCCCAGGCGTGCTCCCGCGCCACTTCGAGGAAGAGCCCAAGATGGCAGCCGACATCGAGCAGGCGGCCGGTCCGCTCGTGGCGATGCAGCATCGCCAGATCTCGACTGAAGGTCTCGATCCGGCCGCTCCGCTCCTCCTCGTACCGCCGATCCACGACCTCGTCATAGGCGTCGAGGATCTCTTCACACGAGGGCACCGGGCTCTGGTACACCAGCCCGCACCGACGGCATTTTACGATCGGGCCACAAATGCCATAGGCGTTGTTGGTGCATGCGTAGAGCTCGGCGGAGGAACCATGGCCGTTGCGCCGCTCGGCGGCGGGATACAACTCCTGGGCGTCCCAGCTACCGCAGAGATTACATGGAACCTTGACAAGCGTTTCGGGGGCTAAGATCTCGAGCTCTGCCGACATCGCACCTTCAGCGACCACAGTTCTTGATCTCGACGCACGAACTGTCGGTCAACCCTGAGACCAGGGGCTGCCGGAGAAGCCGGGGTGCAGGATATATGCCACCATCAGCCTGCAAGCAGCGCCCTTCCGATCCAAATCGAGCAGCCAACCCGGCGTCGGCGGGGGGCCGCGGGATGCGCGCTGCCGACTTCTCGTACAGCGCTGAACGGGGCGTCCTTGCAGGGGCGCGCATCGCCGCGTAAAGAGTACGGGGTTTCTCGCCGCTCGTCAACATGCAATTTCACTGACGAGCGAATCTGACCTTACGCACTGTCCCCATCCGTGTCCCCAACCGTGCGCACGTACTTCGTGTCCCCAGGCTTACCCCCTCCGGGATTTCCCTCTCACCCCCGGCCCCCTCGTCCGCACGTGGGCGGGAGAGGGGGCCGGGACACTCGGTCACCATGCGAGCCGGCACGGTGGTACCGCACGGTAGTACCGAGACAGTGCGTGCGGAACAGTGCACTGAGGCGTATCGACCACCGTCAGCGGCTTCGCCGCAAGGATGACGTTATCGTCTACCCACCGTCGTCTGCCCCGGTCTGGCCTAGCGCATGACCGGCGGACTCACACTCGAGCCCCGGCCGGCCTGATGTTCTGGTTGATGCAGAAGAGGTTTCCTGGGTCGTACGCGTGCTTGATGACCGCGAGCCGTGGGTAGTTGGCGCCGTAGGCCGCACGGACGCGGTCCTCGCCTTCCTCGCCAAGGTCGTTCACGTAGACGCCGCGCTCCAGAAACGGTTGCATCGCCTCGAAGAACGCCCGCGTCCAGTTGATGTTTGCGTCCGAGTCGTCAGGGCTGTCCCACTGTGACAGGATCAGGAAATCGTACCGATTGCCGCCTCGGTGTGGGAACGCCGTATCCGCGGGATCCACGCGAGCCGCCGCGCCGTGCAGTTGCTGGAGGGCAACCCCGGAGGCCGCCGACGGCTTGGTCGCCAGGAAGCTGAGCATGACCTCGATCGCCCCGTCGGTGAGGTTCGTCAGCCAGGCCGACTTCCAGTAGTGCTGTCGACCTGATGGGAAGCCAGCGTCGGAGCTGCTCTGGAGCGCGCAGAAATCCGTAGGCTCGATCGCACCAGCCAGTGGCGGCCCAAACTCGAGCAGGGGCTGCACGGCTCGCGCTCCGGTCGCCAGGTCGCCGCTATAGCACACCCCGATCGACACACCGGGCGCACCGTCCTCGCCAGTCCACAGCGCGCCGACCGTGGTCAGCTCGTCCACGCAGGTGCTCGCGAACTCGTGGTAGAAGCGGAGCACGTCGCGCGCCTTCGCAAACGGATAGCTCACCCCGCCCGCCAGCACCGGGCCGACGTCATGCAGCCGGTAGGTGAACGAGGTCACCACGCCGAAGTTCCCACCACCGCCCCGGATGGCCCAGAACAGGTCGTCGTGTTCCTCGGCACTGACCGTCAGCAGCCGTCCATCGGCCGTCACGACGTCGGCGGAGAGCAGGTTGTCGCAGGCCAGCCCGTGCTTGCCGTTCAGCCAGCCGAGGCCGCCGCCCAGGGTCAGCCCGGCGATCCCAGTCACAGAGACGATGCCCGTCGGCGTGGCGAGCCCGAACGCCTGGGTTTCGCGGTCAAGATCGCCCAGAGTCAGGCCCGGCTGCGCCTGGACGATGCGCTGCATCGGGACCACCCGGATGCCCTTCATACTGGAGAGGTCCAGCATCACGCCGCCGTCGCAGACAGCCGTCCCCGCGACACTGTGCCCACCACCTCGCACCGAGACAGGCAGGCCGTGGTCACGCGCAAGCTGCACGCCACGGATGACGTCGGCTGCGCCAGCACAGCGCGCAATGATGGCTGGGCGACGATCGATCATGCCGTTGAAGACCCGGCGCGCCGCGTCGTAACCGACGCAGCCGGGATAAAGCACGGGTCCGCGCATCCCCGCGACCAGCGCGTTGACATCGGCCGCACGAAGCTCTCGCCATGGTTCGGCTGCCTGCTCGATGATCATGTCACTCCTCGCGGTCATCCGCGCCACCCCCTGTGGTGATGGAGCGTCTCGCCACCCCTGATCGTCGCACCACGCTTCTGCTGGTTGTCGGCTCGCAGAACGGATCAGCTTGGCGCCCACGACGAGCGTAGTCCAGAAGCCGAGGTCGGGACCCTCGTAGAAAGTACGGGGATCGGCACCGCCATATACTGGCTGCGAGCGGGAACGATGTTCGGAGGAGCCGCTTACCTGTCAGCAGGGAGCGTCGACGCGAGGCCGTGATCGAGCGCCCAGACCGTCAACTGACGCTTGTTCTCCAGGCCGAGCTTGCCCAATATATTTGCCACGTGCCACTCGATCGTCCGCTGAGATACCACAAGCCGCTGGGCTACCTCGCGATTGGTGAGGCCGCGCCCGACCAGGCCTACGATCTCCCGCTCACGGGGGCTGAGCCGCGCGACCGGCTCTGTCGCCGTCGCGCCGTCGCCCTCAACCGCACATGACCCAGCGGCAGCCAGAGCCTCCTCCACAGCCTCATCCAGGGACAGCCCCCGTCCCACACTCCAGAACGCCACGAAGACCGCCTCATCCAGCTGCTGGCGCACTGCAGCGATAGTACGATCGTAGTCGACACGATTGGACGGCCACAGACTGGCAAGGACCTGCTCCAGCCCGACCTCGCCAGCCCCCCACAGGCGAGCCGCCTGCTCCAGCCGTCCTTGACCGGCCAGCACGCCGGCCAGCCCGATGACGCACTCGGTCACCCCGCGCCGGTCGCCTGCCCGCTGAAATGCTGCGAGCGCTTCCTCAAAGCATGCACGCGCCCGGCGGTAGTCGCGTCGCCGTAACGCGATATAGCCCAGGTTGTGCACGACGAACTCGAAGAAGACACCGGGGCCGGCCGCTCGGAACTGGATGACGCTCTCCTCGTACAGCGCCTCCGCGCGCACATCGTCACCACGGACCCGCGCCACGTCACCACAACTGTTGAGGGACAGCGCCAACATCCACGGATCGCCGGCCATACGGGCCGCCGAGAGGCCTGCCTGCGCCGATGCCTCCGCACCCAGGAGGTCTCCTCGAGCTACGGCGACCAGTGTGAGCACCTGGAGCATCCTCGACTGCCAGAACATATCGGCCTGATCCCGGGCGGCCACAAGGCTTTGCGTCAAATGGGGCTCAGCGACCGCGTACGCTCCCTCGTTCGCGGCAAGGAGTCCGAGCAGGCCGCGCGAGCGCCCCTGGATCGTCACATCGCCGACTGCACGTGCTACCTCTATGGATGCCTCAAGCCGCTGCCGACCGACCGCGAAATCACACTGGAGGCCGGCCATCAGGCCGGCGCCCTGTAGCGCCCGCGCCCGCATCGCCGAGGGACGAGACGATCCGGGCAGAGCCAGCGCCCGCTCGATCCACTCACGGCCCTCAGTCCATACTTGATCTCGGTTCCAGAACCACCAGAGAGAACTAACGAGGCGAAGCGCCTCGGCGGCACCACTGTCGAGGTACCAGGTCAGCGCGGTTCGCAGATTGCCGTGCTCCCGCCGCAGCCGCTCATGCCACGTCGCCTGGTTTGGCCCGTACAGCTCCGGCTCGGCGCATTCCACCCAGTGGAGGAAGTACGCGGCGTGCCGGACACGGGTCACCGTGACTTCCTGACAGGCCGCCAGCCGCTCGTGGCCGTACTCCGCTAGCGTCTCCAACAGGCGGTAGCGCATCTGGCCGGAGCTTTCCGGCTCGGCGATCACGAGCGACTTATCCACAAGACCGACGAGGAGGCCGAGCACGTCATGCTGGTCGAACGATGGGGCTTCGTCTGCCTCGAACGCACACACGGCCTCCGCGGCGTCCAGCGTCCACCCACCGGAGAAGACTGAGAGCCGCCGTAGCAGCACCCGCTCCTCCTCGGCGAGCAGGTCGTAGCTCCAATCGATCAGCGCCCGCAAAGTCTGCTGACGTGGCAAGGCGCCCCGGCTGACGGCGAACAGGCGAAACCGGTTGTCCAGCCGTGCGGCGATCTGCGCCACCGACAGTGCGCGCACGCGAGCGGCTGCCATCTCGATCGCCAAGGGAATTCCGTCCAGGCGCCGGCAGACCTGCGCCACAACCGCCACGTTCTCTGCCGTCACCTCGAATCCTGGTGCAGCTTGCCGCGCCCGTTCGAGGAAGAGACGCACGGCCTCAGCCTCGAGAAGCACCGTAGTAGGGAGGGACGGGTCAGGATCGGGTACGCGGAGCGGCCCGACAGACCACGTCACCTCCCCGGGGACGGCGAGGACTTCTCGGCTCGTGGCGATGATGCGTACCTGCGGACAGGCCGGAAGCAGCTGCCCGATGAGATTTGCGCACGCCGCCACGAGATGTTCGCAGGTATCCAGGATCACCAGGATGCGCGCCGCTCGGAGAGCAGCCAGCAACGCCATCCGCGACGACTGGCCCGGCGACTCTCGAGCTCCCAACACAGTCGCGACCGCTTGTGGCACCAGTGCTGGGTCGGACAACGGCGCGAGCTCGACGAGCCAGACCCCGTCTGGAAATCGACCGCGTACAACCTCGGCCACACGCAAGGCAAGGCGTGTCTTCCCAACCCCGGGCGGGCCCACCAGCGTCACCAGTCGATGCGCTGTCAGCACATCGGCGAGCTCGGCGGCCTCACGCTCACGCCCGACGAAGCTGGTCAGTGGCGCCGGCAGGCTATCCGACCGGCCCCGTCGCCGCAAGCGGGGCGTTCGATCCGAATCTGACTCGCATCCGGCGACGGACGTCAGCCGGCCTCTCCCACCTGCGATCCGATGGTCCCAGCCCTGACCGTCGTGAGAGCCGCTCGCTCGCTCGCGCGCCATTCGCCACCCGCGGCCTGACCGGTCTCCCGTGAGTCCTGACGGCTGACCGTACTACAGTGAGCGCAGTCGTGTCGGTGCCCTGATCCGCGTGACGCCTGGGCGACAGTATAGCGGAGGGTGTCGACTTCGAGTGACCGTACGCAGTCTCGCGTGGACGGAGGGATCAAAGCTTCGCCGGGTCGAGCCGGGTACGGGGAATTGCTGCCCGGCGTAAGCATCACCTCGCGCGCATCCGGGCGAGGGGGATCGAGCGTGGCTGGTATACTGGCGCCGTCCGAGCCGGGGGTCGTACCTGACGGCCCTGGTTGGCAGCCGTCCAGCGGCGCGAGCCGGCCGAGGAACGGGCGCATTTCGCCGTGGGCGCAGCCAGTCGGGCGCGCCGCGGTGCGCGGAGGATGTCCAGGCGTGCGGTCGCGGCTTCGGTTCCTCAGCGAGTTCGTGCGCAACCCGAAGCAACTTGGCTCGATCACGCCAAGCTCGCGCTTCCTTGCCCGCGAGCTACTCGGGCGCATCGACTTCGAGCGGACCCGGCGGATCGTCGAGCTTGGGCCGGGCACTGGCGTCTTCACCGTGCCGCTGCTCGAGCGGCTGGCGCCAGATGCGGCGTTGATCGCCATCGACACGAACGAGGGGTTCGTGGCCCAACTGCGGCGTGAGATCCAGGATCCTCGCCTGACCGTCCTGCACGACTCGGCCGAGCGCGTCGATCGAATCGTCGCCGATGCTGGCTGGGGGCACGCCGATCTGGTGGTGTCCGGGATTCCGTACAGCCTGTTGCCACGTCCGCTCCGACTCAGCATTCTCGAGTCGACCTGTCGCTGCCTCCGGCACGATGGCAAGTTCATCGGGTACCAATATTCGCTGATGCTGCGTCCGTACTTGCTGCGCGTATTCGGCAACGTCCACTACCGATCGGTGCTGCTCAACATCCCGCCCGCCTTCGTGTACGAGAGCCGGGCGCAGCGGTCCGGCTGACCGATGGCCGAGCAGCGCGGACCAGCCGGGCGGCCCGGGCCAGCCGAGCGCCCCCTCGTCCTGGCGCTCGACGTCGGGACCACCACGGTGCGGGCGGAGGCGTACGACGCCCGCGGCCGTGCGATCGCGGGCGTGTCGGCATCGAAGGAGTGTCCCGTCCGGACGACGCCTGATGGCGGCGTCGAGATGGACGCCGACGCCCTGTTCGAGCAGACTGTCAGGGCGATCGACGAGGCACTCGGAGCGGCTGCGACGGTGCTCGGGAGCGACTATGCGATCCGGGCGGTCGGGACGAGCACCTTCTGGCACAGCTTTCTCGGCGTCGGTGCGGACGGCCGTCCGACCACGCCGCTGATCCTTTGGGCCGACTCCCGCGCGCGGGATGAGATGGCGACGCTCCGCGAGGATCTGGACGAGCGCACCATCCACACCCAGAGCGGCAGCCCGATCCACTGGATGTACCTGCCGGCCAAGCTACGCTGGCTCGCCCGCACCCGCCCCGACGCCGTCAAGGCGACCCAACGCTGGCTCTCGTTTGGCGAGTACCTCCAGACCCGGCTACTCGGCTCGAGCGCGTGCAGCGTCTCGATGGCGTCCGGCACCGGCCTGCTCGATGGAGCCACACAGACATGGGACGAGCGGCTGCTCGCAGTGCTGCCCGCCGGCGTGCAGCACCTGTCGCAGATCGTCCAAGGAGATGAGCCAGTCGGGCGCCTCACGCCAGACTACGCCAGGCGCTGGGCGACCCTCCGTGACGCAGACTGGTTCCCGGCCGCTGGCGACGGCGCGTGCAGCAACGTCGGGAGCGGCTGCGTGACCCGTGAGCGGCTGGCGCTGATGGTCGGAACGTCTGGCGCGATCCGCGTCGCCTGGCGGGGCGACTGGCCGTCGATCCCACCCGGTCTGTGGTGCTACCGGATCGACGGCGAGCGGGTCGTGATGGGCGGCTCGCTCACGAACGGCGGTAACCTGTACGCCTGGATGCAGGACACGCTGCGCCTCGACAGCCCCGAGGAGGTCGAGCGCGAGATCGCCGCGATGGAGACCGACGCGCATGGCTTGACGGTCTTGCCGTTCCTGGCCGGCGAACGCAGCCCGGGCTATGCTGCCAACGCGCGGGCAGCCATCCTGGGCATGACCCTCGCGACTCGCCCGGTCGATGTCCTGCGGGCCGGCCTGGAAGCAGTCGCGCTCCGCTTCGCTTTGATCCACGGCATCCTCGACGGAGTGGTACCAGAAGTCCGGGAGGTCGTCGTGACGGGCGGCGCGCTCTTGAAGTCGCCGGCCTGGTCCCAGATCGTGGCCGATGCACTGGGGCGGCCGGTCGTGGCGTCCGGAGTGCCTGAAGCATCGAGCCGGGGCGCGGCACTCCTGGCCCTCGCAGCGCTCGGCGCCATCGAGAGCGTCGAGTCCGTGGACACGCCGCTCGGCGAGATCTACGAGCCGCGCCCGAGTGCGCACGAGCGTCTCCAGGCAGCCCAGGAGCGACACCGTGCCTACTACCGTCTGCTCGTCGAGGGCATGACGCCGTGAGCGCAGATAGCCCGTATCGACACCTCATCGTCGAGACGGCCGCGCCGCACGTCGTCTCGGTCACGCTCGATCGGCCCGAGGTCATGAACGCCCTGAACACTCGGATGGGCGAAGACCTGGTTGCCGCGTTCACGGCGCTCTCGGAGGACGACGAGGTTCGAGCGGTGGTGCTGCGGGGGGCCGGCGAGCGGGCCTTCTGCTCGGGCGCTGACCTCAAGGAGCGGGCCGGCATGTCCGAACGGGCGTGGCACGCGCAGCACCGCGTCTTCGAGGCGGCGTTTCGGGCGGTCATGGAGTGCCGGCAGCCGGTCATCGCGGCTGTCGAGGGGTATGCGCTGGCCGGCGGCCTCGAACTGGCGCTCACCTGCGACCTCATGATCGCCGGCGACGGCGCCTCGTTCGCCCAACCGGAGGTGATGCGCGGGATCATGCCCGGCGGCGGTGGCACTCAGTTGCTCCCGCGCCTGATCGGGCCGAGCCGCGCGAAGGAGTTGATCTTCAGCGGCCGGCGGATCGACGCCGCGACGGCCGAGCGCTGGGGTCTGATCACCCGCCTGACCGAGCGGGGCCAGGCCTACACGGCGGCACTCGCGCTCGCAGCCGACATCGCCGCCAATGGCCCGATTGCCGTCCGACAGGCCAAGCGGTCTATCGACCGTGGGGCGGATGCGCCGCTGCCGTTCGGCCTCAGAGTGGAACTGGACTGCTACGCGGCGTGCATCCCGACCGAGGACCGCTACGAGGGCATCCGCGCCTTCAACGAGAAGCGCCCGCCTCGGTTCACCGGCCGCTAAGCGCGCCCGGCGGTCAGCCTGAGGTATCTGCCAATCCGACAGGCGTTCTCAGCGCGAGGGGGCGCTTCGGTCGGCTCCGAACGTTCGGTGCCCGACCTCAGGCGTTCTGTCCGCACGCGAGTTGACCGTCGCTCCCTGGCAGGTATCCTCCGTATCTCTCCACGTCAGGCATCTGTCCACGTCTGATGCCCGCTCAAGCCCAGGTCCTGTCGAGCGGGTCGCCGCAATAGCCACAGTAGCGGGCATCCGGCGCGAGGCTCCGACCGCAGGTCGGGCAACCCGATCGCTCGAACCACGCGGGGATAACGAGCATCCCCGCGCCGATGGTCGCACGTCCAGCCGTTGCGCCCTTCAGGGCAGCCGACGCCGGGGCGGAGCGGGCGACGTTGGTGCCGCCGGGTACGCCGTCGAGCAGACCGCCACGAGCCAGCGCGTCGCCGGAGCCGCCTGTACCGTGTGCCAGCGCCGGATCACCCAGTCCACCCGTCAGGCCGCTGCCGCCGAGGTTCGGCTGCCCTGAAGCGGCCTTGGCCAGCCCGTCGACTCCAGGGCTGCTATGCGACAGCCCGCCCGCCAGATCGCCGCCCGGCAGCCCGCCGTGTGACACACTCCCACCTGTCACGCCAGTTCCGTACGCCAGACTGGTGTGGATGTTCGGCAGGCGCGCCAGTGACGGGTCACCGACGCCGCCCGTGAGGCCCGAGCCGCCACTGAGCCCCGTGCTATTGGCGAACCCCGTGCTATTGGCGAACCCCGTGCCATTGGCGAGGCCCGAGCCGCCACCCAGGCCGCGCGCCAGGGACGGATCGCCCACGCCGCCAGCAAGCTCGCTGCCGGGTCCATGCGCTACGCTGCCACCGAGGCCATTGCCCAGCCCGTTCCCCAGGCTCTTCCCCATCTGGTCGCCCAGGCCGTTGCCCAGGCCGTTGCCCAGGCCGTTGCCCAGGCCGCCGCTCGGTCCGCGAGCGAGCGATGGGTCGCCCATGCCACCGCCGACCCCGCCGGCAACCTGGCTGGGGGAACCGTGGGCGAAGGCCGGGTTACCGACGCCGCCGCTGAGCGCCCCATCAGGCGGAGGGGTGGACGGGGTAAGCGGCTGGCGGGCGAAGTCAGGCCCGCCGTGCGAGACGGGGGAGCCAGAGCGTGCTATATCGAAACCGCCCGGCGTCAAGGATGAGCGCGTGCCGTCGAAGTCGCCAGCCCGGGCGGCTGAGCGAACGCCGTCATACCCGTCAGTTGTCGGGAGGGAGGGGCTGTGAGTCGAGAGCGTGGGCTGAAGGTCGGGGGCAGGAGCAGTTCGAGGGGCATAGCTTTCCGCCGCCCTCGCGTGGCCCGGTGCGCTCGGAGACCCAGTCGCGTCGACACGGCCCAGAGCGTCAGCATACTCGGGCGCAGCGGGCCGGCCGGCCGTGCCGGCGTGCCCCGCGAGGGGCTGGCCGTCGAGGCGCGGGAGCCTGCGCCGGTTCAGTACGTCGAGCCACGACCCGGCCACTCGTAGCAGCGGCCACGATCCGCCGAGGGACTGACTCAGCGCGAACAGCAGCCCGAGCAGGAGCATGGCGAGGACGCCAGGGGCGACATCGGCAGCAGCCGTCAGCGGGCTTCTGGGAGTTGGGGTGGGTGTCGGGGGTGACGGCGGCTCCTCCTGAATCAGGCGCGCGACTGGAGCAATGGTGGTCGCGGTGGGCGTGGCGGTGGGCGTGGCGGTGGGCTGGCTGGTCGGGGTGTGAGTCGGGGTGTGAGTCGGAGTCGCGGTTGGCGTGGCTGTCGCAGTCGGCGTGGCCGTCGCGGTCGCGGTGGGTGGGATTGGGGCTGCGATCGAGGGGGCCAGGGTGTCGCTCGGTGGCTCCTGAGGCGCCGTGGTGTCCACGTCGTCGCTCGGAGGGTCTGCGTCGGTCAGCACAGGGGGTGGGCTGGCCGGGTCAGGCTGGCGCACGGCCGGTGGAGGCGTCGCCGTAGCCGTCGCGGTCGCCGTGGCTGTCGCGGTCGCCGTCACCGGCATGGTTGGCGTGGGGGTCGGCGTGCGGGTCGGCGGAACGCGCCGAGGCGTGGGGGTCGGCGTGGCCGTCGGCGGCTCGGGCTTCGGCAGCTCGGGCTTGGGCGGCTCGGGCTTGGACGGTTCCGGCTTGGGCGGTTCCGGCTTGGGCGGTTCCGGCTTGGGCGGCTCGGGCTTGGACGGTTCCGGCTTGGGCGGTTCCGGCTTGGGCGGCTCGGGCTTGGGCGGCTCGGGCTTGGGCGGCTCGGGCTTGGGCGGTTCCGGTTTGGGCGGTGTCGGCACCGAGTCTTCGCACGCGCCGCCTGTCGTCCTGGGGTCGCACGGCTGGGGTTTGCCCGGTGCGTTGTTCCCCGGCTGCGGGGATGGGCGCGGCTTCGTGACCACGGCCGCGTACGCCTCATGCGATGACACCGGTACTCGGCCCGACGCTTCGACGTCGGCGGCTGACCGCTCCCTGCCAGGTGAACGAGACGCCTGCACGGCAAGCACGTTACCATCCAGAGTCGCGGCCAGCACCATGCCAGGGGGGGCCGCCAGAGGGCTCACGGCCAGCAGGCTCAGGACCAGCAGGCCCACGACGTGCACCGCCACTCTCACCACTCCGGGCAACCCGCGTCGATCCATCGGACCTGCTCCCCGCGTCTGCCGCGTTCGCCCACGTAGGGTCGCGCGAAGTCAGACGCCCCTGCATCACCAGCCTACAGCGAGGATCTCCAGGGGACTGTCAGGCGGGGTGCGCTCAGGGTGTTGGCGCGCTAACACACCGTTCGGCGTCGGACACCTGATGCCTGACTTGCAGGCGTGTGCCTTGAGCGTGGCGTGGATAGCCGCGGGCTTCCTTGGGAGCTTCCCGGGGACGTTGCCTGAGGAAGCTACCTGGATGGAGCGACGCAGGACGCTGGGACGACGGTCACGTCGTGCTCGGTCAGGACGCCGCAGCGTCGGGCCGCGTCGAGCAGCGCGAACTTGCTGGACTTCCGCAGCCGGTCCCGTACCAGGCTGACGTACGGCGCGAAGTCGCCGGCCCACGCGTCCAACGCGGTGTCCCGGTCGAAGGCCGCTCGGTTCACCAGGAAGACGTCGATCCCGTACCGCGCGGCGAACTCCGCGACCTGACGAGGTGAGTCCGAATAGTACGCCTCGATGAGGTCGAGGTTCCGCTGCTCGACCTCGGCATAGTAGCGCGGATGGTAGGCGAGCGAGTATTCCCGATTGACCAGGACACGCCGTTCCGCGAACGCCGGTACCGAATCGGTCTCGGTAGGGACACCGGCGACCAGGATCGTCGGCGGCTGCTCACGGAGGTACGCCGTGATTCGGGGGATCTGGTCGCGCACGTAGTTGCCGTCGTAGCGGGCTGGATAGGCCGCCACTCCGAGTGCGAGCCCAACGGCGAGCCACCCAGCCGGCACCGCACGTCGCACGTGCCTAGACCAGTGTGCCAGCCCTTCGAACAGCACCGTCAGCCCGATGCCGGCACAGATTGCCAGGACGAGCGGAATGGTCCAGGCGACGTATCGTGCCGGCAGGTACAGGCGAAACAGGACGAGATGGGCCAGGAAAAACAGCCCGAGTGAGGCCAGCACGATCTGCCCCAGGATGACCGCTTCACGACGGATCGATCGCGCGGCCGGCAACCAACGCCGCAGGGCCAGGGAGAGCGGAAAGGCGAACGCCAGCGCTCCAAGCTCGTAGAAGATCGGCACGTTCCCGAGCAGCGGGTCTCCTACTCGCAAGTCGAAGCCGGTACGGTAGCTGACGATCCAATACTGGTACAGATCGAGGTTGAAGACGGCGTTGCGCCCGTTCGGACCGAACTCGGGCATTGTGCGCGCCGTCGCCGCGTCGACCTGAGGCCCCCAGGCTGTGCTTCCGAGCGCGGCCGGTGCGAGCATCATGAACGTCAAGACCGTCGCTACGACGACGAGCAGCCAGTCTCGCCGCTCTGTGGAGAGGCGCAGCGGCCAGCGGTCGAGGACGAGCAGGCGCGTCGCGGTTAGAGCCACACCAAGGGCCGCTGCGCTCGGGTAGAGGAGTGCCGCCGCGGCCACGAGCATGACCGCCAGCCAGCGCCGCCCGGAGACGAGCGCCCAGGCCAGCACAGCCAGCAGTGGCAGCAGGCAACTGCGCGGGCTTGCCGTCGGCAGATCGTCGTATTGCCAGACGTACCAGCCTCCGAGGATCGTCGCAAGCGACGCGGCGATGGGCGATGGGTACAGCCGCAGCGTCAGCAGGAACGTGAAGACGGCTGCCGCGAGGCCCAGCACCGGCGGCAGCAGGCGGCTGATGGCGATCGGGTCGAGGAACTGGCCGAGCAACCAGTACAGCCCGACGTAGAGCGGCGGTGCGAGCGACGAAAAGTAGTCGGCGTACAGGTCACCCTGGAACAGCGTCGGATCGAGTAGCCGCTGCATCCAGAAGACGTGCTGACGGGCGTCATCCTGCACGACGGTCGCGTCGGCCAGGAGCGCCGAGAGCGACCGGCCCATGAACAGGGCGACCAGCAGCAGCGAGCCGGCGAGCCAGAGCGTCTCCGTTCTCTGGAGACCCGGCCTGAACTGGAGCCGGTCTCTGAGGCAAGTGTGCGTGGGGTGAGCGGCGATAGGTTGCGCTCCATCAGCGAGTCTGGCACCTCGCGGATGATCGGGCCGACGTCGATTCGCGCTCGCGCTAGCCATGATTCGCGACACGCAGCGAGGCGGGACGTGGATCGGCGGATGAGCGCGTCAGCCGGATCGGCCAGCCGAGGCTAGCACGCCAGAGGAGCGCCAGCAGCGCCGTCGGAAGGAAGACGATCGGCACCACGAGAGTGGAGTCGTACTGGAGCAGGTAGATCAGGGGCGCCAGCAGCAGGAAAGCCAGACCGAGGGCGCGCGTCCGCCAGCAGGATGCCAGAGCGGTGAGCGGCGCCAGCCAGAGCAGGTACCAGGGATTGAACCATTGCGACGCAACCAGGAGGTACGTGCAGATCACCGCGAAGGCTGCGCCGACGAGCGTCAGCCGCGCCCGCCACGCCCCAAGCAGGCTGACGACGGCCAGCCCCACGAATGCGATGCCGGCTGTCGTCCGAGCGGCGGTCATCGCCGTATCGAGCGGTTGACCGACAGTCTGTAGGCCAATCACTAGCAGTTCGGCAGGCGAGGCCGAGAAGATACTGCCCCGCTCCAGGCCTTGAAGCGTGTCCAGGCCGCGCCAGAACGGCAGCACGGCCAGCACAACGAGCGCCGCGCCCAGCCCGATCCCAATCGCCGCGTTGGCAGAGGCTCGCTGCCCCTGTCGCAGGGCCACGATCAGCAGCACCGGGCCGAAGGCGGCGGCCAGCGGCTTCACCAGCACGCCGAGCGCGAGCAGCGGGAAGGCAACCCGCCAACGGCCGCTCAGGCCTGCCCAGATGGCCAGCAGCGCCGGCAGCATCGCGACGACGTCATTGTGGCCGTTCTGGAGCGCTTCGAGCAGGACGAGCGGATTCCAGGCGTACAACACTGTCCCGACGACGGCGCGCTTTGGCTGATGGCGCCGAAGCATCAGATACAGCGTGCTGACAGTCGCGAGGTAGGCGAGCGCCGGCCAGAGCTTCATCGCCAGGATCGCGGTGGTGCAACGCTCGCCGCCAGCCAACGCCGACGCGCCCTCGAAGAGCCGCCAGATCGGTCCGTGCGCGTTGCCGACCGCCTTCCAATACACCAGGTCGTAGAAGCGGTCGTCGGGGAAGTCGGCCGGAACGCGCAGAAACGGGTTCTCGTGATACACAGCGAAAATCCGCCCGGTCATGACGTACTTGAAGACGTCGCTCGACAGGAGCGGGTAGCCAGGATAGAGCACCGCCACGAACGTGAGCGGCGCTACGCCGAGCAGCAGCATGGCCGCCGTACGGCCAGTGAGGCACCGCGCCAGCCACAGCCCGGCCAGGTAGAGTGCCCCGAGGCCGGCCCACGCCCCCAGAAAGGCCGGACCGGTCACCGCCGTGTACCGTGGACGGTCGAACAACCCGAGCACCCAGGTCGGATGGCGGCGCGTGCAGAACTCGTCGAGCGGGAACGGACCGCTAAAGCTCAACCAGAGGACGGCGGCGAGGCCCAGGCCTGCCGCGCCGGCCCCGGCGAGCCGCAGGGATCGGTCAGTCATCGCGATAGTCTGCCGCGCCGAGGCTGAAGATACCCTCTCATCGCCGTCCTCTCCCCTGTGCGCGGGCGAGGGGTTTGGGATGACGGGACTTCGGTCGAGGGTGGTGAGGAGTTGCCTGAGTCCGAGAGTACGGAGATCCTCACAGCAAGAGACTCACGCCACGGGACGACAATCATCGACAGACCTTCGGGGCGACGGCGGATGATACGGAAATCGCCGCCCAGCGGGCGACGATTCAGGCGCCATGAACCTGGGTGCAACGGATCAGGACGCCGGCATCCGGTCCGTCGCCAGCCAGAGCGCGCCGGCGAAGATCAGGAAGGCGAGTGTGCCGAGGATACCGCCAGCCGCTACGAGCGGGGCGACGCTCGGAGCGTAGCCGCCTACCCACTCACCCACGACGCGGGCGAGGGCGCCGACGAACGCCAGCCAGACGATTGTCGGGAGCAGCCAGCGGTGACGCAGGACATCGGCCGAGAAGATCGGCAGAATACGGCCGGCCATGCCGAAGATGATCGGCAGCAGGAATCCCATCGCCAACGCGTGACGGATCGCGCTCGCCTCGTTGAAGGTCGCGCCCGCTCCTCCAAGTGCATCGCGCATCGCGTAAAACGCAGCGCCAATGGCGGCAACGAGAATGAACCCGAACGCCAATCGGAACCAGGTCCGCGTGGGATTGGTGATATGCGGCGTGCCGGACGGGCGGGCGGCCGGCTCGTACAGCCGAATCGCCGAACAGTAGCCGATCAGCGCGACGGCCTCGGCCACCGCGCCCACCGCCCGCAGCGTCGACGCCAGGCCGAACCGCGCGGGATCCACCTCGAGCAGCAGCCAACCAATCGTCGTCAGCCAGACTCCTCCGATGTACAGTGCCAGGACCGGCGGGAACGCGCGTGCGTGCGGAGGCCGCAGGATCAAGAATTGCGGAAAGATCTTTAGCCCGATCGTCATCACGAACGTGGCCGCGAACCCCCACAGTTGAAGGTGGACGATCGCCTCGTCGAGCGCCAGCGGGACGATTGGCAGGCCGCTAGCCAGCCGCAGACAGGCCCACAACCCCAACAGTAGCGACGCTCCAAAGCTGGACACACCAGCTACCGCGAACGAGCGCCACAGCGCCCAGGGCTGGACACTCCGCCGCACTCCACGCGCCTGGGGCACCACGTAGCAGACGAAGCCGATCGGCGCGAGGATGCCGCTTGCCAGCAGCACCACCGAACGGCCGAGGCTGTCCGGGAGCGGTTGACCGACCGCGCGAAGGACGACGCTCGCCGCCACCACCGCGCCGCCGATGAGGCAGAGCCGGGGTGCGTCAAGCGGGGACGAGAGAAATCGGGGGAACAGGATCACCGCGACGGCCATGACGAGCAAAGCAACGAAGCCCGACACTTGAGCCTGGCCGTGCGCCTGGGCCAACGCCAACCAGTTGCCGCCCACTCCGACGCGAAACGCCAGGAGGAGCAGGACGGTCAATCCGTACGCGAACCCGATGACGGCTCCCAGCACGAGCGACATCCGCAGCAGCGGCGTATACGGCCAGGTGCCAAATCCGACGCCGCGCCCGGCATTCTCCGACGCGCGGCGCATCCGCGGCGGCCCCATCAACTGCATGGGCGCCCCTGAGGCCGCCGACCGCGGCACAGCCGCCGACCGTGGCACAGGGGGAGGTGCCGACATGGGCTTCCCATCAGGCGCACCCGGCGTGGAGGGCGCCGGCCCCGATGTGGCCGTGTCTGGCGACGTTGAATCCGACTTTTCTGGCCTTGTAGACGGGTGACTCGTGTCTGACGCGCTCGGCCCTGACGCAGCCGGTTCTGACGAATTCGATGTGGGGCCACGCTGGCCCGGCTGAAGATTCTCCGACAACGTGCTCACGTTATATGTACTTCCAGCAGCTACTATGGTAGCGCGCGGGCGTCACCGCTCGTGCCAGTAAGCTAGCGGGGCCAGGCAGTTGGAGGCATCCGATGGCTTCCGTGCGGCCTGGGATGCCTGTGGTTCGGCCACGCGGTGGACCGCACTACGCGCCTCCAGGCATCATGCCAGCATCCCCGTGCTGACTGCGCGGGGCGTGAGGAGGTCGTAGTCATGGCACGTCCGCCGATCAATCCCCATCCGGTCGACTGGTCCGGCGAGAACCCTGGCATGGTCCTGATGGCCACTCCGGGCGGGCCGCCCACATGTATGGTGTCGTTCTTCCGAGTCGTGGTCTCGCCGCACGGCCCAGGTCATGCGGCGTTCATCGTGACCGATCCGACGAACGCCGGTCAGGGCGATCACGTCAACGCCTGCTTCACCGACAACGAGCCGCTCGCGCGCTACCTGCTCTCCGATTTCCTGTCGAAGTTCGGAGCGTGGCGCAACCTGCCGGCCCTCCAGAACCTTCGCTTCGCCAGCGCCGATACGTTCACCCACACTGGCGACCACAAGACGGCCTGGACGGAGCGGGTCACTGGGAGCGGCATCGACGTGACGCTCACCTGGAGCGAGCTCGTGGAGCCGTTCCTCGTGGAGTACATGAAGGAGCAGTCGGCAACCGGCCATCACGAGATGTTCTCGCTGTTCGTGCCGGCCCGCGCGGCGACGGTCGTTGCGAACGGGGTGCGAGGGCAGGGCGCTCCTGGCCCGCGCGACCAGTTCGGTAAGCAGGGCAGCACCGCGTTCCTGGCCTTCTCCGAGACCTGGGTCAAGGCTTGAGCCCCCCGGCCACGGCGCGCTCGTGGGCGTGCCGGCGGCCAGGGAGCAGGATGAACGACGCCAGCCCCGGATGCCTGATCCTCGAGACACATGGGAGGGCACCCGCCCAGGTGGGCGCCCTCCTATGGAACACCCCGGCCCGAGTGGCGGCGACTACTTCTTCGTCAGGCTCGGCTGGCCTGCGCCGGTGTACTGACCGATCCGGCGCTTCGGATCCCGAGCCTCCGTTTGCTTCTCCTCGACGTCGTACTCCCGCCCGTCGTGCGATCGTGGATTGAAGGTGTTCTTGGTGGCCGAATCCTTATCGCCACCCTTTGACTTGTAGCTGGCTTTGTCTGGCATAGCATCCTCCGAGGTCGTAGTACGCAAGCGACACCATCTCCGCCCTCACCAGAGGTAAGCGCAACCCGCGTGCCCACGCTCAACCGTCGATCTACGCTGGCGCGGCCGCTGGCCGCGCCGAGGCTCCGCAAGGCGCAGCGCACGACCGCGACCGAGTGCTCGTCGATCCTGGTAACGACATCGCGCCCAAAAAGCTTGGCAAACGTTGAGATCTCGCTATACTAGCCGGCAGGAGTCACGATCGCGTCACAATCTGCCCCCGCGGAGTGCTGGCGTCGTGGCATCCTCATTCATCTCGCGCTGTCGTCGCAGTTTCTCAGTGACCACGGGGAAGAGGGAACCATGCAGGAGCGACAGGCGCCCCTGCCGTCAAAGCCGATCCACTGCCGGGTGTGCACCATCCTGATCGGCCAGGGGTACGAGGAGCGGCGGCCCATCCCACTCACGCATGGGCGCGGGTATGTGTGCGGCCAGTGCTACGCCTCAATACGCCGCCAGACGCTGCGGCGCGCGGCGGAACGCGAGGCCGAGGCCCAGCAGCAGAACACGAGCGCCTGTTCGCTGCCGAATGGCCGATGACCGCGCCGAGGCGTGGCTACGGCTGAAGCGAGCGGCGGCCGAACGGCTCGACGAGCAAGTCCAACAGGCGCTCGTGGGCGCAGCGACTCGCGCCTGGGGACGCGGGCGCTTTCGGCGACCGCACTGGCAGGTCGTACGAGCACCGGACGACGCGTCATGGCGCGCCTACAACTACCTGGGCTCGGCCGAGGGTGAGCACCGCTACCTCGAGTTAGGGGTCATCGCGCACCTGGACCCGGAGGGAAACCTCGTGGGCTATGGGGTCGACGACGGCGTGCATTTCATCGGCCTGCACGACACCAGCGACTACGGCCTACAGCGCGGACTGGACCATATCCGCCAGCAGCGCCGCCAGGTACGCGCACACGCGCAGCCGGTCTACGACCACCCGATCCGCCCGTATCCTGAGGAAACCTGACGAGCGCTGGCCAACAGCCCCGAATCTCGACCGCGTCCGCTCGGCCCACATCGCTATCCGTAACGAGACCCGGCAAACACTGATCCAGATCAGCCGCTCGTTGGGCCTATGCGGTCGAGGTCAGCCGCTCACATCCGGGCCAAGCAGGCCGGTCGTCATCAGGTCCGTCAAGACGGTCAGCAGCCGACTGCACTCTTCGAGGGGCCGGGCAGCCAGCCGGATAGAGCGCGGCAGGCCGAACGACGTGGCGTCGCGCACCAGAATGCCGCGCCGGAGCAGTTCCGTGCGCGCCGTCGTGCCGTCCCCCACTTCCACCAGCCAGAAGTTGGTTCGCGACGGCACGCAGGGCAGCCCCAGCCGCTCCAGGCCATCGACGAGCGAGACACGAGCGCGCCGCGCGAGCCGCCGGCCGGCCGTCAGGTGCTCCTCGTCGCCGAGCGCCGCCAGGCCGGCCGTCTGAGCGAAGGCGTTGACACTCCAGGGCGGCTGCGCCGACGCCAGCACGTCCACGACGACCGGATCCGCCACCACGTACCCGAGCCGCAGGCCGGCCAGTCCGTAGCTCTTGGTCAGCGAGCGCACGACGACCACCCGGCGATCCTGACGGAGCGCGAGCGCCGACGTGACGCCTTCCGCGAAGTCGATGTACGCCTCATCTACCACCAGCAGCGTCTCACCGCATGCCGCGAGGATGGCTTTCAGATCGGCGAGATCGAGCGCTTGCCCGGTCGGATTGTTCGGGTTGCAGAGGAAGGCGAGACGGGGCTGCATGGCGCGGATCGTCTGGCAGATTTCGTCCACGTCCGGCCGAAACTCTACGCCCGAGCTCGCCACCACTTCGCGCACTGCGGCCCCCTGGCGGGCCGCCGCGGCGGCATACTCCCCGAAGGTTGGTCCGACGATCAGCACGCGGTCATCCGTGGACAGGTACGTCTGCGCCAGCAGCCAGAGCAGCTCGATGGAGCCGTTGCCTACCAGGATGTCGTCCGCGCGGACGTCGTGAGCCGTGGCGAGCGCCGACCGCAGGCGGACGCAGCGGGTGTCGGGATAGGGCGCTGGATCGACGAGCGCGATGGCACGCTGTGCGCGCGGCGATGCGCCGAGAGGGTTCTGATTGACGCTAAAGTCGAGTAGCGCTTCGGGTCGGATCCCGAGCGCCGCAAGCTCGACGAAGTCCGGCCCGCCATGCGCGACGGGTGGCATCCAGCGCAGGCGTGGCGCCGGCAGTTGAGGTCTGCCGGCGCTCACCCCGGCGTGGTCGGTTGTGCCACCATCCTCAGGCATCAGCCCGGCCCTCGGTTCACCACACCCATCCTCGGCTCACCAGCCCCACCCCTCCCGTACTCGGTGTGCCCGCTCGCTACTCACCTACGCTCCAGATCGCGCAGCCGGTCCGGGTCGACCTCGTTGAGCGCGCGTAGCTCGGCCGGCGTCGGCAGTGGGGTGGCTGGCCAGGGTCTGTCGGCGGCCAGCGCGAAGCCAGTTCGCTCGATCACCTCTTCGGGCGACGAGGATGGATGGACCGACTCAACCTGAAGCCGGCCTTGCACGCGTCGGAAGACGCACAGCGGCGTCACCACTCGGTCGACGTTGCCAGCGGCGGTCACGAAGTCCAGCCGCTCCACGAACGAGCGCCGGCTGTGCTCGGCGCGCGAGACGATCGTCCGCCCGGCGGTCGGCATCAAGACGGCAGCGCCGCCACCGCCCGGCAGCTTGATCTTGGGGCGATCCGGCGGCCCGATGACCGAGACGTTGGTTCGGCCCTGGCCGTCGACCTGGGCTGCTCCCAGGAACACGGTATCGACGCCACCGCGCATGCAGAGGTCGTAGAAGTCCTCGTTGGAGAGGATCGCGGCCGAGCCGAACGCGAGTTCCGGGTCGGTGGTGGAGCGCGGGAGTGCGCGCGGCTCGGAATTGATGCCGCCAGCGATGTTCAGCGCCTGAAGCCCCGGCGCATGTAGTCGCCGAGCGACGGCCACTGCCACCATCGGCAGGATCGAGTTGACGCCATGAAAGGCGATCTCGCCGTTCCGCAGCAGCCGCGCCATCGAGAGGACGACCAGATCGATGGGCCGCCAGGGATCGTCGCGGCCGGTCATCCCCTGGCAGCGTCCCCGAGAGTCCGAACCAGAGTGGCCGGTCCTGGCTGGTTCGTCTCGTCTTCCACCGCCGGCGGTGCTGAGAGACGACGCTCGCTTGCTGCCGCTTCGTCCGCAAGCCGCGCCGTGGTGGCGAGGTCAGCACGGCGCGCCGCAAGGCCCGGCTCATCGGCGAGATATGCGGCGAACGCGGTATCGTCGTCCAGGGCGGAAAGGTACCGCTCGACGGCCGGATAGTCGACCTGGTAGAGCGGATAGCAGGAGCCTGGCCATGCCCCACTCGGCGCCTCGACGACGGCGGCCACGAGCACCTCGGGAACCGTGGTACGTTCGGGCTGGCGGGCCAACTCTTCGCGCGGCACGATCCGCTCGGCGGTCACAATCGTACGACGAGCGGCACGGGCCATCAGCCTGTCCCAAAAGGGCGAGCCGTAGATCCGCGCGTTCCCAGACATGTCGGCTTCCGGGACGTGAACGATGGCCCAATCGGGCTGGAGACGCGGCACAGCAACGAATTCCTGGTCGGTGTACGGGTCGCGCACCGTTTTAAGGCCAAGTGCCGCCACGAGATCGCTACCCTGGAAACCAGCGATCGGCAGGAAGGACACCCCTTGAGCCGCGGCCCGCAGCCCCGTCGCGATGCCCACTCAGGCATGCTCGTGGACCTGGAGGATGCCGCGCTCGGCGCGCGAGCGGAACGACGGCAGCATGCCAAGGCCAGCCTCCATCGTCGCGATCCCGACCGTCGCCTCATCGACCGCACCCGCCCGGCAGAGCAGATCGAGGTCGTAGCCAGGCGAGGGCTTGACGAAATGGAGCCCATGGCGCTCCTGCCGTGCTAGCTCGCGGGCGAAGGCGCCAGGAAAACGGTGCAGCAGGCTGCCGCCGAAGGCAACGGTCGCGCCGTCAGGCACCAGCCGAGCGGCCTGAGAGAGTGCTACGCGCTTGTCGATCACGCCGATGACGGTAGCACACTGGCTCGGCCGGTGCGTTCTCGGCCCAGGCGGGGCAGGCAGATTGCGGCCTGGTGAGGTGGGGAGCAGTCGCTCAGTCCACGATGCTGCCCCGTGTGCCGTCTGACCAGAAGGACGACAGTCCCCTCACCCTTGCAGGACGTTCGCCACCCTGGCGACAATCCCCGCCATGGAACGAACACTTATCCTGATCAAGCCGGACGGCATCCAGCGCGGGCTGGTCGGTCCGATCCTGTCGCGCTTCGAGGCGCGTGGCCTGAAGATCGTCGGAATGAAGCTGATGCAGGTGCCGCTAGAGCTCGCACAACGACACTATGCCGAGCACGAGGGGAAGGCTTTCTACGAGGGGCTGCTCCGCTATATCCGGTCCGGTCCGGTCGTCGCGCTGGTGTTGGAAGGCAGCAACGCGATCTCGGCGGTCCGCAAGACGATCGGCACGACGAAGTCCTTCGAGGCCGAGCCGGGCTCGATTCGGGGTGACTACGCGCTCGAGGTCGGGCGGAACCTCGTACATGCTTCGGACGGGCCTGAGTCCGCGCCGCGTGAAGTCGGGCTGTGGTTCAGCGATTCGGAATTGACGTCCTGGAGCCGCGAAACCGACCGCTGGATCTTCGAGTAGGGGGAGGGCCCTCACCCCCAGCCCCCTCTCCCGCACGCGGGTTCATGGGCGGACAGTTTCGTCAAGTGCGCGAACGGTGGGAGAAAGGGAAGGCCGGCAAGGTGCCGAACTCCGGACAGTACGGGTGACGAACTCGAACTGAGGAGGA
>JADLFM010000127.1 GCA_020845495.1 Chloroflexota bacterium
AGAGGATGTGTTGACAGCCACCCGAGCGGGGGGCGAGCACAAGGGCGAGCAGCCCGTCCGGCTGCGCGAACGGTTCGCCTCCAAGAATCGTTACCCCGTCTCGGGGGTGACCGGGGTCGAGCAGCTCGATGGCGAGGCGGTCCACCGGCACGACGACGCCACCGTTCGAATCCCGGGTCTCGGGCGTGATGCAGCCAACGCATCGAATCGAGCAGCCCTGGAGCTTGACGACGGTTCGTCGCCCAGGCCCCTCATCAGGCTCCCGTACCAGAATCCGGCGATGCGGACGCAGTCGGTGCTGGTCAGTACGTCTGCCGAGGCCGGCTCAGGAAGTCGTACGTCGGGCGGCGCGGCACAGGCGATCGTCCGGGACGGCCCAAGCAGGCCTTCCAGCACATCGCAGATCTCCGGCGGGAGTCGATCCGGCCCCTCGACGAGGAGGTCGCCGGTCGTCGCGTCGACGAGGATCAGGAACTCGCACGCCATCCGGGTCAGGTCCCTTGCCGCGGTCGGATTTGTCACTGAATCCGGGAACGAACGCAATACTCGGGGGTGTTCTTCTCGCTCGCGGGCGTTCCAAGCAGCTCCCTGGCAAGCTTCGCCACATCCTCGCAGGTCGGCCCGGCGACGCCCTTCACCTGGACCGTGAGGTCGCCGGTCGTCTCATCGATGGTGAACTCGATCTCCGGCATGGCTCCTCCTAATACCGGACGCGGATCTTCACCACACCGCCTTCGACGGTGCGATGCGAGGTGCCGTGCAACCGTCGCCGGACCTCTTCGACGACGGCTTCGCCGTAGGCCGTGCGGAGTCTGGTCAGAAACTGACCGGCGAGCAGCATGCGCTCGTCATACTCCGAGATCACCGGGACGTACCCCGATGGAGTCAGCGCGAAGGCCAGGTCGTTTGAGGCGTGGCCAATGAGCTGGCGGCGGACGACAATCTCAGCCGTCTCCGGGCGACGGTCGCCCTGGTATCCGTACAGCGGGAGCCGATCGCCCTCTTCGACGTCGGGGAACCCGATCTCGGCGAGCGCGGCAAGGAGCAGCCGCCGGTCCTTGACGTGGATCTCGGGGAAGGTCAGGTACTTGGACATGCTTGGTCGCCTCCAGAGCTACTCGACGTGGGGGTGGCAGCCGGGCCACAGGGGACCCGGCCGGCGGTAGGGGTGGCCCGCACGCGGGCCACCCAGGAGCCGCTCGGTGAGCGGCGTCAGAACTCCATCAGGCGGTCGCCCGTGATCGGCTGTTCCCGCACGGCGTCGATCGCCAGATGCTCGCGCGCCCAGCGACGTAGCTCCTCGATCTCCTCGCGCTTGACCTCCGACGTCGGGCGGATCGAACGCGCGCGCCGGATGAGGTCGGACATGGTGACCTCACGGGGACCGTCCATGAAGGCGTTGAGGATGCCCAGCTTGACAATCGCCTCGATCTCGGCGCCCGAGAAACCATCCGAGCCGCGAGCCAGTTGCTCCAGGCTGAATGTGAGTGGGTCTCGGCCTCGCTTGCTCAGGTGGACCTTGAAGATCTCCGCGCGGTCTTCCATGGTGGGCAGATCGACGAAGACGACCTGACCGAACCTGCCCTGCCTGATCTGCTCGGGCGCGAGCTGGCGTACGTCGTTCGCTGTGCCGACGACGAACACGTCCTGCTGCTCCTGCATCCAGTTGAGGAGGTGGGCGATCGTGCGGGCCGTCTCGCCGCCGTCGCTGCGATTCGACGACTGGAGCCCTCCGACCGCCTTCTCGAACTCGGAAATGCCCAGGATCCCCTTGAGCGTGGTGGCGATCGCCAGGGCCCGCTTGATGCTCATTGCAGCAGAACCGATCACGCCGCCGCCCTCGCCCATGACGGCCCCGAAGTCGAGGTCGAGCAGGGGACGGCCAAGGATCGACGCGGCGATGCGTTTCACGAGATCTTTGCCCGTCCCGGGTAGGCCCACGAGCAGCAGGCCTTTCATCGGCTCGACGCCGAACTCACGCGCCGCGGGTGTGAAGGTGACTGCTGCCTCCTGCAGCAGTCCTCGCAGGTTGGCGTAGCCGCCCAGGTGATCGGCCGGCTCCGGATGGCTGTAGGAGAGCGCGCCCCCATGCCGGATGACACTCCGCTTCTCGTCCAGGATCAGCGGCAAGGCTTCAGGACCGATCCCACGGAAGGTGATCGCCGCCTTGGCGAGGGCGTTCTCGATCTCGGTCTCGGTCAGCCCGAGGAGGGCCTGGCCCAGTTGCTCCTTCGTGAGCCTGTCCACGCTCAGCTTGACGTCCGGGTTCTCGCGGAGTCGGTTCAGGTGCAGGATGCGATCGACCTCGCCCTCGTCGGGCAACGGCAAGTCGATCGTCTTGACCTCTTTCTCAAGGGCTGGGATCTCCGGGAAAGTCGGTCCGACGAAGAGCACCGTGACCGGGCGTGACTTGATCGTCCAGGCCAGCTCGCGGAGGCGTCGGACCAGCAACGGCTCCTCCTGGCCGAACGGCGCCAGGTACGGCCCGAAGTCGCAGAGGACGTAGAGGCCGCGCTCGGCCTCCGCGATGTGCTCCAGGATCGACAGCGGGTCTTCGGTGCTCGGGAAGACCCGTTCGCTGGCCGCGATCCCAGGGCCGGACAGTTGGCGGAGCCCGCTGGTCCGACTCCACATGTACAGGCCCTTCGGCGCGTGCCGCTCGAGGTGGGCGACCGCGGCCATGAGGCGGCGGAAGCTCTGCTCCTCGAAGGTGCTGACGGCGATGAGCGGATAGCGGGCGTGGATCAGCACATCGAGCTCGCGGACGAGTGCCTCGACGGACGCAGTGTCAAGCATGGTCTGCCTCCAATGGTCGACGACGGCAGGGCCGGCCACGTTGGCGGCCCAGCCGTTTGAGCTCATCCCGCTACAGCTCGAGCGCCACCATTCGGTGCGGCTCGGCCAGCGCGCGGGCGTCGGCGTAGCACAGCTCGACGATGTCGCTGAGGACCTGGTCGATCGGGCCGGGATCGCGCTTGCGCCTTCCCGCCGGGCGGCTCGCGAGGCTCTCGAGCTCGGCGAGCAGTGCCTCGAGCTGGGCGTCGGACTGCCAGTTCATCAAGCGGAACCAGCGCGTCAGCTCACGCGCTCGCCGCACTGACCCGCCGGGAAGGGCTCCGTGCTTCCGCAGTGACGCCCTGATCGCGGTGGCCACCTCGAACACCGCCGCGTGGAGCTGCTGGGCGCCCTCCTCGATCGGGCTCAGGGCCTCTCGTAGTCGCTCCTTCGCCGCCTCCAGCTTCAAGCCCCGCAGGCGCTCCTTGACCTCAGCCTCCCGTCG